>JAZNBG010000018.1:0-105557 GCA_045586925.1 Clostridia bacterium | reverse complement strand
GTCACACGACCGCAAATAAATCCATTTGCGCCGTTTTTGTTATACTCACGATTTAACTCATAATAAATATCCGTAGCCTTTTCACATTCCGGTCGGGACAAAAATTCTCCTGTAACTTTTCCGTCTATTGATGTCACCATGTGACAGATTATGTGCGGTCTGTTCATAACATCAAAACCTTTCTGATTTTATTTTAATCTGTAATGCCCTTAATAACCTTTCTTTTCCTTAAATATTACCACTTTTTAAGGGAAAAGTCAAAGAATCAAGCAAATTTACCCTTATTTATTATTTGTTTGTAAGGTAAAGTTGTTCTGCAAAACTGCCTTATCCTTTCACATATTTTTTCTAACATTTTTCTAGCACTTTTCTAGCGAAAACGAAAAAAATGCATCAAAAAGTGGCAATACGAAATTTTCGAGAAAAGCAAAGGCTTCGAAGGATTTTAACCCCTCAAAGCCTTGATTTTATGCGGTTTTTATCGCTTTTTAAGTTCCTTTAACTTCCGCTTATTTCGTCTATCTAAAAAGACTGTCTAGGAGCTCTAACTTTTGGGCAAAACTATCAAAATCATCTTCTTCAAAATATACTTCAAAGCTGTTACTGCCAAAAAATATATTTTTATTATCAATAAATTCTTTAAAGCTTTCTTTTGATTGCAAACACAGACCTCCTGTAAGTGTTACATTGGCACCAAAATCCATAATTTTATGAAGTCCTAAAACATTTTTATAAAACTCAACCGATTTATCTATATCGGTTACAACTAATAACGGATTTTTTAATTTCATTTTATATCTGCGCCTCCGAATATGCAAAAGCCGTTTATTGTGAGTGTTATACCATCTTTATCAACAGATTTTATCGTTCTTTTATCGCTTATTCCGCCAAACAGACAGAAAGTATTGACTTTTACGTTCACATTTTCAGGAACAATAATGTCAGCACCACCAAAGGCACAGAAAAGGTCAAGCTGACTTCCATCCTTTATTTTAGCATCCGTAAGATTGCATTTTGCACCACCGAAAACTGTTCCGATTTTTGCTACTGTAATTTCTTCGTCAGCAAAATCTATGGTTTGTGAACTGAATGCTGCCATACGCTCCTTTTGTCCTTTTTCCGCATTCTCTATACCTTTTTGGTGAGATGTTGATTTCACAATCAGCTTAATCCCGAGTAAAATAATGATGATCGGTACAGAGAGCTTAAAGCCGATTGCATATTCAATTACGCCTTGTGCAGCCAAAAGGAGATATATTCCAAGAAGCAAACAAAAAGCATTCCAGATTTTATCTCTGCTTGTTATAAGACCGCTTATAGACGGTACGATAATAAACAGTGCCCACCAACCGTCAAAGGATATATTCATATCTATTACATCAAAAGCACCTAAAATATAGATGACACCACACGCAATTAAAATTGCACCTATGATAATTCTTGTTATGTTTTTCATCATCCCTTACCTCCGTTTTTCTCTGGTTTATTTGTATTTATTTTCTTTAAGTCTGATTTCATCATCATAACGGCTCCGACAAATTCACGAGTCAGCATATCCGAAATTTGTTCTTCGGTATATTCATATACTTTCATTGCGGACAAAGTTGCAAGTCCAAATGTAAATATCCAGACCTGCTCAAAAAGCATTCTTGCTTGTTCATAACCAAACTCATAGTCTTTAGAAATTACATCCACACACTCATCTTCTACAACCTTTAGACCTTGTACAGCTTCGGGATTTTTGTGCATAAACAAAAATTCAAACAGCTTTGGCTCGATGGTAGCAAAGGAAATAATCTGCATACCCATTTGCTTAAACGCAGGTGTGTAATCGGTAAAATTCTTTGAATACTCCTTAAACATTTTAACACCTGCATCAGTTACGGCATTTTTCAAATCATCCATATTTTCAAAAGCAGTAAATATAGGTCTTGATGAAGTACCAAGTTTTGCTCCTAAATCTCTTGCAGTCAGGGAGTCCACACCTTGCTCTCTTACCATATCAAGAGCAACCTTTACAACCTCTTCCTTAGTATATTTTGGCTTTGGGGGCATTTCCATCATCCTTTCAAAGTCGTTATGCAACATTCGTTGCATAACATTTGTTTTATTATAACTCATAATCTTTTGCTTGTCAATATCTATTAACGAAAACAGCCGATGCGAAAAATTCGCATCGGCTGTTGGTGTTTTTATAGGTTTATTTTTCTATCTCATAAGGCCAATCGATAATACCACCGAATTCTTTTACATTGGTGTAACCAAGTTTTGCAAGACTTTCGGCTGCGATTTTACTTCGTCTGCCTGAACGGCAATATACAAGAATCTGTGCGTCCTTATCGGGTAGCATTTCTTTTGCTTTATTTTCTATTTCTGTATATGGAATCAGGATTGCGCCAGGGATGTGCCCCTCGTCAAATTCGTCCTGTTCTCTTGTGTCTAAAATGATATGTTCTTCGCCTGAATCCATTATCTGTTTCGCCTCTTCAGGTGTAATTTGTTCGTACATTACTTTTTCTCCTTTTTCGGCAACTATAATTGATGTCGGTCCGTCTGCACCGCCTATAATTCCAATACTTGTAGCATCTCCGCAACCTGAGAGCAGTATGCAAAGTAAAATTGATATGATGCCTAATAGTTTCTTCATGGTGTCACCTCTGGATTTGAATGTGAGTGATTATGTTCATTAAGCGTATGCTTGTGCTTATGGTTTTCGCTGTCCCCGTCGTGCACATGAAGGTGCGAGTGTATATGAGAATGACTGTGAGTATGCACAGTATCACCATGACTATGCTCATGGGTATGGATATTCTCATGCTCGTGAGTATGCTGAAGTTCAATCGTATCTTTCACCATAAAATATGTGCTCACAAGCATAATAACAAGTGCGATATAAAACTGAATTTCAGGTTTTTCGCGAAGAAGAACCATACTGAACATAACGCCTAAGAACGGTGCTATGGAATAATAAGCACTTGTTTTTGCAGCGCCCAAATCTTTTTGTGCCATGATATAAAAATGTATGCTAAGTCCATATGCCACAAAACCAAGAAGTAATATGCACAATAGCCATTTAACATCAGGAATTTGTTCACCAAGCAAAAACGCAACAACAAGACTTCCGAGCCCTGAAAATGTGCCTTTAATAACCACAATTTCAACAGAGCTTTTATTGCTTATCATTTTGGTGCAGTTGTTTTCAAAGCCCCAGCAAAGGCACGCACCAAGCACAAACAAAGAGCCGCTATTAAATACAAATGAACCTGTACCCTCAAAGCTTAAGATAGCACTTGCAACTGTCAGCAAAGCAATTGCAAACCATAGCTTTTTAGAGATAACCTCTTTGAATATCACGAGCGCAATAATGGAAGTCGCCACAATCTCAAAGTTATTTAGTAGCGATACATTTGCAGAAGTTGTGGCATTTATACCAAGCATCAAAAGAATCGGCGCGGCAATATCAAGCACTACCATTGCAATAGTATAAGGCAATTCCTTTCGGGTAAGAGGTTCTCTCTTGGCTTCTTTGCCTGTAAATTTTCCAATTAAGCCATACAAAAACAAGCCGCTACCAGCACCAAGGTACAAAAATGCTGCCATCATTGTCGGCTCTGCGTTTTGCATAAGCAATTTAGAAAGCGGGACATTGATTGCATATAATGCCGCTGCCAAAATCGCATATATTGTTGCAGTTTTCTTTGTGTTCATTTTATATTTTCTCCATCACTTTTTGGGTTTGGTCAGCTCAAAACTGTCGTCAATCATATTCTTGATTTCATCTGTCGGGATACTCCCGTCAAGGATAATGGAATTCCAATGCCATTTGTTCATATGGTACGCCGGAACGACCGATTCATAAGTGCTTCGCCACATATATGTAAGATTGGGGGCGCATTTCACATTAACCCAGATATTCCCCAGACGTTCACAGATTGCCGCAAACATTTTTTGATTACCCTTGTGGCGCATAACTGTCCAATTAAAATCATGGAAGGGATAATCTTCGTATGTGTCATCAAGCGACAGGCAAAAATCTATCACTTCTTGTCTTGTTCTCATATTATCCCTCCTGACTAGAATTAAATACTATATTTTTCCAAGTCTATCCTACCATCTGCTTCAAAAACAATTCCCTCTGATTCGAGCAGTTGTCTTTGAACTCCTTCGCCACCAAACGCAAAACCCGGTGCAACTCTGCCTTCACGATTTACCACTCTGTGACAAGGAATTACTAATGGTTCAGGATTTACATGCAGAGCATATCCCACAACTCTTGCCCAGTGGGGATTTCCTGCAAGCAATGCCACTTGTCCATAGGTTGCAACTCTGCCTTCGGGGATGCTTTTCACAACCTCATATATCTTTTCAAATGTGTTCATAGCCTCACCTTTAAATTTTAAAAACATTCTTTCAGCACATTCAAAATATCTGCGTGTGCCATATACTTATATCCGCCACCCTCATATGAAGTTTCAGCAATTTTGGGTAGCATATCTTCGGTTGCGCCAAGTTCACGAAGCGATAGCGGAATACCGAGTTCTTTTTCAAAGTTTTCAAGCGAGGCAATGCCTTCAAGTGCAATTTCGTCTTTGGTTTTGCCATCTGTATTTACATTCCACACATTCTCGGCAAAACGGACAAATTTATCAATTCCGTCTTTATAGATGTATCTGTAATACGGCATTGAAATCACCGCAAGTCCAAGACCATGAGGGCAGTCGGTGTATGCACCGAGCTGATGCTCAATATTATGCACTTCCCAGTCCTGAGTTTTTGAAAGGCCTGTTACAGTATTAAGTCCAAGTGTTGCACACCACATAATATTACTGCGCGCCTCGTAATCTTCGGGATTCTTCACAGCGATTCTGCTACTATTGATAAGTGATTTCATTACCGCCTCAATCACATAGTCAGTAGTGTTATCGTCATCGCCTGAAAAATACTGTTCCATAAGATGCGACATAACATCAAACACACCGCTTACCATTTGTTTCTGCGGTACAGAATAAGTAAACTCAGGATTTAAAATTGAGAATTTAGGATACACCTCAGGTCCATATACTCTGCCTGTTTTAATAGTTACTTCTTCGTTGGTGATAACCGAGCCACCATTCATTTCGGATGCTGTGCCCGTCATTGTAAGAATTGTGCCGACAGGAACAATTTCATTATCAACTTCTTCAAAATCAATCCAATATCTCTGCCACGGATCGCCTTTTGCATAAGCGGAAACAGATATTGCCTTTGCGCAGTCGATAACCGAACCACCGCCAACTGCCAAAATTAAATCAATCTTATTTTCACGAACAAGTCTTGCACCCTCAAGCACCTGACTATATGCGGGGTTAGGTTTAATTCCTGCAAGCTCAACAACATTCTTTCCACATTCCTTTAATATCTTTACAACTTCATCATAAAGACCGATTTTCTTGATTGAATTCTTTCCGTAAAGGATAAGAATATTTTTTCCATAATTATTCAGTTCTGACGGAAGGTTGTCCATAGCATCCTTTCCGAAATATATTTTTGTAGGGTTATAATAAGTAAAATCGTGTAACACTTTTATTCCTCCGATTTATATAAATAGCTCATTCTTTTTTCTTTCACTGCATACCTTGCCAAGTCTTTCCGAAATTGCATTTAATACATTTTTATCAAGGCATTTGGCTTTTACATGGCACACTGAAATACATTTCATACAGGAAATGCACTTGTCGCTATCGGTGATTTTGGGGTTGTCAAAATCAATAGCACTTACAGGACAACCTTTTGCACAGATACCGCAAGCCACACACGCATCACTCGTCTGGGGCATAGGCCCTGATTTCCCGCGTTCTTTATATGTATTATGCCTTCCCGAAATAGCAGTATGCATTTCATAATCTTTTTTATCAAGTTTTTCTTTAATCTGCTTTGCAAAGCCTTTCAGCACTTTTTCATCATCGCTATCCGGTCTGCCCTCGGCAAACTGTCTGGCTATGGAATGTTCTGCAATTGCACTTACTGCTGCAGCAACGCAAAAACCTGCTTTTTCAGTCTCATCCTGAAGTTCTGTTAAGGTGTCCTCATATTCTCTGTTGCCGTAAACACAAACAAGAATCGCTTTTGCACCATTTCCTGAAAATTTTCTTATTCTTTCTGTGTTGAGCTCCGGCACTCTTCCGCCAAAGGAAGGAACCGCTATAATGCAAACAGCATCATTTGTCAGCACAGGATAGTTAATATCTGCCTCCGGGGTGCACAAATCGACATCTGTCCAACTATTGAACATTTCCTTTGCCAATATGTCGGCAACTTTCTTTGTTCCACCCGTAGGGCTGAATGTAATATTATAATTTGGCATTTTTATGTCTCCAATTACTCAAAATGATTAGTTATGTCCGTGACAGTTTCCGCCACAACCGTGTTCACCGCAGGTGTGACCTTCACCGTGCTCGTGGTCGTGGTGGTCGCATTTTGCTTCAGGATCGTATGCAAGGGTATCGTTAAGGTAGGCCTCCACTGCTTTGTCTGCATTTCCCTGAACTCCGCCAAACAACTTAATTCCTGCCTGAGCGAGCGCCATCTGTGCCCCTCCGCCAATGCCACCGCAAATAAGCACATCAATATTGAGTGCAGAGAGCATGCCGGCAAGAGCTCCATGTCCGCTACCGTTTGTATCTACTACTTTTGACGAAAATATTTTACCGTTTTCGGTTTCATATACCTTAAACTGTTTTGTGTGTCCAAAGTGTCCAAAGATTTCTCCATTTTCATAAGTTACTGCAATTTTCATAGTGTTTTTTCTCCTTTTTTATTTAATTTCTTTTAATGCCTTCTTAAACTGGAATGTAAAAAGTATTGCCGTAAATGTAACAGCAATAATGTCTGCTACGGGTTCCGCCATATAAACCGCCTGCGTTTTGTCTGCCAAAAAGCTTGGCATAATGTAAATAAGCGGAAGGAGCAATACGAATTTGCGCACAACCGCAACCACAATGGAGTTTGCCGCTTTGCCAAGTGATGTAAAGGTCATCTGGCAGGCAATCTGTATGCCAAAGAGACCAAGTCCGCCAAGATAAATTCTCAGCATAGGGGCCGCAAACTGTGCAAGGGTGCTATCTGATGTAAATATCTTAACAAAAACTTGAGGTGCTATCATAACCGCCGTCCAAAGTGCTATGGAATATGTGAGGCAAGTAATCAGTAGCAAACGAAATGTTTTCTTTACTCTGTCTGCTCTTTTAGCACCGAAGTTGTAGCTTGTAATCGGTTGAGCACCTTGTGCAATTCCCTGCAGAGGTAACATTGCAAACTGCATTACACTTGTCATAATGGTCATGGCACCGACTGCAATATCTCCGCCGTATTTAAGAAGCGAAGAATTAAAGCAAACGGAAATAACACTCTCGCTTGACTGCATAACAAATGCAGCTGTTCCGAGTGCGATGCAAGGCAGAATAATATCTGCCCGAAGCTTTAAGTTTTCTTTCTTTATTTTAAGCTGTGTCTTTTTGCCGCAGAGGAAAGAGATAATCCATGCGCAGGAAAGCATCTGCGAAATGATAGTCGCAAGTGCCGCACCTTTTACGCCCATACCGAATCCAAAAATGAATATGGGGTCAAGCACAATGTTGCACACCGCACCGATAATTACCGAAACCATTGATGTGGTGGTAAAACCCTGTGCTGTGATAAAAGTATTCATACCCAAGGTCATCTGCACAAAAAGCGTTCCGATGGCGTAAATGCTCATATAATCGGTTGCATAGCCGATTGTATTTTCGCTTGCGCCAAAGGCAAGGAGCAAGTCCTTGTTCCATATAAGCAGAACTGCTGTCAGGATAACCGACACAACAATCTGCAGACTAAAGCAGTTGCCAAGCGTCTTTTCAGCAGACACATTATCCTTTTCGCCCATAAAGATAGACGCTCTCGGTGCACCGCCTGAGCTGACCAATGCCGCAAACGCTGCAACAAGCATAATGAGGGGCATACAAACACCAACGCCCGTGAGTGCCATGCTTCCGTCACCCGGCATATGACCTATGTATATGCGGTCAACTATATTGTAAAGCATATTGATAAGCTGTGCCACAACCGTCGGAATCGACAGTCTGAACAAAAGCTTACCGATAGGCTCTGTCGCTAAAAACTCTTTTTTGTCATTCATTTAATAAAACACCCTTTTTCATTTATAAGTCATTTAAGCAACACTCGATTTATCGAAAAATGTTGTACGTGGAGTTATTAATAAAACCGTGATATTCCATATCCCCCTGTAACAGGGTCCTCAAACAACGGAATCTGCAGCGGGGCAAATGTAAATGCCACAAACATCGACGCCATTGCACACAAAACCAAGAGGGCTACTTTGGAAGATTTGCAACTTATACAGGCATTTCCGAAAAGCCAGGTTTCAAGAAAATAGCTTGTCGCTGCCGTTATAAAAAATATAGAAATATTTACCCAATCAGGCGTTTCGCCAAAAGCTCCGTTGATGAAATAATAAAGCATGGGGATGAGCACCACGCCTGAAACTATACCGGTCAACTTAATACACCAGAAACTATTACTAACGTATCTGCCCTCAACAAGAGCAAAGATAAACATAGGAAAGAACAGCAGTTTCATATGTTCCCAGACGGATTCATTGACTGCAGAAAAGGGTGCAACAATAATACTGCCGCCGCTCCAATCAAAGAGAAAATGCAGCAGCACTCCGGCAATCCCCGTAAATACAAATCCTGCAAGCTGCCATTTAGTTATGGATTTTTTCATATATACCCTCCCGAATAAACTTAATGCAATATAAATTTATTCAAGGCATAGGAATATATGCATTCCGACTATATCAAAACCCCATTGCAATGGTCGATTTCGTGCTGAATAATCTGTGCCGTCCACCCCTCGAAGGTTTTTATGCGAATTTTGAAATCTGCGGTCTGATACTGCACTTTTATTTTCTTGTATCTTTTGGTTTTTCTTGGTCCTCCAAGAAGTGACAGGCAGCTCTCCTCGGTATCATATGCATCCGAGAACTTTATAATTTCGGGGTTAAACATAGTCATATATGTTCCCTCGGCGGCAAAACAGATAATACGCTTTTTGACACCAATCATATTTGCAGCCATACCCACACATTCATCCTGATGAGCAATAAGAGTATCCAACAAGTCTTTAGTAGTCTGAATATCTGCCAAAGTTGCTTCCTCTGACTGCTGACCTAAAAATATCGGGTCGTGCATTAAATCTTTAACCACTTCTTTTCACCTCATTCCGCATCCTCTGAAAGTGCCTCTATATAAAAGCTTACCGGCCTGAACCCATCATTGCACGAAATCATAGCCGCCTTTTTATTTTTCATCCACCCGTCATAAAGATTTTCTGCCCCGCTTGATAACGCCATAACAAACGACGACATACTTTCCCACGCACTGTCGCAAAGTCCTTCCGGCTTTTGCCAGCCATTTGCGATAAATACCTGACCTTCTTTTAAATCACAGGCGTGCTGTATGGGGTTTTCGTATTTTTCAATCAGGTCGTTGTACCTTGCAGTTTTCATAACTGTTATTCTGCACTTTTTCATTTTAATCGTAGCTCCTTTAATCTCTTGCGACAAGCTTTTCAGTCAGGGCAAACTACAGCAAGTTCACTATAAAATCGGTTTTAACTAAATTAAACTCGCCGTTTAGCTGACGATAAGTCAATTTAGCTGCGAAGTAATTTAGCATGCTGAAAGAACATTTAGCTCGCCGTAGGCGAATTTAGCTGAATAGATTTAACTTAAGTTAAATCTATTCTATCACATACTCTCGGGCTTTTCAACTTTTTCTTGATATATAGCTTAATTTGTAATATAATCACATTATAAGGAGTTGAACATTATGGATTTTGAAAAAGTAATAACCGAAAGATACTCGGTGAGAAAGTTTGAAAACAAGCATCTGGAACAAGAAATAATCGATAAAATCATAAACGCAGGGCATATTGCACCCACGGGTTGTAACTATCAACCTCAAAGAATTCTAGTTTTGAACAATGATGAAACAATTTTAAAATTAAAGAAATGCACTAAGTGTCACTTTGACGCACCCTGTGCTGTGCTTATCTGCTATAACAGCGAAGAAACCTGGACACGGCCCTATGACGGCGCACAGTCAGCCCCCGTTGATGCGAGTATTGTAACTACACATATGATGCTTGAGGCTGCAAATCTGGGTGTCGGAAGCTGCTGGGTAATGCACTTTGATCCATCTTCAATGCGGTCAGAATTTAACATTCCCGAAAACATTATTCCCCACGCCTTGTTGGTTATGGGTTATCCACACAAAGACGCTGCACCAATTGAAATGCATTCAAAAGTAAGACCTCTTGATGAGGTTGTATTTTACGACAGTTTTTAAAAACGAAAGGACACGGTTTTTCGCCGTGTCCTTTGCCTTTAATGATGGTGATGATGGTGATGGTGGTGGTGATGCCCGCAAGCCGACCTTGTATCTATATGGCAACATTCCTCACCACAGTTCTCTCCTTCTGCCTCAAGCTCTAAAGTTGCATGGCTTATGCCGTGTTCGCGCAATTCGTTGCGAACAGCTTCTTTAATGCCCTGTGCAGCCTCGTTTGTGACAATATGCATTGTTGCATAATTATGATGACCGTCCATACTCCAAATATGAATATGGTGAACATCAATTACTCCGTCAATTTCCAGAATGTGCTCCTTTATTTCTTCAACACTGACACCCTGAGGAATTTTTTCCAGAAATAAATCCAGCACCTCTTTAAGATTTTTTGTCGCATTTATCAATATAAATACCGCAACGCATATCGAAAGTATCGGGTCGATAATAACAAAATCGGTAAACCTCATTACAACCGCACCAACCAGAACAACAATCCAACCAAGAACATCCTCCAGCATATGCAGATTTACAGCCTTTTGATTTAAGGAGTCCCCATCTTTGGTAACAATAGCGGCACAAAAGTTCACAACAACACCGATTACTGCAAAAACTATCATTCCGTTGTAATTAATTTCAACCGGACTGATAATTCTGCCGACAGCATTAATAATAACTGCTGCTGAACCCAAAAGCAAAATAAGTGTTGTAAAAACACCGCCTACAACCGAATACCGCAAATATCCGTATGTAAACTCCGCATCGGGCTGTTTTTTGCTCTTTTTCTCAAGAAAATACGAAACACCTATGCTTGCTGCATCGCCTATATCGTGCAGGGCATCCGACATAATTGCAACGCTGCCGGTAAAAATTCCCCCAAAAAATTCAAAAACCGAAAATGCCAGATTTAAAATAAACGCTATTAAAATATTCTTTTCTGTTTTCATAAATCCTCCTGATAGCTATATCATATTTTAGTCTTATTATATATTTTTTTATGGTAATTTTCAAGCTTTTTTATTTTTTTCCAACCTTAATTCCGTAAACAATTCCTATAACAGCATAGGGTATCAGAAGAATAATGCAGCCAAGTGTAACCACCGGTGGGAAAAATACGCTGATTATAAACAATATTCCCATTATTACTGTTTCAAAGCCGAGAAACCGATTTATTTTTCTTGCTTTTTGTACATCCACGTCATAGTTTTTAATGTAATCAAATTTGGGCAGATAATTGCCAACCACAAGCAGAATTATTCCCACAATTATTGCCGCCGCCGCTCTTACATCAAATCTCCAACCCAAACCATAACCCAGCGTCAGCACCTGTAACACCAATGCCATAATTGGAATAATCCATTTTGTTGCCAGCTCGAACTTTCGCCGTTCTCCGTGTTTATGTGCATTTATATCATTAACAAAGCAACAAAAGCATTGTAGGATTATCATTAAAAGCGGAAGACCAAACACCACAAAGCCCTTTGAGGCAAAATTATCAGGATTGTTATTAATATCAAAATGAATTGCCATTGTATCGGGCAACTTGCTCCATAATGCAATACCTAGAATTACAGGTATCAAACATACCAAACAAGTTATAAAAAGTATTTTCCATTTTATAAATTTCATTATTTATCGCCTCCTAATGCATAAATCCACGTTAAAACCTCTTCAAAAACCGATGTGTTAAGCTCGTAATAAATAAAATTTTTATATTTTTCCTCCGCAATCAAATCTGCTGATTTCAGCTTTGCAAGATGATACGAAACCGTTGCACCTGTCAGATTGAATTGCTTTGCGATTTCTCCCGCCGACTTTCTTCCATCCTTGAGCATTTGCAGAATATCCCGTCTTACAGGGTCAGAAATTGCTTTTAACGTTTCATTTATCCCCATCTTTTCCTCTCCTTATTTGGGTATTTAGAAATATTTCTAAATACTTTATAGCATAGTTATTTCTTTTTGTCAATAGTTATTTAGATTTTTTTCTAAATAGAGTTAAAACAAAATGGTCACAGCTTATGCCATGACCGCTTTGCCTTAGTATTTCTTTTCGCCCGATAGTATCATCATTTTATCGGTTTTTGTATTTATTTCTGGCTTTACGACCTTTTCTTCCCAAATCTCGGGAGCAAACTCCTCCACGGAAATTGAGATAGCCTCCGGCGGGCAACCCCAGTGTTTTATAAATATTTCGTTGATTTCATCAACAACCTTTTTCTTTGTTTCTTCGTCCTTTGGATAGCCTTTAATCGCAATGTATGGCATAAATAACACTCCTTGTATAAAATTTGTACCGAATACGCTTCGATGAAATCATTGTATCACAACCATACAAATATTGCAACATCAACCACGCCCTTCGCCATTGACAATCCACACAATTTATGATACACTTTAACTCGCCGTGGGCAATAAAGATAGGGGATTATAAAAATGACGTTGGGAATAAACTTCTTTTTTACAAATATTCTGCTTGGAATAGGTCTTGCTATGGATGCGTTTTCTGTATCGCTTGCAAACGGGCTGAATGAGCCATGTATGAAAAAGAAAAAAATGTGTGCTATAGCCGGTGTATTTGCCGCCTTTCAGGCATTGATGCCTATGATAGGGTGGTTTTGCATACATACCATTGTTCAGTATTTTACTTTTTTTGAAAATCTGATACCGTGGATTGCTCTTGTCCTGCTGTGCTTTATAGGAGGAAAAATGCTTATCGAAGGCATCCACGACAACGCCGAAGACGCCTGTGAAAAACCGGGAGTTGGCTTGGTTGCCCTTTTGATACAAGGTGTTGCTACATCAATTGATGCCCTGTCGGTTGGCTTTACCATCGCAGACTATAACCTGCCGTCGGCATTGCTGGCTGCCTTTATAATTGCTTTGGTTACCTTTGTAATTTGTCTGTCAGGATTGATGGTCGGCAGAAAAGCCGGAACGCGTTTGGCAGGGAAGGCCGGAATTCTTGGCGGTGTAATCTTGATTTTTATTGGTCTTGAAATTTTCATTACGGGAATTATGTAACAAAATCGGAGCTGTCTTTTAAAAAGACGGCCCCGATTTTTTAATTAAACTGCGAATTATAAAGGGTACTATAAAATCCGCCTTGTTCCAAAAGCTGCTGATGATTTCCGGATTCTGTAATTTTTCCATCCTGAAGAACAAGAATTAAATCTGCATTCTGGATGGTGGAAAGACGGTGAGCAATAACAAAACAGGTTTTATTCTTCATTAGTTCTGCCATTGCATCCTGAATTTTTATCTCGGTGCGGGAGTCAACATTAGATGTTGCCTCATCCAGAATCAGCATTTCAGAATCAGCAACCATTGCTCTTGCAATCGTAATAAGCTGTCGCTGTCCTTTAGAAATATTTATTCCGTCATCGGTAAGCACCGTATCATATCCGTCAGGAAGGCTCTCGATAAAACTATCTATTCTTGCAGCTTTTGCCGCGGCTTTTACCTCTTCTAAGGTAGCTCCTTCTCTGCCATAGGCTATATTCTCAAAAATTGTTCCGCAAAACAGCCATGTATCCTGCAGTACCATCGTATATGCTCGACGAAGAGAGCTGCGTGTTATTTTTCGTATATCGTTTTCGTCAACCGTTATGGTTCCGTCGGTTACATCATAAAACCTCATTAAAAGGCTTATAATCGTTGTCTTTCCTGCACCGGTAGGCCCAACTATTGCAATGGTCTTTCCCGGCTGTGCAACAAGAGATATCCCGTGAAGAATTTCTTTTTGAGGTGTATACCCAAATACTACATCTTTGAAATCGACTCTGCCCTCTGCCTTCTCCAGAATCAGGGCTTCTTTGTCGTCCTTAGGCTCAGGCTCCTCGTCAAGAACTCTGAATACACGTTCTGCCGCCGAAATAGCTGACTGAAATTCGTTGAAAATATTGGCAAACTCATTTATTGGTCCTGCAAATTTTCGTGAATACTGGACAAATTGTGCCACACCGCCCAATGTAATAAAAAACAGTGAGCCCTGGGTCGCCAGTCCTTTTTGGGAATACATATAAAGGACACCGCCCAGTATCATAATAAGCGAAATTGACAGATTGTTGATAAACGCCACATAAGGACCAAGAACACAGCCGTGATAGTCGGCATCATAATAGCAATCCATCGCCTCGGTGTTGCGTTGATTAAATCTTTCGCCAATCTTTTCCTCACGTTCATATGCCTGAATTGTCCGGCATCCTGAAAGCATTTCCTCGGCAAAGCCGTTAAGCTCGCCAAGCTTTCGGGAACGTTTGCTAAACAGCGGTCTTACCTTTTTTGAATGATACCGAGTAAGAATAAGAGCCGCCGGAACTGTCACCACAAATACCGCAATCAGCGGCTTTGATATGTTCCACATAAACACCAGCGAGCCAATCACCGTATAAATACTTGTCATAACCTGCACTACATCGTGGGAAAGGGTACTGTTGATTGTATCTATATCATAAGAAATTCTGCTTATTATATCTCCTGTCGGGTGTGTGTCAAAATAGCCTACAGGAAGCTGTGTCAGCTTTTCAAACAACTGTTTGCGCATTGTATATGCAATCCTTTGGCTGACATTAATCATCACAACCGCCAACCCGTATGACAGCACAGCAGATAATATGTAACAAAAAACCATTCTGATAACATTATATTTTACTGAGACAAAATCAACTCCGCCCTTTGCTGATATGGCATCAATTGCATTTCCGGAATACATCGGGCCAAGTAATGCCAGCTGATTTGACACCAAGGTCAGTATTATTGCAGGAATAAACAAATACCAATACCTCATTACATACCCGCACAGACGTATTAATATGCCTTTGTTGTCACGTTTTTTGCCGGGCTCAAAATCCGGTTTCCTTCTGTCAGGTTCAAAACCTGGTCTTCTATTCAACAAAAGCACCCCCCATCTGCGATTCACTTATTTCACGATATTCGGCACAATCCTCAAGAAGCTGACTGTGTGTGCCGCATCCAATGATTTCTCCCTCATCAAGAACAATAATAAGCCCGCAATCCTTAACCGAGCTTACACGTTGTGCCACAGTTATAACCGTTGTGTTGCTAAGATTTTCATTAAGTGCTTTGCGCAGCGCAGCATCTGTCTTGTAATCAAGGGCAGAGGAGCTGTCATCAAGAATAAGAATTTCAGGCTTTGCCGCCAGAGCACGCGAAATAAGCATACGCTGTTTCTGTCCACCGGAAATATTTGCTCCGTGCCCTGAAAGCATATGATTATAACCATCTTCAAAGTCAGTAATAAACCCGTCTGCCTGAGCGATGCGCGTCGCCTGAACCATATCCTCCTGACCGAGTTCTCTGCCAAAGGTTATGTTTTCTTCTATGGTATCGGCATACAAGAAATCAAACTGCAATGCCGAGCCAAACATCTTATAAAAGCTTTTCTTTGGAATTGTTTTGATGTTCCTGCCGTTTATGTATATTGCTCCCTGATCTGCATCATAAAATCTGAGCAACAGCTTAATAATCGTTGACTTGCCTGACCCTGTTGCGCCTATTATTCCCAAGGAGCCACCCTTGGGAAGCTGAAAACTTATATCTTTAAGGTTTTTTCGTTTGCCCTTGTACGAAAAGCTTACTTTGTCAAACAGAATGTGTGCATCGGTTTCCTTATCAGGAAATTTACTCTTTTCTTCCACCATCATATCAGGTTCACTTTCCAGAACTTCGGCAATACGCCTTGCTGATGCCGCACATCTGGTATACATCATAAACATACGGGTAACTGCCATCATAGACATTGAAATATGGGTGAAATATTGCATAAATGCAATAACCGTTTCGGGCTGTGACACCCCTCCCATTACACGACTGGCGCTGATGGCAATAACCGCCGCACTGCCCAGATTCATCAAAAGGTTCATAATCGGGTTAACCGAACCCATTGTAACTCCGGCACGAGTTTCTTGTTTAATCAAGGCTTTGTTTGCGTTTTCAAATCTGCGATGCTCGTAATCAGTTTTGGATAGAGCCTTTATAACCCTTATTCCCTGTGCATCCTCGCGGACAATGCGTGTCATCCCGTCAACCGATTTTTGCACCCCGGTATAAAGCGGAACGCCTTTTTTTGATATGAAAAAAACGGTTATAAATATAAACGGAAGAACTGCAAGCATTACAAGAGCAAGGTGTGCATCCATAAAAAGGGTTATGCCTATACCGCCTGCAAGCATTATTGGCGCACGCACTCCCATTCGTTGAATCATATTTATAAAATTATGTACGTGGTACGTATCGGATGTTATTCGGGATTCCAGCGAAGGAATTGTAAATTCATCCGTTTGTCTGGCTGACAGCCTTAGTGTCTTTATAAAAAGCTCCCGTCGCAAATTTTCGGCAAAGCCTCGCGAAACCCACGCCGCCATTCGGTTTGCTATCACATTAAACAGGCAGGCTATACCGGAAAAAACAACCATAAGTGTGCCCCACATTAATATTTCACTTAAGTTGCTGTCCAGAACATCTGCCAGAATGTGGCTCAGGATAAATGGCAACATCAATTCGGAAACGGTTCCAAAAAACTTTATCACAAATCCCAACAACATTCTTCCGTAAAAATCTTTTAAATATTTCAATACTCTTTTCATATTTTCACTTCCAAACCTATAAATAACGCTGGCAGAATAAATATCTTCAGCTTTTGTTAACCTTCTTCTCTCAGCTTTGGCAAAGCCTTGACCGCCGCCAGCAAATCACCAAGTTTATTTGATTTTTTTATTGTCTTAAGCAACTTTTTCTCTGTGGGATACATCCACATAGTGTACAGCCAAATCTCCTTCAGCTTGTGCAGGGTATATACCTCCGACCCAAGCACCTTGAGGTATCTTTCTGCCAGAACATTCGTAAATTCTGCAAGCTCTGCAGTTTCTGTTTTTCTGCCACCTTTTATTTCCCTGAATATGGCAGGATTTGCAATCGCACCTCTGCCAATCATTACGCCCGCAAGCCCCGGATATTTTTCGGTAATTTCTTTGTAATCCTGCACCGAAAAGATATTTCCGTTATAACAAACCGAGTTTCTACTTGCCTTAAAAGCCGAACCAAATGCCAGCATATCCGGCTCACCTTTATAGTATTCCTCCCTTGTGCGGGGATGAATAATCAGCTCTTCCATAGGATATTTATTATATATTTCCATCAATTTTTCAAGTTCCCCTCCGCTTGAAAATCCTGACCTTGTTTTTACCGAAACTCTTAGCTCGCTTTTTTCATACACCTGCGATAAAAAACAATCAAGGTTTTCAGGATCACGCAAAAAACCTGAGCCACGGTTCTTTTTTACTACCGTACCCGAAGGACAGCCTAGGTTTATATTTATATCCTTATATCCAAGGTCCCTAACCATATCCTCAAATTTCATAAATGATTGACTTTGGTTTGTCAACACCTGTGGAATCAGTCTGACATCTTTATTCTTTTCCGGGACTATATCCCTGAGGCTTTTTATACTCAGCCGTTCATTATCGCTTGGCGTGATAAAGGGCGCAAAGTATGCATCGCATCCGCCAAAAAACTCTGTATGCGTATTTCTGTATGTATATGTGGTTATGCCCTCAAGAGGCGCAAAATAAAGTTTCATAATTCTTTTCCATCTTGTGTGTAATATTTTCCTATTAATTATACAATAATCACACCTTTTTGTCACGTTTTTTTTGATATCTTTACATTAAATTCACAGAAAAAATAAATTGAACATCGATTAAATTTTGCCGTGCAAAAATTTTCGTACACTTCTGAATTTTGATATTGACAAATTACTCAAATAGAAATAAAATATAAGATAGGGTATTTTATGTATAATTTTATTTAACCCGGAAAGAAAGTTATTATGGATATAAATGAAAGAAGAGAAAAAATTCTTGAAATCCTTAACGAACAAGGACAAGTTAAGGTAAACGACCTGAGCCGTGAATTTGGAATTTCAAATATCACAATACGTTCAGACCTTGCCGACCTGGAGGATAAGGGACTGCTTTTCCGTGTTCACGGCGGGGCAATTAACTCATATAAATCCTACTGCGATATGGACCTCCAACAGCGACTTGGCACCAATCTTAAAGCAAAACAGCTTATTGCAAAGCGTGCGGTTGAAATGATAAAAGATCACGATACCGTTATGTTTAATTCAGGAACAACCACCCTGACGGTTTTTCGTGCAATTCCTGCACATCTTCACCTGAATATTGTGACAAACTCTGTTACCATTGCCCTGGAGGCAAGCGGCAATCCAAACTTTAACGTAGTTCTTCTTGGCGGATTTTTAAATCCTAAATATCAATTTGTATATGGTGACGATGCGGTGAATCAACTAAAAAACTACCACGCCGATAAACTTTTTCTGTCGGTTGACGGTATTTCCGCACATTCGGGACTTACTACCTATTATGATCGCGAATCAGAGCTTGCACGGCTTATGCTTGCACAGTCTGCCTCTAAAATCATTGTTGCTGACTCGTCCAAAATTGGAAGAACCGCTTTTGTCAACATTGCCGAAGCGACCTGTGCAGACAGCCTGATAACTGATGATGCATCAGCTTCACCCGACGATTTAAATGCTCTTAAAAAGAGTTTTAAAAAGATAATAATTGTAAAAGAATAACAGGAAGGACCAAAATATTATGAAATATTTACTCGGCGTAGACATAGGAACAACCTCACTGAAAGCCGCAGTTTTTAACGAAAACGCAGAATGTATGAAATCCGTCACCAAGGACTATACCCTTGAAGTGAAGGACGATTATGTTGAATTTCCTGCTGAGAACTATTGGACACTTTTTTCGGAAGCCCTTTCGGAGCTTTCGTCAGAATATGAAATCTCCGCTATGAGTATAGACACTCAGTGCGAGACAATAATTGTTGCCGACGAGGGCGGAACACCCCTTCGCAAAGCAATCGTCTGGCTTGACAACCGTGCAACAACCGAGGCAGATGCCATCAAAGAACACTTCGGAAACAAAACCGTCTATGAAGTAACGGGTCAGCCTGAAATCACAGCTACCTGGCCTGCAAGCAAGCTGTTGTGGTTGCACAACAACGAGCCTGACTGTTTTGCTAAAATTAAAAAGGTATTCCTTCTTGAAGACTATTTGCTGTACCGCCTTACCGGTCGTTTTGTTACAGAAAAAACCTTGCAATCTTCAACCATCTATTATGACATCCGTAATCACATCTGGTGGAAGGATATGCTTGACTTCATCGGTATAGATGAATCCGTATTCCCCGAGATTCTCCCCAGTGGCGAAATCGTTGGCGAGTATAACGGCATTACAGTGGTAACTGGTGCAATCGACCAAATTGCAGGCGCAATCGGTGCAGGAATTGTAAAATCCGGTATCGTCAGCGAAATGACAGGCACTACAATGGTGGTTTTTGTTCCTTCAGAGAACATTCCCGCTTTCAAGCCCGATTCAATCATTCCCTGTCACGTAAATTTTGATGGGAAATACTGTCTGCTGTCCTGGACACCCACTGCAGGAATTGCTCTTAAATGGTTCAAAAATAATTTCTGCGAAAATTTCAGTTTTCGCGAGCTTGACGAGCTTGCCGAAAAAGCAGACCCCGGCTCCAACGGACTTACATTTCTGCCTTATCTCTGTGGATCGACAATGCCAAAATACAACCCCGATGCACGTGGCACATTCTACGGTCTGACAATGGAGCACGGCAGAGGGCACGCAGTACGCAGTATCCTGGAAGCAGTTGCCTGTATGCTGAAACAAAATCTTGACTACCTTGGTCTGGACTGCAACGAAATCCGCACTATGGGCGGTGGCGCATCAAGTTCCTTGTGGAATCAGATTAAAGCCGATATGACAGGCAAAAGAATTGTAACCCTTAAAAATGACGAAACCGCCTGTCTTGGCTCCGCAATTCTCGCGGGTACAGCAACAGGAATTTTTGAAAGTGTTGAAAAAGCCTGTGATATGGCAGTATCCCCCAAAAAGGTTTATGAGCCATCAGGCGCTGATTACACAGAATGTTACAGACGCTTCTGTGAACTAGATGATAAACTAAATTAAGATACAACAAAAAGGCAGAACAAAGCGGCTACGCCACTCGCCGCAGGCGGCGGTCGCAGCAATAACGCTTTGTTTGCCTATGTGCATTTCGGCGCAGCCGAAAATTTCGCACAGGCAATCAAATCTAGTTTTTTTATATAATAGGAAATACGCAATTTCCTATTATATAAAAGAAACCGCCGAGGAAATCCCCGGCGGTTTCTTTTACAATAAATTCAATTCAGTCAGCAAATTTTTGACTTCCGTTTCTCTTCTATCGCCAACACTTTTTGCATTCTTAACTTTACCTGACCTCAGCAACGCAAACCATCTGCCCACCTGACAAAAGGGCATAAGCCAACGATGCTTTTTAAGAATCGGATATCTGGTCTTTAGCTCGTCATAGCCTTGAAATACTCTGGATAATGCATACTTGAAATTGCTTTTTATTTTTACATTATCTATGGCAATTCTGTTTTCATCATTGCCGTATATTCCTGATTGCAGAATATAGTCAGCCATCTTTTCTGTCATCTCGTCCGGACGGCCATCATTAAACCACACCTCTGTAAGATGCACTGCGTTCTCAAAAAATGGCTTCAGCCCTTTTTCTTCAATCAGATTATTAAGCTTCACCTTATCATATGGCATATTGTGCAACAGTATCCACAAATCAATAAAAAATCTTATTCCGCAACCGCCATATTTAAAATGTTTTGCCGTGTGTGCTATTTGATGCAGGATAAATGCTTCGGGCGTCAGCGCATAATGGTATTTCTTCCCTTCAACGGGAGATGCAGACTTCCATCCATCCTCAACAGAAATATTTTCCTCGTGAAAATTATAGTGAAGCTCTAGATGAACCCCATTGGGAGAATAAAACGAAATATCATGTTCACTTTTCCCCCTATATTCAAAGCTCAACTTTTCAACAAGTATTTTTGTTGCTTTTTCAAGATTTTCTTCCGACACAAGTATGTCAATATCACAACTTGTCCGGTGCCATGGCTCGGGATAATAATCACAAATCACCGCTCCCTTTAAAGGCATAAAGGGAATAGCGTTTTCTTCAAATAAATTATAGATTTGCTCTTTGGCATACTTACCTTTTTCATATCTCATTACAGCCATAAACTGAGCCTTTGCCAGTTCTTTGTACTTTTCACGGTTTTCAGGATTTTTTAAAAGAACAACTCCGACAAGATGTGCTATGTCGTGTCGCTTTAACAACTCATAAACCGCAGCAAGCTGTTCGGCATCTATTTCCTGTGAGAATTCTTTCTTTAAAAGATATTCTTTAATAATATTTATTGATTTTTTTTCAACTTCTTTCATCATAACCTAATATACCTCTCAAGCTTTATGCTTTTTCAGACTTCTTATTAAACCAGGGAAGTTTATAATTCCATATACACAGACCATTATTAACGTCATCGAAAAGTGCCATTCAAGTGTAACCGCAATCGATTGAATGACAACAATCAGAATGTTTGTAAAATAGTGTGCGTAGTTAATTTTAATATTTACGCGCCGAACAATATCAACCATTTTTATGGCAGAAACCACAAAATAAACAATGGTTGTCGTGATAACAGCACCCCATACGCCGAAAGTCTTTATCAGGGCTATATTCAGCAAAATATTAACGACTGCCGGTATTAATGTTGTAAGCATATTGTTTACACTTTTCTTCAACGCAACATAAAAAGCACCAAAATATGATGTAATTGCCATAAAACTGGCACTTACCAACAAAAGCGGAACATATCTCCATGATTCAAAAAAATTATCGCCAATATATATACTCATAAATGGCTTTATTATTAAATTTATTAATATACAAACGCCAAACAACAGAACCGAATAAATATAAAATATATTTGAATAAAACTTTGTGTCATTATCTGTTTCTACATCACGTATGGTTGACAAATTCCACGCCTGCGAAAAAAAAGCTGTACACATATTAATCAATGCAGGAATCTTGCTTGCTACCGTATATACGCCCAGGGCAGCTGCTCCAACCATTACCTCAATCATTACTCTATTTGCAGAATGGATTACCCACCACGATATATCGTTAATTATAAGAGGAAGGGAAAAAATCAACATCTTTTTGGCTAACGAGGGATTGAATTTAGCAAATTGCAAATCTTTGTATATGTTCCCCGCAAAAAAAGCAAATACAGATGTTAAAGCATATGTCGCAATGGAAGCAACCAGATATCCTTTAACGCCCATATCAAAGACAACCAGAAAAACAATGTTTAATATTGCAATCAGAAGGGTTTGCATTATATTTATAAAGGCAAATAATTTGTTTTTACTTATCGCCTTTAAATAATTTCCTTCAACGACCATCAGCATATTAAATAAAACATATCCGCACAAATACCATTTCCATTCACTTATTGCGCCATACAACCCAATTATCGGTGTTATCAAAACTGATACAAAACCACCAATTAAAACAACAACCAGACCAACCAGCAAAACATCCTGTGCCTTACAATCCTTGGAAACAGCAAAGCGCAATACTGCGTTATACACCACCAAAGAAAGAATTGGCACAAGAAACTGTGCCAATGAAAATACCAAGTCAGCAATTCCATATTCCTTTTCAGTTAAGAAATTAGTATATAAAGGCAACAGTAAAAAAAGGACAAGTTTAGAACCTAAACTGCCTATCCCAAAAGTAACTGTATCACTTATGAGAGTCTTATACTTTGTTTTCATACAATCGTCCTTATAAAATCTTTGTGCGCTCCTTACTTAAACAACGAACACACTTTTTTCTTAATCTTTTTAGCTCGCTCGGCAGCTTTTTTCCCAAAATGCCTGTTGATAAACCGGTATATCTTTCCTCTGATAATACTGCCTTTACTTTCCCAGCTTGCAGCATATCTATGTATAGAATAAGTATTTTCTGTTATATGAAGCCTGCCGGTTTCCATATCAACGGGGCAGAAATACTCTGCAGGATAAACAAAACAACCTTCTTTAATTTCGTAAAGTTTGTTCTCAACTATTCCGTACTTTTCAAAAAAAGACTTTTGATATTTGGGAGCAGCGGTTAAATCCAATTTGCCATCAACGATAAATCTTCTGTTTTCATATCCATTAAGCAAATCAAAAATAACAGAGTTACCCTTATCTGCTCCAAAGCCAAGACCTAATGCAACTATTCCGGGTTTTTCAACGCCCATAAAGGCTCTATGAGTCAACAAATCATCAAGAGGCTTTACTAATTCAACATCCGTATCCATATATATACCGCCATAATGGTATACAATATCAAGACGCGCATAATCAGGAACAAATCCCCATTTCTGTGCGTCATAAGCCTCTTTCATATAAATGTTTTTTGTAACATCATAATTAGACTCATCCCAGCGGATAATCTCATAATCAGGACAAAACTTTTTCCAGCTTTCGATACATCTTTTCGCAAGCGGAGTCAACGGCTTTCCGCCAAACCAACAGTAATGAATTATTTTAGGTATCATTAAAACATTTCCTCCGCCTTAGTGTTTCAATCAGGACTATCTTTTTATCACCCTGGCAAGCAACCTTTTTGCGAGACCCAACACCTTGCGCTTAAAAGTCTTTTTTAAGCAGGCTTTAACAGCCTTATCAAAAGGCATTTCGTTGACAAGCTGCATAAACCTCTCTCTGCTTTCAGGTGCAGTTGCTGACTGATATGCCGCTGAATTAAACTTTAAAGCCTCGTCTATGTCTACTTCCTTATATGTCATCTTAGAAGATATCTCATTAAATATTTCTCCTCCCTTTGAAGTGTTTATCAGAACCAAAGATGTTCCTTTATCGTCAAAAAATTCCGGACATACCTTTGCAACACCCCAAAAATCAGCAAGTGTGATATCACTTTCACGCTCGACCGACTTTGAATGACAGTTGTAGCATGACGGTCTCAGGCAAAGGTTCGAAATGAAAGCCTGAATATACAAATCCTCAGAATGAGTCTTTATATACTCTTTGCTGTTGGCAAAACCCAATAGCACCGAGTACCTTCTCCAACCATATTTCTTACACCTGAAAAATGCTTCCTTTGCACCGGCACCTGCGCTTTTTTCACGAAAACGCAAATATTTCTGCCAAACAGCAGGCGACGGAACTCCGTGACATATTAAATCCTGAGTATAAAGATTTTCATAATCTTTTCTCAAATAGGCTTTTAATCCGCTTATCTGGCAGGGCGTTCCTGTAAACAATACTTTTTTCCCTGCTTCAAGGTTCTCCTTTACTGCCTTATAGGTATATTCAATCCGGCTCTGTACATATTTTGTTCCACGTAGTTTTTCTAATCCGCCAACATTCGCAACTTCAATATGATGAACACTCAGGTCATCATCGAGAGCTGCACCAAACACAACTCCGCCGCAATCCAATATGTGTTCTGCAAGCAAAGAAAATATGCCGCCCGATGAACTTTTCATTCTTATATCGTCGTCCTTATTTATGCACGCATATGCTTTACCTTTGGGATTTCCCTTATATTCACTTAATATCGGACAAGCTTGTTGACACATACCGCAGTCAACGCAGATATCACTATCAATAACAGGACGCAAAAACCCGTCATTGTCCGGCTGCATTTTTATGCAGTGTTGGGGACAAGCATTAAAACAAGATGCACATCCCGAACATTTTTTTGAGTCTACTATTTCCCGCATAATTTTCTCCTGATTTTATTTAAAGGATCTGCGACCAGACTTTTTTCTTTCTCATTCATTCCCCAAATCCACATCGCCACTATATATACTACGGAATATACACAAATCTGAAGCATAAAGATAATCAACCTGTCGTTTGCCGGAATCAACCTGGTTGTCACCAGACCGAATATCGTTATAAAGATAACCACCATAAAAATCCCGGCCATCTGCTTGCAAAAGTTAATTATGTTAAGCCCCAACTTTTTATGATAATACCAATTCATAAAGATTATATTTCCAACTATCAGCGAAACTGCCGTACCCACAGCCGCTCCGCTTGCTCCCCATAGTTTTATACAAGGAACACTTATAAATATGTTACTTATCGCGACAAGTATATATATTACCGCACGAGCACCATGCTTTTTTTTGGCTCTTTGAATTTCAATACCCAAATTCTGAATCAGCGGAACAGTTGCAGGCACCATAAGCAATAAGCCAATTATATATGCCTCGTCATAACCATTCCCTGCCCAAAATGAAATAAATACTTTGCCAAACACTATATATCCGGATATAATAATGCCAAGAATCAAAAACTGTATTCTGCCAACCTTTACAAAAAGGTCGTTGAGTGCCCTATCACCCTGACCTTCAGCCACAATTCTGTTAACTCTGGGAACAAATACCCCCGATACCGATGTTGAGAGGGTTAAATACAGACTGTTGAGTTGTGACGCAACGCCAAATACAGCAACTGCACCTGTGCCACGCATACGCCCAAGTAAAAACTTGCCAATGTTCCAGTTAAGCTGATCAACAATCATATTTATAAATATAAAAAATGTAAAGCCCCACATCTCCTTAAACAGAGAAAGCTCAAATTTGCCAAACCGGAACTTGATTTTTAATTTTTTCAAACAAAAACCCACATCTAAAATCAAGGTTACAACCGTAAGTACAGTTGTTACGGTAACTACTGCTACCGACCCATATCCCATAAGCAAAAGGGGAAGGGTAAGAAACGGATTGAAAAGTTCCTTTAAAAAACGTACAAATTTTAAAAAGAAAAATCTTTCATGCGCAGTCAAAATGCTGGAAAAAACGCTGTTCATAAATGTCACAGCCATATTTAATACCATTATTCCCAAAAGCACCTGCGCCTTTTTCAGCTCGTTCGCTGTCAGCCCGGTACCAAAAATACTTCCTGCGTTATTGACCATTACTGCACCGCAAATGATACACACCGCAGAAATTACAGTAAAAATCGTCATAAACATCCCGTTTAATGTTGCGACCCCATCGCTGTCATCCTGAGATTTATATCTTGAATAAAAACGCACATAGCTTGAGCCAAAACCCAAGCTAAGTAAGCTAAGATAGGAAACCACTGAGTAAACCAGCTGATATAATCCATATTCACTTTTCCCCAACAGGCGCAGCATAATAGGAGTATACAGCAGCCCCGACAAAATCTGAACCGCCTGTGTAGAATACGACAAGACCACGCCTGCTTTTAATTGGTTGATCTTCATATATTAGTCCTCATTTATCAATTTCAGCAAATATTTGGTTGATTCTTTTGCCTTTTCAATATACTCCGGAAGTTTTTCTTTATAAATTTCTTTTATCCTATCTTCATTATCAAAAAGATATTTCACCGCATTGACTGTAAGCGCAGGATCATCAAATGTTTGAACGGGTACAACAAAATTTTCTTCGGTCCCAAACAAGTCGCGTGCAATACCCTTTGCTTTTACGGAATAACCCAGCGCAATGGTTGGAACTCCGGTTGAATACGCAGCAATTGTAGAATGAGTGCGTGCCCCGATAAAAAAGCGACAACGGGAAATATAGCCTTTTAGCTGTTTGCAATTGAGGTTCTTGTCATCAAATAGCACAATTCTGTTTGTATTTTTGTATTTTTCATACATAGGCCGCAAAACGGTCACATCGTCATTCCCCGGTTTACGGACATGTGGAATCAACGCCACATTCATTTCTGTATTTTCCAAAATATAATCAATCAACTTGTATACAGAATCAACAACTTCGGCTTTTTCCTGAGAGAATTTCAGAACCAATGGGCTAAGATTTATTCCCACCATCTGGCCTTCCTTCCAATTTTCAGGAAGCTCAAGACATTCTGTTTCAAGCAAAAATGCAGGGTCAGAAACAAGATACGCCCTGTCGCCAAACCCATTCGCTTTAAGAGCTTCATAAGATATACTTTCCCTGGCAGTTATAACATCAAATACCTTCAGGTGTTCAGCAAGCGAGCCGGGAAGATCCTTCGCCTCAAGCGATGCGCCCCACAGCATCATTTTATTTCCCCTTTTTTTCAAAACGCGGTCGGTTGCCCAAAGAAAGCGGCCTTTGCCATAGCAATAATTATCTCCGCCAATTGCGATGCAGCACTCGCTGTTTTCAGCCTCTTTTAAACAGTTTTTGTCCACCGCAATTAAATCTTCAAGGGTTTTGCTTTTTAATATCCTTTTGTTGAACTGATAGAGGAAATACAAAAAATTCCACTTTTTCATACCCTTCGTCCCAACAACCTTATCAACAGAAGTTATATTACTATCTTCTTCAGGGCTGAATGACACGAGAACAACATTTGAAGGTTCCAATTCCCTCTTAATTTCTGAAGATATAGTTGTCGCTAACGCCTCACAACCATGATTATAAGTTCCGCCGTGTTGATAAATAACAAACTTTTTCAAAACACGTCACTCCTTTTCTGAATCCGCGCCTATTTTGGTATAATAATAACACGCTTTTCCACAATATATTCAAACTATTTATATTGTCCGATTTTTAAAAAATACTCTCAAACTGCAAAAATATTGGATATGTTGTCTGCCACTCAGGCGTTTTTAAAATAACAATAACCAGACCATAAAAAAACGAGCCTAGCAAAGACAAAAGTAGCAACATTAGTTTTTCGTTGCTTGTATTATCCCTAAAGGTGTTGGAAAAATGAGCAAGCGCAAAAACAGTAAAATTCCCTGTTAAACGGGCTAATGCCGTTGCATTTGACGCAATTAAGTGTGTTGCCAATTGTATCACTGACATTTTTTCACATACATTATAAAGCGCTCTGTTTTCGGCAGGCTTATGCTTATATATCTTTGGCACAATAAAAATAACCATATAAACTATTATCTTAAGAAAAATTGCAAGTCGCGGTTCACCATCGGTAAGTTCGCTTCCATTATAATAATCATATCTGGGGAAAATAGCCAAAAGCCTGTTCCACACACTGTCAAAAAACAAGCCGCACACAGCAACCACAGCAAGAATTATGATATAAGTAAAAACATTTCCTTGTTTTTCTTCATTATCATTATTCCAGATAAGCGGAGACACTAAAATCATTGCCCAAGCGGCGTTATGAAATCGTGTACCCACCAAACAAAATATAATAAAAAGTTTTCTTTTGTTATGAATAATAGCATCAACCGCAAAAAGTAAAAACACATTAGCTAATGCCTGCCGCATTGCACTTAACATAAAGTCAAACTGTAAAAGCCCAACAAACATACAGAAAAACACTCCCGGGCTGCTTACATTTCTGTATGCAAAAAAACCAACCGAAAAAGATACAATTGCCGCTGTAACAACAAACAAAATTCTGGGGTTTTTTGAAATTAATGACAACAAATAATTATAATACAAATACCCTGCCTCAACATCTGTGTTTTCAACATACCTCTCAATAGAACTTGTTCTTGATATCAGCGAGAACATATTGTAATAGTTTACCGTATCGTTTCCCATACCATAATAACGATATCCCCATACAGTGAAAAATATCGCGCAAATCGCTATTACATAAAAGAGTTTCTTTTTACCTTTTATATCCTGAAAGGCATCAAAAATCAGGGACACTACAAAAATGAGCCCCAAAAATTTCATATAACTTGTCGCTATGTAATAACTCATTTACCGTTCACCTTTCTTCACAATTACTGCAGCAGAAAACACCATTTACATAACATTTAAACAAGAGTTCTTTTCAAAATAGCACAAATATGCTATTTAACAACACAGTATTTGGCGTATTCTTTCAATGTTTTTTTTGCTATAACAGCCCAATCATAATTTTCTTCAACACATTTTTTGGCTGCTATAGATTTTCTTTTCAATAAAGCTCTTTCTTCAATCGCTTGTTGCAGTTTTTCGGCAATGGACTCAGCATTATTTTCAGCCACCCAGCCTGCATCATATTCTTCAACAAGCTCACCCTGAGTTGTCCCGCGGGTAATCAAACACGGAACACCATAGCTCATTGCCTCAAGAATTCCTAAAGTTAGTGCCTCTGTTCGCGATGTTTGAAAAAATATATCAGTCGCCAAAACAATCTTTTCCTTTTCTTCTCCCGAAACAGCATCATTTAAAATAATAATATCCTGTATTTTCAGTTTGTCTATTAATTCCCGCAAGGCTTTCCTTCGGTCAAATATATCTGGCCCATATATATTTATTTTGCAATTATTTTCTCTTAAAAAATCTGCCTTTAACGCAACTGCCTCTGCCATAAGGTCCAACCCTTTTGTAAACATATCAAGCCTTCCGATGTAATTTATATTTGCACCCTCTTTGCTGAAGTCACCTTTAGTTTTTTCGGGCATATAAATTCCGCTTGTGCTGACAAAGGTTTTTACTCTAAAATCTATTCTTCCTCTTTCATGCTCGGATAAACATTGTATTGCCTGTGCATTTTTAATAAACCTGTTAAAAAAAAGAATATTTCCGGCTAATTTTTTTAGCCTTTTTTGTTTTTGAACCTCTCTTGTCAATGAGCCATGGGGAAGAATTATGTATGGTATGCCATTTTTCGTAAGGGATCTTGCTATTTTTAGATATTCTGGCCTGTAAACCTCGTGAAAAACAACAATATCCGGTTTTGAAAATGGTTCAGAAAGTTTTCTTATATCAAATTTTGCATTATATTCAAACTGATTTTTAATTCCCGGTATTTGCTCATTTTTAACATTTACCAAAGCGACATTAACTATTTTTTGCTGTTCAATAATATGCTGAGGAACAGTAACACAAACCCCATTACACGGATTAACGGCTATTGCTGCAAAATGTAAAATAGTCATCGCATAAATCTCCTTACTAATTTTGGTGAAATCTTTTTCTGACGATAATTCTAACAGATTGAGGCATCATATATACTATTCTTTTAATGATGTTTTTGATTTTAGATTTCATCGACAATTTACTTTTAAAGATTTTTTGAACTTCGTCTATCGGAATTTCGCTCTTTAGTAAATCAATAATTTCAGCTCTCTTTTCTGCATCTACAGCGTATATCTTGCCGTAGGATTGACCTTTAACAACATCCTTTAAGCTGTGTTCTGCAACAAAAACATTCTCCGGTAGCTTTTTCAGCCATTCAGCTCCGGTTTTTGAAACAGCCGTCACGGCGGAAACGCCCGTAACATCCTCATCATACTGCCATCCCCAAAAATCGCCCAATCTTATGTCAGTATATTCTAATGTGCTTCTCAGTTTGCAGTCCCGACAAGCATCGTTTAATACCAAATTGCTGAAAAACAAGCTATAAAAAGGGCCAAAACCATCAGATATAAATGTTCTTTTATCTGCTGTTTCAAAATTGAGACAAAACTCGTGCCATCCTTTTTTCTTGCTGCGGAATTCAACTTTTTCAAATGTATCTGTGCCCAATTTTTCCTGTGCTTTCTTTAAACTCTTGTTCCACAGAAGCATACTTGGACATCCATGACAAAACAAGTCAACAAATACAAAATCCTTCTCGTTTTTGTTCAGCCCTACAGCTTTTTTTAAAGCATATATGTGACACGGCAGACCAAACACCATATACTTTGAATTTGTTTTATCCTTTAATATACCTTTAAATGCATCTATAGTATATGCCTGAATATATTTCGAACCCTTAAATTGTTCTATGTTTGTGTCTGCAATTTCTGTTATGGCTATATTTCTTTCGGTATCGTAGGTCACCCCCACAACCCTGTATCCTTCTGTTATTGCTTTTTTCGCAAGCAGATATGCGATTCCCCCCGATGTAACATCATTCAACACGGATGCATCACTTTTGCAGGCGTAAACACCCATACATTCATCCGCCATCAAAACATTATCATCAAATTTATAACAAACTTTTTTGCATTTTCCACAGGAAACACATTTTTCGGCATCTATCTCCGGTCTGTAAAAACCATTTTCATTCAGATTAATCTTAACGGCATTGGCAGGACATACTGCCGCACACACCTGGCAACTGGTACACTTGTTATCATTTATATCCAATACGTTGCTCATTTAATTTCTCCCAGACACATCTTGATATATGCCAAAGATGCTTTTCTGCTTTCTTCCAATAATGAATTTGTTTTTCCGTAATCAATCTTTTCTTGCGTTTTTTCGTCTATTTCTGAAAAATCCTCAATCATTCGGTCCGTTAGCTCGTATCTGCTCAACAAATCAAACAGCTTGTTTCCGTTTGTTCTTATTTTAGTCACAAATTGCGTATTTGTAATCAATGACATAACAGACCCATGGAACGTATCTGTGACAACACAGGTAGCATACTTAAAATATGCTAAAATATCTATAGGCGAACCATCAACGCATTTATCGCACCATTTGTGGTAATATCCCACCGAAACAATCATTAAATCATTTTTTTTGGCGTAATCCTTAATCTTTTTTACTTCGTCAGGATCATTCATATTATTATCGTATGCATAAATTGCAAGATAATCTTTTTTAATCTTTCTCTCAAGTTTTTCTTGCTCTTCCTTATATCCATATAAAATAACAGGATCACACACCTCTGCTACATTAATTCCCGTTAATTCAAAAACAGCCTCTTTGGTATTCTTGTCGCGAACAGAGATTTTTTTCATATCATTAAGACCGGCAGCAATCATAGATGCGACTTTTCGGTTGTTCATATCTTCAATCTTAGTAGGACCACAGCTTGCAGCATAAGAAAATATGTTTTCTGTAGGAACACCAATCCCAAAGAAATACGGATTTACACCAGCTTCAATACTAAACACCTCGTCGCTACCTACAAATACTGCATCAAGCTTATCAGCTCTTGAGTAATACTCACCTAAAAGCGGTTTTCTAAACTCGCCTAGCATTTTCTTTTTTCTTATATTAAAAAGAGTTCTTGCTAATCCAAATTTTTTCAAATAGGATAAATAAAACAAAAGCGATTTTAATGATATTTCGTATTTTTTGTCTGCATCCGTTGGCATAAAATCATAATTCTTTTTAAAAGTAAGCGCCTTAGCTTCATTACCATTTTTTTCAAGGACAGCTTTTAATGCATATAGTTGCAATAATGCCCCATGGTTATGAACATTGTAATGTGTCAATATCCCTATTTTCATAAAAATCCCTCTCTGTTTGCTTTTAAGAACTTTTACAGGATCGTAAAAATATCCAGGTTGTGACATCTTACGAGCAGAATCTTGAGTTTATATCAACTCATCAACCAACTTTGCTTGCAACGCCGTCATCCTTCTCAATCTTTTCTAATTCTATTCCATCTTTCTTTCTCAAAAACTTATCGTATACCACTTTTTTGACACCTGCAGGACAATATGTAAATCCCGTTATGTATATCATATTCATTAAAGCTTCACGCTTGCAAATTATATCTGCCTGCAGCATAAGCTTTTGCAGCTTTTGCCATCCTTTAATTCGTACAGCTGCTTTTCTGCGCTGTTCAAATCCGTCATCCGCTCTGGCGTACACCAGCACATCTTCCATATTTTCTAAACGATAACCCTGTGATACCATTTTCATCCACAAATAATAATCCTCTAAAAGCAAAACGCCTTCATAATTACCGCTTTCAATTAAAGCACTGGTTTTTATACAAACCGAAACATGGTTCATAGGACTTCTCTTTTTTCCCATACTCATAATTTCAGTATGAGTTTTGGGGCAAACACGAAATCTCAGTTCTTCATTCTCGGGAGAAATTTTAAATTCTGCTATGCATCCCCCTAAAACGTCTATCTCAGGATGATTTTCTATGTATGCGGACTGTTTTTCGAATCTATCGGGAAGACTTATATCATCTGAATCCATTCTGAAAATATAATCGCCTGTACACTTTTCTGCCCCAATCGCCAAGGCTTCGCCCAATCCACGATTTATCTCCTGCGGATAATAGCAGACGACATCTTCTTTATCCTTTTTAAAGTCATCCAAAACCTTATAAAGCTCGTCATTAAGTGCACCATCAAAAACTATAACAATTTCATCGGGCTTACGTGTTTGTTTTTCATATATACTCTCTAGTGCCACTTTCAAGAACTCCGGATTGTCCTTTTTGTAAACCGACATTAAAACGGAATATTTCATTATACAAACACCCTCCCTCTTGTTATTTTATGTGTAAACATTTTTATTACACCAACGACTTCTATTTTTTTATTATGTAAATTCCAAAGAAGAACTTCATAGACTTTGTTGAATGCAGTGTTTACCAAACAGCTAAAACACTTTTTGCACATACAATTCATCCTTTTTACAATCGTTTTGCCGATCACTTACAGCATTCGCACATTTTATTATATAATACTTTTTAAACTATGTCAATCAATTTTGTCCATTTTCATAGCCAAGTTTTATCGGTATGTTTTGGTCGTTTTGTCTAATAGAGTTATATTTATATTGACGAAAGCTGTCCTTTTTTCAGCTTTTTCAGTCAAGCTCCAGACAAATTGTAAATGGACCATCGTTGCACAGGCTTACCTTCATACTTGCACCAAAGCTGCCGTGAGCTGTCTTTTTAAACCGCTCCTCACAAAGAGAAATAAAGTATTCATACAGTTCCTCTGCCAAATCCGGTGGTCCTGCCTCGACAAAGCTGGGTCTGGTACCCTTGCGGGCATCCGCATACAATGTGAACTGCGAAATAACAAGCACCTCGCCCCCGATATCATCTATTGAAAGATTGGTCTTTCCGTTTTCGTCAGGAAAAAGGCGGAGCTTTTTTATCTTATCAGCCATTTTTTCGGCGATTTCCTTGGTGTCGCCACAGCCTACACCCAGAAACACCACATATCCCCTGCCGATTTCTCCAATAATATTACCTTCAACCTCTACCGATGCCTCTGTAACTCTTTGCAATACTACCTTCATAATTCAATCCCTCATTACATTATTAACTATATTTTAACTCCAAAACAAATTCAACAAACACAAACATATGGTGTGCCGCAAGGCACACCATATGCATATATCAAAACGATTCCGTGTAGAAAACTGCCTCATAATAATCATTTATAAGGTCATGGCTTGCGTAACCCAATTCCCATTCGAAAATTTCCTCAAAGAAAGTTTTTCCGACATAAGCTTTATCGTTTTTTACAATTACTTTTGAAACCTTTCTGTCAATTCCGTCTGCAATTGCCGTAGTGGAATTTTCATAAACAGTAAGCTTCTCAAAGCCCGGAAAATATTCTGACTGCATTGTGATTGTGCCTTTATTGTAATCAATGCTGACTTGGTCATCAAATGCACCTTCAAGTGTCGCCCGCAGCGGAACATATATCTCGCCGTCTATAACAGGAAGCTCACCGCTCTCTATCCAAACAGAATAATGTGGATAAGACGGTGTATAATCAGCCGTATAATCTTCCTCATATTCAGGAATCATATCCATAATACTAAAAGAATTTTCCTCTGTTATTTTTGGGAATTCTACTTTTGTTTTGCCTATATTTTTTAACTTTATCGTTGCATTTACCGTAAAATCAAGAATTCCTTTTTCCTCAAATCCCCAGTCTTCACCTAAAACCTCTGTTACAAATTTTGAAATGTCAAATGAAATATCCGCAGCCATATCAATCGCTGATATTTTCTCTGAAAACAATGAATATCTGTATGTAATGCCTTCCTCTCCTAAAATCTGCAGGCCCGTCATATCAGGAATAACAGCAAAGTCGCTATCGTTTTCTGCCTCAGGCTCTATCAGAATTTCAACAGGTCCATCTGCACCGCCTATAATACCTATGCTTGCCGCCATCGGAGCATTCGCCATTATGTCGCCAATCTTTGTAAAAACAACGGGGAATAATTCGCCTGTCATAGCAATCAAACCATCGTTGTCAAGCTTGACAACATAATCTCCGCTATCCCGCTTAATTTCTGCATATTTTTCAATAAGTTCCAGAGAATATTCACTTAAAGAGTCAATATATTCGCTGCTAAATACCGAATTCAGCACATTGAGCACCGCCGCCTTTTGTGTATCATCCGGCAACATTTCAAAAACATCTATTACCATATACTTATTCAAAACCGGCGATGAATAGATTATCTCAAATACCGGGTCTGCAGCATCCAAATCCATTTTCATCCACATTCCCAGCTTTGAATCAATGCCGATTGATAAATTAGAATTTACATTTATCGACTGCTGCGATTCTGCAGTTAGGGCATATTCGGCCTTCTTGTAGTCATCGCTGATATTCATTTGCAGTTTCATCTGCATTCCCTGAGATAAAATACTTTCTAAAAGACCTTTTATATCAACAAAATTATTAACTTCTTCCGGAATTTGAATTTCTTTTAAAAGAGCAACAACTTCATCACTGCTTTCAAAGGTAATCGTAAAGCCATAGTCAGCAGCATAGTTGTTGTATGCTTGTGTCATAAACTTTGGCACCTCTGCACTTGCAGTAATCATTGAAAGTGCCAGAACAACCACAAGAATTATTAATGCAAATCTTTTCATAAATATGCCTCCTTAGGTTTTTAATAAGTATATTTTACTATACTTTGCAAATTTAAGCAATAGTTTTTTATTGTTGCTGTATTAGAACAAAGCGGCTACGCCGCTCGCCGCAGGCGGCGGTCGGAGTAATAACGCTTTGTTTGCCCAAGTGCATTTCGGCATAGCCGAAAATTTTGCACGGGCATCTAAATATCGTTTTAATATAATAGGGAATTGCGCAATTTCCTATTATATTAAAACAGGTGCGACTGGATAAAGAGCCGCACCCGAAATATCTATCCTTTTATAAAGGCTTTATGCCTTGCCAACAGAACCAAACAGTTCCATTTTCTCTTTAACAGTTGCCTTAATTGCTTCAAAGCCGGGAGCCAGAAGCTTTCTGGGGTCAAAGCCCTTGCCTTCCAAGTCCTTGCCTGCTTCAACATATTCTCTTGTAGCAGCCGCAAAAGCAAGCTGGCACTCTGTATTTACATTGATTTTGCTTACACCCAATGAAATTGCCTTCTTAATCATATCCTCGGGGATACCTGTGCCGCCATGAAGAACAAGGGGCATAGGAGATGTTACCTTTTCAATCTCGGCAAGAACATCAAAGTTAAGGCCCTTCCAGTTTGCGGGGTATTTACCGTGAATGTTGCCGATGCCTGCTGCCAGAATATCAACGCCCAGATCTGCAATCATCTTACATTCATTGGGGTCTGCAACCTCACCAGCGCCGATAACACCGTCTTCCTCGCCGCCGATTGAGCCTACCTCTGCTTCAACAGAGATACCCTTTGACTTTGCAAGAGCAACCATTTCTTTGGTTTTTTCGATATTTTCTTCGATTCCATAATGCGAACCGTCAAACATTATTGAAGAAAAACCTGCCTCCATTGCATCAAGTGCACCCTGATAGCTGCCGTGGTCAAGATGAATGGCAACGGGAACAGTAATGTTAAGACCTTCAATCATACCTTTAACCATATTGACTACCGTTTTAAAGCCTGTCATATATTTGCCTGCGCCCTCAGAAACACCAAGGATAACCGGCGAATTACATTCCTGCGCAGTTAAAAGAATAGCCTTTGTCCATTCAAGGTTATTGATATTAAACTGACCAACAGCATATTTTCCTTCTTTTGCTTTTTTCAGCATTTCGCTAACTGATACCAACATTTAAATCTCCTCCTGTTACAATAACTACAATAAATCCATATATATGATACCATTCCTTGAAAAATATGTCAATAATAAGCTGCTAAATTTTTGTTCTAATGTTATATTTGTTTAATTGCGTTGATTTTTGGCAGCTTGTGTGCTATAATACATATTCGAAGGAGTTTTTCTTACAATAGTATTATGTACCATTTGATAAAAATTATTGAGGTGATTTTATGAGAGGTGAATTAAAAAAGTTCGTTACCTTTTTAAACCAACACTATTTCTATGTCTTTGCAATCCTTGCGCTGCAGCTTCCGGACTTGCAGCTTAGATATCTCGTTTGGCCAAAGGTTTATGACGAATTTTTTTCGACTGTGATTCCCGCCGCCTTTAACCTTTTGTGGATTGCTGTGCTTCTTTATGGCTCGCTGGTGCTTCTTCCCAAAAATTGGGGCAGGACTATATATATATTGATTGGTTGTTTTTTTATAATCTTTTCCTTTGCTCAGTATATATATTTTGGAATCTTCGAACAATTTTTTCGTTTAAGCAGTATCGGTCTTGCAGGGGAGGGCGGCGATTACCTTTCTTATGCGTTGTCATATGCAGATAAACGTCTTATTGTATGCACTCTTTTGTCAATACTTTGTCTTGTTATTACAGCAATAAAGTGGCAACGCCCCGCCCACACAGGAAAAATTGCAAAGTGTATGGTATTTATTCCCATTTTGGCGTTGCTTTGTTTGCACATATTTATGCAGCCCTCATTATTTGATGAATCCGATCAGGACTGGGACTCCTGGCGAAAACCCCGTGTTGTATACAGCAAATTTAATGATACCAACAAATGTATTGATATTGTGGGAATTTGCCATTTTGTTGCAAGAGATTTTTATAAAACATGGCTTGAAGGCGACAAATATAACGAAAAAGACTTTAAAGCTGTTGACGAGTATATTGAAAAAAAAGCCGCCAGCGATACGGACAATCACTATACCGGTCTGTTAAGCGGCAAAAATGTAATTGCGGTTATGCTGGAAGGCATAGACGACTGGATGATAACCGAAAAGTACACACCTGTTATGAAATATATGATGAAAAACGGCATTAATTTTGCCAATCACTATGCTCCCACATTTGGTACGGGATACACTCTTGGCTCGGAATTTTGCTTTAATACAGGCTTTTATACACCGCCCTCTGCTGTCAGCGCAGTAAATTACGCGCTAAACAAATATCCATATGCTCTGCCCCAGCTTTTTGCAAACAAAGGCTACTCGGCAAATTCCTTTCATTATAATCATTCAGAGTTCTATAACCGTGGTCTTATGCACAAAAGCTTGGGCTTTGAAAAGTATCATTCCTTTCAAGATTATGGTATGACCGATTATGCGGCACAATCAGACAGCAAAGTTCTGCAAGTGGAAGACATATACCAGGATATTGTAAAGGATTCACCTTTTTTCAGCTTTATAATAACATATTCAGGGCACGTTCCTTATACCTATGACGATTCAAAATTGGCGGTAGTAAAGGAAAATCACCCCGAGCTTGTTGACAAAACTATGGATTTTGAAGAAAATGCGTGTCACCTGCTGGCAAGGGACACCGATGATTTTTTCCGTCAGCTCCTTGAGCGTCTTGATGCAGACGGCTTGCTTGATAACACAGCCATTATTGTCTATACCGACCATTATGCCTATGGCTATTCAAATCAAGAAAAGCTGGCACAGCTTAACAGTGCAGTGGGCGACGATTTAATGTATCGGGTTCCTGCATTTATATTCTCGCCGGGTCTTGACCCTAAAGAAATAACCGAACCCACACATACCGCAGATCTTATGCCTACCATAATCAATCTTTTTGGCCTTGAGGACAGTCACTGTTATATTGGTTCAGACGTTCTTGATGATAATTATAGCGGGTTTGCGTATTTTGCCAACTCTGCCTGGATAGATAATTCGATGTACTATGATCCCGCCAATCATGCAGCCGATCCCAAACTGGCAGAAAAAATCATCTCAGGCAACGCCAAAGTCACCGAAGCATTTAACATTAATGACATTGTAATCATTGGCGACTATTTTTCACACCGCAAGTAACATATTTGTAATCTATTTTTTAAATAATATACTTGTTTTGATAACATAACTATGTTAAAATATATACAACAAATGTACTTTTACCGAAAGGAAGGTCACAAAAATGGAAAACACAAACCTTTCAAAAACAGTAAAATTTCGGGTTGAAAAGGAAAAACCCAATCCCAGAGAGCTTATCCTTTCTGTCCACAGCGCACTGACCGAAAAGGGCTATAACCCGATAAGTCAGATTGTGGGATATATTATGTCAGGAGACCCTTCGTATATCACTGCACATAACGGAGCACGCTCGTTAATCCAAAAGCTTGAAACCGACGAAATTCTGGAAGAGCTAGTCAGATTTTATGTCGCTGACGAAAACAGATGATTTTTAAATTCGACAATACCTTGCCATAAACGGCAGGGTATTTTTTTCGACAAAGTGCGACAGAACAAGGTTTTTCATCCTTCGACAAGAAGATTTTTTTTATTTTTTCTGTTGACATCTTTTTCCAAATATGGTAGTATAAATAAAAAAGCGGACAAAACGGACAAATTTTTTCCTTATTCCGCGGTCGAAAAAAGAAATTTATTAAAAAAGATAAAGGAGTCGATAAAATGAAATCAACCGGTATTGTAAGACACGTTGATAGTCTGGACAGAATAGTTCTTCCTAAAGAATTGCGCAACACTTTAGGCATTGACCCCAAGGGTAGTCTTGAAATTTTTGTTGATGGAGCACACGTAATTCTTGAAAAACACTTTGATGATTCCACAAAAGGAAATACGGGCATTGTAAGGCACGTTGATGATGTGGGTAGAATTGTCATTCCAAAAGAAATTTGCAACACTCTGGGTCTGGAACCCAAGGCTGCCTTAGAAATCTTTGTGGATGATACCCGCCTTGTGCTTGGCAAATATGAGCCTGCATGCATCTTTTGCGGAGAAGCACAGGATACTGTGATGTACAAGAAAAAGCTTATCTGCGAAAAATGTATTAAAACTCTGGCAAGTCTTATATAATGTTTATTTGATATACAAAAACGAAGTATCAACTTCGTTGATATGAAATAATCCTTTGGATTATGAAATATTTTTCTTTCAAAAAAACATGAAATAAAATTTGCCTTTTTATATTGCGAAGCAATATTTCATACACGAAGTGTATTTCATAGCGGAGCTATTTCACTTGCCGCAGGCAAATTTCATTGAAAAAAGCACTTCTTCGGAAGTGCTTTTTTCTGGAAGAGCCGAACGATTTAGATGCCATCTGATTCAGGTAAAAACTTCTCGACATTTAATTCTTTTCCACTATTACGCAAATTCAAATAATATTGGTCTTTATTAGAATACATAATTGCATCAGCCGTTTTTAAAGCAGCGTGAAATGGTTTTGTGTTATTGAAGTCCACTTCTGAGCAACCGTGAGATAATGTAATATTATTGAAATTAAATAATTCTTCATTCAGCTTTACAATTAGATTCTCAACATAAGATAATTGTATATCTTCCATCAGCAAAACAAATTCATCGCCACCAAATCTAAAGCTTTCACAATTATAACGCTCAAAAAATTCAGTAATAAACGCACCTACTTGTTTTAAAATTTCATCCCCTGCGGCATGTCCTTTTGTATCATTGATATTTTTAAATCCATTGATATCCAGCATAACAAAAATAAACTGTGCACCGGGATTCTTTCTGTGGTTTAATACTTGTCTTCTGGTAAATCTCTCATATGCTGCTCTATTTTTCATATTTGTCAAAGCGTCTGTGTACGCAACATTTTTCAGTTCATCATTTTCATATGTTTTTTTATTCATTTCGGCGCTATCTTTTACTAAATTAAAAATCAAAATTAATGTTAAATAAAAAATAATACTGAAAACAACAAAATCAAAAACTATATTACGAGCATTGCTCATATCAATACTGAAAGCATATTGATTCAAAAACTGTATGAAAAAGAAAACTAATATAACATTAAGTTTCCACCAACCAGAAGAAAAGAACACCCTGGCTTTTTGATAACTCGGAAGCAAAATCTTGTATAGAAACAGATGCATTAATACCACTATTCCTATTCCATAAACAGATATATGAGCATTGTTACTCAGAAGATCTGATAAAATCAAGTTTGCTCCAATACATATGCAAAATGAATTCGAGTATGTAAGAAACAAAAAGGTTTTTTCTCCTAAAGAACCTATTGTTGTTATAAAAAAGATAACAGCATGCATAAAAAGCAAACTGAAAAATCCGTACATTACATTTTCTTGAAATACCATAATACATACAGCAAAAATTGCATATGCACCCCAAAAACAAGCCGTAACTAATTTTTTATATTTTTGTTTTTGAAGATATAAAGCCGCAATAATATGCGATAAAATCGTTACTACCATATTAATATATCTCCCATCTTTTATTTTTTTGCCAAATTAAAAAAATGTTCAAACTAATTATAGCACAATTTATAATATAATTCAACATTATAACAAAAAATGTAAAAAACAGAACAATCTAGATGTCATCTAAATCGTTCTGTTTCTATGGTGACTCCTAGGGGATTCGAACCCCTGTAGCCGCCGTGAGAGGGCGGAGTCTTAACCACTTGACCAAGGAGCCATATTAAACCTATATCCCTTGTATAAAACCCGTGTTTAAAACACGGGTTTTAAAGGTGGTAGCGGTAACTAGATTCGAACTAGTGACACTACGGGTATGAACCGTATGCTCTAGCCAACTGAGCTATACCGCCATATACTTGTCCAAAGGACAAGAAATATAATACCATAGTTTTTTTTAATTGTCAAGAGAATTTTTTAAATTTACATAAATATTTATATTTTAAAAGGAACCTATCTCTCAACAGGTTCCTTTTAAGTCTTTAACTATGATAAATCTTCAACGTATAATGTTCTTACGCCGTTTTCATCCACAGCAGGAGCAGCAGGTGCTGCATCACGAATTTCAAAGAATTTCTTTGCAACCTGTGGGAAAAGTGCATAGCTGAGAACGTCTTCTTCACATTTTGCGATATCTTTTGTTTCTTCTCTGTATTTATCAAGTTCGGGTTCAATCAAGTCTGCGGGACGAACATCGATAACCTTATCGTCACCAATTGCCATCTTGCGAACCTCTTCGTTTACCTTACCGGGAAGCTTACCATATTCGCCACGGAGAAGACCCTTTGATTCCTTTGAGATCATTTTGTATCTGCCCATAAGCACATTAAGAACTGCCTGAGTACCAACGATCTGGCTGGTGGGTGTTACAAGGGGAGGATAACCAAAGTCCTCACGAACACGGGGAACCTCGGCAAGAACCTCATAGTACTTATCTTCGGCATTTGCCTGTTTAAGCTGCGAAATCAGGTTTGAAAGCATACCGCCGGGAACCTGATACAGAAGGGTGTTTCCATCAACATTCAAAACCTTGGGATCAAGAGTTCCTTCTTCCTTCATCTTTGTCGCAACCTTTCTGAAATGAGCTGCTGCCTCGCTGAGAAGACCCATATCAAGACCTGTATCTCTTTCTGTGCCCTTGAGGGTTGCAACAAGACTTTCGGTTGCAGGGTTTGCTGTACCATTCGCCATAGGTGAAAGTGCACAGTCAACAATATCAACGCCTGCCTGAATTGCCATAAGGTTTGTCATATCTCCTGTACCTGCGGTGTTGTGTGTGTGCAGATGAATAGGAACACCAACCTTTTCCTTAAGCTTTTTAACCAGACTGTACGCATCGTAGGGAAGCAGGAGGTTTGCCATATCCTTAATACAGATTGAATCCGCACCCTTTTCTTCAAGACGGCAAGCCAGATCCACAAAATATTCTTCGTTGTGAACAGGGCTTTCTGTATAGCTGATTGCTGCCTCAAGGTGTCCGCCGTAATACTTAACATACTTAATTGCAGCTTCGAGGTTTCTGGGGTCGTTGAGAGCATCGAATACCCTTACTACGTCAATACCGTTTTCGATTGACTTTTTGCAGAACTGTTCAACAACGTCATCTGCATAGTGCTTGTAGCCCAAAATATTCTGTCCGCGGAAAAGCATCTGAAGCTTAGTGTTGGGAAGATGCTTCTTTAATGTACGCAGTCTTTCCCAGGGGTCTTCGTTTAAAAATCTCATACAAGCGTCAAATGTTGCGCCGCCCCAGCATTCCAAAGACCAGTATCCAACCTTGTCAAGTGTTTCAAGAGCAGGAATCATATCTTCAAGCTTCATACGGGTTGCCGCCTGTGACTGATGAGCATCACGAAGAATTGTATCTGTAATATATACTTTTGACATAATTCTAGTTTCCTTTCTGTGTTAATTTTCAATAAACCGTTTGGAATTAACCGAACAAAGCAATAAGAACGCCGGCTGCAATTGCAGAGCCGATTACGCCTGCAACATTGGGGCCCATAGCGTGCATAAGAAGGAAGTTTTTGGGGTTTTCTTTCTGTCCAACTGTTTGCGATACACGTGCTGCCATCGGAACTGCAGACACGCCTGCCGATCCCATGAGAGGATTGATTTTGTTCTTCAGGAACAGATTCATAAACTTGGCAAGAAGAACCCCGCCTGCTGTTCCTACCGCAAATGCTACCACACCAACAACAATAATTGCCAATGTTTTGGGGGCAAGGAAGGTTTCAGCTGTTGCTGTTGCTCCCACAGAAATTCCCAGGAATATCGTTACAATATTCATCAGCTCGTTTTGCGCAGTCTTGGAAATTCTGTCAACTACACCACACTCTTTCGCAAGATTACCCAGCATTAAGCATCCAATCAAAGGACCTGCTGAAGGAACAAGAAGTGTTACAAATACTGTAATAACAATCGGAAATACAATTTTTTCTGTCTTTGAAACTTCGCGAAGAGGTTTCATAACTATCTGACGTTCCTTCTTTGTTGTAAGGAGTTTCATAATGGGTGGCTGGATTACCGGAACCAGCGCCATATATGAATATGCCGCGACGGCAATTGGACCAAGAAGATGAGGCGCAAGTCTTGTAGTAACAAAAATTGCCGTGGGCCCGTCAGCACCGCCGATAATGCCTGTTGACGCCGCCTCCGCCGGAGTGAAGCCAAAAACTGCTCCCATCACCACATAAGTAATAAAAATTCCAAGCTGTGCAGCTGCGCCAAGAAGAAGACTTTTGGGATTTGCAATCAGTGGTCCAAAGTCGGTCATTGCACCAACGCCAAGGAAGATAAGACAGGGATAAATGCCCAGTTTTACGCCAAGGTAAAGGATATCAATAAGACCGGGGGAAATTGCGTTTGATGCGCCAAACAGCTCCCAGTGAATATGTCCGTCTGCAAAAAGCTCTTCGTGGAACATATCTGCCCCGGGGAGGTTTGTAAGGAGCATACCAAAAGCGATTGGGAGAAGGAGCAACGGCTCAAACTTTTTAACAATTGCAAGGTACAACAGCACAAACGAGATAAGAAGCATAACCGCTAGCTTCCAGTTTCTTACAATTGCCATAAAGCCGGTTTGGTTAAGGAAGTTCATAATTGCTTCCATAGGAGTTGCAACAGGTGCAAAAATGTTGTCAATTGCTATCTGCTGTACTCCTGCCGCCTTAGTCATATCAACATTGGTTGAATTTGATGGCATATACTGCATAGTAATTCCGAATTTTGGAATATTATTTTCATTGTATGAAGGAATCTCAACCGGAATGGTGAAAACGATTTCACTACCAGCCGCAATAGCCATTACTGACATTTCCTTCTGTAACTGACCGATAACAACCTGTGTTTGGTCATAATTAAAGCCTGCGATGACAAAAACAAGTTCTTCGCCCGTTGTGTTTGCAACAGCAAAGCTTAATGTTTTTTCAACATCATCATAAGCTGCGTTTTTTACTATCAATGCATCTGTGCCTTCTGCCGCAAAGCAGGTAACCATGGATAAAGCCATTACCATTACCGCAAGACACGCCGCAAAAATTCTTTTTTTCATATCAGGGTCAACTGCCTTTCTTTTTACTGGATTGTGCAAAGAGCAGCGCCTGCTTCAACAGCCTGACCTGCTGCTACCATAACAGATGTAACTGTACCGTCTGCACCTGCCATAATTTCATTTTCCATTTTCATTGCCTCTAAAATCATAAGAACCTGACCCTTTTTAACAGCGTCGCCAGCCTTAACGTTTACAGACAGAATTGTGCCGGGCATAGGGCTCTTTACCTCTTCGCCTGCACCGGGTGCGGATGCCGCTGCGGGAGCAGGTGCTGCTGCAGGTGCGGGTGCCGCTGCAGGTGCTGCTGCCTTTGATGCCGCTGCCTCTGCTTCGCTCATAAGTTCAATTTCAATTTCATATGCTGTACCATTTACATTTACCTTATACTTTTTCATTTTGTAAAACCTCCATTTTATATTAATTGAATTCCTGCTGTTTTTTCAGCAAATTGTGGTTTGAGCCTATACCCTTTTAAAGGATAAAACTCTGATATTGCTTACATCTGTTCCCAGTTCTTCTGCAATAACTGCACAAGTTCCTGCAATTATAGCCTGCTTGTCCTGGATTGGCACGTTAGCCTCCGCAGGAGTGGGTGCTGCTACAGGAGCAGTTTGTGCCGGTTGCTTTGAAAACCGTTTCATAACAACGCTCATAATATTGCAAATAATAACAATGCAAATAAGGCCGATGAACACAGTTCCCATACCCATAAGGCAAACAAAAGTGTTAGACATAACAGACGCCTCCCTTCACTTGAATTCAAATTTTACCCATTATGCATTTTACCACTTTTTGAAAAGAATTTCAAGGTTATTCTTAAAAATATGGTAAATTTTTTACAATCTTGATTATTTTATAAAAAAGTTATATAATTATGAAAGTAATTTTATTCAGGAAAGGGATAAACAATGGCAAAAGATAAAAACATAAAAACAAACGCTGTACGAATTGTCGAGCGTGCAAAACTAAATTTTGAAGCAATAAATTATGAAAGTGATGGTTTTATGGAAGGGACTGCTATAGCTCAAAAGCTTAACCAGCCCTTTTCGCAGACATTCAAGACTTTGGTCACAAAAGGAAAGCCGGGTAATTATTTTGTGTTTGTTGTCCCCGTTGCAGAAGAATTGGATTTGAAAAAAGCAGCAAAGTCAATTGGTGAAAAATCGGTTGAAATGCTTCCCGTAAAGGATTTGCTTGCGACCACCGGATATGTCAGGGGCGGTTGCAGTCCCATAGGAATGAAAAAACAGTTTAAAACGGTTATACACCAAAGCGCAAAGGATTTTGACATTATTATGTTTAGTGGTGGCAGACTTGGAACTCAACTGAAAATGAATCCCTGCGACCTGTCGGCACTTATCGGCGCCGAATTTGCAGACATCATTAAATAAAAATGAGGATTCTTGCATAATCAGGACCGCATAAGGATAGGAAAATTAATAGATGCAACTTGCAGATTAATGCAAAAATCAGTTTTATATACCCAAAAACGAAAGGGCTGTTTAAAAACAGCCCCTTTTTTACTTTATCTTAGTGAATAATTGCAACTTCGGTATCCTTGTCAAAGAGATGAACCTTATTTGTATCAAATACTGCCTTGATCTTGTCACCATGCTGTGCGGTTGTACGACGGTTAACACGAGCGATCAATGAAGAGTTACCATTCTTCAGATAGAGGTAAGTTTCAGCACCCATCATTTCTGTAAGGTCAACATCAACATCAACCAATGCATCTGGCATTGCAGCAATATGAGCTTCATCCTCATAAATACATTCAGGTCTGATACCCATAATAACTTCTTTACCCATATATTCAGCAAGCTCTTCGCGGTTGCCCTTGCCTTCAGGAAGCTTAATATCAAGAGTTTCATTTACGAGATGCACTCCGTCTTCCTTCTTCTCAAGAGTAACATTGATAAAGTTCATCTGAGGACTTCCGATAAATCCTGCAACAAAAAGGTTAACAGGTTCGTCATAAAGTTCTACAGGAGATGCACACTGCTGGAGATAACCATCCTTCATTACAGCAATTCTGGTACCCATTGTCATAGCTTCTGTCTGGTCATGTGTAACGTAAATTACAGTTGTGCCCAGTCTCTTATGAAGCTTACCGATTTCAGCTCTCATCTGAACTCTGAGTTTTGCATCAAGGTTTGAAAGAGGTTCGTCCATAAGGAATACTTTAGGTTCACGAACGATTGCACGACCAAGCGCAACACGCTGTCTCTGACCACCTGACAAAGCCTTGGGCTTTCTGTCAAGAAGATGTTCAATATCAAGAATCTTTGCAGCAGCATGCACTTTCTCCTTAATAACATCCTTCGGAACCTTTCTCAGTTTGAGACCAAACGCCATGTTATCAAATACTGTCATATGAGGATAGAGAGCGTAGTTCTGGAAAACCATTGCGATATCTCTGTCCTTTGGAGCCATATCATTAACAAGCTTGTCATCAATGTAGAGCTCGCCTTCTGAAATTTCTTCAAGGCCGGCAATCATTCTAAGAGTAGTAGACTTACCGCAACCTGAAGGACCTACCAGAATAATAAATTCTTTATCTTCGATTTCGATGTTGATATCTCTTGCACCAACAACGCCGCCTTGATAAATTTTACCAATCTGTCTTAAACTTAAACTAGCCATTTATAATAACCTCCCACGTTGTTAAACGTAATTTGATAGATTAATTGTAGCATACTTTTTTATAAAATGTTAGAGGTTATTTTCCCAAATTTAGCATTTCTCTTTTGTGCACATCGCACAATCAAAATTTTTAAAGCCCTGAAACCCTTGATTTTACTGGGGTTTCGGGGCTTTAGCATCACATTGTACGCATTAACTAAAATTACAGTTTCAAAATTGTCGGTTTTCCATCAATGTGCACATATCCAACTATTTTCACAAAAATTCTTTCGAAAAAGACACCTTTTTTACGTCATCGGGCTTTTCCACAGGGTTATAAATGCCTGAAACCGTAGGTTTTACACATTATCCACAGAGTTATCAACAGTTTTTGCATCATTTTCCACATTTGTTTCGGTGTTTTCTAATGCTTCCTCCTGCTCTTCTTCTCGGGCAACCGACGCTGCAGATACAATCTTTACCCCTTCGCCAAGACGCATAAGCCTTACACCTTTGGTTACACGCTTAAGAGTATTAATATCTGCCGCACTGATACGGATAATTACACCCTCGGAGGTAATAATGATAACATCATCCTCGTCGGTAACAAGACCAAATCCTGAAATCTCGCCCGTTTCCTCAGAAATTTTGTAGGTGGTTGTACCCTGTCCGCCACGGCTTTGTACCTTGTATTCGTCAAGCTCGGTCTTTTTGCCGTAACCGTTTTCACTGATAACGAGGACCTTGGAACCTTCGCGCATAATATCCATACCAACAACAAAGTCTCCTTCTTTAAGCAGAATACCACGCACACCACGGGATACACGGCCTAGAGTTCTTACATCACTCTCTTCAAAGCGAATCATCTTGCCCTGATGTGTTCCCATAAATATATGAGCGTTGCCGTCGGTTTTCTTAACATTGATAAGCTCGTCGCCCTCGTCAAGATTAATGGCTATCTTTCCGCCCTTGGGGGCATTTTCATATTCCATAATATCTGTTTTCTTTATAACGCCGTTTCGGGTTGCCATAACAAGATATTCGCCCTCGACATATTCCCGCAGCGGAATCATTGCCGAAATCTTCTCGCCAGGTTCAAGCTGCAAAAGATTTACTATCGCTGTACCCTTTGCCTGACGTCCAGCCTCAGGTATCTGATAAGCCTTTATGCGGTACATCTTGCCGGCATTTGTAAAGAACAAAATGTACGCATGGGTTGATGCTACAAACATTGTATTGACAAAGTCTTCTTCCTTAGTTTGCATACCAATAATGCCCTTGCCGCCACGCTTCTGGCTTTTGTATGTGTCAACAGCAAGACGCTTGATATAACCCTGCTTTGTCATTGTTATTACATTATCTTCTTCTTCGATAAGGACTTCAATGTCAATATCGTCTTCCACAGGCTCGATGGATGTCCTTCTTTCGTCACCAAACTTATCACGTATTTCGGTAATTTCGGTCTTTATAACCTCCAGCACTCTTTGTTCGCTGGCAAGAATTTCTTCTAGCTCTTTAATAAACGCCATCAATTCTTCATATTCTGCATCCAGCTTTTCACGTTCTAATCCCTGAAGTCTTGCAAGACGCATATCAAGAATTGCCTGTGCCTGAACATCCGTAAAGTCAAAGCGTTCCATCAAATTGGGCTTTGCATCATTATAGCTGTTTCGGATTATACTTATAATCTCATCAATATTATCAAGAGCCTTTCTCAAACCTTCGAGGATATGTGCCCTTGCTTCTGCCTTTTTCTTGTCAAAACGGCATCGTCTTACTATGACATCCTTCTGGAATTCAATGTACTGGTCAAGTATTTCACGCAGATTTAAAACCTTTGGTTCAACACGATTGACAAGTGCCAGCATAATTACACTGAAGGTATCCTCCATCTGGGTGTATTTGTAAAGCTGATTAAGCACAATTGTTGCGTTGGCATCACGCTTAACCTCAATCACTATACGCATACCGTCACGGTCGGATTCATCGCGAAGGTCAGAAATGCCTTCAAGTCTCTTTTCGTGAACTAACTTGGCAATGTTTTCAATAAGTCTTGCCTTATTTACCATATAAGGGATTTCGGTTACAATAATCCGCTGACGACCCTCGTTATTTTCCTCAATGTCTGCCTTTGCCCTCAGACGCAGTTTACCTCTTCCGGTATGATATGCCGAACGAATGCCGCTTGTGCCCATAATCTGCGCACCTGTGGGGAAATCGGGGCCGGGGATATACTCCATAAGCTCGTCTATGGTAATTTCGGGATTGTCAATAACTGCAATTATTCCGTTGATAACCTCGGTCAGGTTATGGGGCGGAATTTTAGTTGCCATACCAACAGCGATACCGTCAGAACCATTTACCAGCAAATGCGGAAAACGTGAAGGAAGAACTATTGGTTCTTTGCGGCTCTCGTCAAAGTTTGGCATAAAGTCAACCGTATCTTTCTCGATATCGGTAAGCATACGCATAGCCATCTTTGACATTCTTGCCTCGGTGTAACGATAAGCAGCAGGGGGGTCGCCATCGACAGAACCAAAGTTACCGTGGCCGTCAACCGTGGGATATCTCATAGAGAAATCCTGCGCCATACGTACCATTGCATCATAAACAGAAGCATCACCGTGAGGATGATATCTACCCAAAACATTACCTACGGTGGTAGCACTCTTGCGGTATTCTTTTTCGGGAGTCAGCCCGTCCTCATGCATTGCATAAAGTATGCGGCGGTGAACAGGTTTAAGACCGTCACGCACATCAGGCAAAGCACGTCCTACAATAACGGACATCGCATACTCGATATACGACTTCCGCATTTCCTTTTCGATTTCTACGGGGATAATGTTCAGCTTTGAGGCATCAAACAATCCCTCGTGATTATTTTCTTTTGACATAGCTTTATTACCTCATTTTTTCTCCTTTTTAGCCCAAAGGCAAAAAGGTCCATCCCTTTTTTCTTCGACGTAAATTTGAAAATTCCTTCTATTTGGCAAAAAAATGCCCCAATTATTTAAAAGTGCGTCGATTTTGTTTTGTTATACTCCTGAACTATCAATTTTTTTAATTGCTGTAGCAAGTGTCAGACAAAATACCTGCTTTGCACCCGCCTTTTTTAACGCGCGCGAACATTCGGTCAAGGTTGCCCTTGTTGTACACACATCATCCACAAGCAAAACTGTCTTATCGTATATTGCGGCTGATTTTTTAACCGCTACGCTATTTTTGATGTTTTCTGCTCTTTCCTGATAATTAAGCCTTGTTTGCTTATCGGTTCGGCGAATTTTCCTCAATGCCTCTTTCTGCAACGGAATCCCTGTTTTTGCCGACAGATATTTACAGATAAGCTCGACATTGTCAAAACCCTGTGTAACTTTTTTGTCGCTGCTTGAAGGCACGGCACAGATCAGGTCAAACTTTATATCCCTATATTCCTGTTCTAATCGTTCTGCCATACATTCGGCATATGTTACTGCATAGCTCTGAATTTTTCTTCCTTTATACCTTTGCACCGATTGCTGTACAACCCCGTTATATTCAAAAACCGATACAATTCTGTCAAAATACTGTGTTTTATTTTCAATACAATGAAAGCATCGTACTTTTTTGCCGTGACTTACTATTGGCTTGCCACACTTTTCGCAACAAATTTTGTCTGCACATCGCTTTACCACTGTTTTACAAGCATCACAAATACAGCTTTCAGCATTTATCTCAAGAAACCTGTCACAAAAGATGCATTGCGGTGGAAAGAAAAAGTTTTTTATAATTTTAAAAATATTTATCTTCATTTATTCTTTGCCATAAAAAATTACATCAAAATCTGTATCTAAAATTTCTTTTATCATCATTATTTCGTCGGGATATAAATGTCGTTGTCCAACTTCAATTTTTGCAACAGCACTTCGGGTAATATCACAACCTCTTGCTGTAGCTTTGCTGCCAACTCTTCTTGGGTCATTTTTATGCTTTCTCTTGCTTGTTTAATATTCTTTCCTATTTTAACTTCAATATCTTTATTCATCACTCTCAGAAATATTTTCTAATGCAACTCTTACAGCCTCGACCACAAATGCCGAAAATGTACAATCTTTGCCACGAATGGCTTCCTCAACCTGCTCGATTATATCATTTGGAAACCTGACACACTTATTTGTTGTAGGAGGAATGGACGGTATTTTAAATTTTCTCATACATATCACCTCTGCAATACATTTGTATATACAATTATATTCCCAACTTCTTTATCAATACACATAACATTTGCATTGCAAAAGAGAGCCTTCAAAAATGAAGACTCCCTTACTTAGGTTTTCTGTATTCTATTTTACCTGATCCAGCGCTTGCTGAATATCTTCAATTATATCATCCACATTTTCTATGCCCACCGAGAATCTTATAAGATCGGGTGTTACGCCTGCTGCCTTTAGTTCTTCGTCATTGAGCTGCCTGTGTGTGTGGCTTGCCGGGTGCAGAACAGATGTTCTTGCATCTGCAACGTGTGTTACAATTGCCGCAAGTTTAAGACTGTCCATAAACTTAACAGCCGCCTCTCTGCCGCCTTTAACCCCAAAGGAAATTACGCCACAGGAGCCATTAGGCAGGTATTTCTGGGCAAGGTCGTAATATTTATCGCCTTTAAGCCCACAATATTTAACCCAGGAGATTTTCTCATTTTTGCTGAGATATTCAGCAACTGCCTGAGCATTGCTGCAATGACGTTCCATTCTAAGGGGTAAGGTTTCAAGTCCCAGATTAAGAAGGAATGCATTGTGGGGTGAAGGAATTGAGCCTAAATCTCTCATTACCTGAGCAGTGAGCTTTGTAATATATGCCGCTTTACCGAATTTTTCGGTATAGGTGATTCCGTGATAAGATTCGTCAGGAGTGGTAAGTCCGGGGAACTTTCCGGCAGCCTCCCAATCAAAATTACCGCTGTCTACCACAACGCCGCCAACCTGTGTTGCATGACCGTCCATATACTTGGTTGTAGAATGAACTACGATGTCAGCACCCCACTCAAAAGGACGACAATTAATAGGTGTCGCAAAGGTATTGTCTATAATAAGCGGTACATTATGAGTGTGAGCAATCTTTGCCCATTTTTCGATGTCAAGAACGACCAGTGCAGGGTTTGCGATTGTTTCACCAAAAACCGCTTTTGTGTTCTCACGGAAGGCTGCATTAAAGGTTTCCTCATCGCAATCGGGGTCAATAAAGGTAACGTCGATTCCCAGCTTTTTCATTGTTACGCCAAAAAGGTTAAAGGTTCCGCCGTAAACGCTTGTAGAACATATAAAGTGGTCGCCCGCATTACATATATTAAATATCGAATAAAAGCAAGCCGCCTGACCTGATGATGTGAGCATTGCCGCAACACCGCCTTCAAGGTCTGCAATTTTTGCCGCAACTGCGTCGTTTGTAGGATTGGCAAGACGAGTGTAAAAATACCCGTTTTCTTCAAGGTCAAAAAGTTTGCCCATTTGCTCGGTTGAGCTGTATTTCCATGTTGTGCTCTGATATATAGGAAGAACTCGTGGTTCTCCGTTCCCGGGAGTATATCCCGACTGAATACATTTTGTTTCAATTCTCATTGGTAATTCCTCCTTGCTTTTTACTTAATTTTACTCTCTACATCAAAAAAAGTCAAGTAAAACTATAGTCAAACTGCATTTTTTGTGATATACTTTAAAAATACTGGGAATTATTTGCTGATATTTGATGTTTCGGTTATGGCATGCATAAACCCATTCATATCCGTCGAGGAAATATCTCCGGCAATAATTGTGTCTTCATACACAAAGACACCAGCCACAACCCTTGAGTTTTGAGACTCCTTATGATTTAAAACAAGATAGGTATATCGGGTAACATTTTTGCCCTTGAATTCCTCAAACTTAAATCCCGAATGTTTTTGAACTGCATTATACGTTTCATACACAACATCAAAATGTTCGGGAATTGTCAGGTGAGTAATTTCTTTAGGTGTGGCTTCAATTTCCCATCCTAATTCTTCAATATAATCAACAATCATCTCGTTTGTGGCATTGTCAATACTGAAAAGTCCTACAATTATCATCAGGAGTATAACTGCAAAGCTAAGGCTTGCAATAATATATCGGTATTTTTTTGCTGAATGTATTATTTTCAATTTTTGTATCCCCCTTTTGACACAAACGGTCTTTACTAATATATGTCATTTTTAGAAAATATATTCAAGAGGTAATGTAACGCGAAAGTTCCTTTCTCGTTAAGCCTCCGGCAGATTTGATTGCCCGTGCGAAATTTTCGCCATAGGCGAAACGCACATGGGCGTAAAAATCTCTTATCATTCCTTGCCATACAGATAAGAGAAATTTAATTACAATTTGTACCGACGTATGGCGGCGCAATGGAGATTTTTATGAGACTTGACAGATTTTTAGCAGAATGTGGTGTTGGCACCCGAACCGAAGTAAAAAAAATAATCCGTTCAGGTGCAGTTGCTGTAGGCGGCAAACCTGTAACAAAACCGGATATTCACCTTAACGTTGATACCGATACAGTTACTCTTTCGGGCAAAGAAGTTGTCTACCGCCGATTTATATATCTTATGCTCAACAAACCACAAGGATATATTTCTGCCACCCGTGACGGAAAAACACCAACGGTTATGGATCTTGTCCCTGACGAATATCTGCATTTTAAGCCTTTTCCCGTAGGAAGGCTTGACATAGACACCGAGGGCTTTTTGCTTCTCACCAACGACGGTGACCTGGCTCACAGATTGCTTGCACCCAAATCTCATATCCCAAAAACCTATGTAGCACAGATTGAAAACCCGATAGCAGACGAAGATATTGAGAAATTTGCCTGTGGCGTTGTTTTGGATGACGGTTACAAAACTATGCCGGCAACATTAAAAAGTCTTTCATCGCAAGAGCCGTATTTTGCCGAGATCGTAATAAATGAAGGTAAATTCCATCAGGTAAAACGAATGTTTGAGGCAATAGGAAATAAGGTTTTATATCTTAAACGAACAAAAATGAACAACCTGTCGCTTGATGAAGATTTACCATTAGGCTCTGTCCGCGAGCTTACCGAAGACGAAATGAAGCTTTTAGTTCCATAATACACCATTGATTTGAACATTGTTCAATTAAAAGGAGATATCATTATGATAAGAAATTACATACCCCGAGTTGTTGCTGTTAACGACCTTTCAGGTTTTTGTCGGGTATCCCTGACCGAAGCAATATCTATCCTTTCTGCAATGGGAATAGAGGTTTGCCCTTTACCCACGGCAGTTCTTTCGACACATACATATCATTTTGAAAATTATACTTTCTGCGATTTAACCGAAGAAATGCCAAAAATACTCAATCATTGGCAGGATTTAAACATAAAATTTGACGGCATATGCACAGGCTATCTTGGCAGTCCCCGCCAGATTGAAATTCTTTCGGATTTCATTAAAGCAGAGAAAAGGCCGGGCTTTATTACTGTTATCGATCCTGTTCTTGGTGATAACGACTTGTCAGAAGCCGAAACTGTTTATTATGATAGAATGAACGACCTTCTATGCTCGATGAAAGAATTTGTAAGCCTTGCTGACGTAATTACTCCAAATCTTACCGAAGCCTGCCTTCTGTTGGGCAAAAAATATCCCAAACGCCCCGTTGGTGAGAATGAAATTACAGAAATTCTTTATGCATTGTCCGAATTAGGACCTCAAAAAATTGCCATAACCTCGGTTATGACAGATACAAACAAAATGTGTACTTGTGTATTAGATAAAACTGTAAACAAAACTGCATTTTTTGACTGCGGATATGTTAACCGTCCATTCCACGGGACAGGAGATATTTTTGCAGCAGTTCTTACAGGTGGACTTTTGCAAGGAAAATCAATGCACGAAGCATCCGGCCTTGCTGTTGATTTTATTAAACAGGCAATTTCTGAAACTATGAAATATCCTGACATTAAAATTGAACATGGTGCAATTTTTGAGCCTGTTATTTCAAGCTTTTTTAGCAAAAACTTATAGTATTACAAAAAAGCGAACACGAAAAACCGTGTTCGCTTTTTATTTTTTCACTTTATTTTTCAGGTAAAATTACTTCTTTGCCGCCCATATAAGGTCTAAGAACCTCAGGAATGGTGATGCTTCCGTCCTCATTCTGATAGTTTTCAAGGATTGCTGCAACTGTTCTGCCGATTGCAACGCCCGAGCCGTTGAGTGTATGAACAAGCTGAGCTTTGTCCTTTACGCTGTTTTTAAACTTAATATTTGCACGTCTTGCCTGGAAATCTTCAAAATTACTGCATGATGAAATTTCAACAAATCTGTTGTAGCTTGGCATCCAAACTTCGATATCGTATTTCATTGCAGCAGTAAATCCAAGGTCGCCGATACAAATCTTCACTACTCTGTAAGGAAGCTTAAGAAGCTTGAGAACCGATTCTGCGTCGTTTACAAGACTTTCCAGTTCTTCATAGGAATTTTCAGGATTTGCAAATTTTACAAGCTCCACCTTGTTGAACTGATGCTGACGAATAAGTCCACGGGTATCTCTGCCGGCACTACCTGCCTCCGCTCTGAAGCACGCGGTGTATGCACAATATTTGATGGGCAGCTTGCTTCCGTCAAGAATTTCGTCTCTGTGCATATTTGTCACAGGAACCTCGGCTGTGGGAACAAGGAAATAATCGGTATTTGCTACCTTGAATGCATCCTCTTCGTACTTAGGAAGCTGACCTGTTCCTACCATACTATTGCGATGTACCATAAATGGTGGGAATATTTCTTTATATCCGTTTTGATTGGTGTGAGTATCAAGATAAAAATTGATAACCGCTCTTTCAAGCTGTGCACCAGCCCCCTGATATACAGTAAATCTTGCTCCTGTAATCTTTGCAGCGGTTGCAGGGTCCAAAATGCCCAGTTCCTCGCCCAAATCCCAATGCGCCTTTGGCTCGAAATCAAACTCGGTTGGTTCCATAAACCTTCTTACCTCAATATTGTCCTCATCGGTATCACCCTCGGGAACTGTGGGATTTGCAATGTTGGGAATTGTGTACATAATCTTTTCGATTTCTTCATCAATTTCCCTTACCTGATCATCAATTTTCTTGATGTCATCCGACAAAACCTTCATCTCTGCAAAAATAGGTGCAGTATCCTTGCCTTCCTTTTTCAACTGAGGAATCTGCTTGGAAATAGTGTTCTGTTTGCTTTTCATCTGCTCAACATTGAAAACCAACTCTCTGCGCTTTTTGTCAAGACCAAGCAGATGGTCAATATCAATTCTGTCTTCCTTTCTGCGCTTTAGCGCCTCGATAAGCTTTTCGGGTTCGTTTCTTAAAATTTTAATGTCTATCATTTGAATATTCTCCATTCTGCCATTTCGGCTAATTTTTCAATAAATTGCTTTTTTACTTTTCTAAAACATCTTTTAAGATTTCATAATAAGCCAGGGTTGCGTCATCAAACCCCATAGGCTCAATCTTTTTTAATTTGGCTGTAGCATCATTTGTTTTACCGGATTTATAAAGTTCATAAATATCAATCAAATCCGCTAGGGCCTGACCGTGAGTTGTCATATCTGACTTTTCTGACATTGCCTGAGTAAGTTTGGTCTGCAGTTCATTGTTTTCATTTCCAAGCTCTTTATTTTTATTTTTTAGCTCTGCATTTTCTTTCTCAAGAATTTTTAAAGTCTCCTGACTCTCATTCAACATATCTTGATATGTGGTTTCATTGTCATCCGTTTTTTTGTGGAATTCACAACCGGTAATTACAATTAAAACTAAACATATGGTCAAAACAACCCCAAACAACAAAATGCGCTTGTTCTTATTTTTCATTTCTAACCCCCTATATCTCAAACGCAAATTTTTGCCCCTTAAACGCAAATGGCTAGCTTTTAATATCTCGCCATTGCTCATTGTTGTTTTTAGAGTTTTAGGGCACATTTTAAAGGTGGTATTTTTCCATCTTTTTACAAAATTTTACTTATTTTAACTTTTCCACTATGCCTTCAAGCTCGGCATTGCTAAAATATTCAATCTCAATTCTTCCTTTGTTTTTTCCATTTTTTATTGTTACTTTTGCTCCAAGTTTTCCAGAAATATCCCGTGCAAGATCCTTGAAATATTTTTCAAGATTTTTGTCGGGAGCAACAGTAGGCGATATCGCCTTTTCAACACTAAACTTTGTCACCAATTTTTCTACCTGGCGAACATTAAGCCCCTCTGCAACAATTTTTTCAGCAAGAGCAACACGGTCGGCTTCCTTTTCAATTGAAAGAAGTGCTCTGGCATGGCCTTGAGTAAGGTCACCCGCAATTACCATATTCTTTATTTTCGCTGAAAGACCATTAAGTCTTAATGAATTTGCAACCGCACTGCGACTTCTGCCTACACGTTCTGCCACGTCTTCCTGGGTAAGCCCAAAAGTATCCATCAATTTGCGATATCCCTCTGCCTCTTCAATTGGGTTCAGGTCTTCTCGCTGTAAGTTTTCAACCAGCGCAAGCTCCATAACCTGCTTTTCGGTATACTCGCCCTCAACACAAGGCACCTCTGTCAGCCCCGCAAGCTTTGCGGCACGCCATCTGCGTTCTCCGGCTACAATCTGATACATTCCATTGCTTTGCGGCTTTACGACAATTGGCTGAATAAGACCGTGTTCCTTGATAGAACTCGCCAAAGCCTCTAGCTTTTCTTTTTCGAAATATTTTCTGGGCTGCTCGGGATTGGGTTCGATATCCCTGAGTTTGAACATCTTCACTCCACCAGTCTCCTGATTTTTTTTAGGCTCTTCGGCTACAACATGTTCTTCGATATCATCAAAGAACGCTCCCAAACCGCGTCCCATAGCCTTTTTAGTCGGCATCTTTTTATCTGCCATATATTTTCACTCCTTTTTTGCAAAATAAGGATTTCTTCTATTGGATTAACTGTTACGTTTTATAACCTCTTCAGCAAGATCCGTATAACATTCGGCACCTTTTGAATGTTTATCATATTCTATAATAGGCTTTCCAAAGCTGGGGGCTTCAGAAAGTCTTACGTTTCGTGGAATTATTGTGCCATACACCTTGTCACGGAAGAACTTCTTCACTTCATCAACAACTTGTATCGAAAGATTTGTCCTTGCGTCAAACATTGTCAGCAAAACGCCCTCCATTTGTAATTCAGGATTAAGCCTTTTTTTCACCATTTTTATAGTATTTGTAAGCTGACTAAGCCCCTCAAGCGCATAATATTCGCATTGTATAGGCACAAGAATGGAATCTGCTGCCGAAAACGAATTTAGAGTTATAAGGCCCAACGACGGCGGGCAATCAATAAATATAAAATCAAATTTTTCCTTTATTTCACTTATTGAATTCTTAAGTACATACTCACGGTTTTCCTTCATAACAAGCTCTAATTCAGCCCCCGCCAAATTGATATTTGACGGACATATCCAAAGATTGTCAAAGCCCGTGTCAATCAAAACCTCGCTCATTGGCACATCGTTTATAATACAGTCATACACCGAGGTTTCCACCGCCCTTGGATCAACACCAAGGCCGCTGGTGGTATTACCCTGTGGGTCTATATCTATAAGAAGAGTTTTCTTTCCCAGCTTTCCAAGGCAGGCACTAAGATTGACGGCTGTTGTAGTCTTGCCGACACCGCCTTTTTGGTTTGCAATTGCAATAACCTTCCCCATCGTACTCCCCCTTTTCTGTTATGTATATTCATTCTACCACTTTTTTCAGAAAAATACAATATATAATAACAAAAAATTTGTTTCACGTGAAACAAATTTTTTGTACATTATTTATATCCCTCAGGGTTCGACCCGAATGCGCTCGTTCAAAGGCGCAATCCTTTGAACGAAAGAGGAGCAACCATTCGAAAGAGTAGCTGTGTCACAGGACACAGCGCAGTATAAGGATGTGTTGCTCCGACGTTTCACGTGAAACAATTATTGTCTAATTAAATTCCTTATCCATTTCTTGCTTATAAATCTTCTGATTGATAGTAAAAGTTTTACCACCTCTTCGCCCATCATACACAAATATATTGCCGTAAGCGGAAGCTTAAACACCAACCCCGACAAAATCGCCAAAGGAACGCCAATAAGCCACATTGATGTAATATCTATAACTGCAGCGCACCTTGTATCGCCACCGTTTCGGAATGCCCCAACAATAAAGAAGAAGGTTAGTGCCTTTACATTCATAATAACAGCAGTCATAAACAAAATCTTCAGCGTCTCGGAATAAATCTCCGGAGTAATATTATAAGGAATTAACACCAAAGGCCGTGCCAGAACAAATACTGCCGAAACACACAACGAAAAGAGCATGTTCATAATACACAATTTTTTCGAGACTGTATATGCCTGCTCGGTTTCATCCGCGCCAACAAGCTTACCAATAAGTATTCCTGCCGCATTTCCTCCACCGTGAAAGAATACAAGCAACAACCTTTCAATGTTGGAAACTATGGTTATAACAACCATTGCATCTGTACTTATCTGCGAAAACACCCAAGAATAAACAATTGTTCCAAGTGCCCACGCCCCCTCATTTAATGTAACAGGAAGTGCCGCTTTGAAATATCCGCCAAGCATTCCTTTTGGTATTCTTACAAGTTCAGAAATATTTGTCGCCTGTATAAGTTTCTTTTTGTAAACAACACTCAATATTATTGCAAGTTCCGACAAACGTGCAATAATTGTGGCAATTGCCGCCCCCTCAATACCCATTTCAGGAAAGCCCAGTTTCCCGAAAATAAGCATCCAATTCATAAAGATATTGACAAAAAGTCCGACAAATCTTGCTATAAACGGGATGTTAGCCTTCTCGCTACAACAAAGGCTCATATCATAAGCTGCTGTAATTCCCGAAAAAAGATACGAGAAGCAAGCAATTCTAAGATAACGCACACCATAATCTACAACCGCAGCATCCTTGCGAAAGATTTTTATTATAAATTCAGGCGCCCCAACCGAAACCAAAATAAATACAACCGAAACTATAGTCACAAGGACAAGGTTTATTCCTAAAACCTTGCGCACCTTGCCAATGTTGTTTGCGCCCCAATATTGGGCTGCAAAAACGCCTGCGCCGCCACATATACCAAAGGTAAGCACACCAAAGAGAAAGTACCATTGGTTTGCAATGCCCACAGCCGCAATGACGTCTTTACCAAATCCGCCAAGCATTACGCTATCAAGAAGATTAATAAATGCTGCAACAAGCTCTTTCAGTGCCATTGGTACCAAAAGCAGAAAAAAGCTCTTGTAAAACGATTTCACCCTTAATCAATTCCTTTCATAGTAAGAGAGATTCTCTTTTTTTGAACATCAACCTCAAGCACCTTGACCTTAACAATATCGCCTATCGACACAACATCCATAGGATGCTTAACATACTTGTCACTAAGTTGGGATATGTGAACAAGCCCGTCCTGATGAACACCAATATCTACAAACGCACCAAAATCAATCACGTTTCTTACCGTTCCCGTAAGAATCATATCAGGCTTTAAATCCTCCATACTCATAACATCCTCGCGAAGTAGAGGCTGTTCAACCGAATCACGCGGGTCACGTCCCGGCTTGATTATTTCATCAACAATATCTTTAAGAGTAGGAACACCTATCTCCAGCTCTGCCGCAAGGGCAGTTAAATCTCTGTCCTTCATACGTGATTTAATATCCCCAAGGTTTCCTTCTTCGATATCCTTTAGGGTATATCCCAGATACTCAATCAATTTTTCTGCCGCATCATATGCCTCGGGATGAACCGCCGTATTATCAAGAACATTTTTTCCACCGACAATTCTCAAAAATCCTGCACATTGTTGAAAAGCCTTTGGACCAAGCTTTCCAACCTTTTTTAGCTGCGCTCTGCTTGTGAAACCGCCCTCTTCTTCCCTGTATTTTACAATATTGGAAGCAATTGTAGAGTTTATACCCGAAACATACTGAAGAAGCGGAACAGATGCTGTGTTAAGGTCTACTCCCACGCTGTTAACACAGTCTTCAACCACGCCGCCGAGAACTTCGCCAAGACGTTTTTGATTCATATCATGCTGATACTGTCCTACACCGATGGCCTTAGGCTCGATTTTTACAAGCTCTGCAAGTGGGTCCTGAACACGTCTGGCAATTGAAATAGCACTACGCTGTGTTACATCGAAATCGGGGAACTCTTCTGTCGCCAGCTTTGATGCAGAGTATACAGATGCGCCTGCCTCGTTGGTTATTATATATTTAGTGTTACATTCAGGTATTTCCTTTATAAGATTTGCCGCAAAAATTTCGGTTTCCTTTGATGCCGTTCCATTTCCTATTGAAATAAGGGTTATTCCGTGCTTTTTAATAAGATTTTTAATAAGAACTTTGGCAGATTCCCTTTGCGCATCCGAATGTGTTATATAAATTACTCCCGTATCAAGCACCTTGCCGGTTGAATCTACAACACCCACCTTACAGCCAGTACGATAACCCGGGTCAAGCCCCAGAACAACCTGACCACGTATAGGTGCCTGCATAAGAAGATTTTTTAGATTTACCTTAAACACCTGCATCGCCTGCTCCTGAGCCATATCCGTAAGCTCATTACGGATTTCGCGTTCAATGCTGGGCTGAATAAGTCTGTTATATGCATCCTCTGCCGCAGCCTCAACTAAATACGCAGTGATTGAGCTGCTGTCTGTGACTTCTGATTCCTTAAGATATTTAAGAATTTTCTCCTCATCGCAAGAGATGGTGACCGTCAAAAACTTTTCATTTTCTCCACGGTCAACCGCAAGAACTCTGTGGGGAACTGCCTTTGTCACGGGTTCAGTAAAATCGTAATACAAACGATAAACAGAATCTTCCTCTGTTGCTGCCTTAGACTGCAGGAAACCGGTTTTTGTAGTAATTTCACGAATTTCCTTGCGGTGCTCTGCATTATCGGAAATTATTTCTGCAATAATATCCATTGCTCCCTGCAAAGCATCCTCTACTGTTTCAACACCCTTTTCGGCATCAACATACTCTGCCGCCAACTCTTCAACAGATCCCGCCTTGGTATTTTGCAGATATATGATTGTAGCAAGCGGCTCCAGACCCTTTTCCTTTGCAACAGTCGCACGGGTTCTGCGTTTGGGTCGATAAGGACGGTAAATATCCTCAAGCTCCGAAAGCTTTTCTGCCTTGTCGATTTCTGCCGCAAGCTCTTCGGTAAGTTTTCCCTGCTCCTCGATTATTCTCTTGATGTCTGCCTTTCTCTCTTCCATATTTCTGAGATATGTAAGGCGGTCAAAAAAAGTTCGCAGAATTTCGTCGTTTAACTCGCCCGTTGCCTCTTTGCGGTAACGTGAAATAAAGGGAATGGTGTTTCCCTCGTCAAGTAAAGCAATGGTGTTGTCCACCTGCCATTGTTTTAAGTTCAATTCCTGTGCAAGTTTTTCAGCAATAGTCATTTTAGTTTCCTCTTTTCTTATATTTCATCAAAAAGTGATATCTGGCTTGTTTCGGTCATACCTTTAAGGCATCCGTTTTCCTGCAGCGTTTCAATTACAGTTTTGGTCAGCTTTGCCCTTTGCTTTAAGTCCTCAATGGATAAGAACTCGCCATCCTTCCGTGCCTCAACAATATTCTGCGCTGCCGCATCACCAACGCCCTGAAAGGCATTGATGGGAAGCCTTATCTTTCCGTCAACTCTCTGGAATTTAAAGGCATCTGACTCATAAAGGTCAACCGGCATAAACTCGATTCCTCTTTGATACATTTCGTGAACAATCTCGCAAATGGTAAACACACTTTTATCGGTTGCCGACCAATCACTTTGTCTGTCAAGAAGTTTTTTCATCTCTGTCTGCAAATGTTCATCGCCCTTTGCCATAATCTTTCCGTCAAACAGGTCTGCACGCACAGTGTAGTATGCAATATAAAACTCCAACGGATAGTGTACCTTAAAATATGCAACCCTGAATGCCATCATTACATATGCCGCCGCGTGTGCTTTGGGAAACATATACTTAATCTTTTTACAGGAATCAATATACCATTCGGGAACATTATTCTCAATCATAGCCTGCTCGAAATTCTCGGGCATACCTTCTTTTGCGGCACGCCCTTTTCTTACAAACTCCATAATGGTAAACGCCGTCTTTGGCTCTACGCCTTTGTTCATAAGATATGTCATAATATCATCACGAACACCAATAACCTCTGAAAGCGTTGCTGTGCCTGCTTTAATAAGCTCTTGAGCATTTCCCAGCCACACGTCTGTACCATGAGAAAGTCCTGCAATAAGAACAAGCTCATAAAAAGTTGTTGGTAATGTATCAAGAAGCATTTGTCTTGTAAAGTTGGTGCCAAATTCAGGAATACCAAATGTTCCTACCTTGCTCTTAATCTGTTCAGGCGTTACTCCTATGGTTTCGGTACTTGAAAATATTCTCATCGTTTCGGGGTCATCAAGCGGTATTTTTGTCGCATCAAGCCCTGTAAGATTTTCAAGCATTCTTATGGTTGATGGGTCATCGTGACCCAGTATATCAAGCTTCAGCAGGTTGTCGTGGATTGAATGGAAGTCAAAATGAGTTGTAATAATATCCGAATCCACCTTTTCTGCCGGATGCTGAACAGGACAAAAATCGTGAATATTCATAGTTTTGGGGCAAACAATAATACCTCCCGGATGCTGACCGGTTGTATTTTTTACACCCTCCAACCCTTTGGATGCTCTTTTCAGCTCCGCACGGGTGGGGGTAATGCCCTTTTGCTCATAATACTTTCTTGCATAACCAATTGCATTCTTTTCTGCAATGGTACCGATTGTTCCTGCCTTAAACACAAATTCCTCGCCGAACAGCTCGCCAACGTATTTGTGGGCTGTTGCCTGATACTCTCCGGAAAAGTTAAGGTCGATATCTGGAACCTTATCACCCTCAAACCCAAGGAAGGTTTCAAAAGGAATGTTAAATCCGTCTTTTGTCATCCTTTCTCCACAGTCAGGGCAGTCGTTATCGGGCATATCAATACCAATGTTGTATTCACCTTCGGTAAAAAAGATACTCTTTTTGCATTTAGGACATATATAATGGGGAGCAAGGGCATTAACCTCGGTAATTCCGGCAAGAAACGCTGCAAACGACGAACCAACCGAGCCTCGGGAGCCAACAAGGTATCCTGCCTCGTTTGACTTTTTAACCAGTTTGTGTGCAATCATATACATAACTGCATAGCCATATCCTAAAATACAGCCAAGCTCTCTGTCCATTCTCTTCTGAACGATATCCGGCAACTCTTCACCATATATCTCGTGCGCACGTTTGTGGCACATATCCTCAAGGTCTTGCTCGCAGTTTTCGATTGACGGCGGGTATGAGCCATCCTTCAACGGTTCAATGTCCTCTATCATATCTGCAATCAGGTTTGTGTTTGTTACGACAACCTCATACGCCTTGTCGTCTCCCAGATAGCTGAATTCTTCCAGCATCTCCTCGGTTGTTCTGAAAAACAGCGGTGCCTGATTGTCTGCATCCTCAAATCCTTGCGCGCCAAGCAGAACCTTGCGGTACATCGCTTCCTCGGGATCCATAAAGTGAACATCACAGGTCGCCACAACAGGCTTGTTCAATTCTTCACCTAACGCAACGATTTTCTTGTTTATTTCAATAAGTTCGTCTTCACCATCAACCTCGCCGGATCTTACCATAAATTCATTATTGCCAAGTGGCTGAATTTCAAAATAATCATAAAGTTCGGCAATTTCTTTTATCTCTTCTTTGGGTCTGTCCTCTTTTATTGCAATATAAAGCTCACCCTGTTCACAAGCACTTCCTATAACAAGGCCTTCACGAAATTCCTCCAAAATACTTTTAGGAATTCTTGGTCTTCTGTAATAATAATCAAGGTTTGACTTAGAAATGAGCTGATACATATTCTTAAGTCCAACCGGATTTTTTGCCATAATAATTATATGGTTAGATTCCTTTTTCAAAAGCTCGGGATTAGTTTTTATGTTATAATCCTCTCCCATACCTTTATCCCGTTCTTCCTTCATTTCCATAAGTTTCAGAAAAATTCCGGCACAAGCCTCTGCATCGTCAACAGCACGATGATGATTTTCTAATGTTACCCCTAATCGTTTGGCAACAATATTCAGCTTGTGCGAACGTTCGTCAGGATAAAGCTCTCTTGACAAAGCTACGGTATCTATAACATCATTTTTGAATTTTAATCCTTGTCTTTTTGCAAACGTCTTTACAAAGCCCACATCAAATTTTGCATTGTGGGCAACAACGGTATTTCCGTCACAAAACCTAATAAACTCAGGCAAAACCTCTTTAATTGTCGGCATATCCTCAACCATTTTATCATGTATACCGGTTAGCTCTACGATATTTTGAGGTATCGGCTTTTCGGGATTAATAAGTTGAGAAAATCTTTCAACTACCTCCCCGCCCGAAATTTTTACTGCACCGATTTCAGTAAAGGTTTCTGTTTCTGAACTGAGTCCTGTGGTTTCTATATCAAATACAATATAAGTGTTATCCTTAAATCCGGTTTCTTTCTTAGATTTAAGGGGCAAATCATTAACAAGATACCCTTCTGTTCCATAAAGAACCTTAATAGGTGTTCCTGCTTTTTTGAGTTTCTTTGCAGCACCAAATGCCTCGGGGAATGCCTGCGCAACACCATGGTCAGTTATTGCAATAGCCTGATGTCCCCACTTCGCCGCACGACCGATTAAATCGGCTGCCGAGGACACTGCATCCTTTGCACTCATTTTAGTATGAAGATGTAGCTCTACCCTTTTAGTTGCTGCATTGTCCATTCGGGGTGCCGGTTTTTCGTGCCTTTCAAACGACAAAACCTTCATTTTTTCGCAATGGGCTCTTTCGTCATATTTATAACTGCCTCTCACCAGAAGGACGTTTCCCGCCCTTACTGCAGGGACAACCTTTTTTACATCCTTTGCTTTGCCAAACAATTCACAGGAAATCGCCCAGTTATCATCACCTATATCAAAATTAATTGCAACAAAAGCAAGCTCTCCGTCTTTCTTTATTTCACGGATTTCAGTATCTATTATCTCCCCCTTGACACAATAAATCTTTCCGTCCGGCTGTATATCTATCATCGGGGTTACTTTCTCTTTTATTGCTCTTCCGTATATATGACCGATTTTAGTGCTGTAGTCCTCAAGGTCTTCTTCCTCTTCTTCTTCAATTACCGGTGCCGGCTCACGGCTTGCAACGATTTCTGCCAGACGCTTCTCTTCGTTGATAATGCGTTCCTCTTTTTCCAAGGAATAGCTTTCCATATCGATTTCTTCTGCGTCTATTACCACACGGATATTTCTTCCCAATTCAAAACTTATAATTTCAGCAAGTATTTCGGAACATCGGTTTTTCTCAAGAATTTCCTTGCCGCATTTTACATTTTTTATCTCAAGAACATCGTTTTCCAATTCGCCATAGCTTGCCGTCAAAAAAGCTTTGCATATACTGCTTTTCCGAAACAACGAAACAAGAAGGTTTCTGTAATATTCATCACTGAAACCCAAACCTGTATATTTAATTTTAACGTCAATATCATCAAGACTGTAAACACTTTTTACCTGTTCAATAAAATCAAAAAGCTCTGCTTTTGAAACAAGTTTTTCTGCACCTAAAACAATCCTGACCGATTTGTTTTTTATATCAACAACAAAGTCAAGAACCTCTAACCTTTCAAGTTTTTTTGCAAGAGGTTCCATTATAGTTACTTTGTCAAAAATATCCAATATGCTTGACATCTAAGAATTTCCTCACATTTTTTCAATTTCGCTCATAAGGGTTTCTACAATTTTTTCTTCCGGTATTTTACCTATAATTTCTCCCTTTTTAAAGAGAACTGCACAACCGTCACCGCCGGCAATTCCTATATCCGCATCCTTTGCCTCGCCGGGACCGTTTACCACACACCCCATAACAGCAATCTTCAGCTTTTTGTTACAGCCTTCCAATCTTTCGTTAACTTCCTTTGCAATTGGAATAAGATTAATTTTACAACGTGCACAGGTAGGGCATGAAACAACCTCAATTCCTCCATCAATGAGATTTAATGATTTTAAGATTAATTTCGCGGTTTCAACCTCAAGTACGGGGTCATCGGTAAGTGATACACGTATGGTTTCACCTATACCATCTGCCAGAAGCGAACCTATCCCTATTGAGGACTTTATTACTCCGCTTTTATATGTTCCTGCCTCTGTAACCCCAATATGCAAGGGATAATCGAACTTTTCTCTTGCGAGCCGGTATACCTCAATGGTTTTTCTTACATCCGAAGATTTTATAGATATTACCGTATCATAAAAATCGTATTTTTCCAGAATTTTCACGTGCCCCATTGCACTTTCAACCATAGCCTCCGGGGTTGCCTCGCCGTATTTCTCTAAAATTTCCTTTTCAAGCGAGCCACCGTTTACACCAATTCTTATTGGTATATTTCTGCGTTTAGCTTCCTCACAAACAGCCTTTGCCCGATCCTCACTTCCTATATTTCCGGGATTAATGCGTATTTTATCTATACCTCTTTCCATACAGGTAATGGCTAGGCGGTAATCAAAATGAATGTCCGCAACAAGAGGAATATCTATTTTGTTTTTTATGTCATATACAGCTTTAGCACTTTCTTCGTCCAAAACCGCAACACGCACAATATCACAGCCTGCCATTTCAAGACTTTTTATCTGATTAACCGTCTTTTCAACGTCTGCTGTATATGCTGTTGTCATTGACTGAATGGCAATTTTGTTGCTACCGCCAATTTCTACATTTCCTATTTTAACTTTGCGGATATTTTTCACTTTAAATCCTCCAATTTTTTATTTTTCAAAAGCCATCAGCTTGTCAACTCTGTTCTGATGTCTTCCTCCCTGGAATTCTGCATTTAAATATGCATTTACTATTTCAAGTGCTAAATCGCAACCCGTAATTCTTTCTCCAAGGCATATTACGTTTGCATTATTATGTTCACGAGTCATTCTTGCACTATATGTATCAGTAACATGTGCAGCACGTATACCGTCTATTTTATTTGCGGCAATGCTCATTCCAATTCCTGTTCCGCAAATTAAAATTCCCTTTTCACACTCTCCTGATATAACTCCTTCACAGACTGCCTTTGCATAATCCGGATAATCACAGGAATCTTTGCTGTATGTTCCAAAATCCTTATATTCCAATCCCTTTTCATCAAGAAATTTCTTTATAATTTCTTTTAAATTTATACCGCCGTGGTCACAACCTATTGCTATCATTTTATATTTCTCCTTTTTAAATATGTTCTTTATTAATAATACCAAATTTAAATTCAAATATCAATCTTTTTGACAAAAAATATTACATATGTTATAATATACTAAATTTAGCAGGTAATACGAAAGGAGCATGTTATGGATTACATAAAAGAATATAAACTTTGGCTTTCTAATGTTAGCGAAGAAGAAAGAGAAGAACTTGAAAAAATAAAAGAAAATGATGCCGAGATAAAAGACAGATTTTATCAGTCTTTGGAATTTGGCACAGCAGGTCTTCGTGGAGTAATAGGTCTTGGTCTTAATCGTATAAATAAATACGTTGTTGCTCGTGCAACACAAGGACTTGCAAATCAGCTTAAAAAAACAAATTTCGGTTGCAGCAATCTTTCTGTTGCAATTGCATACGACAGTAGGCACAAATCTGACGAATTTGCAAAGGTTTCTGCCTGCGTTTTAGCTGCAAATGGGATAAAAGCATATCTTTTCTCGGAACTTAAACCCGTTCCGGAACTTTCTTTTGCTGTTCGCTATAAGAAAACAAACGCAGGTATAGCAATTACTGCCAGCCATAATCCTGCTAAATATAATGGTTATAAAGTTTATGGAGAAGATGGTGCTCAGCTTAACCCTGAACTTGCCTCAATTGTTCTTGAAGAGATTGAAAAAACATCAATTTTTGGTGGAGCTAAAATCTGCGACTTTGATGAAGCCGTAAAAAACGGCATTATTGAATTAATGGGTGACGATGTTGAAGAAGAATATTTGAACATTGTTCAATCTTTATGTTTAAACCCCGAACTTGTAAAAAAATCAGGCAAGGATATGAAGTTTGTTTATACTCCTTTCCACGGCACCGGAAACAAACCCGTACGCAAAATTCTTAACAGAATTGGTTTTGAAAATGTAATTGTTGTAAAAGAGCAGGAAAAGCCTGATGGTGATTTTCCCACGGTTGAATCACCTAACCCCGAAAATAAAGAAGGCTTTAAAATTGCTATCGACCTTGCGAAAGCAAACAATGCCGACCTTATTATTGGCACAGATCCCGATGCAGACCGTGTTGGTGTTCTTGTAAAAGATGAAAATGATAATTATATTGTTCTTACAGGTAATCAAACCGGCGTACTTTTGACAGAATATATTCTTAGTATGAAAAATGAAAAAGGAAATCTCCCCAAAGACGGTTTTGTTGTAAAAACAATTGTTACCACCAATGTTACAAAAGATATTTGTGATTTTTATGGTATTAAAATGATTGATGTTCTTACCGGATTTAAATTTATTGGTGAGAAAATCAAAGAAGCCGAAGAAACCGGCAATGGAACATATCTTTTTGGATTTGAAGAAAGCTATGGTTCACTGGCAGGTACATATGCCCGTGACAAAGATGCCGTTGCCGCAAGTATGCTTATTGCAGAAATGGCTCTCTACTATCGTGAAAAGGGTCTTAGTCTTTATGATCAGCTTCAAAATATATACAAAAAATACGGATACTATAATGAATTTGTTAAATCTGTTACCTTAGAAGGAATTGAAGGAATTGAAAAAATAAAAAGTATAATGGATAAAACACGAAATAATCCTCCAAAAACCATTGCAGGTAAAAAAGTTCTGGCGGTACGTGATTATTCATCTTCTATCAAAACAGATATATCAAGCGGTAAAACCGAAAAAATTCTTCTTCCTAAATCAAATGTTATATATCTTGAACTTGAAGACAAAAACAACTTTATAATAAGACCATCAGGAACAGAACCAAAAATAAAGCTTTATTGTATGTTCTGCGGTAAATCACCCGAAGAGCTTGAAAAACTTTCATCTTTGGTTGAAGAAGATATTAAAAATATTATAGAATAGTAAAAAGCCACCGACATGGTGGCTTTCTCTATAAACTTTTATATAAATTATAAATCTCTTCTTTTGTTGCAAGATTATCAGAAAATGCACTTGCCGAACCTGCACAAATACCTTTTAAAAAGGCTTTCTTATAATCTCCTGATATTTCAAATTCTTCTATAAATCCTGCTACAACAGAATCTCCTGCCCCAGTTGAATTTATTAATTTTCCTAAAGGTGCAGCACTTTTAAAAATGTTTCCATCTTTACATATCATAATACCGCCTTTTTCCCCCATAGATACCAAAACATTTTGTGCACCCATTTGTTGAAGTTTTTTTGCACATTCTACTATATCTTCTTCCTTTTCCATACTCTTATCGAAAATATCTCCCAACTCATAGTTATTAGGTTTTATAAGAAAAGGCTTATATTTTAAAGTATTTAAAACTAAATCTTTTTCTGCGTCAACTATTATTCTAACTTTTTTTGAACATAATTCAAACATTATTTTTTCATAAAAATCTTTTCCTAAAGATGAGGGTATGTTTCCTGCAAGTACCACTATGTCATTATTTTTTATTATCTTTAATTTTTTAAAGAACTTATTTATATATTCTTTTGATATTTGAGGCCCGTCAGCATTTATTTCTGTTTCTTTTTCTGATTTAATTTTAACATTAATTCTTGAAAAATTTTCTTTAATATCTATAAAACTTGTTTTTATTCCTTCTTTTTTTAAGAAATATTCTATATATTCTCCTGTAAACCCAGCTTTAAATCCCAACGCACAACTTTTTACCCCTAAATTATTAAGAACTCTTGATACATTTATCCCTTTCCCTCCCGGAAGAATTTTTTCAAAAGATGTCCTGTTTACAAAACCTTCCTTTATAGTATCTGTTCCTATAATATAATCTATAGATGGATTTAATGTTACTGTATATATCATAATTTTACCTTTTTATTACTATTTCTTTATTTTATTAGGCTGTCTTGGAAACTGATTAGGCGTTTCTTTTACTTTTTCTATAATAATTATCTTTCTTTTTATGTCAGATTGAGGAATTTTTATTTCTTTTACTTCACTTATTTTTCCACCCAAATTTCCAATCATTGCCTTTGCTTCATCTATCTCATTTTCAACTTCAAATTGTTTAAATGAAATAAAATAACCACCAACTTTTACAAAAGGCATACAATATTCGCACAAGACTTTTAAATTTGCAACAGCACGAGATACTGCATAATCATACTTTTCGCGATAATTATTATTTTTTCCCGCTTCCTCTGCTCTTGAATGAATAAATTCAACTTTTTCTAAATTTAAATTTTTTGAAACCTCTTTTAAAAAATTAATTCTCTTATTAAGAGAGTCCATATATGTAAAATTTAAATCTTCTCTTACTATTTTAATAGGAATTCCAGGAAAACCCGCTCCTGTACCAACATCAATAATTTTAGCATTTAATTTTAAATCAATTACCGAAAGTGGTGCAATACTGTCAAGAAAGTGCTTTACCGAAATTTCTGCAGGATCGGTAACAGCAGTTAAATTCATTTTTTCGTTCCATTCAAGCAAAAGAGAAGAAAATATTTTAAATTTTTCTCTCTTTTGATTATCTATATTAAAATTAAGATCTCTGATACCTTTTTCAAAAATATTAATATCCATAATTCACCTGTAAAGAACAAAGCATCTTCACCGCTCGTCACAGACGGCGGTCGATGCAGTTACGTTTTTGTTTCACAAATTTCATTTTGGCAAAGCCTAAAATTTTGCACATTCATTTTATTATTATAATTTTAAATTAATCAATTCCCTATTATATTAAAAGAGAGTACAACTGACGCAGCACTCTCTTTTTATAAAATTTTAATTTAATTAAGCCTGAGGAGCATCAACAGGACAAGCACCAGCACATGCACCGCAATCAAGACATGCGTCTGCATCAATAACGTATTTGCCGTCACCCTCAGAAATTGCATCTACGGGACATTCGCCAACGCAAGCACCGCACATAATGCAATCATCACTAATTGTATAAGCCATTTTTTTCACCTCTTATTCAGATATGATAATGTAATATCAAATATTACATCCTTTATAATATATTATTTTATATGATTTGTCAATTACTAATTTAAAAAATATAATACTTATCCACATAATTAATACAATTAACATATAATTCGAATGTTAATAAAATTTTCAAATATCTATTTTGTTAAAAGTGTTTATAACTTTTAAAGTTTATCAACATCCAAAATAGTCATAATTTTTATGATAATAACAACAATTTAAAGAGTTTTTAACACTTTTAACATGTCCTACTACTACAACTACTACCTAAAATAAAATATATATTAAAATATAATAAAAATATTAATTTTGATAAAAAAAGCCTTCATAAATCGCAAAAAAGGATTGATTTTATTACCCACATATGTTATAATATAATCGGCTAAAAAGGATAATTATTTTACCGAAGAAAGGGGTTTTAATATAAAATGAATATTATTTGTAATAAAAATATACTTAATGATGCGATAAGTTCTGTTTCAAAGGCAGTTTCAACACATTCTAATTTTCCTATTCTTGAAGGAATTCTTATAAAAGCAGATATTGAAGGAATAATTACCTTTGTTTCAAATGATATGGAAATGGGAATCGAAGCAAAAATAGAAGGACGTGTTATTAAACCCGGACAAACTGTTCTTAACGCAAGGATGCTTGGAAATATCATAAAAAACCTCCCTTCGGAAGAAGTATATATAGAAACAAACGAAATAAACTTTTGTACAATAAAAAGCGGAAGTGCAAAATTTGAAATTATGGGATTAAATCCTACAGATTTTCCTGAGCTTCCTCTTGTAGATAAGGAATATTCAATAAAAGTAAAAAGTAATTCACTAAAAGAAATGATATCAAAAACAATATTTTGTACCTCTCTTAGTGATAATAAGCCTGTTTTAAAAGGATGTCTTATTGATATACAAGATAATATAATAAAAATGGTTGCAACAGACAGCTTTAAGCTTGCAATAAGAACATATCATCTTGATTCTAGTTATGAAAATAAAAGATTTATAGTTCCTGCTAAGACTCTGGGTGAATTAAATAAAATTATAAAAGATGGCGAAGATATTGTTGAAATTAACTGTACATCAAAAAATGCTGTATTTACATTTGAAAATTATAAGATTGTAACCCGTCTTATAGAAGGTGAATATTTAAAATACGAAAGTGCAGTTTATCAGGATGGAGAAATAGAACTAATTTGTCCATTGAATGAATTTTTTGATAGTGTGTACCGTGCATCTCTTATTATAAACGGAAATTCAAACGATGCGCCTGTAAAACTTAAAATTATGGATAACAACATCAATATTTCCTGCGAGACAATTATAGGAAACGTGGATGATAATATAAGTGTTGAAACAGGCGATGCAAATTTAGAGATTGGTTTCTTTAACGAATTTCTTCTTGATGTATTGAGGGCTTGTGATGATGATACTGTAAAAATAAATTTTAAAAAGAATATAAATCCTATGATTGTAAGACCGTTGGAGGGAGATAAATATTTGTATCTTCTTCTTCCCAGAAAGCTTAAATAATGATTGTAAAAGATATATATTTAAAAAATTTTAGAAATTATGGAAATGAAAAGTTAGAATTTCATGATAAGTTAAATATAATTTACGGCAATAATGCTCAGGGAAAGACAAATATTCTTGAAGGAATATATATGTTTTCTTTAGGTAAATCAAACAGAGCTTCAAAAGATTATGAAATGATAAAATTCGGGGAAGAATGTGCGGAAATTTCTATGAATTTTATTTCAAGAGATAATGAAAATTTTGGAGAAATAAAAATTGAGAAATCCAAAAAGAAAAAGATATTTATAAATGAAATACCAATTTCAAAAAACAGTGAGCTTGTGGGAAGATTTAATGTGGTATTTTTTGGACCTGAATATTTAAGTCTTATTCGTGAAGGACCAAAAAAACGTCGTAAAAATATAGATGTTATGATAAGTCAGTTAAGACCAGGATATGTTGCTGCCCTTTCTGATTTTAAAAGATTAATTGAACAAAAAAATAATCTTTTAAAGGAAGATTATATTGACAGAATCTTTCTTGATGTATTAAATGAAAAAATAATTGAATTATCTGCATATATAATAAAAATAAGATATGAGTATATAAAAAAAATAGAAAATATAGCTCAAAAAATACAGCTTGATATATCTGACGGAAAAGAAAAGTTAGAAATGAGTTATATATCCTGTAATTTGAATATTGATGAAAAAATAGTCAAAAATATAAAAACTATATTAATTGAAAAATCTAAGGAATTATTTGAAAGAGAATTAAAATACAGAGAAAGTATTTTAGGTACGCATCGTGATGATATAGATTTTAAGATTAATGAAAAAGATTTAAAGCTATTTGGTTCTCAGGGACAGCAAAAAACAGCGGTTCTTGTTCAGAAAATTGCAGAGGTAGAACTTTTTTATGAAGAAACAGGAGAATATCCGGTTCTTCTTCTTGATGATATAATGAGTGAACTTGATAGTATTCGTCAGGATTATGTTATAAATAAACTTCAGAATATGCAGATTTTTATTACCTGCACCGACAGAGAAAAATTTGTAAATATGGAATCAGGAAAGTTTTTTAAAATAGAAAAAGGAAGTATGAAAGAATGTACTTACATTTAGGTTGCGAAACCGTTGTTAACACAAAAAATATAATATCAATTCTTGATTTGGAGAGTACATCAATTTCAAAATATTCAAAAGAATTTTTGAAGATTGTTGAAGAAGAAGGTTTTGTAAGAAATGTTTCAGAAGAAATTCCAAAATCATTTGTTGTTTGTGAAGAAAACGGTCAATCGGTTATTTATATAACTAATATATCTACAAAGGCTCTGGCAGGAAGAATAAAAAAATATAAAGAAATTTAATGTTAGTTTTTAAAATTCCAAAAAACTACTCAAGTAAAATTGAGACAGAAAGGTAAAGGTTTAAAGATTATGGCAGAAAGTATCACAAATGTACCTGTAGAAAATTCTTATGATGAAAGTAATATTCAAGTTTTAGAAGGACTTGAGGCGGTAAGAAAAAGACCCGGTATGTATATAGGGTCTACAACTTCTCGCGGTCTTCATCATCTTGTTTATGAAATTGTTGATAACTCAATTGATGAAGCTCTTGCGGGATATTGCAAAGAGATACAGGTAACCATCAAAGAGGATAATTCTATAACGGTTCGTGATGACGGTCGTGGTATACCTGTTGGTATTCAGGCACAAACCGGACTTCCTGCGGTTGAGGTAGTATTTACAGTTCTTCATGCAGGTGGTAAGTTTGGCGGCGGCGGATATAAGGTATCAGGTGGTCTTCATGGTGTTGGTGCGTCTGTTGTTAATGCCCTTTCTGAATATCTTGAAGTAGAAATATGTGACGGTTCTCATATTTATTATCAAAAATATCAGCGTGGCACAAAGATTGAGGATTTAAAAGTTATAGGAGATACCGATAAAACTGGTACTTTTGTACATTTTAAGCCAGACTATGAAATATTTGAAGATCTTATTTACGATTATGATATTCTTCTTAAAAGACTTCGCGAGCAAGCCTTCCTTAATGCAGGAGTAAAAATTGTTTTATCTGACGAAAGACCAAATGAAAAGGGTATTGAAAGAAAGGATGTTCTTCATTACGAAGGCGGTATTAAAGAATATGTTGAATATCTTAACAGAAACAAAACTGCAATTCACGAAGGTGTGATTTATGTAAATTCAATTCGTGAAAATTCTGAAGCTGAAATTGCAATTCAGTATAACGACAGCTATACCGAAGACATAATGAGTTTTGCCAATAACATAAATACAACCGAAGGCGGAACACACGAAACAGGCTTTAAAGCGGCTTTGACAAAAGTTATAAATGATTATGCAAGAGCCCATAAATTACTTAAGGATAATGAAGAAAATCTCAAGGGTGAAGATACCCGAGAAGGTATCGCCTGCGTAATTTCGGTAAAGGTTACCGAGGCACAGTTTGAGGGACAGACAAAAACAAAGCTTGGAAACAGCGAAATAAGAACAATTGTCGAAAAAATGGTAAATGAAAAACTTTCCGAGTTTTTTGAAGAAAATCCGGCGGTTGCAAAAATCGTTGTTGAAAAGGCAATGACTGCATCCCGTGCAAGAGAGGCTGCAAAAAGGGCAAGAGATAGTACAAGAAGAAAATCAGCATTGGAGAGCAGCACTCTTCCCGGAAAGCTTGCAGACTGTTCGTCAAGAGATACTGAATTTACAGAAATATATATCGTCGAAGGAGATTCTGCGGGTGGTAGTGCAAAGCAGGGTCGTGACAGACGTTTTCAGGCTATTCTTCCTCTTTGGGGTAAAATGCTTAATGTTGAAAAGTCACGTATTGATAAGGTTTTCAGCAACGAAAAGCTGCTTCCGGTAATTACCGCTATAGGTGCAGGAATAGGTCCTGACTTTGATGTATCAAAAATCAGGTACGGCAAGGTTGTAATTATGGCCGATGCCGACGTTGACGGTGCTCATATCAGAACACTTCTTCTTACATTCTTCTTCCGTTATATGGAGCCTCTTATAAGAGAAGGTCATGTTTATATCGCACAACCACCTCTTTATAAGGTTTATAAAGGAAAAAAAGTAATATATGCCTATAACGATGATGATTTAAAAGAAGCTCTTGAACAAATCCCCGATGCATCAATCCAAAGATATAAGGGTCTTGGTGAAATGAACCCTGAACAGCTGTGGGAAACAACGATGGATCCCGAAAGAAGAATAATGCTTCGTGTTGATCTTGAGGATGCAAGACGTGCTGATGAAATATTTACAATCCTTATGGGTGACAAGGTTGAACCAAGACGTGACTTTATAGAAGAACATTCAAAATCAGTAGTAAATTTGGATATTTGATAAAGAAAAAGGTGATTTTTAGTTGAATATCCTAAGAAGATTGTTTTATATTGTTTTAACCTTAATATGTATAATTTTCATTTATATCAAAGGATATAGTATAGAAAATGGATTTACATATTCTGAAATAAGAAGTAAAACAGTAGAAATGGTGCTATTAGTTATCTTGCCAGTTATTTTTGCAGATAAATTGGTCAGCAAAATAGTAGAAATAATACAAAAAAAGAATAAATAAAAAGGGAAAAGTATTATGAGCAAAGCAGATAAAATATTTGTCGATATGTGCAAAGATATAATTGCAAATGGGTGGTCTGATGAAGAAACCGAGGTCCGTCCCAGATGGGAAGATGGAACTCCTGCTCACACCATAAAAAAATTTGGTGTAGTTAATAGATATAACTTGGCAGAAGAATTTCCAATTTTGACTTTGCGCCCTACATACTTAAAGAGTGCAATTGATGAAATTCTGTGGATATGGCAGAAAAAATCAAACAATATAAATGATTTAGGCAGTCATATTTGGGATAGTTGGGCAGATGAGGACGGTTCAATAGGTAAAGCTTACGGATATCAGATGAGTGTTAAGCATAAATATCCCGAAGGCGATTTTGACCAGGTAGACAGGGTTCTTTATGATTTAAAAAATAACCCCCACAGCCGCAGAATTATGACAAATATTTATGTTCATCAGGATTTAAATGAAATGAATTTATATCCTTGTGCATACAGTATGACATTTAATGTTACAGGAAATACCCTTAATGCAATTCTTAATCAAAGGTCACAGGACATTTTAGCTGCAAACGGATGGAATGTTTCTCAGTATGCAGCCTTGGTACATATGTTTGCTCAGGTTAGCGGTCTTCAGGTTGGTGAATTTGTTCATGTAATTGCGGATGCACACATATATGACAGACACGTCCCTATCATTAAAGAATTAATAGAAAGAGAGCAATTTGATGCCCCAAAGCTGATTATAAATAAGGACATAACCAATTTCTATGACTTTACAGTTGATGATTTTGTTCTGGAAAATTATAAAACCGGAGAACAGGTAAAAAACATTCCGGTTGCTGTTTAAGAGGTGACTTTTTATGAATATAATTGCGGCGGCTGACCTTAATTGGGGAATAGGAAAGGATAACGATTTACTTGACCATATCCCTGAGGATATGAAATTTTTTAGAGAAAAAACTATGGAATCAGCAGTTATTATGGGGAAAAATACTTTTTTGTCGTTTCCTAATCAAAAACCCCTTCCCAAACGCCTTAATATTGTTCTTACAAGCGACAAAAACTTTAAGCCCGAGGGTGTAACTGTTTGTTCCTGTATGGAGGATGCGATAAAATCAGCACAAAAAGTGTATCCCGATGACAAAATATTCTTTATCGGTGGTGAGTCTGTGTATCGCAGTGCGTTGGACTATGCCGATACAGCGTTTATTACTAAAATTGACAAAGAATACACAGCAGACAGATTTTTAGTGAATTTTGATGAGTTGGATAATTGGAATATCGTTTGTGAAGAAATGATAAAAACTGAAAAAGGGATATACATAACATTTGTGACCTATAAGAAAAATATATAAAAGGGCATTTATGCCCTTTTTGCATAGTAAAAAAAGAAAAAAGTCCAAAAGAGAGGGACTAAAATGATAGAAGTAAAAAACCTTACAAAAATATACAAAATATATGACAAACCCGGTGACCGTATAAAAGAGTCACTTTTCCCAAAGAAATACAAGGGTAAAATACAGGAATTTTATGCCTTGTCCGATGTTAATTTTTCGATAGAAAAAGGCGAAACTGTGGGAGTCATAGGAAAAAACGGCTCAGGAAAATCCACACTCTTAAAAATTCTTACAGGAGTAATTAACCAGACTTCCGGTGAAAAGGTTATGGACGGAACGGTTTCTGCCCTTTTGGAGCTTGGAACGGGCTTTAATCCTGAATATACGGGTATTGAAAATATTTACCTAAACGGAACAATTATGGGAATGAAAAAAGAAGATGTTGATAAAAAAGTGGATGAAATTGCCGAATTTGCAGAAATAGGTGAATTTATAAATCGCCCTGTAAAAAACTATTCCAGCGGTATGTTTGTGCGTCTGGCATTTGCTGTTGCCATAAATACAGACCCCGACATTCTTATTGTTGACGAAGCCTTAGCCGTTGGTGACTATCGTTTTCAGGCAAAGTGTTATAATAAATTTGAAGAGCTTAAAGAAAAAGGGAAAACAATTCTTTTTGTAAGCCACGATGTTGATGCCGTGCGTCGTTTTTGCGACAGAGCAATATGGCTTGACAACGGCAAGCTTATTATGGACGGCGATGTTAGTGAAGTAACTTCCAAATATATGGAGTTTATAACAAGCAACGAAACAGATGCCGAAGCTTGCGTAAAGGGTCTTAATAAAAAGACCGAAGAACTTCTTGAACAGGAAAAGGAATTTAATGAAATAAACCGATTTGGTTCAAAAATCGGATGTATAAAAAATGTAAGAGTATCAAAAGGAGATAAAGAAACCGAAGTCTTCTTCTCAGGAGATACAATTACGGTAGAAACGGTTGTGGATGTCCCCGGCGATGCCGATCTTTCGACTACGGGACTTGCAATTTCGCTTAAGGATAAAAACGGCGTAGACCTGATGGTTGCGGCACTTCATGACTATGATATGAGATTTAAGCGAACAGGCAGAAACATTGTCAAGATTATGTTTCCTGCATATCTTAATGTGGGAGAATATACCTTAACATCTGGGCTTGAGATGCGTCATACGTTGCCTATATCTTATTATGATTATATTGAAGGGGCGGCTTATATAAAAATTATGTGTGATAAAGAATACTTTGGAGTTTTAAAGGTTCCGTCAGAAATCACACTGGGAGAATAAAATGGATAAGTTGAATAATGCTCAAAAAAATGATTTAAACAGCAAAATAGAGGAACTTCAGGCAGAAAAACGAAAACTGGAGGAAAGAATTGAGGCAGATCGTAATGCGATTATGCAGATTCAGTTTGAGGCAAATCAGCACAAGCAGGCGGAGATTGACCTTCACGATACTTACGTTTGGAGGACTGGTCTTAAAATCGAGAAAATCTTGCAGAAAACGGGTATTTCTTTTATAAGATCACTTCTTGTGCTTTCTGATTATAAAAGAATGGGCTTGATGGTAACTCTTCGCAAAGGGCTTACCGAGGCGTTGCTGCGTGAGAATGTAGGTCATAACAAACGCAGAAAGCTGCAACTGTGTCGGGCGAAATTTAACAGATATAAAAGTGAACGTGACAAGCTTATGGAGAATTTGACTTCAAGAATAGAAGTTCCCTGCGAAGAGGGGCTTGTGTCTGTTATCCTGCCTGTTTATAATGGTTCAAATGTTTTGGCAAAATCAATTGATTCGGTACTTAAACAAAGTTATAAAAAAATCGAGCTGATTATTGTTAATGACGGGTCAACAGATGACAGTTTGGAGATAGCTAAATCCTTTGCAGCTTGCGACAAGCGAATTAAAATCATTAATCAAGAGAACAAAAAGCTTCCGACGGCTCTTTCGGTGGGCTTTCGTGCGGCAAAGGGAGAATTTCTAACATGGACCAGTGCTGATAACATTATGCTGCCCGACTGTGTAAAAATTCTTGTTGAAAATCTGCAGCGCAAGCCACATACCGCAATGGTTTACGGGAATATGCGTCTTATAAATAAAGACGGCAAAATAAAAAGAGGGCACTTCTGGTTTGAAAAGCCGTTCTTTTCGGGTAATGTTTGTCTTCCTAAATCTGCAGAAGCTCTTAATACTTTTGCAAACAACACAATTGGTGCGGCATTTATGTACCGAAAGAGTGCGGCGTACATTCTTGAGGATTATTCAAAATTTAAAACCAATTTAGAAGATTATGATTATTGGATGAGGATGAACTCGCTGCTTAAAATAGAGCATACGGATGAAGAAAAGCCTCTATATCTGTATAGAATACACAGCGATTCTCTCACGGCACACGATAAAGAGCTGGGAATTACCAAAAACCGATACAAACTGATGGTTTTGGATGATTTCAGGCGGGATTTTTATATGTCTGCACTTGTGTGGATTGTCGAGACCGAAGATAAGAACAATCAATATTACATCGATTTTATCAAGGCGGCAGAAAATGCAGGCCATATGATTTTTGACAGGGAAGAGGCAAATGACATAGTTTTTCCCGATAAATATTCCTGTGTTTGTTATGCCTATTTCGGAAAGGGCGAGAATGCATCAACAGACGGAATAAATATTAAACTTTCAGGAACAGTACTGATGTCTGATGGCTCATTGCCGGCAGAGAGCTTTGATATTCAGGCAACAGCGACCGATAATACAGAACTTAAAGAAATTCCCGATTATTGCGGATGGTTTCGTGTCAGGGACGGAAAGGCTCTGTTTGATCTTGCTGATACGAAGATTAAGAACAAAATCCTATACGGGCTGGAAAAAATGATTGACGAGCCGGAGGAGTATGAGAAAAAAATATCCATAATAATCTGCACCTATATGCGCGGAGAAAAGCTGATAGATGCAATATGGTCGGTTATTCGTCAGTCTATGAGTAAAAAGGAATATGAAATTATTATTGTGGATAACGCACCGCAAACATCAGGAATAAGGGATGCGGTTGAGGAATTCAGACGCAAATATCAAGAGTTTGAAGGATTTATAAGATATATGGCGGTTCCTCAAAAAGGACTTTCGTATGCCCGCAATGGCGGAATGTGGAATGCCAAGGGTGAGTATCTTTTGTTTTTGGATGATGACGTTTTGGCAGATTATTATCTTCTTGAAGAAATATATGCCGGATTTAAATATCATCCCAATGTGGGGATTGTCGGTGGGCAGGTAATTCTTGACAGACCATTTCCTGCTCCTAAGGTTCTCCGAAAGGGCTGGGAAAGCCTGTGGAGTCAGTTTAAAATTTCAGGCAATGCTTTTCGTGAGGTCAGTCAGCAGTTTGAATTTCCCTATGGTGCAGATTATGGGGTAAGAAGATCGGCGATATGGAGAGTTGGCGGTTTTCGTATGTGCTATGGCAGAGTAGGAAACGATTTTGCCGGTGGCGAGGAAACAGCACTTGCCTTTAAAATGCTTCAGATAGGATATGGTATTGGGCTGCAGCCCCGAGCTAAGGTTCTTCATCGCGTTGACCATTCAAGATTTACTCACGAGCACGTTAAAAAAACCATTCGTGCAGGCACACTTACAACATACAGATTTTTCTGTGATTTACACACGGATATCGGCTGGACAAAGAGCTATGCAAAAAGTCAGATTAAAATAACAGAAAAAGAAATAAGTATTCTCACAAAAAAGAAAGCCGACTCACTTGATATTTTTTATAAAAAATCATATCATGATGCGTGGCAAAGGCTTCTTGAATATATGGAAGAAATAAACCCGGGGAGGTAGGTTTCATCAATGTTCAATTACTTGAAAAAACTTTTGTTTGGTGTACGGGAACCAGAGGAAAAGCCTCTGAACCTGTACCAATACAAATTTTTAAGGTATAAGGAAGAAAGGGATTCAAAATATCCCCTTGACCTTACCAAGGTGCATATTCCTATGGTAAAGGATTTGATATCGGTCGTTCTTCCTGTATATAATGGCGGAGACATTCTGGCAGATTCAATCGAGTCGGTTTTGCGTCAGACCTATACAAATTTTGAGCTTATTATAATAAACGACGGCTCTAAGGATAATACTCTTGAAATAGCTCAAAGCTTTGCGCAGAAGGACAGCAGAATTCGTGTTCTTACACAGGAAAACAAAAAAATCCCACGTACATTGTCAAGAGGTTTTTGCGAAGCAAGGGGCGAATTTTTGACCTGGACCAGTGCAGATAATGTAATGGATGAAGACTTTCTTGAAAAAATGGTTGGCGAGCTGAAGGATAATCCTCAAACTGCTATGGTATGGGGAAATATGCGATTAATAAATGCCAAGGGAAAGAAGTATTCAAAGCATGGTTGGTTTGAATATCCCATTGGCAGCGGTAATGTAATTTTTCCAAACAATGCATATGAGCTTAATACATATGCCAATAACACAATTGGTGCAGCTTTTATGTACAGAAAAGCTGCGGCAGAAATTCTGGGATGCTATTCAAGCTATAAGCACACGTTGGAAGATTATGATTATTGGATGCGAATGAATTCATTGCTTACCCTCCGTCATACATCTTTTATAAAGCCGGTTTATTCATATCGCTGGCACGATGGTTCACTTACTGCAAAGGATAAAGAGCTGGGGATTACCGCAAATCGTTATAAGCTGATGGTGTATGACGATTTCAGGCGTGATTTTTATTTGACACCGCTTCTTTGGTATATACAATCCGATGATAAGAATAGTATTGTTGCAGAAAATTTCAAAAAGCAGCTTGAAAGCGCGGGGCATATTATTCTTGTTAAAGAAGATTTTTCGGAGCTGTTTTTCGGAGGCAGCACATCCAATTTGATATATGCGTCTTTTGGTGAAACAGAAACCGATGTTATATTGCCTAAGGATGCGATTAAGGTTGCAGTTAATTCAGAAAACAGCGAAGACTTTGATTTCAAGATAGCCCTCAGCGAAAGTGTTGGCAAAGATTATAATGGGTACAGGGTGGATGACATTGAAACTATGTTCTCATTTATTGATGCCAAGGCAAAAAATGATATGCTGTATGCTCTTGAAGGAAGGCTTCAGGAGACGTCTGAATACTCAAAAAAACTGTCGGTAGTCTTGTGCACTCACAAAATGTCAGACACCCTGAAAGCGTGTATGGAAGCACTGTGCAATCAACGTGCAAATCCTGACGAATTTGAGATAGTGTTTGTAAATAATAACATCCGTGAAACCTCGCTTAAGGAGTATGTGCAGGAGATACGCAAAGAATATCCAAGTATTTGCGTCAATTATATAACAGCACCGCAAAAGGGGCTTTCTTTTGCCCGCAACTGTGGTATGTGGGCAGCAAAGGGAGAAATTATTTTATATGTAGATGATGACTCTATTGCGAAAAATAATGTGGTAAGCGAAACAATAAAATCATTCGAGGGAAGACCTTCTCTTGGCACCTGTGGCGGACAGGTATTACTGACCGTTCCTGAAAATGCAGGAGAGCTGGTAAATGATAAAACCATCGGCCTTTGGAGTAATTTGAAGATAGAGGGCAAAGGGTTTCGATACGCGAAGGATTATGGGGAGTTCCCGTATGGCGCAAACTTTGCAGTCAGAAGCGAGTGCCTTCGTATGATTGGCGGATTCAGGTGCAACTACGGCAGAGTGGGAAACAACTATGCAGGCGGTGAGGAAACCCTTGTTTGCTTTATGATGGAACAAATAAATAAGAAGGTTGGTCTTAATGCCGACTCGATTGTAGAGCATCGTGTAGCACCTGATAGATTTACTGCGGAGCATATTGAAAAAACCGCTTATTCGGGAATAATGACTCAGCACAGACTTCGTCGTGACTTATACGCACCTCAGGACTGGAACGATATAAATGTCCGTGAACGTGCGGTAAAAGCCGAAAAGATGGCAAAGAGCGAGCCTTTGGACAGTGCATCTCAAATCTACTATGCATCAACTGCAAAGGCTTTCCGCGAGGTTCTGACGTTAAGACAAAGTGATTATGAATATCTGATAAAAAACAAATGCAGATAGTTAATGGAGAAACTGAATTATGTTCAAAAAGATGCAATGGAAAATAGTTGTAATTTTTGTAGCGCTGGTTCTTGCAATTATGCTTATTATCGGAGCATATATGTTTAACAGTATTGTTAAAATGTATACAAATTCCTTTAACGAGCAGATGGATAAGGTTATGTCCGGAGAGTTCACCGCCGCTATGACAGAGACTCTTACATCCAACCTGCAAGGGCAGGAGCGAGCAAGCCGTATAAATACGGTTATCTCAGCATATTCCAGCCAGCTGGGTCTTTCCGAGCAACGACAGTGTGCTGTTCTTAATGCAGCAGATGCATCAAGAATTGTTACAACAGGCACAGGTGCTGAAACTCTTGAAAAAACACCTAATATTCTTCAGGCAATGACGGGTCAGGTGGGTAAAAGCTCGCGATTTACCGCCGGATATATGGATTACGCATATTTCATAGAAGGCGGAGCGGCAGACTATATAATTTATGTTAAGGACAACAAACAGGGAGTAAATGTCCTGACGCAGAATATGCTTTATATCATAATTCAGGCACTCTTATTCGGTGCATTAGCATCAATTCTTTTGGGTTATTTTCTTTCAAAAACCATAACAAATCCTATTTCGATTTTGACTGAAAAAGCAGAAGATTTTGCTGAAGGCAATTTTGATTCTAACCTTGAAGTTTTTTCTAAGGATGAAATAGGAACACTTGTCGAAACATTTAACTACATGGGCGGCGTAATGAAAAATGCAATCAACGCCGTTGCCGGCGAAAAACACAAGCTGGAGGTTATTCTCGAAAATATCAACAACGGAATTATAGCATTTGCTGCATCTCAGGAAATAATTTCAATAAACAGTGCTGCAAAAAATATGTTGAACATTGATGAAACCGAGGGTATACGGTTTGATAAGTTTTTCGAAGGACTCAATTCAAATATTTGTATGGCAGAGTTTATGTATCTTACAAAGTTCCGGGCTGAAAGCCGAGAGATTGAAATAAACAACAAGCACATAAAGGCTTATTTTCTGCCGTTCAGGATGGAGGAAAATCGTGTAGCAGGTGTGATTTGTGTTTTCAGTGATATAACCGAGGAATTTAACCTTGACAGATCCAGAAAGAAGTTCGTTGCAGAAGTTTCCCACGAGTTAAAAACTCCGCTTACAACAATCGGGACATATACCGAAACTCTTCTTGACAATTATCCGGTGGGCGAGGAAATGGAGATTTCTTTTTTAAAGACCATCCAAAACGAAACAGTCAAGATGACAAATCTTGTTAAAAATCTGCTCACTCTTTCTAAATTTGACGCCCAGAGCGTGGAGCTGAATATGGAAGCCTTTGATTTGAGTGAAATGCTGAGAGAAGTAGTTGAAACCTTCCGGATTGAGGCAGAAAATAAAAATCAGGAGCTGCTCTTCAATGCAGTAAACGCTCTTCCTATGGTTTATGCAGACAGGTTTCAGATTGAACGTGCGGTTAAGAATATCATATCAAACTCAATGAAATACACACCGGAAAACGGTACAATCGGCGTTTATACGGGATTTCTAAACAACGAGGTTTATATAAAAATCGAGGATAACGGCATTGGAATCCCCGAAGGTGACATTGATCATATATTCGAGCGATTTTACCGTGTTGATAAAGCGCGTTCTCGCGAGCAGGGCGGCACCGGATTGGGACTTGCCATTGCCAAAGAGATTATCGAAAATCATAAAGGGACAATTACTATGGAGAGCAAGTATGGCGAGTTTACCCGTGTAATAATTAAATTACCGATGAATGCTGCATAAAAATTGTTACCAAAATGAAACAAAATATAAATTTTTTTGACATTGACTAAACTGTGTTTATGGGATATACTAAAAACATCGGAAGTTGAACAAAGGAGATGGATATGTCTTATGGCTGAAGATAAGATAAAAATAAAATCAGTTTCAAAAAACAAAAAAGCCTTCCACGATTATTTTGTGGACGAGACATATGAAACCGGAATTTCTTTGTGTGGCACCGAGGTAAAGTCTGTTCGCGAAGGAAAGGTAAATCTTAAAGATAGTTATGTATCGGTGAAAACAGGCGAGGCAATTCTTATAGGAATGCATATTTCGCCTTACGAAAAGGGAAACATCTTTAATAAAGACCCTTTAAGGCCGCGCAAGCTTTTGCTGCATCGCCGTGAAATAAACAAACTTATTGGTCTTACACAGCAGCAGGGTTACACACTGATTCCGCTGGAGATATATTTTAAGGGTTCGTATGTCAAGGTTGCCCTTGGCTTGTGCCGAGGAAAAAAGAACTATGATAAGCGCGAAGCAATTGCCGAGCGTGATGCAAAAAGGAATATGAATCGTGCCTTGAAGGAGCAGCTCAGATAAATTAAATATGGGGGCGTAATGGTTTCGACGGGGATTTTGAAGTATTTGGAGCGAGTCGCAGCGGCAACTGCGTTAACAATGTCAAACTTAAAATTAAACGCTAATAAGAATTTAGCTTACGCTGCCTAAGTTATAGGCGCTGCCCGCTTCCTGTTACCGCGACGGGAAACACGGGTATCAAAACAAGCGGTGAACGTGAATCCGAAAAGCTTTGATCGGGTCATGAATTTATGAAGCTACCGGTTATTACAGTTTGTTTGTGGGCTGTAATAATCGGGAATTCTGACCACAAACTACACTCGTAGCGCCGGATATGAATAGGTTTTCGGACAGGGGTTCAACTCCCCTCGCCTCCACCAAGAAAAAGAGATAAATTTTACCGACAGTAAAATTTATCTCTTTTTCAGCTAAATTCGCCTATCGTCGAGCTAAATTGAACAAGTTCAGCTCCTGTGGCACCCAAATGTGATATGCACGTTTAAGGCGAATATAATTTAGCAGTTTCAAAGAAACAATTTAGATAAAATATGCCTCGTGCGAGTGAAGGTTACTTACCCTTATTTCACCTTGCTGTTATCAATGGCATAATCCAATAAAATGTTGATCAATTCATTTCGCGAACGGTTAGTTTCTTCAGATAATTTGTTTAATCTTATAACAGTTTCTTCTTTTATTCTCACCGAAAATGTCTTATACCCATCCTCGCCTTTTAAATTCTTTTTTCGTATAATAAGCTTATCTTCCATAACAACTCACCTCACATATAGTATATGTTGACAAGGGGTGTAAATATATGTTATATTAAATAACATATTAAGTAACATATACGGAGGAGAACGAGATGAAAAAGACATAACAATAAAATCTAATATTAAAAAAACTGCGATAATTAAAGGAAAAAAGCGAAAAAATAATTGACTTTTCGTCATTTTTGTGATAAGGTTAGTGTGAAATTATGTCATTATGTGAAATGTATGTAATTATAGCATAAAAAAGGAGGAGTTTTAGTTGAATAAATTGTCTAAATTCACGATGTTGGCGGTTGTTATGCTTACTTTTATTTTTGCAATGTCACTGCAGACATTTGCGGCAACAATTAATTTGTTTGATAATTTAACTATAGAAAATAGTGCGGGGACTGGCTCGGGAGATGCGACAAAATATACTGCTACCGTGTCGGCTAGTTTTTGGTCTTCCGCAGATAATACAATTACTTTGAATAACACGGCTTCGTCCGTTGCGACAATTGCATTTTCATATACCGTATCAGGACAATCGTCATTTACCATTGGCGGACAGGCGGTTAGCAATGCAAGTGGTAATTATACTACAGAAGTTGTGGGTGGGGGAACTTTGGACATTGTATTGTCGGTTAAGGCATCTTCTTATAGCAAAAAGACAGCAACATTAACTCTTGAAAATTTTACATATATCCTTGCACCGACAGCGTCAAACGTGACTGTGGAATTTGATAGTGCATTATGTACTGTAACAGCAGGCGGAGCAGCTATTACCAGCGGAAGCACAATCACAATTGAGGAAACTGCAGGCGTGGAAATTGACCTGGTTCCTTTGACAGATGCTACATTCTTTGCCTGGGTGGATCAAACAGGGAAAATTATGTCAAGGTCTACAAAGTATACCCAGGAATCTCTTGGCGACAAAACAATTACACCTTTGTTCAGCAAGGATAATACACCATATTTTATGGTTGATAACACTTATCTGTTAAGTGACTTGAATATAGCTGCTCAAACGGGTAATAACATTGTGCTCATTTGTGACGGCACTCTTCCGGCAGGTAATTACACGATTCCGGCAGGAACAACTCTTTTGATACCGTTTGATGCAGAAAATACATTATATACTGCTGAACCGCCTGGAGTATCTAAAGCCGATATAGGTGGATATACACAACCTGAGGAATACAGAACACTTACAATGGCGAGTGGTGCAAATATTACCGTAGAAGGGTCAATCAGCCTTTCGGCTAAGCATTTTGCTGCCGGCGGTTCAGACTCCAATTCAGGTTCACCGATAGGAAATGTAAGTTTTATAAGGATGCAGGAACACAGTTCTATTACTGTTGAAAATGGCGGAAAGCTGTATGCATGGGGTTACATTACCGGTGATGGTGCAGTATCTGTAAAAAGCGGGGCAGAGGTTTTTGAGTATTTTCAGGTTACCGATTTCCGTGGAGGTACTCAGACAATGTCTATGAAAAACGGCGTATTTCTCTTTTCTCAGTATTACATACAGAATATAGAGGTTCCTATGACTGTTTACGCCGGAGCTAAGGAAACTACTCGCACATCTGTATGTATGTTTGGCACAACAGTTGCAAGTTCATCGGTTAATTTCTTTGGGCAGACCAATGCCATGTTTAATTTGACAGATGGATATGTGGTAAAAAAATACGATGGTTCAACCGACAGACTGATTGTTGAGCTTAACGGAGATATGAGCATTTCTCCTGTAAAAATGACTATTAGTATTTATACCGTTGATTCAAGTCAATACGAACTCCCTGTTAACAGTAATATCACGATTAATGTTAAAGGCGGAAGCAATGCACATATCGAACAGGATTTATGCCTTTTGCCGGGTTCCGTTATAAATATTGAAGAGGGTGCAAACGGCACATTAAAAAGCGGAAGCAGCATTTATGTGTATGATGCTGATGAATGGGCTGGTTATTGCTCGCCGTCAAGTGTTCCTTTGCGTGCATTAACTTTTGTTCCCGGCAGGACTTACACAAGGACAGTTGCCGATTTGGTGGATGCTAAGGTTAACATAAACGGAAATCTTGACCTTAGTGAAGGGTATGTATATACAACCCAAGGCAAAGCTGAAATTGTTTCTGACGGCACAGGAAAGATAGAAATGATTCAAGGGGTAGAAAAAGCTACCTATCAGCTGGATCAAGCCAATAGCACGTATGCACAGATTCCAATTACCACAGCTCAGCTCAAAAATGCGGATGGCACCTATACCAATCCGGAAGATTTAGGAGATTGTTGTTCTATATATGCTTATTCTGACGGAAAGTGGGAACCGGAGAGTGTTAACCACACAGCAGTAACAACAACACCTGCAGTTGAACCTACTTGCACCGAAGAGGGAAAAACCGAAGGTTCATATTGTTCTGCTTGTAATACAGTCATTAAAGAACAGGAGACAGTACCTGTACTGGGACATACATATGGCGGATGGGCAGAGGTTGACGAAAACAACCATAGTAAGTCTTGTGCCTGCGGCGACACAGTAACTGCAGCACACAGTTGGGACAGCGGTGTGGTAACAACACCTGCAACCTGTAAAGGAACAGGCATTAAAACATTTGCTTGTGCTGGTTGCGGAGCAACAAAGACAGAGGAAATCCCGGCAGATGCAGATAACCATACATTTGTTGGTATAAACTGCTCGGCTTGTGGACTCGAAAAAATAGTAACCGGCACAACATATACCATAAATAACGATGATATTATAATAAGTACGACCTTAGTTGAAGAAGTATCGGACGATACCCAGATTACATTTGCTACCTTTGATTTGTATGGAAGGTTGCTTGGCATAGTTCAGGGTACAGCAGCAACTCTCAAAGAAGCTTCACTGCCTTCAGCTGGAGTTGAAATGATTAAAATTTATGCATGGGACGGCGTTAAGGTAATGACTCCGGTTTCAGGCGTTGAGGAAATAGAACTATAAAAAAGTGATAATTGTGCACAATAAATTATAGTATGCATTTTAAATTGGAGGAGAGAAAATGTTAAAGAATTTCTTAAAGCGAGGCGCATCGTTGCTGATAGCATTGTCTATGGTAATTCCGGCAATCCCCGTTTTTGCAGAAGATGTGGGGACAAATAGTGATGTGTGTGTCAATGGCGGCAGGCACAATCTTTACTATGTTGAAGGAAAGAAACCAACATACACCGAAAATGGTTGGGAGCCGTATTATTATTGTGCAAACATATGGCAAGGTTGTTCGTACACAACATTTAAACCAATACCTGCTCTTGGAGAACCCGAAATTAATAGCTATGAGGAGTTTGCAAACAATCTTTATATGCTTGAGGGATTTGCAAATATGTACGCGATAGAACATCCCGGGACTGACCCATTAGAGCTTATAATAAAGTATATTCGTACAGGTGTAGAACGGTATAATTCAGGCTCATGGGGAATCATGGCAGGATATGAAAATGCTGGATTTGCTAATTTTGTAAGAGAGATTGAAAACGGGGAAAATGCACAAATTGATAATGTAGATGACTATCTTAAGGTTACAGCACTTAAAAACGTAAATGAATTTATCCTTCCTAACGGAGACGTGGTTGATTTTGGTCATATGTTTGGAACGATGGATATTTCATATACCAATAAGGGTAGCCAAAATCACGCCGATGTTGGCGGATGGGCAGGCGACCTTGTTGACTTAATATCCTCAGCAGATGCGAAAGAAGTCAGCGGTACTGTTGAGGAAATGGTGCAAGTTCTTAAAGAGGGTTATTTCTTAAAGGATCCTCAGGAAAGCGATGTGTTCAGCGAAAGCGATTTTTATGGTGATTTGGATGCATATTATATTTTAAACACCGTTCTAGACAGAGGATATAGCTTTGATTTTAGTACAGGAACAGGCTCTTTGGCGTCAGTTATGATGGAGTATTTTACCGAGGGATTAACCGTAAAAGACAGAGCAGAATACTTGTTGAAGAATCGTCTTGGCAATATAGGAACAAGAGAGCAGGTAAGACGTGCTGTATACACGGCATATACCGGCAATAAAATGATTACAACACTTGAGGGTACAAGAACCTTTATAACAAGTCAGGAAAATATTAACAATTTACGAAAAGCAGCTTGTTACACTTTTGCAGATTATATCTGTAGTCTTGCAGGAGATTATATTGAGATTGAAAGCAATCCGTATTTTTCTGAATTTGATACAGAGTATTCACAGCTTGCTCCCGGTGTAATGCATGAAACTCATTATGCAACTACTGCGGATGGAAAGCAGATGGTTTATTATACTGCAACAGCGGACCTTTCAAACCCCAATGTTACGGTTTATGCAAACTATAATGAAAATGATCCCGCAAAGGGCTGGAAGATGTCAAGAGTTTTAGATCAGGCAAATGCAGCACAGAGTAAACACGGCAACCCCGACAGCGATGAATATATCGAAAATTATCAGGTTGTTGCCGCAATTAATGCGGATGGATATAATATGGCAACTGGTGAACCGGGCGGTTTGCTGGTTATGGACGGAAAAGAATGGCACGGCATAAATGCATCGGGCTTCTTTGGTATCACCAAGGAAGGCGAAGCGGTTATTGGAACAACAGCGGAATATAATTCTACATATAAAGATAAGCTTCGTGATGGCGTTGGTGCATTTGGTGTAACACTTGTAAAAGACGGTAAGATAGCAGTTGGACATACTGCGAATTATTATGCAGATCGTGCGTCAAGAACGGCTGTAGGTATAACAAAAACCGGCAAGGTAGTATTTATGGTTCTCGACGGCAGACAGGAACCTCGCTCCTGCGGCGGAAGTATGCAGGAAATTGCACAGATAATGCTTGAAGCAGGCTGTTATACAGCTGTTAACCTTGATGGCGGCGGTTCAACAACCTTTGTTTCAAAGCCCGAAGGAAAGGAAGAACTCGAAGTTACTAGCAAACCATCTGATGGATATGCTCGATCAGTAAGCACTTCTCTCATGATGGTTTCAACAGCTCCGTCATCTACAAAGTTTGACCATGCAAGGCTGGACAGCGATTATTCGTATGTGACTGTTGGAACTCCGATTAAAATTACTCCTGTTGGCTTAAGTGCGACAGGCAATGTAGTAGACCTTCCTGGAAACTGTACTTGGAAAATTGCAACAAATGCAGATGCTGCAACAATCACCGATGATGGTATTTTTACAGCAACAGCTAATAATACTTTTGATATTCAGCTCTTAAGTGACGGTGCGGCAATTGGCGAGAAGACCATTAACGTGGTAACTCCCGACAGTGTAGATTTCAAGAGAAAGGCTATAGAAGTTGTATATGGTTCAGATGTTGAGATTCCCCTTGATGCAACTTATGAGGGAAATGCAGTTGCAATTAATGAAAATGATGTTGTGATGTCAATTAACCCGCAAACTGCAGGAACTTTTGATGGCTATAGATTTCACGCTGCGGAGGCGATGTTAGTTGATAGCGCGGTGATTATCGCAAAGCTCAAGAACAATTTGGCTATTACAAGTAATTTGCCTGTTAAATTTTACAGGCAGGGGGAAAACACATTTGATTTTGCAAAGGCTACAGGCGGTGACAGACAGCTTGCTTGGGATCGTCAGGTTTCAAATGCATTAACTGATGATGCGATTACATATTTTGCCGAAGATCCAGATGAAAATATGGTTACATCATATATTTTTGCGATTGATATGGAAGAAATACCGATTCCCTCAAAGCTTTCAGACCTTACATTTATGCTTCCGGGTGCGGACGATGCTGACGCTTCAGCATGGAACTTCCTTCTCCAGCTAGCAGAGCGTGTCAGCGTTCTTACAGAGGTAAAGCCTGTACTAAAATTTGATGACAGATTTACTGTTGACTACAGCGAGATGAAAGTAATAAATGAATATTTCCATCTTGAGAATGCAGAACTCAATGAAGAATTAAATGAACTTTCTTTAACGCTCAGGTGGATTGACCAGACAGCGGCAATTAAACCCGAAACCGCAAACCCACTTTGTATGCTTAAAGGCATAAAGCTGACACCCAAAGATGGTGTGTGGGAAGAAAATGATAAACTGAATGCTATACACGTTGGAGAAGTAGGGTACACAATATATCTTAGAGCAAATGCTTTATATACTTTTGCAACCGATCTCGGCAATCAGGATATGTACAACTTGTATCCGTTTAAAAATACCTTTATTGATGCAAATGGTGAAGAAAAAGACGAAAGCGGCGCATACTTTGCCGATACATATAAGACTTTTGAAGATCGATACACTCTTTCGATGTCAAAGAAAAACGGATGGGTTAACGAAGACGGCGGTTTTGCTTATTATATTAATGGCGTAAGACTCACAGGTGTTCAACAGGCAGACAACTACTATTATGACTTTGGTGAAAATGGTATTAACGTTGGTCAGCAGAAGTACACAGGCTTGTTTGAAAACGGTGGAAAGACCTACTATGCAAAGCTTGGCGAACTTATGAAGTCTACATGGCAGCTGGTAGGCGGAGATATGTACCACTGTCACGCTGATGGAGATGCATATACTGTATCAGTGAGCAACCCTGTTACTTGTGTTAAGGGCGGATGCATAACCTACACATGTAATAATTGTAAAGGAACAACCAAAAGTGCATTTATATTCCCCGAGGGACACGATTGGGATGCAAATTTCAAGTGCCGTATTCATGGCTGTGAAACTATAGGCAAAGATATTTCTACTGCAACCATTAATTTCGGAACAGTAGAAAACCCAAGAACAGCAACTACGACACCCAGATACGAGCATAAGGCTGGCGGAATTCGTCCGTCAACATATGTAACCTTTGATGGTAAAACAGCACTTACCTGGTCAAACGATGCAAACCTTAATTCTGACAATACGATGAGAGATTTGTATATTTCGTGGACGAACGATAAAGGTGTAGGTAAGGCATATGTAAACTTTAATGGAAAAGGTAACTATTATGGTGAAGGAAAGCTGGAATATATTATCCTGCCCGCAAGTGTTACCAATTTCAAAGCTCAACCGGGAGTTAATTCTATAACTCTTACCTGGGATAAAGCGTCGGGGGCTGATTATTACAGAGTATATAAGTATGTTAATGGTAGCAGACAGTATCTGGGCCAGACAACTCATACAAGCTATACTGTAACAGGGCTGACTCCCGAAACCGCATATAGTTATTCTGTTGCAACATCTGCTACCTCGACGGATGGCGAAGAGAAACTTTACAACTGTTCTAAATGGGCGGATGTTACAGCTACAACCAAGTCTTTACCGGGCACTCAGGACCTGTTAAGTGAAATCAAGGTATTGGATAATGAAAACGAAATCACAATGATTTCTAAGGATAGCGTAAATTATATTATGCTTCCGGCTCATTCAAATATCGAAAATGTGCAGTTAAGTTTTGCTGTAGGTGATGCTATACCGGTTAGCAAGGTAACAATTTCCGGTAATGTGGGAAGCACATCAGCTGATGCAAGTAGTGGCGAAGTTGCCTATGATATGAATAAGATATCAACCAAGGAAGGCAATTGCTACAAAGTAAATGTAGTGGCAGATAATTGTGATGCTATGGAAATCGTATTTATGCAGGGTTCGGACATTCCTTCTATGTTCATCAAGAGCGATGATGCAGCTAAAGACAGATACTTTGTTGATGCAGTAAAAGGAAATAGAGCTACAGCAAAAATGATTTTAGTGGATGCATCCGGCAGCGAGATATTCAATGGTGCTCTTACCGAGATTAAAGCACGCGGTAATTCAACATTTGCTCATTACAACAAAAAAGCATATCAAATTAAACTTGATAATAAGACCGACTTGATTGGCAATGGTGAAAAAATAAAGACATGGGTGCTGTTAGCTAATTATGGCGATGCAACAATGATGCATGATAAGTTTATGAAAGACCTGGCTGCTGATATGGGTATTAAATACACTGCAGACAGTGATTGGGTAAACCTTTGGTACGATGGTGAATATCGCGGCGTATATCTTGTAAGTGAAAAGAATTCTGTAGGTAGTACATCAGTTGATATTACTGATATGGAAACAGCTTACGAAGAAGCAAATACAGGATACGGCGAGAATGTAACCATTAAAACCGGCACAAACAGCTATAATCAGGAATATCAATACACAGCCGGTCTCACTGACCCAGCAGATATTACGGGTGGTTACCTCATCGAATTGAATCACAATTATATTGATGAAGCAAACGGATTTAAGACCAGAAAGGGTAAAGGATTTAATCTCAAATCTCCCGAATGGTTAAGTGAAAATGCCGTTAAATACATCAGTGAGTATTATCAGGAATTTGAAGATGCGGTTTATGCTGTAGATTACAATAATAATTATACCGGATATAACGAAGCAACAGGAAAATACTTCTATGAATATGTAGATATTGATTCGCTTGTTAAAATATTTGTTATGCAGGAACTTGGTTTGAATCCTGACGGATTTATTTCATCACTTTATTTTAACAAGGATGCAAACGGCATTATGTATGTCGGACCTATCTGGGATCAGGATATGACTCTTGGTACAGGTTGGGACAAATATATTGGTACTAATACTAAAGACTATCATTATCTTGCAGAAGCTTTGATAAATATTCCGATATTTAAAGAGAAGCTTGCAGAATTCTTTGAAGACGAAGCAATAACGCTTATTGAAGGTGCTCTTGGTGATGAGGGTATCATAAATCAGCATTACAATAAGCTCTCTGCAAATGCAGAAATGAATTACACCTTATGGCCATATGTCAGAATAGGTAAACCTGAAGCAACAGGTCATATCTGGGACAATGCAAATTATGATTTGGTTGTTGCTGATATGAAAGAGTGGATAGAAACGAGACTTGGTATCTTGAAGGAAAGATTTATCCCTGAGTTTGATTTAGGTGATGTTAACTGTGACGAAAAGATAAACAGTGCAGATGCAGTTCTTGTTCTTAAGTATGCAGTTGGATTAGATGTTGATAATTTTAACATCGAATATGCTGACATTAATAGTGACGGAAAAGTAAACAGCGGTGATGCTGTGGAAATTTTAAAGTATGCTGTAAGTCACTAATTCCGACAACTCAAAATGCATAATAATTAACATAATATTATATTTATAGAAAGGAATTGTTATTATGAAACGAATTTTATCAATTCTCCTCAGTATTGCAGTAATGGCAACAATGTTTGCTGTACCTGTTTCGGCAAGCAATCAGCCAACAGTTACTGTTGCGAGTGTTGAGGAAGCGACGGCAATTGGAGAAGATGTCAAGGTGACAGTCTCCGTTGCAAACAACCCCAGCTTTACAAACTTTGACTGGGCAATCAACTATGATACCGAGCGTTTAAGTTTGACGGCTTTTGAAACAACATTTAAGTATGAGATTCCTGGTGTTGGTTCAATGGATATTGCTTATCTGAATCCGTTGCTTGTAGAGAGTAATGTAAATGCGGGTAAGATCTCTGCTGCCGGCAGTAGTGCATATGCTACAGAAGCCGGAACATTGTTTAATCTTGTTTTTACAGTTAAGGAGAATGCTCCTTCAGGTAAGGCAGCGGTTAGTGTAGTAAGTGATACTATTGAAAAAGACGGTGTTCCTGTTGTATTTAATTACGTGGCAGGTACTGTTAACGTTGACGGCATTGATTGTAACGACGGTCACGATTGGAGTGACTGGCAGACAAGAACAGAGCCAACTTGTGAGGAAGAAGGATTAAAGTTCCGCACTTGTAAGAGAGCATATTGCGGTATTGAAGACACAGAAGCTATTCCTGAACTTGGACATAGCTATGGCGAGTGGACAGAAGTTGATGAACTCAATCATAAAAAGGTTTGTGCAACAGATTCAAGCCATGTCGTAACTGAAACTCACAAAGTTGTTGATGGCGTATGCGCTGATTGTGGATATGAGGAAGCAACCGGTGACACTACAACAGGTGGCTCAACTACCGATGATGATGAAATTGGCGGTTCAACAACCGGCGGTTCAACGACGGGTGGTACAACTACTGGTGACGATGAAACTGGCGGTTCCACTACGGGCGGTAATACAACCGGTGGAAATACCACAGGTGGTGGCACAACAGGTGGAACAACTACAGATGGAGAGCTTCCTTCAATCGATGAAGTTACAGGTTGGGAAGATATTAAAGCTGAGATTTCAAATTCTCAGCAGGATACAATTACCGTTGATATGAATGGGGCAGAAGAAGTTCCTGCTGAAATATTTGAAACAATAGCTGGCACCAACACAACTGTTGAATTCAAGATGGACAATGGTACAAGTTGGACAATTGACAGTGGGGATATTCCTGAGGAAGTTAATTTCAGTAAAATAAACTTAAATGTTCAGTTAAATGTAGAAACAATACCTGCAGAGGTAGTTAATGAGATTGAAGCAGTGGAAACTGTTCAGGTTGAATTAGCACATAATGGTGAATTTGGCTTCACAATGTATCTGAATGTCGGATTAGATTCAGACTATGCAGGCTTATGGGCGAATTTATATTACTTCAATGAGGCAACAAATTCTTTAGAATTCAAAGAAGCAATCGAGATTGATGCAAATGGTAATGCTAAATTTGGATTTAATCATGCATCTAATTATGTGATTGCTATTGATACTGAAAGTCATTCTACAGGTGGCTCAACAACCGGTGGCAGCACCACAGGCGGTTCAACAACCGGCGGCAGCACCACAGGAGGTTCAACAACCGGCGGCAGCACAACAGGTGGCTCAACAACCGGCGGCAGCACCACAGGAGGTTCAACAACCGGCGACAGCACCACAGGAGGTTCAACAACCGGCGGCAGCACTACAGGCGGCTCAACAACTGGTGGTTCAACAACAGGCGGCTCAACAACTGGTGGTTCAACAACAGGTGGTTCAACAACTGGTGGCAGCACCACAGGAGGTTCAACAACTGGCGGCAGCACAACAGGCGGTTCAACAACCGGCGGCAGCACAACTGGTGGCTCAACAACCGGCGGCAGCACCACAGGTGGTACAACAACCGGCGGCAGCACCACAGGTGGCTCAACAACCGGTGGTAGCACCACAGGCGGTTCAACAAGCGGCGGTAGCACTACAGGTGGCTCAACAACCGGCGGCAGCACCACAGGTGGTTCAACAACTGGTGGCAGCACCACAGGTGGTACAACAACAGGCGGCTCAACAACAGGTGGTTCAACAACAGGTGGTTCAACAACAGGTGGCAGCACCACAGGCGGTTCAACAACCGGCGGCAGCACCACAGGTGGATCAACAACCGGCGGCAGCACCACAGGTGGATCAACAACCGGTGGCAGCACAACAGGTGGATCAACAACCGGCGGCAGCACAACAGGTGGATCAACAACCGGTGGCAGCACAACAGGTGGATCAACAACCGGCGGCAGCACTACAGGTGGCTCAACAACAGGTGGTTCAACAACAGGCGGCTCAACAACTGGTGGCAGCACAACTGGTGGCACAACTACAGGCGGTAGCACCACAGGTGGTTCAACAACCGGTGGCAGCACAACAGGTGGTACAACTACTGGTGGCTGTGAAACAGGACATTCATATGGTAACTGGACAAAGGTTGATGACGATAACCACAAGAAGGAATGTGCATGTGGCGACGTAGTAACCGAAGCACATACTTGGGATGCAGGCGTGGTAACAACTCCTGCTACTTACAAAACAACAGGTATTAAAACCTATACATGTTCGGTATGTAGTGGTACAAAAACAGAAGTTATTCCAAAGCTGATTCACTACAGTAATAACAGTGGCGGCGGCGGTAGCGTTGAAGCGACAAAGTATACAGTTAGATTTGATAGCAATGGCGGTTCTTCTGTAGCAAGCAAAACAGTGAAAGAAAATGCTGTTCTTGCAAAGCCAGCTGATCCTATCAAAGAAGGCTATAAATTTGTTGGTTGGTATACAGACGCTGAATTGACAACTTCTTATGACTTTACAGCAAAAGTTACAAATGGCTTTACCCTCTATGCTAAGTGGGAAGAAGTTAAGGAAGATGATAAAGATACAGATAAGCCCGCTACAACAATGATATTTAATGATGTTAAGGAAGCTGACTGGTACTATGAAGCTGTTAAGTTCGTTAATGAAATGGGCCTTATGAATGGTGTTGCAGAAGAAGAATTTGCTCCTGAACTACTTGTAACAAGAGCAATGCTTGCAACTATCCTTTACAGAAACGAAGGCGAACCCGCAGTAAACAGAAGCATTCCTTTTGCAGATATTGATATGAGTGCATACTATGCAAATGCAGTTATCTGGGCACATCAGAATGGTATTGTAAAGGGTATTACAGAAACAGAGTTTGCTCCAGATCAGATTATCACAAGAGAACAGATTGTAGCTATGATATTCCGTTATGCACAGTATAAGGGTATGGCAACAACTACTCTTGAAGAAAATCTTGCATTTGCAGATTCTCACGAAATTTCTGAATATGCTGTTTCTGCTTTGAATTGGGCAGTTGGAATTGGTTTAATTAAGGGTAGAACAGAAAACACAGTTCATCCTCGTGACAATGCAACACGTGCTGAACTGGCAACAATACTTTACAGATTTTTCGGTTCTAAAAACTAATTAAATATCAACAAGAAATAACAATTTTGGCAGCCGCAGATATGCGGCTGCCATTTTGTACTCTACTTCATAAAAAGAAAATAAAACAGAAAAAAGACTCCTTTGGTAATTGACCATAGGAGTCTTAGTTTAAAGTTTAAATATAAGTCGCTAAATATTATACACCGCTATAAGCACTAAATCCGCCGTCAACAGGGATTACAACACCGTTAACAAAGCTTGATGCATCCTTAGATACAAGGAAGAGCAGAGCACCGATAAGCTCTTCTGCCTTGCCAAATCTGTCCATAGGAGTTGCGGCAAGAATTTTTCCTGTCCTTGCTGTTGGTGTTCCGTCTTCGTTAAAGAGGAGTTTTTCGTTCTGCTTTGTTACGAAAAAGCCGGGAGCAATCGCATTACAACGGATATTTGTCTTTGAAAAGTGTACTGCAAGCCATTGGGTAAAGTTGGATATCGCTGCCTTTGCACCAGAGTATGCAGGTATTTTTGTAAGTGGAGTATACGCATTCATACTTGAAATGTTGATTATGCTTGCATCCTCTTTATCAAGCATATCCTTTGCAAAAACCTGGGTTGGCAAAAGCGTACCAAGAAAGTTAAGATTAAATACAAACTCAACACCTGCTTTATCAAGGTCAAAAAATGTTTTTACATTTCCCATAGCTTCAGGTGTGAAATATTCGTTATCTGTTGTTGCTTTGGGGTTGTTTCCGCCTGCACCGTTGATAAGAATGTCACAAGTTCCGAAATCTTTTACTATTTCGTCGTGAGCTTTTTCTATACTTTCTTTTTCAAGGACATTGCAGGCATAGCCCTTGGCAATGCCGCCATCTTTGTTTATCTTTTCGGCATAGGCATTGGCTGCATCAACGTTGAGGTCAAGCAGAGCTATTTTTGCGCCTGTTTTTGCCAGTGCTTCAGCAAACATAGAACAAAGCACACCGCCGGCACCGGTTACTACACAAACCTTATCTTTTAAGTTTATATCAAATGGTAAATTCATTCTAATTTCCATAGCCTTTCTGCCCACAAATAGTAGTTGAAAATACACGCATATCTCATTGTGGGCCGATAAGGCGTGTAGTGGAAATTACGCACATCGCCGTTTGTGCCTCTCAGGCACAAAAGCTCGGCGGTGCAATAAATTCCATCAAAGGTTTAACGTGATTTTTCACGTTAAACACCTTCTTTCTCCAATGTTTCCCAGATTCCTGCCATATACATAGCGCCAAGTGCTCTGTCATACAGACCGTAACCCGGTTTGCCGGTTTCTCCCCAAATCATTCTGCCGTGGTCAGGACGGAGATATCCTTTAAAGCCTACATCGTGGTATGCCTTAAGAATTTCCACCACATCAAGTGAACCACATTCTGAAAGGTGTCCGCTTTCCTCAAAGGAACCGTCGGGAAGTATTTTGATGTTTCTAACGTGTGCAAAGTGAATTCTACCCATTGCACCATATTTTCTAACCATTGCTGTGTAGTCGTTAAAGGATGCACAACCAAGACTGCCGCTGCAAAGAGTAAGGCCATGATGAACATCGTCATAAAGGGAGAGGAAGCGGTCGATGTTCGCCTCGTTTGTAATGATTCTTGGAATACCAAAGATACTCCAGGGCGGGTCATCCGGATGAATTGCCATATAAACATCACATTCTGCGGCAACGGGAATGATTTCTTTAATAAAGTATTCAAGGTTTGCCCATAAGCCCTCTTCGCCTATTTCCTTATACTTATCTATAAGGCCTGCCATTTCGTCAGGTGTATATGATGCATCCCAACCGGGAAGGGTCATCTTTGTGGGATCCATTTTGTCTACGTCTTCCTTGTAGTAAACAAGTGCGTTTGAACCGTCAGCAAGAGGCTGGTCAAGGCGTGAGCGTGTCCAGTCAAATACTGGCATAAAGTTGTAGCAAATACACTTTACACCTGCCTTTGCAAGACGACGGATATTTTCCTTGTAATTGTCAATGTAGAGCTGATAATTGCCCTGACGAAGTTTTATATCTTCGTGCACAGGCACAGACTCGATTACTTCCATTTCAAGACCTTTGGCATTGACAAGAGCCTTCATTTTATCGATTTCTTCCTGTGGCCAAACGTCGCCTACGGGAACGCTGTATACAGCCGTAACAACGCCTGTCATACAAGGGATTTGTCTGATATGGTCAAGAGTGATAGAGTCACTTTCTCCATACCAGCGAAACGTCATTTTCATAGTGGTATATTCCTTTCAATATTTTAATTTTGAATAAGCTTTTTGCCCATTACATATACAGAATCAATGTTAACATTATCGTCAAACAAGACTAAATCTGCATCCTTACCGGGGCTGATAGAACCCTTCTTGTTAAATATTCCAAGATGCTTGGCGGGGTTTGCTGATGCCATCTTAACTGCATCCTTCATTGATACTTCGCCAAGTTGGTGCATTGTGCGTACAATACGGTCGGTTGTTGCGATACTTCCTGCAAATGCTTCACGGCTTGGAACTTTTGCTACTGCATCTTCAATTATGATGGGCATACCTGTCTGGCTAAAGGCTTCTCCCTCCATAGTTTCCCAGCCGCCGGCGGAAATGCTGTCGGTAATAAGCATAATTCTGTCGGAGCCTTTTAATTTGTAAATCAGCTTAAGAAGGCTTGCGGGCAGATGCCTGCCGTCTGCAATAACTTCAACCCACATATCATCCATCAGATATGCCAGCTCCAAGGTGCCTGCGTATCTGTATGCATTTACTCTTCTTACTGTTGTGGTAAGTGAGTAGAAATGGGTTACGCACTGCATTCCTGCTTCATATGCCTTCATTGCATCATCAAAGAATGCGTCACTGTGGCCGATAGACATTTTGATTCCTCTTCTGCAAAGCTTCTGTGCCATTTCAATAGCACCGGGAAGCTCAGGTGCGACAGCCCAACGAACGATGTTGGGATATTTGTCTACAAGGTCCATATATTCTTCGGGGTCAGGATTTCTCAGGTAACCGGGGGCCATAGCGCCGCAGGCATTTGGTGAAAGATATGGGCCTTCAAGGTGAAAGCCAAGGAAGTTGGGGCGTTCGGATACGTTTTTCTCGTATTCGTTAACACCATCCATAGCCTTCATCAGCATTTCCTTAGGAGAGGATGAAAGTGAAGGGGTCATAGAGGTTGTACCGTGTTTAAGATGCATTTTGCATACGGCGTCTATCTGTTCGTGCTCGCCTGACATAAAATATCCGCCGCCGCCGCCGTGAATATGTACATCAATAAATCCGGGAGAAAGGTATTTGCCTTTGGCATCTACAACCTCGTCTTCGGGAAGAATGGTGTACTCACCCTCATATACATCCTTAATTATTCCGTCTGCAATTCTTACAGCACCGCCCTCAAGAACCCGTTCCTGCAAGATAACACGCGCGTTTGTAAATAATATACTCATAATATCGGTCCTTTCAATTACAAGAGTGATGCTCCGTCTATATCTGTGTAAAGAGTAGCACCGCCCTTGTGTGTACGTACAACAGATGCAGGTACCATTTCGTTAACAGGACCGCATACCGTGTCGTAAATTGCCTTAGCCTTGAGCTTGGTAGGTACAACAAGCATTACATAACGAGCCTTCATCATAGTGGGAATAGTAAGTGTTAGTGCGTGTGTAGGAACATCGTCAAGTGTCTTGAAGCAACCGTCATTTACCTGCTGCTGGCGGCAAACCTGATCAAGCTCTACGATTTTTACGGTTTCGGGGTCATTAAAGAATGCAACGCCCGGGTCACAGAATGCAAGGTGTGCATTTTCGCCGATTCCCATAAAGATAATATCTACAGGAAATTCGTTAAGGATTTCAGCATAACGCTTGCATTCAGCCTTGGGGTCAGGATTCTGACCGTTGAGACAATATACCTTCTTAAAGGGAACAAGGTCAAAAATTGAACGGCGCAGGAAGTTAGCAAAACCCTGAGGTGCATCGGCATCTAAGCCTATGTATTCATCCATATGGAATGCGTTAACACAGCCCCAATCTACATCTTCTTTACACAAAGCAGCAAGAAAATCGTTCTGTGAAGGTGCAGCAGCAAAAATAATGTTAACCTCACCTTTTTCTTTAATAACATCGTTAATCCACTGAGCACCCAGACGGGCAGCATCTTCGCCCATACTTGCTCTGTCTGTAAACACTTTTACGTTTAATTCATCTGCTTTGAAGCTTCTTACTTCTGACATTTTTTCATCCTCCCAAAATTTTCTTTATAGTTTTTAAATGCCTGTTGCATTTAAACTATTTGTTATATAATAGGAATTTACTACTTATCAGTACTAAACTCCTATTATACAAAAACAAAATTTAAATTGCCCGTGCAAAATTTTCGGCTGCACCGAAATGCACTTGGGCAAACAAAGCGTAAATGCTCCGACCGCCGCAAGGC
>JAZNBG010000017.1:0-13142 GCA_045586925.1 Clostridia bacterium | reverse complement strand
GCCTTGCGGCGGTCGGAGCATTTACGCTTTGTTTGCCCAAGTGCATTTCGGTGCAGCCGAAAATTTTGCACGGGCAATTTAAATTTTGTTTTTGTATAATAGGAGTTTAGTACTGATAAGTAGTAAATTCCTATTATATAAAAAAGAGATTATCCGATAAGATAATCTCCGAAAATTGCAATTTTAGAATTTTCCTACGCCGGCATTATCCGTATCAGGTTCGTGGGTCGGAATGCACAATTCCCTCTCAGCCTTTTTGAAAGCTCCCCCAATATTCAGTTTTATTTATCATAGCACATTAATTAGCAAATGTCAATGTTTAACTTTCGTCAAGATATTTACGTGGTGACATTTTCATTATTTGCTTAAATCGGCGTGAGAAATATATATAGTCGGTGTAGCCACACTTTTCTGCAATTTCAGAAAGCGAGAGTGAATGTCTGTATGTATCAATAAGATAGCAAGCGTGATTTATCCTGATTTGTGTTAAAAATTCGGTTGGGGTTTTGCCCATTATCTTTTTAAACTGTGCTCTGATATAATCCTCGGCGTACCCGCTTTTTGCCAGTATAGAGCTAAGGTCAATGTTGCAGTTATAAAAATCGTTGCTGATTTCTTCGGTAATGTTCTTAGTGGCTAGAAAAATATTGCTTTCCATTTTAATGTTTTTAAGAAGAAAGTGGGTGAAAGCGTTAACCAGTGAGGCAACATAGTCGGGTGTTGAATATCTGTTGTTGTAGAGTATTTTTGTAAGTAAAAGACCTTCGCTTTCAGAATTGTCGCAAATTACTGTAGGGGTGTTCATATTAAAAAACTGAGTAAAATCTCCGCTTATGTAGATTCGTTTAAAATCTTTGCCGTTTTTAGAAGAATAATGAACGGTTTGCGGGGGAATTATAATAATTTTACCGGGATAAACTTCAATATCTTTTCCGGATACGTGAAGAACACCTTTCCCCTTTGTGTAAATAATAATTTCATAGTTTGGGTGCTTGTGAGGGGAACTTAGTTCTTTTGTATAGTTAATTAAAAAATTCATAGTATCACCGAGAGTATTATATACAAAATCTATCTTTTGTGCAAGTCAATTTATAAAAAAACATAACAGAATTTGTAGAGATATGATATACTTTTTTTGACGATGCATTATGGGGGGGATTAAGTATGAAGACGAAAAATGTTGATATGCTTTCAGGACCAATAGCAAAAGGACTTCTTTCGATGACGATACCGATAATGATAATGAATGTTATGCAATCATTGTTTAGTATTGTCGATATGACGGTTTTAAAAATATTTTCAAATGATAAAGCGGTAGGTGCCGTAGGGGCTTGTGGAATGTTGATAACCTTATGCACCAGCTTGCTTATAGGATTGTCTACCGGAGCAAATGTAATTGTTGCCAGACGAATAGGCGCGCGTGACAGACAAGCTGCCGACAGAGCTGTTATGACATCAATCCTGTTGTCAATTACCGGTGGACTGATTTTGATGAGTATTGGTGTAACCTTTTCGGAAATTTTTTTAAGGTGGACAAATTGTCCCGAGAGTCTGCTTCCTCAGGCTGCGTTATATTTCAAGATTTATTTTTATGGCGTCCCGATAATGATGCTGTATAATTTTTGTGCCTCCATATTAAGAGCAACAGGTGATACAAAAAAACCGATGTATTTTTTAATATTAGGCGGAGTAATTAAATGCTTGCTTAATTTATTGTTTGTTACAACCTTTGATATGACGGTTGAAGGAGTTGCAGTTGCCACAATTATTTCTCAAATCACTATAAGTGTTCTTGCCTTTGGTGCTTTGCTGAAAAGTCAGGCTGTAACTGTGAATTTTAAAAAGATTAAATTTGACATAGCAGAGCTTAAACCTATTTTGTATATTGGTATACCTGCAGGACTTCAGACTGCAATGTATTCACTTGCTAATGTTATAATTATGTCCGTTGTTAACAGCTTTGGTGAGGCTGCAACTACCGGAATATCCATCGCAAACCAGTTTGACGCAATATTATATCAGATTTCTTATGCACCATCACTTGCAACTACGCCGTATATCTCACAAAATATAGGAGCAGGAAACCTTAAAAGAGTTAAAAAAACACTTTGGTACTCAATATTGATTACAGTAGCTTTTGGGGCAAGCCTTGGTTCGCTTTCGGCAATTTTTTCAGGACAGTTATCGTCGATTATGTCTTCAACCCCGGCAGTTATTGCTTATTCACAACAAAAAATGGTCATTATATCAAGTACATATTTTCTCAGCGGTATTAATGAAGTAATGGGTGGAACTATGAGAGGAATGGGCAAGCCTATCATTCCTACAGTTTCAACATTTATATTTATGTGCGTGTTAAGATTTATCTGGGTTTATGCAATATTCCCCTTGTGTCCCAATCTCACATTTTTGTATTTGGTTTGGCCGATTGGCTGGGTATTGTCAATTATAACACTGGGTGTCGCATACTTTATGGAAATGTCTAAAATACAGAAAAAGAACAATCTTAGTTAAAACAAGTTATCCATGCCCAGAATACTTTTCGTAGGGAAATCCCAAGGTTTCCTGATGTGGGTTTGAAGATTATGTTTTTGAGTTCGACATCTTCGGCGGCAACCAAGGGGAATTCTCCCATTGGTTGACCGTCGATTTCTGTTATAAAAGTGCCAAGAACATCACCCTTTGCAATGGGTGCCTTCAAATCTTCAAAAGGAATTGCTTTCGAGGTGATTTTTGATTCCTCTCCTGACTTAACAGGAATAATTATGTCTTGGCTGGTGCTTAAAGAAACTGTATCTGAGGCACCTTTTTTAATTTCAGCAGATACGATATGCTCATCTGCGGTTTTAAGAATATAAGGAGAATATTCAGAAAAGGCGTTGTCGTACAATGTTTTATGGTCGTTCCAGTCATCAGGAGCATTGAGAGTAACGCACACAAGACACATTCCGTTTTTTTCAACTGCGGTGACAAGACATCTGCCCGTTGCCTTGGTAAAACCGGTCTTTACGCCGATGCAACCATCATACATAGTAAGAAATTTGTTGTGGTTTACAAGGTGTCGGTTGTAATCGTGGTCTTTCCACGGAATACTTTTGGTTCTGGCTGACACAATTTCACGAAATTTTGAGTTTTTCATAGCATATGCAGTTATTTTTGCAAGGTCTGTGGCAGTAGTATAATGGTTTTCGTCGGATAGACCGTGAGGATTGGTGAAGTTGGAGTTAGTTGCACCAATTTTGTAGGCGGTGCTGTTCATAAGCTCGGCAAACTTTTCGACAGAGCCGGAGACGTGTTCTGCAACAGCAGTTGCGGCGTCGTTGCCTGATACCAGCATAAGTCCCCATAGTAAATCTTCCAGAGTAAGCTTTTCATCTAAAACAAGATACATCGACGAGCCTTCTACGCCATAAGCATTAGGTGAAACTGTTGCGATTGAATTTATATCAGCGTTTTCAAGGGCTGTTATTGCCGTCATAATCTTTGTGGTGCTTGCCATTCCCATTTTATGCCGGGCATTGTGTGAAAACAAAACTCTTCCTGAATTTGCGTCCATAACAATGGCACTTTGTGCCGACAAAGCAAAACAATCAAGACAGACTATATTTAAAACCATAACAATTAATAATATTAATATAATAAATTTTTTCAAAATAAAAACACCTCGTTTAAATATATTAAACGAGGCGTTGTATTATGTTTTCAATCATTCAGATATTCTTTAATTTCAGCCATCATTGCTTTGGTAGTTTTATATCCGTCTTCATACATAAGCCTTAACTTTTCGGGGTCACGCTCGGTGCGTTTAAAGCCCGAGGTGTCGTGAGGCATAATGGTTAGCATCTTGCCATTGTCGGTAAGTTCAAATATTTCACGGCGTGACCGGTTATATTTCTCTGAACGCATTTCAAGTGCTTTAGAAAACGCAGGGAATTTTCGGTACGCAAGCTTCGCAATATTTGCCGCGGTTTCGCTGCCCTTTGAATAACTACGTTCACGTGTAAGCACGGTAATGATTTTATTACAGCCTTCATCAATTGCACGTTGAAAGGGAATAGGGTCGCTGATACCGCCATCCATATAAAGTACACCGTCAATATCAACGGGCTGAAATAAAAAAGGCAAAGCACAGCTTGCCCATAAAATTTGAAGATGCCTTTCACGGTCTTCCTTGGGAAGAATCATATATTCAGGTTTGCCGGTATGCATATTTGTAAGTGTGGCAACAGCCTGTGCAGGATTTTGTCTGAAGGCTTCAAAATCATAGGGAACCAGCTTTTCGGGGATTTCTCTGAATGCAAAATCCATATTGTAATAGCTGCGTTTTTTTGGATTTACAAGGTGATGAAAACCCATATAGCGTCTGTCGTGCATATATTTGGTGGAAAGTTCAAGGTTTCTGCCTATTTGTCCTGAGACATAGGTCGTTCCGTAGGCGATACCTGCAGACACACCAATAACATAGTCGGCAAATATTTTTTCTTCAAGAAGAGCGTCCATAACCCCGCAGGAAAATAATCCACGGCTGGCGCCACCTTCAAAAACAATTCCTAATTTCATTGGATGCTACCTCGTATGATTGTATTATCTGGGATAAGGAAGGGTATAGAATAAAAAGGCAAAATATTGCAGAATGCTGCCCGCCAGAACAAAAAAGTGCCATATCATATGCATATACCTTGGTTTTTTAAGAGCAAAGAAAACGATGCCTCCCGTATAGCACAAGCCGCCTGATACAAGTAACCAAATTGCGGTAGCCGGCAATGTTTTTAATGTGGGAAGTCCCAAAAACACAATCGACCATCCCATAAGCAGATATAATACCATAGCAAAGGGGTGGAAACGTTTCATATTAATTGCGGTAAGGGTAACACCCAATGCCGTACAGCCGGCATTTATGCCAAACAAAACCCAGCCCATAGCTCCACGCATCAGTGACAGAGAAATGGGAATGTAGGAGCTGAGAATTAATATATAAATGGAGCAATGGTCAAGTATCTGAAAAACTTTTTTTGCCTTATAATTGGTTAAAGAATGATAAAGCGTAGAGGCTGTGTAAAGGATGATTAACCCAGCACCATAAAGGCAGGCTGAAACCACACTCAATGCATCCCCGTGAATGGCGGCATACACAATAGCGACAACCGTACCTGCAATGGCAAGCAGAGCACCTATTCCGTGAGTGATAGAGTTGGCAATTTCCTCGCCAAGACTTTGATTATTTACTTTTTTTCTGTTTTGTGATTCTGTCATAGAATATGCTCCAATCAGTCAAAATTAGTAATAACAATGATACACCCAAAATAAATTTTTGTCAAGATATCGGTTTTGATTGCATTATGGTCAAAAATGGTATATAATAATACCATTATTACTTTAAAATGGAGATGAAAACCTTGAAACATATAAAAGAACTCTGGGTACTTTTTATATCTTTTTTCAGAATAGGTGCACTCACCTTTGGCGGAGGTTATGCAATGCTCCCGATGATTGAACGGGAGGTTGTTGATAAGCATCAATGGGCAACGATGGAGGAGGTAATGGACTATTATGCAATAAGTCAATGCACTCCCGGCGTTATTGCGGTGAATGTTGCCACCTTTGTCGGACACAAAACCAAAGGAATTTTGGGCGGTATTGTTGCAACGATTGGTGTAATAACGCCTTCGGTTATACTGATTTCTCTTATTGCTTCCCTTTTGCAGGCTTTTTATGAAAATAAACTTGTTAAGGCAGCGTTTCAGGGTATTGGTGTTGCGGTTTGCGCAATTCTTGTACAGGCAGTACTCAAAATCGGGAAGGCTGGTCTTGTTGATAAGTTTACGTGGATTCTTGCGACCATAAGCTTTCTTGTGGCATGGTTGTTTGATATTTCAACCATCGTGATTATTGTTGCTGCCGGAATAGTTGGAATAGCTTTTAGGGTAATTTGTGAAAAGCGCGACAATGATAAGGGAGGTGCAGAGTAATGCTTTATGTTACTATGTTTATGGAGTTCTTTAAGATAGGGCTGTTTTCGGTAGGCGGCGGTCTTGCAACACTGCCCTTTTTATTTGAGCTGGCAGACAAATATAATTGGTTCACAGCAGAGGAACTGACCAATATGATTGCTGTATCTGAATCATCTCCGGGTCCGATAGGCGTCAATATGGCAACATATGTAGGCTTTACCACGGGTGGAATATGGGGCGGAATTTTCACAACACTTGCATTAGTAATGCCCAGTATAATTATTATACTAATTGTGTCGTATATTCTTGAAAAGTTTAAAGAAAACAAGTATGTAAAATATCTGTTTTACAGCTTGCGTGCGGCGGTTGTTGGGCTTTTGTTCCTTTCTGTTATAAATGTGTTTATACAAAACTTTATCATCAGCGGTGCAGAGAGCATACTAAATTTGATTGACTATAAAAAGGTGATATTGTTTGCGGTGCTTGTGTTTATGGTGTTTAAACTGAAAAAACATCCGCTTCTTTATATCAGCATAGGTGCTCTTGCCGGAGTTTTGTTTAACCTTGGTGCGTAAAAATTTAAAAAAATGATTGTAATATTATATAGAATATGATATAATGAGTTTAACTACATTTATCAGCTAGTTTATCTGAAAATTAGCGGAAAGGTGAGGATAATTTTATGGCTATTGAAGAAACAAATGTTAATACCAATATAGACAATGAGGGCAATGTTTGTATTTCAAACGAGGTTGTTGCCACAATCGCATCAATTGCTGCTAAAAGTGTTGAGGGTGTTGCAGGAATGTTTGGCTCGCTTACAGGCGGATTTGCAGAGCTTCTTGGCAAAAAGAATCCCTCTAAAGGAGTTAAGGTTACCATCACCGACAAAGAAGTCAAAATTGATATGTTTGTTGTGGTTGAATACGGTGTTAAGATTCCCGAGGTTGCCTGTGAAATTCAGGAGAAAACCAAGAATGAGGTAGAGGCTATGACGGGACTTAATGTTGTTGCGGTTAATGTTAATATTGAAGGTGTCAACACATCGAAAAAAGAAGATGACGTTGCGATTAGTGAAGAAGTCGTTGAGGAAAGTTCTGAAACAGAAGAGTAAAAAAGATTATATACAGAAGATTTAAAGTTGAGGTATGATGATGAACAGAACAAAAGCCAGAGAATTTGCATTTATACTGCTTTTTGAATATAAATTCCAGCCTGATGAAATCGAGATTATTCTTCAGGATTTTATTGAAGAATATAAGCCGGGTCAACAGCAGGAATATATTCAGCGCATTATTCGTGGCGTGGTTGCCAATCTTGAAGAAATTGATAAAAAAATTGATGGGGTTTCCAACGACTGGAAGGTTGAAAGATTGTCCTGTGTCAGCCTTGCGGTTTTAAGGCTGGCAGTATACGAAATTATGTTCTGCGACGATATTCCGTCGGTGGTTTCTGTTAACGAGGCAGTTAACCTTGCAAAAAAATACGACGGTGAAGAAGCGGCTCCGTTTGTGAACGGAATTTTAGGCAAAATCAGCGGAATGTAGGTGCCGCTTATGAAAGACAGCAGATTAATTCTGGGGATTGATACAAGCTGTTACACCACCTCGGTTGCCGCAAAGTGTGGTGACAATATCCTGCACTTTAAAAAAATGCTGGATGTAAAATCGGGGGAATGTGGACTTAGACAGTCTGATGCGGTGTTTCAGCATATAAAGAATCTTCCGGTTCTTTTTGATGAACTTAAAAGAAACATAAGTTTCAAACAATTTAATGATATTACGGTTGCCGTCAGCGCAAAGCCCAGGTCGGTTGAGGGGTCTTATATGCCTGTTTTTCTTGCGGGTCAGTCTTTTGCAAAAGCAATTGCTGATGTGCTTGATGCAAGGTATATTGAAACTTCCCATCAGGATGGGCATATTATGGCGGCAATTTATTCTTGCAAAAAATACAGCATTTGCGATGAACCTTTCCTGACATACCATTTGTCAGGAGGGACAACTGAGCTTTTACTTGTGAATAAAAATGAAAATGCTTTTGACTGCAGTATTGTCGGAGGTACAAAAGATCTTCCGGCAGGGCAGTTTATTGACCGAATAGGTGTAAAGCTTGGTATGGACTTCCCCTGTGGAAAGTATGTTGACTATTCTGCGGTAAATTTTCAGGGGAAATTGCCCAAGGTAAAAACCTGCGTGACTGATGGGTTTATTAATTTTTCGGGCGAGGAAACCCGATACAGCAGAAGAATTGCTGCGGACACGGATAGTGGTGAAATTGCATACTGTGTGATGAAATGTATTGCTCAATCGGTCAGGAAATCGGTTGAATATGCAAAAGAAAAGTATAATGTAGAGAATGTACTTATGGTCGGTGGTGTTTCGTCTTCAGAAATGCTGCGGATGGAATTTTCGGATATGCCTAATGTGTACTTTGCTGAGCCTCAGTTCAGCACAGATAACGCAGTAGGTGTTTGTGAAATCGGTGCAAGGTGGAGTTAGGGATGTATGAAAGAATGACTTTAACAGTAAGTCAGCTTAATTTATTTATAAAAGATATATTTAATCAGATACCTGCTCTTAATGATATCAAGATAAAGGGCGAGATATCAAATTTCAAGCACCATTCCTCGGGACATATGTATATGTCGCTCAAGGATGAAACCGGTGTTTTGCGTGCGGTGATGTTTCGCAATGCTGCGATGGGGCTTAAATTTAAACCTGAAAACGGTATGCAGGTTATTGCCGAGGGCAGAGTTGGCGTTTACGAACGTGACGGACAGTATCAGCTATATATCAACTCAATGGTTCAGGATGGCAAAGGGTATCTGTATGAACAGTTTGAAAAATTAAAGAAAAAGCTTGAGTCAGAGGGGCTTTTTGAACAATCGTCAAAAAAGCCTATACCAACATTTCCGAAACGAGTGGGCGTTGCAACTGCGCCTACAGGGGCGGCTGTACGGGACATAATAAATATTCTTTCAAGGCGATTTCCTTATGCAGATATATGCCTTTACCCTGTACTTGTTCAGGGAGATGGTGCTGCTGAGAGTGTGTGCAAGGCAATAGAATATTTTAATGAAAATTCTGCTGCAGATGTTCTGATTATAGGCAGAGGCGGTGGCTCGGTTGAGGATTTGTGGGCGTTCAACGAGGAAATTCTTGCAAGGGCAATTTTTAAAAGTGAAATTCCAATTATTTCTGCGGTCGGTCACGAAACTGATTTCACGATTGCAGATTTTGTTGCGGATTTGCGTGCACCAACGCCTTCTGCGGCAGCCGAGCTTGCTGTTCCGTCAGCAGTCGAACTGGCTGAAAAATTCAGTACTGCAGGTATGCGTCTTGCAAATGCAGTAAATAAGATTATAGAGAAACGGCGTCTGCAACTAAGGGTATACACCGACAAACAAGTTCTTCGCGACCCGATGCTAAAGGTTAATGAAAAAGGAATGCAGCTTGACAGCATTGTTCATATGTTTGAAAATGCGGCAAAAATATCCCTCAGCGAGAAGAAACAGAAATTTGGTGTGTTTGTTTCGCGTCTTGACGGTCTCAGCCCACTCAACACATTAAAACGTGGATTTTCTGTGGCAAAGAGTGCTGATGGCGCGGTTATAAAATCGGTTGTCGATGCAGTGCCGGGTAGTGATATTTCGGTTATTGTTTCTGACGGCGAAATAAAAGCAAGGATAAGTGAGGTTTAAAAGATGGCGGTAAAAAAGAATATTAGCTTTGAGGAGAGCCTTAAAGAACTTGAAGATATAGTAAAAAAACTTGAAGGCGGAGATGTTTCTCTTGACGAAATGCTTGAACTTTTTGAACAGGGGATTGCAAGAACAAAGGAATGTAACGAACAGCTCAAAACTGCAGAGCAAAGAATCAGCATTCTGATAAAAAACAACTCGGGAGAGATGGAAGAGCAGCCATTCGCTGCCCAATAACGGTGAAGAATTATGGAATTTAAAAAACAGCTTGATGAATATATTAATATGGTAAATGCCGAACTTAAAAGGGTTTTTAAAGAAGAGAATTGCCTGCAAAGGTCGGTTTATGATGCTATGAGCTACAGTATAATGGCGGGTGGAAAGCGTTTAAGACCTGTACTTTGTCTGGCGGTATGCGATATGCTGGGAGGCTGCATTGAAGATGCTTTGCGGTTTGGTGTTGCAATCGAACATATTCATACATATTCTCTTATTCACGATGACCTGCCTTGTATGGATAACGACGACCTTCGTCGTGGAATGCCAACTTGTCACAAAAAATTTGGCGAGGCAACCGCCTTGCTTGCAGGTGATGGGCTGTTGACGGGTGCTTTTGAATATCTTTCGGATCTGGATTGCTATAAATCGACATCGCCCGAAACTGTAATCAAGGCTATATCACAGATTGCCTCAGCCGCAGGATGTTCAGGTATGATTGGCGGACAAGTGGTAGATCTGGATTGTGAAGGTAAAGCTGATATTGACCTTGACACCCTCGATTATCTGCATTATCGAAAGACGGGTGCTCTTATAAGGGTATCGGCAGTCTGTGGTGCACTTGCGGCCAAAGCTACAGATGATGATGTTGCGGCAATAGCAGATTTTGCCGAAAAGCTGGGTCTTGCTTTTCAGATTCAGGATGATATTCTTGATTGCATAGGCGACGAAAGCGTTCTGGGTAAACCTATTGGCAGTGATGCAGAAAACGGCAAGACTACATACGCAACAATTCTTGGACTTGAAGACGCAAGAAGAAAAGCTGATGAAATTACAACTAATGCGGTTGTATGCCTTGAAAGATTTGGCGAAAAAGCAGATTTTGTAAAAAAACTTGCCCTTAACCTTCTTGACAGAAAGAACTAAAAGGGTATATAATATTTTTTTAGTATAGTTCGAACTGTTTCCGGTTCGTGTATATAATATTGAAGAAAGGAATGTGTTAAGATGATTAATGTAACACTAAAGAGCGGAGACGCAAAAGAATTCGAAAAAGGTACAAGCCTTATCGAAATGGCAAAGGCTATTAGCGAAGGCCTTGCGCGTGTAATTCTTGCAGGAGAGGTTGACGGGGTTGTTCACGACCTGACATACACACCTGAGACTGATTGCACGGTTAATTTCCTCACGTTTGACGATGAAGAAGGAAAGAAGGTTTACCGCCACACCACATCACACATTCTGGCACAGGCAGTAAAACGCCTTTATCCCAATGCAAAGCTGGCAATTGGTCCTGCTATTGATGATGGTTTTTATTATGACTTTGATTTTGAAGCGCCGCTTACAAATGCAGATTTGGAAAAGCTCGAAGCTGAAATGAAAAAGATAATAAAAGAGGATGCAAAACTTGAGCGTTTTGAACTTCCCAGAGCCGAGGCTATAAAGCTGATGGAAGAAAAGGGTGAAGAATATAAGGTCGAACTTATTCAGGATTTACCCGAGGATGCTGTTATTTCGTTCTACAAGCAGGGTGATTTTGTTGACCTTTGCGCAGGTCCTCACCTTATGTCAACAGGTAAGATAAAGGCAATCAAACTTCAGTATACAGCAGGCGCATACTGGCGCGGTAACGAAAACAACAAAATGCTTACAAGAATCTATGGTACAGCGTTTACTAAAAAGGCTGACCTTGATGAGCATCTTGAAAGATTGGAAGAAGCAAAAAAGAGAGACCATAATAAGCTTGGTCGTGAACTTGAAATATTTACAACGGTAGACAGTATCGGTCAGGGACTTCCAATTCTTCTCCCCAAGGGCGCAAAGATTATTCAGATACTCCAGAGATTTGTTGAAGACCACGAGGATAAGCATGGTTGGGTAAGAACCAAGACTCCCTATATGGCAAAGAGCGACCTTTATAAGATTTCGGGACACTGGGATCATTATCAGGACGGTATGTTTGTGATGGGCGATGAAAAAACAGATAAGGAAGTTTTTGCTCTTCGTCCTATGACCTGCCCATTCCAGTATCAGGCATATCTCAACAGAATGAGAAGTTATCGTGACCTTCCTTTAAGGTATGGCGAAACCTCAACACTTTTCAGAAATGAGGCATCGGGCGAAATGCACGGTCTTATTCGTGTTCGTCAGTTCACTATTTCCGAGGGTCATCTTATGTGCCGACCCGATCAGTTAGAGGAAGAATTTAAGAATTGTCTTGAAATGGCAATTTATATGCTCAAGACTTTGGGACTTTATGAGGATGTTTCGTACAGATTCTCTCAGTGGGACCCTGATGACAGAGATAAGTATATCGGCACAGAAGAACAGTGGGCAGAGGCTCAGGATACAATGAAGAAAATTCTTGACCATCTTGAATTGCCTTACAAGATTGGTATTGGCGAGGCTGCATTCTATGGTCCAAAACTTGATATCCAGATTAAGAATGTATTTGGCAAGGAAGATACGCTTATCACCATTCAGATTGACCAGATGCTTGCTGAAAAGTTTGGTATGGAATATATAGATAAGGATGGCAGCAAAAAGAATCCTTATATCATTCACCGTACATCAATTGGCTGCTATGAAAGAACACTTGCATTGCTTATTGAAAAATATGCAGGCGCATTCCCTGCTTGGCTTGCGCCGACTCAGGTGAAGATTCTGCCTATTTCTGAAAACTACCGTGATTATGCAGATACCGTATATGCAAAGCTAAGGGATGCAGGTTTCCGTGTTGAGGTTGATGATAGAAATGAAAAGATTGGTTATAAAATCCGCGAGGCTCAGCTTGAAAAGATTCCTTATATGATTATTGCAGGAGAAAAAGAAATGAACGAAGGAACGGTTTCTGTTCGTTCTCGTAAGCAGGGCGACCTTGGCGCTATGTCAATTGACGAGTTTATTAAAATGCTTGCTGAAGAAGTAGAAAACAAGGTTATATAATTATTATTTAAAGCAATTGAAAAAACAGCGTACGAAGGTGATTTTCGGACGCTGTTTTTCTGTCAAAAAATTTTTTAAAAAATTTGAAAAAAGGGGTTGACAAGGGTAAAATTTTGTGGTAATATTAACGAGTTGCGCCAAACAAGGCTAACTTAAAAAAACTTTTTTAAAAAATTTGAAAAAAGGTATTGACAAAAGGTAGCTTGGTGTGATATATTAGATAGGCTCTCTCAAAGAGAGTGGTAAGACCCGCAAAGACGGGCTCCAAAGAATCAGGGCTCCCGAAAAAGGAGACACCGTCGAGTTTTTTTGGGAAAAGGAGCAACCGC
>JAZNBG010000016.1:0-13937 GCA_045586925.1 Clostridia bacterium | reverse complement strand
AGTGGGCACGCCATCAAAGGTATATCTGAGATTATCTGCATCCCATGATCTGCCCGGGTTTGCAAGGTGCAGAACCTTTTGTTCCTCAACATCGGTTGCCAATACAACATCTGTCGCAAGAGCTGCCTGAGCCGTTGCATCCAAAGCTCCACCATAGGTGATAACCAGGCCGCTTTCGGTTGTGCTGATTTGACCGCCATCCGTCAGTACTGCACCGCTTGTGCCGGATACCGAGGTTACGGCTGCAGCACTTGCATTACAGCACAACATTGACATAACCATTGATAACACAATTAGCATTGACAATTGTTTTTTCAATACTTTCATAAATTTAAACACTCCTTTTTATTATAAATTTAATTTTTTTCAGGTAAAATTATCAGGATATCAACCGGCGCTCCGTAGTTGGCACGCAGATATACTTTTGCGTTCGGTTGCTTATCGTTTGTATATAAGGTTAAATCTCTGGGATTTATTGGTACGATTTCAGCATCCCTTACACTCCTGTCATAAAGATAAATACGTGTTCCTGTTCTTATTTCAAAGGGATATATTGTGTCGGAGGTCAAATCTGTTTTCATAGCAACATACCCATCCTCTACGCAGGTTATCATACCGTAAACCGTAAAGCAATAGCTTGTAAAGCCATCAGAGGTCCCGAATGCGGGGTTTCTGCTGAGAATAAAGTCTCTTGACATATCAGTAATCTCATCGTTGGCAACCGTAATTCTTACTACGTCACCTCGCCCAAGACCACTGCCCATTCCAAGAGTCTTTGTGAGATATCCCACATATTTGTTGTTGTAATATCCGTAGATTTTGCAAACCTCTTCGCCGTCATCATTTAAAACATTCTCAATATCATTGATTATCATTTGCGAAGATGACGTTGTTATCACCTTTTTTGCGGCTGTTTCCAGCACTATCACTTCTGCTATGCCGTAATCGTTGCGGCTGAAGCCCTGACACGTATACTGAATATCCGCAGGCAAATCAGCGCCCTTTATAACTGCATAATTGTCCTCGTCCTCCTCCGGAACAACAAATATTTTTGTCGCATTGGAATAGAACAATTCATAAGTGCTTGATTCCTGGAAGCCTCGCAGTTGCTGTCTGTGATACCTTGATGTAAGGGTTGTAAACGGTGTAAAATACTGAGAATCTATCTTTCTGATTTCTCCCGACGTGTTCAACCAGTATTTTATGGGTTGCATAACAGTTGTCTGGTTCTTTCCTGTCTGTTTTAAAATAGTCTCTATATCGCTTATTTCTGTTTTGGGAACATCATTCAGCACTATTTTGGATGCACCCTCAAATACTGTTATTTCTCCGTCTGAACACAGCATTCTGAATCTGTTTTTATCCCCGAAGCTTTTACCCGGAGCAACAGCCAGCAGGTAGCCTATATTTTCCTTTTTGATGGACTTTGAGTCATCCTTCGCAAGAATTTTTCCATCAATATCCAAAACAACAGTTAAATCTTCATTTACCGCAATAGGGCCATCAAGCTCAAAGTAATATGGAGACGGAAGGTATTTTTCACCATTTATTCTGTAATAATCTGCTCCGATACTTTCAACAATACCGGTAACCGTTTTAGTTGTCACCAAAACTTCGGTATATACAGGATTTGTCATATCTCCTGCTCCCTGAAGAACAGCGATTGAATCCCATTCTGAAAGCTCCCCTAATCCAACAGCTTTACCATTTTTTGTAATCACGTAATTCTCGTTGAGGTAAATCGTTTCTCCGTTTTTGCCGTATATACAATTCTCATTGACATTTATCGCATCAATCACCAGATTTTTGTATTCGGTAATGATAACAACATCGTATTCTCCGGCTGAATTATTATCCAGATATGTCAGGTTTCCTGATTTGATATCAAGGTCTGCCGCCGTTAATTCTCTGCTCAGGGATAAGCCATTATAAATTCCGTTTGTGAGCTTTTTAACGCTAATTTCCTTTTCTTTTCCGTTCTGTCTCTCGTATATTACCTTAACATCATCTTCGGATTCGGTTATATTAATGATTTGGTCTGCCACGATTACTTCGGTCTCGTTTCTGTACGGATATGCAAAGAGAAGATCTTTCTCTTCTTTTTTTGCATAACCAATCACGTTATAGCCCAGATACTTGTTATAATCTGCACTGTCGGTATTGTATTCTGTCTGATTTATCTCTATGCTGTGCTCTTTGCTGTGTGTATATGACAAGCCCGAATACTGCGACGCATTAAGAACGCCCGTAATTTTTTCACAGCCATATACGTTTTCAAGGATGCTTGTCCCTGGCTTCAGGGTATACAAGACAGAATCATCTGTCACTGAAACTACGTCAAACAAATCCACGTGCAACGTATTGTATACCATTGTGATGGCATCGCCATAGGTCAGTGCGCCGATATTTTCAACATTCTTGTTTATATCTGTTTCCTTTGCAAGATACTCATAACCGTTTGAATATCCACCCTTTGCCTCTGCATAAGGTGTATAACCCAGTATGCTCAGCAAAATCTTCTGAGCTTCGGCACGGCTGATTTCATTTTCGGGTCTGAAAATCGAATTGCTATATCCCGATACAATGCCGTTATTCTTCAGATACATAATATATCTTTTTAAAGGATGGGTATCCGCTACATCCGAAAATGTACTGTCTGCATAAATATTCGATGTTAAATCCCCTTCGCTGATGCCCTTCATTTTAACAACCAGCTTTGCAAATTCTGCTCTGGTGATGGTCTTATTCATATCAACCATATCAGCATCTGTAAAAATTCCAAGAGCCTTTAATAACCCAACGGGAATTTTATACTTTTCTTCGATTTCTGCTACGGCTTCAGCTTCACCTTCCTGAGAATTTGTACTTATTTTTACGTCAGTTACATACAAATCTGATTTCTGATTATTGGTTCCAAGCAGGTTAAGCTGAATCATACCAACCTCATCTGCATCACTGAAATAGAAATCGCTCATAATTGCTTTGCGCTCTCCGTCAACATAAAAGTCAAAATTACGATTATCCAGGTTAATAACCCATTTGTAATCATACCATCTGTTGACCTCTGCTCTGGCATCTACGTGCCCGGAAGAATTGTTTCTGATTAAGCCCGTTGTTTCTTCGGTTATGATAAGCGCCATATGTCTTCCGGCGGATGTTAGCACACCAACCTGTTGCGCTGAACAGTTACCTATCATTGCCCTGATTTCAACTACTACCTCACCCCTTGTTATAGGCTTATCAAATTTGATGCTCGCTCTTTTACGCTGCTCTGTTGACCCTAACGGACCACTGTAACTCAAATGCAGCGCTTTCTTATCATCAGGGCTTGTGTTTTCAACATCTTCTAAATCTGCAGTATCTACAATTGTTGCGGTTCCACTTCCCGTATATGTATATCCTATCTGGTCAGCAGATGCTGCTCTTTCAAAATCTTCCTTATAATAATACACTTTCTCCTCAGCTTCTTCAGCGGGATATACAGTAATAGCAGGTGTCACAAGTGCACACGCCAGCATTAAAGCAATGACTTTTCTTTTAATGTTCTTCATTTCTTCCTCCTTGCCTTACTGTTTTTCAGCAATAGCTTTCATAAGATTATTTACCATCACCGCCGTCTGAGCTCTTGTAATTGTTTCCTGCGGTTTGAATGAACCATCCCCCATTCCGTTTATAACTCCAAGATTGCTCAAAACAGCTACTGCATCAAGTGCATATTCAGCTATGTCCGAATTATCTGTAAACTTTGTCTTGCCATCAGGCAACTCATATCTTATTCCGAGAAACTTTATCACTCTGTAAGCAAAGGTTGCCGCATCCTGTCTTGTCAATAAAGCTTCCTTTCCGAAAAGACCGCCGCCTATACCGGATGCAACACCTATTTTATAAGCTGATGCGATATATCCATAGCTCCAGTCAGATTTTGATACATCCGAAAACTCTGCTGATGCATTTTTGTCGAACAGATTTGCAGACAAAATTAGCATCTTCAAAAATTGTTCTCTGGTAACAACTTCGTTTGGCGCAAACCTTCCTGCGCCCACGCCCGAAACTATCCCCTTATCGTAAAGGCTTGTTATGCTTGCCTTTGCCCATTCAACAGAATCCAAATCGTTGAATGCGGGTTTATATACCTGAGCCGTAAATCCGCCAAGTACACTACCACCACCGCCTGAACCGCCACTTCCGCTGTTGCTTCCTGTACTAACCGTTGTTTTCAGCTCTGCTATTTTCGCTTTTACAGCATTTACAAACTCGGTAATATCTGTATAGGTTGCTTTTGCAAGTGTCTGACACAAGGTTGTCTGTGTTTCAGGATGGAGAGAGGTATACGATGTGCGGTCAAATCCATAAATTTCTAAAATATCAGCATAACTGTTTAATACCTCTTTTATCTTATCCCACTTCTTTGTGTTGATTTTAGAAAGTGCAACTGCTTTTCTCTCATTCAACACAGTCTGCTCTGAATACAGACTGTTCATCAGTTCCTGAAATTCAGCTTCCAGTGAGCTTCCGTCAGTGTTTCCTTTGCTCATATCTATAATTTGGGATGCAACCTTTGTTTCATTCTCAAGCATATTAAATATGGTCAAATCCCAATTTAAGATATCCTGATTGTTGGTTATAATCTGTTTAACAGAATCAAATGCACCGGCGCTTGACTTATCAATTGCTGCAATCTGCTGATACAACACCAATCGTTCGTCGTTTGTGGCACAGTAAAATTCAATACGCTTTATCGTGTCATTATCGTTTATCTTTGCAACATACCATTTGCCGGTTTCAAGTCCCAAAAGCTTTGTGCTGTACTTGCCGTCAGCATCCGAAACAACCTGCGATATTTGTCGGATTATTGTGCCGATATTGCTTATATTTATGTCTGCATTTTCATCAACCTTCTCCGTCACCAGAATCTGCACCTGGATTCCGCCTGTCCCTGTTGTACCGCTGATAAGCTTTTCGCCATCGGCATCTGCCGCAAAGCACGTTATTGTGCTTATAGTTCCTATGCTTACACATAAAGTCAATGCCAAAAGCTTTTTGAGCATTAATCTAATCAAAATGTTCACTCCTTGTAGTAATCAATATTGAGTACAGCCATCAACAATTATTTTTTGTTTGCTACCCACCATTCATCAACCTGCTTCTGCAACTCTTTTACGATTGTATCAGCTCCAGCCTTTTTAAGCTTGTCAACGAAGCTCTTGTATGCCGCTTCATCAACCAAACCAAGCTCTAAAAATTCAATATTTTCATCAACTACTGCCTGGCAATTGGTTATTTCAACACCTACATTATCTGCATTAAAGTTAAAGCCCAAAAGGGGTGAAACCACACCGGTGTTGTTGAATTCCTCTGTTTCTTCCCAAACAGTATCGCTCTGAGTTCCGCTTACAAATGAATTTTTCTGTGATCCAAGAATCCAGTTTGATATATTTGTATATCCTGAATCCTTGATCGGAGAAATTCTGTTTTCTGAAATCTTTTCGTAGTTCTTTCCTTCTATACCCCAGCAAAGAAGATTTAATACATCTCTGTCTGTGTTCATTATTTCAAGCATTTTAACTGCATTCTCAGGATTTTTACTTGTGGAGCTTACACCCGTCATAGCAGATGTAATACCTGTTGTAGACAATATTCCGGGAGAAAATTGTTTAACAGTCATATCATAGCCCAGATTTCTTTCAAGGTCTGCCTCGATACCGGGCTTGTAGTTAACAATAGAGAACGGAACCTCCTGTCTTTCCTTCAAACTTCCGTCATAATCCGGCGCATATGCATTAAATGCATATCCTTCTGTAACCCACAAACGTCTGTTTTTCACATATTCAGCATATTCATCTGATTCAAACTGGTTAAATACAACCGGCTTGCCCTCTTCTGAAACATAAATTGCACCAGGGATTGTATTATCAATCAATGCCAGAATATCAAACGTAGATGCCAACGTTGCCCACATATTATTCTGAATTCTGTTTGTATCAGGCTCTAATGCGTTAAGTGCCTCTAAATACTCAGTAAGGTCATCCATTGTGTTTATGTCTTCAATTTTAAATCCTGTCTTTTCCAGCTTGCTTGTTGGTATAGCCAATCCTGTTGATCTTGCCATAACCTGCCAGTTGGGAACCGCATAAATTCTGCCATCTGATGATATTGATTCCCAAACATAGTCCTCAATACTTGCATAAAGTTTCGGAGCATATTCCGGCAATAAATCTGTGATATCTGCAAACACACCATTGCTGATACCCGTAAAGTAATTGTTGGTCCAGTTAGAAGTAAATGCCAGGTCATATTCTTCTCTGCTGGAATTCATAAGCTGCATCTGAGTAACAAAGCCTTCCCGGCCGGGACCGTAAAGCTCAAGCTCCATATTGTATCTTGTTCTTAAAATATCGTTTACATTCTGCATTACTTCGTCAACCATATTTCCCTGTACAAGATCAGGAATATACCATACCACCTTAGCAATCTCGCCATCACCGTTGCCCGAATCAGACTTACAACCTGTCAGACAAGCACAGCCAATCATAACAGCCAACAAAACAGCTAAAATCCTTCTTCCCATAATCCTCTTTTTCATAAAATAAGCTCCTCTCTATATTTAAATTTATTATTTTACTGAACCAAGTGCAACTCCGCGCACAAAATATTTCTGAAAGAACGGGAAAATTGCAATCATCGGACCTGCCGCAAATACACACAGAGCCATTCTTGCCGTCTCATTTGGCATATTGCTTAAATCCTGTACTACTCCGCTTGTATCTTTTTGTAACGCATTAATATTGGATAATACCTTTTGCAAAAAATACTGCAATGTAATGTAATCATCCTTGCTCATATACATAAGACAGGTATACCATTCGTTCCAAAAGGCCAGCGTTACCATAACCGCAATGGTTGCAATTCCCGCCTTTGCAATCGGACATATAACCGTGAACAAAATTTTCCACTCTCCTGCACCATCAATCTTGGCTGCCTCAATCAGCGCTGTAGGAACCTGTCTGAAATATGTACGAAGCAAAAATACATTCCACACAGACATCGCCATAGGAAGAATCAACACTAACGGATTATTTTTAAGCCCCAGATACTGTGTGTTGATGATATAGGCAGGTATCATTCCTCCTGAAAAGATTTGTGTAAAATAAAAGTACAAATTAAACTTGTCTTTCCATACATAATCTTGTCGCGAAAGTGGATACGCTGTCAGAATAGTCAAACAAACATTAAACAATGTTCCTATAACAGTGCTGATTATTGTAACAATGTATGCCCTTGTCAAAGCCGACGAATTTGTAACAATAACCTTATAAGCGCTTAGAGATATCTGCTGTGGAAAAATCCCATAACCATTATTTTGTATTGCAGATTCGCTTGAAAATGATGCCGAAACTATCATCACCAGCGGTATTACACATGATAATGATACAATTGTCAACACAATATATGAAAAAATCTCTACAAATTTGTTTTTTGTATGCATAATAACCTTTCTCCCTTCATTCGGTATTTGAAATCTAAATAGTACAAACAAGTCATCAGAACAATGAACATTCGTCATCAATCTTCTTCACAATCTGATTAACCGTTACAATTGTTATAAAGCCAACAACTGACTGAAGAAAACCTACTGCCGAGGACGCTCCAACGCTACCCGTGGTTCTTAAAGAACGTGTAATATATGTATCCAATGTATCTGTTACCGGATATAATATTCCTGCATCCTTCGGTAAATAGTAGAACATACCAAAGTCAGACCGGAATATACCACCAAGAGACAGAAGCAACAATATAATAACCGAATATTTCAGATGGGGCATTGTAATATACCACACCTTTTGAATGTAATTACACCCATCAATTGATGCCGCATCATACATCTCTGGGTCAATACCCAAAATCGAGCCGTAAAAAACAAGTGTTCTGTATCCCATAGACTTCCATATTGCAAAGATTGTCAGAATAAACGGCCAATATTTTTTTTCAGAATAGAATGAAATTCTTTCACCGCCGAACATGGTTACGATTTTATTAATAAATCCCACGTCATAAGAAAACAGTGAGTGACTTATGTATGAGACAACAACCCACGACAGAAAATATGGAAGAAACATACTTCCCTGAAATATTCTTATTCCGCTTTTCCTTCTTATGCTGTCCAAACATAATGCAAGAAAAATCGCAAACAACATACCTAAAACAATAAATATTACATTATAGCCCAACGTGTTCCTCAGTAATATCATAAAATTTGAACTGAGTATAAATTGGAAATTTTTCAGTCCGTTCCATTTACTTCCCCATATACCCAAATTATACTTATAATCCTTAAATGCAATTATCAGACCAAACATTGGTAAATATGAAAAAATGAATGTCTGAATGGCTCCGGGTAATAACATTGATGTTAAAACCCATTTAGTTTTCACACCGCTTTTATTAAGGTGCGAATGTTTTTTCCAAAAAGGAAAAAGGCTTTTCTTTTTTTCGGCCTGCATTTTATGCCCTCGCTTTCATTGATGTTATAGTATTATAATTATACCTTTGCTCCGCTTTTACCGTCAATTGAAAAAATTATACAACACTTGCAAAAATTGTACATTCCGCACCGAATCTACACAAAGGGATAGTTTTTTTAATTCCGTCTCCGGAAAAATGAATTGACATTAAATTTACTAAATGTTACAATTAACTAGTACATATTGCAATTTCGTGAAAGGATATTTATTATGAAACAGCTTTTTGTTAACCGGCACCGATACTCTGCCTTTTTAAAACTATCCTGGGCAATAATTTTAATCATTTTAACTACTTTCGTTGCTGTCCTTGCGGCATTCTATATGTTTTTCTACAACGTCTATCTTGACTATAATGCCGAACAAATAAATCAATATCACGCCTCTGTATCAAAGGATTTAGCCTCATATTCCCGTAATATGACCGGAATTTCTTTACAGCTTTTAAACAACGAATATGTTTCTGATATTATTATGTCTTCTTCTCAAGACATAGACACTCAAAAAAAAGCATTGTACTATATTTCTACTTTGAAATCCGTAAACACCGATTTAAACTCAATTTATATATTCAACCTTAAAACTAATTACGGCTGGTCGGGTTCAACAATGAGCAAATATCCCATAGAACAACTCACAAGCAATAATGTTCTTTTAAATGATATTATTGAAAAATACCGTCAATCATCCAGTTTGCACGCCGAGCTTCACAGTGAAATAAACAATTCCGTCTGGTTTTTTTATAAGGACTATCGTGATTTTCTCGTAGTTATAGGGTGTCCTTATGACTCCTTTGTTACAAAACATTCCAAGAATTTCTTTCACAATTCACTAAAATCGTGGTTCTATGAAAAAAACGGAAACTTGTTTATAACCGACGGCAAAGCCGACCCTTCTTTCAACGTCGATAAAATTCTTGAAAAAATAAACGCTTCAGACAAAAACTTTGATTGTTTTAAGTTTAATAAAGATTTTTATATTTACAATGTTAATAATGATTACATATCATTAAGTTCGTTATCATATGCATCCCTTCTTCAGGATGCCTTTAAAAAAGCCGCCTTTGTATGGTTGCTTATTCTGGTTTTCCTGCTTTGCGCCGGTATTCTGACATATTGTTTTTCTAAAAGCTTTAAAGTAGTAGTCAATGATTACCTGAAGCAGCTAAATCTTGTTAATGACGACTTGAACGCATTAAAGGTAAATACTAATTTGCTCAAGATATTTACAAACAGCGTTTTGGGTGAAAAAGAAAAAGCTTCTATATCACATCTTCTTGATATAAAAGCCAATCAGAAAAGCCGTATTCTGATTATGCAGGTTGATAATTTTGACAGTTTGCTTCAGGATAACAGTTTAAACGACATTCAGGTTTTTAAAACAAGAATGAACAATATTGCACAGTCTTACCTTGCTCAGTATTATACATATCACTCTACATTTATAAACAACGATACAATAGGTATCGTCTTATCATCGCCCAGATTTGATAAAAATGTGTTTATAAGCCTGTTAAAAACTATAAACAATGCCATTTCAAAATATTGGGGTGTGAGCATAACCTTTACATTCAGCAAAGACTGCCTCGATTTTTCTGAAACAATAAACCAGGCTTCTGCCTGTATGAAGGCAAGCAAGCTTAGATTTCTTACCGGATACAATAGCATAATTGATACAGAAAAATATAATATGGAGCTTGAATCTTCTCCATATCCACTTTCTATTCAGGATAAAATTATACAGGCATTAAAAGCCCTTAATGAAGAGTTGTTCTATTCTTCCCTTACTGAGTTCAAGCAATATATGCAATCAAGCAACTGCTCATCATCCAGAGAGTGGCTTATTATGCTCTTTGTCAACATATCCAGAGATTGTAATTTATTCAGTCTGGACAGTATTGATTTTGACAAAATATATCGCTCAAATACAATAGATGAAGCTATAGACCTATTAATAGAGATTTCAAAGGAGCACACCTATCAAGGTCAAAAAGATGCCAACTCTGACACAAACAACGACCTTGTCTTTAAGAAGAAGGTCGAAAAGCTTGTTCTTCTTAATTACCGCAACGCTAACTATTCATTAGGAGATATGGCCACTGAATTAAAGCTTTCAACAGCCTATACCGGCAGAAAAATCCGTCAGGTTTTTAATTGTTCTTTTAATAACTATCTGAAAGATCAAAGAATCAATGTGGCTCTTGAATTGCTAGCGAAGACAAATAAAAAAATTGCAGCAATTTCTGATTTTTGCGGTTTTAACAGTGTAACATATTTTAATAACGTATTTAAAAAGGTTACTCAGATGACCCCTCAGGAATATCGTGAAATGATAAAAAATAAACCGGTATAAACGCGATATTTTTATAATCTCATTATAATAAAAGGATTGAGCCACATTCACTGACTCAATCCTTTTTAATCATCTTGGTTATTATGTTTATAACTCCTTCTTAATATATATCCTTGCCTCTCGCGGAGTTTTACCTTTAAGCTCTCTGAATTTTCGCGAAAAATAGTTTGAATCATTAAATCCGCACAAAAAGGCAATTTCGCTGATTGTAGCATCCGTTGTAATCAGAAATTCCTCTGCCTTGTCAATCCGGACTTTATTCAGATACTCTTTAAACGTTTTGCCGGTAAATGCTTTAAATATATGGCAAAAATGATACATATTTATGTTATATTTTTCAGCTATCCCCGAAAGTTCAATCTCTTCCGAGAAATTCTCGTGTATAAATTTAATTATCTTATTAAGCAATAATATTCTCTGTGAATAGGCCTTGTAATTTTCCTCTTTAATCTCTCTGAACACATAATTTCTGTACAGCCTTGCCAAAATCAAAGAAACATATCCCGTTATTGCAATATCATTCGCTTTTTCACAGTTTTTATATTCTCTGATAATGTTTTCTGCCATTTCTGCGATTTCTGAATCTTTTATTACCCTGTTTAAAATTATATTGCTGTTTTTCGCAAAATGCTGGGGAACAAGCATACACAAATATCTGCATCTGCCGTCAAGCCCCTCGTGCAGTTCATTACTGTTTATTATGACACATTCTCCGGCATTTACTCTTACCACATCATTTTCACATCTGTCAACGGCAGTCCCCTCAATTATGTAATGAATTTCAAGATGCTCGTGCCAGTGAATTGGGAACGCAGGTTTGCAAAGTTCATCATATAAATTAATCCTGATAAGCGTTGCTGATTCAGGCATTTTTTCATATAGTTCTATATTTTTCATATATACCTCTCTGTGTAACGCAAATTTGTGCTAATCTGCAACAAACCTGTTAAGGAAATTGTCACAAAGCCATTGTATAATAAAAGCACTATAAAGTCAATAAAATTATGAGGTGAGTTTATATGAAATGCTTAAAAGTAATTTTAATAGGAGCTGGTTCAAGAGGTCAAAGTTATACTAATCTTATGACCGATGACAGATTCAAGGTTGTTGCCGTCGCAGAGCCTTTTGAGGAACGCAGAGAATACATAAAAACAAAGCATAATATTCCTGATAATATGTGTTTTAGTGATTGGAAGGATGTGTTGGCACTCCCCAAAATGGCAGATCTTGTTATTATTTCAACTCAGGATCGTATGCATTACGAGCCCGCAATGAAAGCAATCTCTTTAGAATATAATCTTCTTTTGGAAAAACCCGCTGCCCCCACACCACAGGAATGTCTTGACATTGCTGCATTTGCAAAAGAAAAGGGCGTTAAAATTCTTGTTTGTCATGTTCTCAGATATACACCCTTCTACTCAAAAATCAAAGAACTCATTCTTGAAGATAAGCTCGGCAAAGTTATCTCCGTTCACCACAATGAGTGTGTAGGTAACGTTCACCAAAGCCACAGCTATGTCAGAGGTAATTGGCACAGCACAGAAAAAAGTTCAAATATGCTTCTTGCAAAATCCTGTCACGATATTGATATAATTCAATGGTTGGTTGACAGTAAATGCACAAAAACACATTCCTTTGGTTCACTTTCATATTTCACAAAAGAAAATGCTCCCGATGGTGCGCCTGATTACTGTATAGACGGTTGTCCTCACGCTGAAGAATGTTATTATAACGCCGTTAAACTGTATCTTGAAGATGAAGATAACAGTTGGTTCCGCGGCACATCAACAAATATGGTAAATCCCACAAACGAGGATGTTGAATATGCACTCAGAAATACACAATACGGAAAATGTGTCTTCAAATGTGAAAATGATGTTGTTGACCATCAGGTTGTCAATATGGAATTCGAAAACGGAGCCACAGCCTCATTTAATATGTGTGCTTTTAATCTGGGCGGCAGACACACCCGTGTAATGGGTACAAAGGGTGAGCTTTACGGCGATATGGATAACGATATAATTGATCTGTATGACTTTGCCACCCGTGAACATACAATAATTCATCCTGCCAAAGGTATTGTTGACGGGTCCCTGGCAGGAGGACACGGTGGCGGTGACTCAGGAATTCTGAACACCCTTTATAAATATCTCACCGAAGGTTACGACGGAGCATGGCTCAGTGAAATTGAAATATCAGTTGAAAATCACCTCGCTACCTTTGCTGCAGAAGAATCACGACTTAAAAATAAAGTCGTTAATGTAGAAGATTTCAAAATGTCTTTAAATAATTGATGTGTGATAGTACGACCAATCACAAGATACTAATTTTGTCAAGTGCTATTATCATTATAAATGACATCTTGGTAATGACACAATTACTACCTACTGATACAATGTTCGGCCACTGTATTGGATAAAATATGCTACTTTGTGCTTTGTAACATAAATGTAACTTGACAACCACAATATGTTGTGGTATATTGTGGTTAATAATGAATTTATGCGTGGGGTTCCCGGGATTGGAATATTCAATCCTAGCATACTAGATGTCGTGATTGTAATTAAAACTGACGGTAGAATTATGTCCATTTTTAGAGGCATTGCATCCGTCAGTTTTTTATATAATATAGTTTGTTTTAAAAATTTTAGAAAGATTGTGTGAATACAGCAAACAGTTGAAATGGTTAATCAACTGTGCTGAAGAAAGAATTAAATATTGATTTGAGAAAGAATGTAGAATGAATCCAAAGGGATAAATCTATGTTCTTTTTTTGTCTTTATGTTGAAAATTGAGTGAAGATAGTCTTATTGGCAAGCAGTAAACTGTCATTTGCTGTTTTGTACAGACAGAGTGAAAAGAAATGTTTTGATTATGAGGTTACAAAGGAATAAGTATTTTTTGCGGCTTAACTTATTCCGGGGCTTGAAAAACCGTGAGGGTTATGACAGTAACCCGAACACTGCGGCGACAGTGTAAATATTAAACATATATCATCGTCGGGATATATTTCAGCATCGGCAAATTGATTGCACCTGAGTTTAGCAGGGATGCCACCGCAGGAAA
>JAZNBG010000015.1:0-74799 GCA_045586925.1 Clostridia bacterium | reverse complement strand
ATAACTTGAATGTGCTGTGTGCTTAATTTCATTTGTTGTTTTCTTTATCATCGCTAAAAACCTCCATGATATATTTTAGTAATGCGGTCGCCAAACCATTTACTATTATATCATGAAGGTTTTTCTTTTGCTAAAGCTTTTCATCTTCCCCCAGTAGAACTGGGGGATTATTTCCACGCCTAAAGGCACCATATAAAAAGCACCATAAATGCTATATGGTGCTTTTTTCGATGCATCTAATGAATCTCGAGTTAGAAGACAAATCAACAATATGTCCGAATGCATTTCATTAAAGATTTTCTTTTGTTGTTGTTCCCGTATGTTTTTTAAAAACCGTATAGAAGTATTTAACATCATTAAACCCACACAGTAATGAGATTTCATCATTTGTGTAATTGTGTGTTTGCAGTAGTTTTTTTGCACGTTTAATTCTTAGGGAATTTATATAATAAATAGGTGTCATTTGGTATTCCTTGAAAAATAGTTTGTTAAAGTAAACTCTGCTTATGTGCGCTTTTTTACAAGCCTCTTCTAACGAAAGTTCGGGTGAATATAAATGTTCGTGAATGTATGTCATAGCGGGAGCTAATATTGGGCACTTGTCACTAAAACCATTATTGTGGTCCAAAGAAAATAATGAAATTATTTTGTAAAGTTCACCGGTACATTGGTAGTAGTAATTTTCCTTTTTTTCGGACCATATTTTATATACACTAGAGAATAAATTACATATTTTATCTTTGTTTTCAGGAGTGAATATCTGTATTTTGTTGCTGAGTTCACCAATAGCATTGAAATGAAAAAATATCAATTTTTCATATTCGGATTTTTGTGAATATTCTGCACCCTTTGGAATATATAAAATATCTCCTCTTTTCACTTTATACTCCTGATTATCATAAAAAAACGAACTTTCGCCCTCAATTCTGCAACTTAAAACATATGTTGATTTGTTTTTTGTTACAATGGCCTTATTTTCTCGTGTAAGAGTGAAAACATCGTGTAGTTCTAATGCTGAAAATTTCATTTGCATCACCTCTCTATACTCATTTTACCATTAAAATATAATAATTGCAAGTTTTATATTTTAAACTTTTTGTATTATTTTAATGGTTGAAATTTTTGGGGTATTTTATATCATAATGTTATAAAACATTTTGTATACGAGGTTGCGAATTATGAATTTTAATGTAAAAGAAGAAGTAATAAAACTAACTCCTCAATGGAAGGGTGAAAGACTTCCTGACGGAAGACCAAAGGTTGATGAAAAATACCTGAAGGCTTTAAAGACACTAACTCTTGAAGAAGTGTGGAAACCTATATTTGTAAAGGGTTATGAAAGTCAGTTCGAAGGCAGACTCCATACACTTCATGACGATGGCAGAAAATTGATAGGCAGAGCTGTTACCGCTATATATTGTCCATACAGACCTGACCTTGATGAGGTGACAAAGGATATTGGCAGGAGCGAGGGCAGAACAGGTACATATAATCAATGGGTAATTGACAATTTGATGGAATATGATGTTCCGGTAATTGATATGTATGATAAAATTTATAAGGGAACATTTCTTGGCGGCAATCTTACGACTGCACTTAAAAATAAAACTAAAAACGAAAACGGCGGTGCAGTTATTTGGGGCGGTATTCGTGATACCGAGCAGATGAAAAAGGTTGAGGATACCCAGGTTTACTACAGAGGGATAGACCCCACACCAATCCGCGATTTTATTATGACCGGGTATAATACAACAACCAGAATAGGAAACGCAGTGTGCCTTCCCGGTGATGTGGTTTTTGGGGCAGGAGGCGGCGTGTTATTTATACCGTCACATCTTGTTGAAGAGGTTGTTGGTGGTGCTGCAAAAACGCAGGTGAAAGACCTTTTTGGTTTTGAAATGATATCTTTAAACAAGTTCACAACGGCACAGATTGACAAAAACACATGGACAAAGGATATGCTTGATTTGCTTATGGAATTTATTGAAAAAGACGACAGAGCAGCAAGTTATCGTGGTATGGACTGGTCGCACGAATATGACCTAGCTATAAATGGTGACCCAAATGACACACAATCAGCGTTATAATATCTATATAGCATCAGATGCATCTGATGGTGGGATATATCATTATATATTGGATGACAAACCTGAATTTGTGGAAAAGATTCCCCTTGAACGCGTTCAGTATGGACTTGTTTGCGACGATAAAATGCACTTGCTGTTACGGGATAAAGAAGATAATGGCAGTTTGGTTTCTTTTGATGTTGACAGCAATGGAATGTTAAAAAAACAAACAGCCTCTGTCAGCACAAAAGGAAAGGTTGCGTGCCATCTTTGTTGCGATAAAGGCAACATCTATGTAACTAACTATATTTCAGAAAACGTGATTAAAACTCCCGAAAAAATCGTAATGCACCGGGGAAACAGCACGCACAAATTCCGACAGGCTTCACCCCATCCACATTTTGTATGTGTGACGCCGGATGATAAATATATTGCTGTTGTCGATTTAGGAATTGATGCTGTAGTTGTGTATGATAAAGAACTTAATTTTGTTTCAAAAGCAGAAGTGCCAAAAGGTCAGGGCGCAAGACACATCGCCTTTAGTAACTGTGGAAAAACGGCGTTTGTTGCAAACGAACTCGGTTCAACAGTTTCGGTTTTTGACTATTGTAATGGGTGTTTTACCTTAAAGGAAACAGTCAACACGCTGTTTGAAAATGCTTTGGAAAACTTTCCTGCTGCTATCAAATTTTACGATTATCTTTATGTTTCAAATCGAGGAGACGATTCGATTTCCTGTTTTTCTTATGAGAATAAAAAACTTACTCTCAAATCGGTTACAAAGGTATGCGGAAAGTGTCCGAGAGATTTTGAAATTTTTGGAAAAACAATGGTTTGTGCCAATCAGGAAAGTAATAATGTGACACTGTTTTCGGTAAACGGCGAAGAATTAAAATATATAGGCGAAATAAGTGTTCCTTCGCCTGTTTGTGTGATAGGATGTGAGGTTAAGTGATGAATTCAAATAATAAAGTTGCTATTGTAACGGGTGGGAGTCGTGGAATTGGGCACGGAATAACCCTTGCCCTTGCAAAAATGGGCATAGATGTGGCTGTTGTGTATACAAAAGATGAACAAAAAGCTCAACAGGTAAAGACAGAAATTGAAAAATTAGGCAGAAAATGTACTTTGGTTGCGGCTGATTTGAGGAATGAAAATTGTGCCGACATTATTTTTGATAAAGTGCCAAGTGCCGACATTTTAATCCACAATGCCTCGATGCAAATCCGCAACAACTGGGAAAATATATCTATTGCCGAATTTGAAGCACAGATTAACTGCAACCTTCGTTCGGTGCTCCTGATTAATCAAAAATATGTAAGCGGCATGAAAGAAAAGGGTTGGGGGAGAATTATTACAATTGGCAGTGTGCAGGAAAAAAAGCCACATCCTGATATGTTGGTTTATTCCTCGGCCAAGTGTGCTCTCACCGCTATGTCAAAAGCAATTGCGGCTGAACTTGCACCATATAACATAACTGTAAACTCTGTTGCTCCGGGAATAATTCTGACAGATAGAAACCGCGATGCACTTTCTGATAAGGATTATTATGATGCTTGTCTTAAAAAAGTTCCAAACGGAAGGTTTGGGCAATCGTTAGATATAGCCGGAATCGTTAAGTTTTTGTGTTCAGATGACGCATCTTATATAACCGGTCAAAATATTTTTGCTGATGGGGGCATGGGGCTTTAATATGGAAGAAATACAAATAAAAGAAAGTTCTTTGCCGGGATTTTCTGTATTAGTCAACTTTGAGGAATGGCGTGTTGGTGTCATTAATTATAAGGATGAACTTTCTTTAAATAATTCACCTAAGAAAATCGAACGGCATTTAAAAACCAATGAGGCTTTTATTCTTTCTGATGGCATTGCAATGCTTTTCACAGGAAAGGACTTGCGGGCTTATTCAATGGAAAAGAACAAAGTTTATAACATTCCCATTGGGGTGTGGCATTCCATACTTCTTTCACCTGATGCGGTGGTTTTTGTGGTGGAAAACAAGGACACAAGTGAAAAAAACACAGAGGTCATCTACCTTGACGAAGGGGGCTTGAAATGATTTTAGCAGATTATTTTAAAAGTGAACGAGATTTATGCTGGGATTTTGCCAAACAATGCGGTGTGGAAAACGCAGTTGTCAGGTTGCCTGAAAATAGTGAATTTGACATTACTGATTTTGGTCACTGGGAAACAGTATACAAAAAATTTACCGATTTTGGAGTAAAACCAATCGTCATCGAACCAATGCCAAATGAACTTCACGACCATATAAAAGCGGGAGATGATATGCGTGATGAGTGTATTGAGAAGGTTATAACAATGATGTCTTATATGGATAGGCTGGATATTCGCACAATATGCTTTAACTTTATGGCACATATTGGATGGTTGAGAACAACAGATAGCATAAACGAACGCGGCGGAGCCTTGGTTACAGGGTTTGATTTGGCAAATTTTGTAGCAACAGACAAGAAAATTACAAAGAAACAACTGTGGAAAAATTATGAATATTTCATAAAAGCAGTTATTCCCTATGCCGAAAAATATAATATCAATTTAGCACTTCATCCCGATGACCCCCCGCTTGAAAAACTTGGTGCGGTGGAACGAATTATGATTTCGTATGAAAATATCAAAAAGGCTGTAAATATTGTAGAAAGCAAAAAGCTTGGTGTTACAATGTGTCAGGCGACATTTCATATAATGGGCGAAGATTTATACGAGATTATTCCAAAACTTTCTGAAAAGATATTTTTTGTTCATTTCAGAAATGCAAAAGGAAACAAGTATAAATTCAGAGAAACATTTCACGACAATGGCGCCATTGATATGGCAAATGTTTTAAAACTTTATCAAAAGCACGGAATTGATGTGCCTATTCGCGTTGACCACGTTCCTCTTATGGCAGGAGAAACGCAGGAAACAGCAGGGTATACAGCTTTAGGAAGGCTGTATGCCATAGGCTATTTAAAAGGTCTTTTAGAAGGAATAAAATAATAAAATGGAGGAAATAAATTATGGCGCATGCAGAAAACAGTAAAACAAATATAGCATTTTTTTGTAGTGGAGAAAAAGCAAATGTATTTCTCATAGGAGATTCAATCAGATTGGGATATTGTGAGACTGTGAAAAAAGAACTACCGGAAAAGGCCGAGGTCTTCTATGTTGGCGATAATTGCCGCAGCACTCAATATGCAATTTCTTCACTTGAAACATGGAAGAATAAATTTGATAACGAGGCATTAGTTGACATTGTTCATTTCAACTGCGGGCATTGGGATATTGCCAAATGGGGTGGATATAATCTGCCTCTAACAAGCGAGGATGAATATGCTAAAAATATTAAAATGATTATTGATTTGCTTAAAATAAAATTTAAAAATGCTAAAATCATTTTTGCAACCACAACAGCTATAAATCCTGACAATTTGCCCAGTCCTAATCCAAGAGATAATGTTACGGTTGACAGGTATAATGAAATTGCAGTAAACGTTGCAAAAGCGAATGGTGTTTTTGTAAATGATCTTAATAAATTAACACGCAACTGGAGCAACGATTATTATGCAGATTACTGTCATTTCACAAATGAAGCATATACGGTTTTGGGTAAGGCAGTTGCCGATAAAATAAAGGAACTTTTATAGTTATTCTATTGTTATGCCGCAATCTTGATTCAAGTCTAAATGATGAAATGCAAAAGGAGAAAAAATGAAAATCATAACAGTTTTTAAAACACATGTTGACATAGGTTTTACAGATCTGCCGCAAAAAATCCTTGAAAAGTATGCTACCAATATGCTTGTGGACGCAGTGGAAACCTGTGAAAGAAGCAGCGATAATATTAAAGAAGAACGTTTTGTATGGACTTTGCCTGCATACCCTCTTTATCACGCGCTTCGTTCTACAAGCGAGGACATAAAAAATCGTTGTGAAAAACTTATTTTAAACGATCAGTTGAAGTGGCACGCATTGCCATTTACATTAAGAACCGAGTTTTTCACAAAAGACGAGTTGAACAATGCACTTAACTATTCAAGGCGACTTTCTGAAAGATTTAATAAGCCTATGCCCATTGCCGCAAAAATGACGGATGTTCCGGGTCATACGCAAGCTATTGTTGATGTTCTGTGGGAAAATGGAGTGAAATTTTTGCATTTGGGATGTAATCCCGCAAGTACCACTCCTGATGTTCCGGTATTGTTTTGGTGGGAGAGCAAAAATAAAAATCGTATTCTGGTTTACTACAACAAAGATTATGGAAGCAATATTTTGCCGCCACAAGGGTGGAAATATCCCGTGCATCTGGCTTTAATACAAACAAATGATAATTGCGGTGTTCAGTCTTATACCGTTATTGATGAATTGAAGGAAAAGGCACACGAAGTATATCCTGATGCAGAATTTACTACAGGAACATTAGACGATTTTGCGGCAGAAATATTAAAATGTGACTTGAGTGATTTACCGGTTATCCGTGGGGAATTGGGCGATTCCTGGATACATTGTCTGGGAGCCTTCCCTGAAAGTGCAGCAAATATCAGGGAAGCCCGTAAGATTTTTATGGAACTTGAAGAAAATAATGATTTAAGCGGCAACAGTAAATATCAAGCTTTAAAAGAAAAATATTACGAAAATGCTCTGCTTTTTGGCGAACATAGCGGCGGCGTGGATACAAAGAAATACCTTGCAAACAGAGTTTATAAAAAAGAAGAGTTGAAGGAAGCACTGAAAAGCGAGATGTATCTTTATGCAAATCAAGGCTGGAACCAGGAGCGAGAATGGGCGTCTAACTGCCTTGATGCCGCAAATGAGGCAAAAGCGTTATTTGCTGATGAGGTTGATAAGTCAGCTTCAGTTACAAACAATGAGTATTGGAAACTGGGTTTTGAAAACAATCTGATTGTGGCACAAAATAAAATTACCCATGAGAAAATAACATTTAACTACCTGTACGAAATTGTTGGTAAAAAACGCATGGAACAATACCTTGATGATTATTTAAGATTAAAGGTACCCTGGTCGATTGAGGATTTTGGAAGAAAAGCATATCCCGATGTGGACGATGCCGAGTTTGGCCTTATACTTTCGGATGTAAATATTTGTGACTCATTTATTGAGGCAAAATACACCACACCCGAAGAATCTGTTGCAGACTTTGGAAATCCCAGAGAAATAAAAATAACGGCAAAGATTTTGGAAACACAACTTTTGGTAAATGTTACGCTATTGAAAAAGGAACCTACATTGTATATCGAAGGCGGCCATTTTATTGTTAATTTAGAAAAACCATTTGAAAAAATTATTGTTCAAAAGAGTGGCATAGACATTGACCCCGACATAGATGTGGTATTGGGTGCCAACAGAGGAATTTTTGCTGTTGACAAATATGTGAAAGTAAACGATACAAAAGTCTCTCCTGTTCATACACCATTGGTTTCTTTTGGCGAAAGCAAAATATACAGATGTTGTTGCAACGATTATAAACAAAGCACAACACCAAAGGTTGTTTTTAACCTTTTCAACAATATGTGGGGAACAGGAAATCCTCAGTGGATTACGGGAAGCTATAAATTTGATTTTTATTTGACATCTGTTGAACCGAAATCCGCAGAAAAGTAAAGACAAATTTGACCACTTTATTTATAGAAAGAGGAGAAAATTATGAAAAAGTATGAGGATTTAAATTATATCAGTGAAAACAGAGAGCCCCAAAGAGCATATTATATTCCTTCAAGTGGCTATACAAGCCTTAATGGATTGTGGGATTTTAAATATTATGATGCGGATTTTGAAGAAGGTTCTCCGGATAAAGAATGGGGAAAGATAGATGTTCCGTCATGTTGGCAGGTTAGGGGCTACGGAAACCCCAACTATGCAAATGTTGCATATCCGTTTCCTTATGACCCTCCTTTTGTTCCCGACAAAAATCCTATGGGTGTTTACAAAAGGGAATTCTTCGTAGACGACCCATCCCAAAAAACATATATAGTTTTTGAAGGTGTGTCGAGCTGTATTGATCTTTATATCAACGACAAATATGCAGGCTTTTCCCAGGGAAGTCATTTACAGGCTGAATTTGACATTTCGGCGTTTGTTGTTGCGGGAGAAAACACCATAACAGCAAAGGTTCACAAGTGGTGTTGGGGAAGTTATCTTGAAGACCAGGATTTCTTCAGATTTAATGGCATTTTCAGAGATGTTTATATTCTATGTCGACCCATTGGACACGTTAAAGACATCAATATAACCACTCGTGATAATAACATCAATATAGTTTTTGATGGTGATTCCCAAATTTCACTTTTTGATGCCGAACATAATCTTATTAACAAGAAAAAAGCGTCCAAAGAGGCAACATTTATGGTTGACGCACCTGTGTTGTGGAATGCGGAAAAACCCTATCTTTATGAACTGGTTTTTGAATACAAAAATGAGATTATTTGCCAAAAGGTTGGTTTTGTTACATACGGCATAGGAAACGATAATGAATTTTTGGTAAACGGTGTTGAAGTAAAGCTTAAAGGTGTAAATCACCACGACACCCATCCTTTAAATGGTTGGGCCATGACCAATGAGGAAATCAGAAACGACTTGCTTTTGATGAAAAAACTGAACATTAATACCGTCAGAACAGCGCACTATCCTCCCACCCCTGCTTTTCTTGATATGTGCGACGAGCTTGGTTTTTATGTTATGGTTGAAACCGATCTTGAAACTCATGGCGGAATGTACAGAAAAGCGGGAGGGTACTCATATGATTGCATAGATAATCCCGAATGGTTTTGCGCAAATCCTGATTGGAAACCGGCATTTATTGACAGAATGGAGCGGATGTATAACAGAGATAAAAATCATTGTTCAATTTTTTCCTGGTCGGCAGGTAATGAAAGCGGATTCGGGGATAATCATATTGCTATGATAGATTATATAAGGGACCAAGATAAAAACAGACTGGTACATTATGAGGGCGCCTGTCGCGACATAACATCACCTGACCCAAATGTTTCAGACACGATTAATCATGCCCACAAGGTAGATATTTTCTCGGTTATGTATAAGCCTATTGCTGACGTGAAGGAAAAAGCTGAAGACTCTGATTTTAACCAACCATACTTTTTGTGTGAATATGTCCACGCAATGGGCAATGGTCCCGGGGATGTTTTTGATTACTGGGATTTGATATATAAACACAAAAAGTTAATCGGTGGCTGTGTTTGGGAGTGGGCAGATCATACAGTTGTTGTGGATGGAGTTCCTAAATACGGCGGGGATTTTGAAGGCGAACTTACACATGACGCAAACTTCTGTTCTGATGGTCTGGTATTCCATAACAGAGGTTTAAAAGCAGGTTCATTAGAAGTAAAATTTGCATACCAGTATATGGATTGCGAGCTTAACTGTGATGAAATTGTAGTTTTTAACAGATATGATTTTACAAATCTGTCGGAATACAAATTTAAATATGAAATAAAAATTGATGGAGAACTTATAGAAGAAAAAGAGCAAGTTCTGGATGTAGCCCCCAAACGAAATGCAAAAATAAAAATTTCCATTCCAGAAAATTGCAGACTTGGCGCCTATGTTAATTGCTATCTTTATGACAAAACAGGCTATTGCGTGGCACAAAAACAGTTGGAACTGCCAGTTGAAATTAAGCAAGAAAGCAAAAATTCTGTTCCTGCAACCGTAACAGAAACAGAAAATTCCATTATCTTTTTTGCAGAAGGATTTAAATATACTTTTTCAAAAGACATGGGAACATTTTTAAGTTTAATAAAAAATGGCAAGGAGCAAATAACCGCTCCTATTGCAATAACATCGATGCGTGCACCAATTGACAACGAAAGAAATGTCAAACAGTTGTGGTATTGGCATAATTCGTGGCAGGGAGAAAATCTTGACCGACAGTTTAACAAAATATATGAATGTAATTTATGTGGAAATGAAGTTACGGTAAAAGGAAGTCTTGCAGGGATTTCGCGAACACCATATTTCAGGTACATGGTAAAATACACCGTGATGTCAGATGGTACAATTGCGGTAGAGCTTAAAGGTAAAGTCAAAGACGAATGTCAGTGGTTGCCTCGTCTTGGCTTTGAAATAAAAGTTCCTTACGAAAAATCGAAGTTCGAATATTTTGGTATGGGGCCTTATGAAAACTATATTGATATGCATCATGCATCTATGATTGATCGATATTACAGTGATGCAGACAGTGAATATGTAAACTACATTGTGCCCCAGGAGCACGGAAACCATACAAACACAAAATATCTTAAAATCGAAAATGGCCTTTTATTTAAAGCTTCAAACAAAATGGATATAAATGTTTCTCATTATACATCCAAAATGTTGATGGATGCTACTCATCAAAATGAACTTATCAAAGACGAATCAACCAACATTCGCATAGACTATAAAAATTCAGGTGTGGGATCAAATGCGTGCGGTCCGAAACTTTTAGAAAAGTATAAGTTGTCTGAAAAAGAGATTTGCTTTGAGTTTTATATCCGATAAGATAATGATTTTAATGGAATTAAAATGTAATTTGAATTATGACTTAACTATAGTTTTCGTTTTCAAAACAAACAAATACGCTGTATGGCAAGGCTCATCTTGCTATACAGCGTATTCTTTAATTTAACACTTTTCGTGTTATTGATAGGTATAGTCGTCTCACACAATCATTTTCAATCCCAGTTATCGTCTTCATCTGTGTCAAAAAAGTCGTCATTGATATCATACTCTGAGGTATTATTAATCTCTCTTGACTTTTACCTAGTATTTTTTTCTAAAAACTTAAATTTTTCTTTTAAATTTCTAAAACAATATTTTTATTGAACAAAGAAAAACTTTGTGATATAATTATTGGAGTGTTATAAATTTTGCAAATTTGTTCTGCGGACTGTTTTTTGTAAATCTTTCTAACACTTTTCTAACATTTGTGCAAAATTTGCAAATTTTTACCCGTAAAGGATTTTTAGATTTTGGGGCTTCTAACCCCCTCTGAAAGCCTGATGAATAAAGGGATTAAAGGGTTTTATTTAACTAAAAATAATCTTGGATAAAACACCCACCGCACTTTTCAATTCCTAGTAACAATTCTAACGAATATCAGACATAATTACGATAATCACTCTATCATTTTAGCATTGACATCCATATAATCGTCAATTGCGCTCATAAAATCCACCTTTAATTCTTCTATGCTCTGCCCTTCGTATGAAATCAAACCTTTTATCCCTATTACTTTCCCAAAAAGAATATTGTCTTCTGATGAGTATTCGACAGTTCCTTTATATCCCTTATGTTCTAAAATATCATTCATATCAAGTTTCCCTCTGGCAAACTGTGCACAAGCCCTAGTACGCATTATTACGTATTAGGGCGTATTAAAATCCCAGTTGCTCTATTTTTAATTTTTTAATACGTATTATTACGCATTAACCTTATATCATCCAATGCAACCAATTATAGGTCTTACTGTCAACAGAAGTCAAATTTTCTCTCAGGCAAATCTAATATGTAAATGTCATAAATTACTTTATTTCCGTAACGCGATCAAAATTTTCGTATAATCGTATCCCACATTATCCAAAATTCTCTGGGTTAGAATCTTAAGTAATGTTTCTGTATCATAATGTGATTCCAAATATAAGTTTTCATCAATCTTAAGCGGGCTCATCATTGAACTATTGTCTGTAGAGAGTATGACCCTTGTATTACCAGCAATCCTTCCACACATGGAAAACAATGTTTCTTTTTTCCGTTTGTCAGAAATGCAATCACGTATAATTGCTTCTACAACTTTTTTCCACGTATGTGCCTCAACTCTACTATTGTTTGCAAAAATTACAGCAACCGGCTTCTTCCCTTTAAAAATAGCAGTGCTATCAGACAGTGGATAGCTATATTCAAATATTTCTGATACAGCCGTCTTCTCAACATCTCCCTGAAAGTCCTTAACCCTTTCTAGTAATAAATCCATCTCAATATTAATTTCATTTATTAATCGGTTACGGGTTATTTCAATCTCCTTAATTATATTCATACATAACAGTTCCTTACAAAATATTTCGCACGTGCGATTGTATTAATTTTGCCATAAACTTTTCACTTTGTCAATATAACTCCTTAAATAAACTAAATTGCCAATAATAATTTAAGAAAATAACTTAAATTATTTAAGTTTTAATTCAAAAAATTTAAGTTATTTATAAGAAATTTAACTAATTTTGCAAATAACTTAAATTTTCAATAAAATTAATTAACTTTCTATTATTTTATATACCACATTCAGTAGATAATTTCATCATATAAAAAGACGCCCCGTACAAAAACGAAGCGCCTGTTCAAGTTTAAATTGTAGGTACATTAACTATTTACATTCAAATATTCCTTAAGTGCATTTTGTAGTACATTTGAAAAATTCACATTATTTTGTTCTGCCAAATTGTTAAGCCATGATGGAATAGTTAATGTCTTTTTAACAGCTTTATCACTTGTATTTTTCAGGTATTCTACCAGATCAAATTCAACAAGTACCAAAAACTCATCTTTTTCTAATGTAATATCATTGGGTGCACTAGCTTCCGGAAAGATAAAATCGCCTTCTTCATTTTGTGCATACAATCCAATTGCAGAAGTAGACATTTTATAAGCCTCTTCAATAGTATCTCCTTCAGTATAGCATCCCGGAAGATCCGGAAAACTAACAGAAAAACCAACATCTTCTTTCGTAAAAATCGCAGGATAATAATAAGTTTTATTCATAATTCACCTCTCCAATCATATTTTCTTTCATAACATATTTGATCTGGCTGTAAAGCAATTCAATAACATTTATCCAAAAATTCGCATAACAAATAAATATATATCTATTCTGTTTTAGGTTATGCGGTTTGAAAATACATTGTCACAAACCGCGCCTAAAACCATTTGTTCTCTAAACATTCTTTCAGTCAATTCTTTTTCAATTTATTATTCAATTATATTTTGTTTTTTATCTTCTAATTCAATCTTATTTTTAACACTTTAATTCAATTTAAACAATTTGATTCTTTATTAATTACTTTAATACACTCTATAATTTAATCAATTTTCACTTTTTTAATCTAATAATCTTATTCTAAATTATTTTTTTATTCCTGCTTGTTTTAATATTGCTTGTTCTGTTCCTTTTTTCAACTCCTTACTGTGCATTGGCACAATAATCGGTGGTATATCGGCCTCTGGTTTGATCATCGTTTTATGAGAGCCATTTTGCGACACTTCGACAAAACCATTTTCTTGCAATAGCTTTATCATTTCTCGAGGCTTCATCGGCATAGGCAGCACTCTCCTTTCCTTAAACATTGCAACGTAATATATGCCATTCCAACATTGCGTTTATATTATAACACGTATTAACACGTATTTCAACATTCCTTTAAAAATGTAACATAATTGTAACATAAAGACAAAAAAGAACATAGATTTATAACTATTGGATTCATTCTACGTTCTTACTTATATCAATTTTATTCATTATAAAAGCACCTCCCTACTAGGCAAAAAGAGGTGCCTTTACCCAATACAGTAGCCAAATACTGTACTGTTAGGATGTAATTTACGTCATTACTCTGATTTCATTTATTTATATTATCGCTTTCCAGTCAAATGTGGGAGATGAAATATTATATTCTAACAAGAAAAGTGACATATAAATGCCAAATAAAACTGCATCTATTTTTCAGTATCTGAACAGAATTTTCTTTAGCATAATTTATCTTCATTCAATACCTCTGTAACCATGCTTTTCTGCATTACCCAGCAAATACAAAAATGCAAAAGCCGGAATTCTAAGTAAATCCTTTCCACCGGAAGTATTATGAACTCCAAAATCAGACGCGGTTTTAGTGACAATAATTGCCGCAGATGCTTCTTCGCACAATTCTATAATTGCATCATCATCTGCAATCGGAGCCCCATCTCTATACTTAACCTCAATCAAAATGTTCTGAATATGGGGATAATCAACCACAATATCGATTTCCTTGTTCTTTTTTCCGCCACGGAAATATCCAATTGATGTAGCGAACTGATAATAAAATGCTGCTATATGCTTGTAAACAGCAGTTTCTACTACTTTTCCCATGCCTGCCGGGTCTGTCATAATTGAATCATCCATCAGAACCGCATTCCGTATAGCAGCATCCGCAATATATATTTTAGGTTTAGCCTTAAGCACCTTTTTCCCTGCCATATCCACAGGCCAGCTTTGGTATATGAGGTTTGCACTCTCCAGATACTGAATATAGTTTTCCACCGTTGTTCGGGAAACACCGTTCAGTTCCTTTGTAACCGCCTCTATAGAAACAATTTCAGATGACACATTGCACAGATATAAGAAAATCCGTTCAAGTTCTGTAGCATTACGAATATTGTATAACGACGGAAGATCACGTTTAAGAACCTTATCAACAACATCCTCACGCATAATCTGCTGTGCCATCAAATCATTATCAGCAAGGGCAAGTTCCGGAAATCCGCCTACCTGTAAGTACCGCATAAAATGATTCTGGACCTTCGATAACTGAAGCATAATCTGAGTGCGTTCAATTTGAGATTTGTGTAAAAGAGACGTTACTTTTAAATCAGCCGCAATTTCCGGTTTATCAACTCCAAGCAGTTCACAATATTCATAGAACGATAATGTGGGCACCTGAATAACCGTCCATCTTCCTGCTCCGCTTTCCCGACTTCCTTTCATTAATGCGGGACTTGCAGAGCCAGTAGCCACTACACGAGTATCGGGCTGATTATCATAAATTGTTTTCAACCAAAGATCCCAATCCTGAGCATATTGAACTTCATCAAAAAAATAATATACATCCTGTTCAGCACATATATTTTCGTGATAACAATCCAAAACGTCCTGAAACTGGCTTAATTTCAGCATAGGATGATCCATAGAAATAAATACAATTTTTTGAGGAGCCACACCTGCGGTCAATAACGCATCAATCATCTGGTACTGAATTGTAGTTTTGCCAACCCGACGCGTTCCGGTTAAGACAACCGTTCTTCGTATGCTTTCATCTTTTAAACGTTTCATTGCTTCGTAAAACGCAAATCTCTTATAGTTTTTTGTCATTCTGGGATTAACCAATCCTGTTTTCCACCACGGATTGTACGCAGTTAAAACCTTTAAAATGCCATCCTTCGATATAATTGCCATACGATAACCACACTCCTTTTCAAGTAGTATACCCGAAAAATCAGTTTTTGTCAACAAAAATTATAAGTATACTTGCAATTTTTGTAAGATGAGATTGATTTTTACGCAGCAGCATCATATGAATTTTTATCGCTCACAATACCGTTTTAATGCTAAGAAAATCTGCTGTTGTCAAATTAGTCGCCTCTTTAATTTTTCTTAAAACTCCTTAAATTTGTAATAAAATTATCTAACTTTCTCTGCTGTAATTTTTAAAACAATATTTTTCTATTGAACAACAAGAAGATTTGTGATATAATTCTTTTGGTGTAATAATTTTTGGCAAATTTGTTCAGCGGACTGTTTTAATATTTTTCTAACACTTTTCTAACATTTTTGCAAAATTTGCAAACTTTTGCCCATTACGGCTTTTAGGAATTTTCAGTTTTCAAAACTGTCACAAGCCTTATGTATAGAGGGATTAAAGGGTTTTATTTAATGAAAAATAATCCTAAATAAAACTCCCACCGCACTTTTCGAATCCTAGTCCGGCAGCCAGAAAAAACGACAAGTTTCTGCTTGTCGTTTTTTCAATGAAATAAATCCTTTCAGGATTTGTGAAATGCACTTCGTGCGTGAAATATTGCTATGCAATGTGAAATACGCCTTCGGCGTGTGATAAAGGATTTATTTTATTTCACAGAAAACTTTAGTTTTCTATTTCACAATTTACGAAGTAAATTATTTCATATCGAACAAAGTGAGATATTTCACTAAAATACATCGCATCTATTATGAACGTGAAAGCCAGAAAAGAGCACTGATTTTTTATCTGTGCTCTTTCTTTTTTTTATAATATATGCTATACTGTAAAAAACTAATAATAAGGTGAAAATATGATATACAACTACATTTTTATCGGCTGGAATATTCTTGTTGCGCTGATTTACGGCATTGACAAATTCCTTGCACGACGAAAAAAGCGGCGAATAAGTGAAAAAAACCTTTTGCTTTTGGCATTTTTGTTTGGAGCCTTTGGCGCAATGTTTGGAATGATAATATTCAACCATAAAACAAGCAAGGGTAAATTCAGATTCGGAGTACCCTTTGCCGTAGTTTTAAACATTGTCCTTTTGTACCTTATCCAAAGGAGTGGAATAATTTGAAAATAGCATATATAGGAATAGATTTATTTTTTTGTGTCCTTGAAAGCTTAGATGGTCTTGGCTGTGAAATCGGTGAAATATTCACCTGCAAAACCGATAATATAACCGAGTTTAATACCCAGATTTGCGACTACGCAAAGGAACACAACATCCCCTGCAAGCTGACCCGAATAACTGCCGAGGATATAGAAAGATTAAAAAAAGAGAAGTATGATTTTGCGATATGTGCAGGTTATTATTTTAAAATTCCTGCAGACACGGGCTTTCCCATTGTCAACGTCCACCCAAGTCTGCTTCCAATCGGGCGAGGTTCGTGGCCTATGCCACAGACCATCCTGAAAGGTATGAAAAAAAGCGGTGTAACAATTCACAAAATTGCCGAGGGTTTTGATACCGGTGATATTTTGTTGCAAAGGGAATTTGAGCTGACCAATGACGAAACGCTTGAAACCTTTATGAAAAAGGCATACTCACTTATTCCACAGATGATATCCGAGCTTGTGCAAAATTTTGACCGGCTGTACGCCAACGCTATTCCTCAGACAGAGGGTGACTATTGGGAAGCCCCAACAGATGAAGATATGACGGTGACAGCGGATATGACAGTAAAGCAAGCTGACCTGATTTTGCGTGCCTTTTTGGGATACGAATGTATATATGAAGAAAAAAATGAAACCTGTAAAATAATCGGCGGCAGAGCCTATATAGGCACCGCCACCGACAAAGACAATGTAATACCAATTAAGGATGGTTATATTAAATATTTGAAAAGGCTATACTAAATCTATATAGTGTGCAATATCCTGCATTTCGGTATCTGTTGCCGAAATTACATCAGCACATTTTTTCAGGCGTGCAGCAATCTCTTCGGGGTTGGGCACGTCTTTTTTGTATTTAACGTGATGTTCAAGGCTTGCCCAAAAATCCATTGCGATTGTGCGTATCTGCACCTCTACCTTTACCGGCTGTTTTTTATCCGAAAAGAAAACGGGGATTTCAATAATCATATGATAACTGCGGTATCCGTTTGGCTTTGGCTTTTTAATATAGTCCTTAACCGCGACAAGTCTGATGTCATCCTGACGTGTCAGCATATTGGCAACAGTATAAATATCATCAATAAACGAGCATATTACCCTGACACCCGCCACATCGTTAAGGTGTTCAGAAACCGCATCCAATGTGACAGGAAGCTGATGGCGCATCAGCTTTTCGGCAATGCTTTTTGGCTTTTTAATACGGTATTTTATAGTTTCGATAGGATTGCGTTTGTACCGCACAGACATTTCCTGACTGAGTACCTCGAGCTTGGTAGTAACCTCCTGAATTGCACACTGATAAATCATCATCAGTTCTTCAAACTGGCGCGCATAATCGGCAAAGATTTTGCCGGTGTCCTCAGGGATATTTACCTGAGCAAGAAATGCCTTTTTAAGTTCTCGTTCCATTATATGTTCCTCTCGTTATCTTATTTGCCCGCAACCGCGGATAATGTATTTTGTTGTTGTCAATGCTTTTAGTCCCATAGGGCCTCTTGCATGAATTTTCTGGGTACTGATGCCGATTTCTGCACCAAAACCAAATTCAAAGCCGTCTGTAAAGCGTGTTGATGCATTTACATACACCGCCGCCGCATCTACGCCTTGCAGGAATTTTTGAGCATTTGCATCGTTTTGTGTAACTATCGCCTCGGAATGTCGGCTTCCGTATCTGTTGATGTGGCTGATTGCCTCATCAACGCCATCAACAACCTTTACGCCAATCTTTAAATCAAGATACTCTGTACCCCAGTCATCCTCTGTTGCCAAAGTTGCATTGGGAAAAATACCGCAAACCTCGCTATCGCCTATAATCTCAACCGATTTTTCGGCAAGAGCATTTAAAATACGGGGTAAAAATTCCTTTGCGACCGATTTATGAACAAGGAGCTTTTCCTCGGCATTGCATACCGACGGCCGTGATGTTTTGGCGTTGATAATAATTTTCTCTGCCATATCAAAATCAGCACCTTCGTCAACAAAAATATGGCAATTGCCGGTACCTGTTTCAATGGCAGGAACTGTGGCATTTTCAACAACACTGCGGATAAGACCTGCACCGCCACGTGGAATTATTACATCAAGATAATCATTTAATTTCATCAGGGCAAGGGCACTTTCACGGCTTGTATCTTCAACAAGATTTACACAATCGGCAGGCAATCCCGACTCTGCCAGAGTCTCACGGATAACCTTTGTAATTGCCAAGCTTGATGCGTGGGCTTCCTTGCCGCAACGCAAGATGCAGGCATTGCCCGACTTAATGCACAGTGCCGCCGCATCTGCTGTAACATTTGGGCGTGCCTCGTAAATTATTCCCACAACACCAAGCGGAACACGCACCTCGCCAATATTCAAGCCGTTGGGACGGCTGAATTCATTCACCATCTCACCGATTGGATCGGGAAGGTCGGTAATCTGGCGTATTCCCTCTGCCATCGCCGAAATACGTGCGTCATTCAGCGTAAGTCTGTCGATAAGTCCGTCAGAAATACCGTTTTTGTGCGCAGCGTCAATATCCTTTTGGTTTTCTGCAAGAATATATTCAGACTTCTCTAAAAAAGCCTCTGCTATTTTATTTAAAGCAGCATTTTTTATGTCTTCACCTACGGTTGCAAGTGCCGCAGATGCCGTCTTTGCCGCCTGACCTTTTATTTTAAGTTCTTCCACTTAAATTCACCTCATAAAGCATTTTACCACAGCACTGAGTAAAAATCAACGGCTGTGGTAAAATGTTTATATATTATTTAAATTAAATTCATAATTAGCCAATATGCTTCATTTCGTGAATATCAAAATCGGGGTCGGTGTAATTTTCGATATAGTCAAGCATAGCCGAAATATCGTCAAAGGTTTCATAAAGTTTCATTGACGCAGGCTTCATAAAATGAAGGTCGGATGTACGCTGCATAAGTTCATTAATTATGTCATAATATCCCAACGTATTAAGCACCGCTATCGCCTTTGGATGACGGTCAAGCTGTTTTAATGTAAGAATTTCAAAAAATTCCTCATATGTGCCAATCCCGCCCGGAGTCATAATAAATGCATCGGCACGGTCTTCCATAATCTGTTTTCTCTCACGCATTGTTTCGGTGTAGATAAATTCGGTACACTTGTCATAAAGGACGCCGTCTACCTGAAAGAATGACGGAGCAACACCGATAATTTCGCCGCCGCCACGTGTCATTCCACGGGCAACTGCCCCCATAAGACCGCAAGCACCTCCGCCATAAACCAGCGAGTGTCCTCGCTTTGCCATTTCTTCGCCTAAGGCTTCGCCTGCCTGTATGTATCTTTTGTCAATTGCATCACTTGATGCACCATAAACACATATATTCATAAAGTCAACTCCTTTGCTCCTTTATTATATGATAATTATATCACATTTGCAACAAAAAATCAATTGACTATTTTTGATAAATAGTGTATAATTCTTCCTTGGAGGCGTAAAAAATGGCAAAAGATAACATTTATTCGAAATTGGGCATCTGTGACGAGGTTTTTGACTTTGGCGAAAGAATAATCGAAAGCCTTAGTGACAGATTTCAGAATATAGATGAAACTGCAGAGTATAATCAGCTTAAAGTTATTTCCGCAATGCAGAAAAACCGAGTTGATGCAGCATGCTTTAACGAATCCACAGGCTATGGCTATGACGATGTGGGCCGTGACACTTTGGAGCGTGTTTATGCTGACTGTTTTAACTGTGAAGATGCACTTGTAAGACCGCAGATTACTTGCGGAACTCATGCCCTTGCTTTGGCACTCAGCGCAAATCTGCGCCCCGGTGATGAGCTGCTCTCACCTGTTGGCAAGCCCTATGACACCTTAGAGGGAGTTATCGGCATTCGCCCGACAACAGGCTCGCTTGCAGAATATGGCGTTACCTATCGTCAGGTTGATTTGCTGCCAGACGGCGGCTTTGACTGGGACGGAATAAAAAATGCTATCAACGAAAAAACACGCCTTGTTACAATCCAAAGGTCAAAAGGCTACCAGACCAGAAAGACCTTTTCGGTTGCTGAAATTGCAGAAATAATTAAATTTGTTAAAAATATAAAACCTGATGTTCTTTGTATGGTGGATAACTGCTACGGAGAATTTGTCGAAAGGACTGAGCCTCCAGATTTTGGTGCAGATATGTCTGTGGGCTCTCTTATCAAAAATCTTGGTGGCGGACTTGCCCCATCGGGCGGTTATATTTGCGGAACACGTGAGTGCATTGAGCGTTGCGGCTACCGCCTTACCGCACCGGGTCTTGGCAAAGAGGTCGGCACAAATATGGGAATGATGAGACAGTTTTATCAGGGGCTTTTTATGGCTCCCACCGTTGTTGCAGGTGCTCTTAAAGGGGCAATCTTTGCAGCAAACATTTACGAGAGATTGGGTTTTCGTGTTGTTCCAAACGGAACAGAATCAAGACACGATATAATTCAGGCAGTGGAGCTTGGCAATGCAGAAAGGGTTATCGCCTTTTGCGAGGGTATTCAGGCAGCAGCACCGGTTGACAGCTATGTTACGCCCGTACCCGGAGATATGCCGGGCTATGAATCGCAGGTTATTATGGCGGCAGGCGCTTTTGTTCAGGGCTCGTCAATCGAGCTTAGTGCAGATGCACCTCTACGCGAGCCTTATGCGGTTTATTTTCAGGGCGGAATTACATGGTATCACGCAAAGCTTGGAATTTTAATGTCTGTTCAGAAAATGGTTGACGCCAATCTCCTTGATATTGAAAAAATAAAATCTTTGGAGGTTTAAACATGAAAACTCATGTTTAAGCCTCCGGCGGAATTTATTGCACCGCCGAGTTTTTGTGCCGGGCACAAAACGGCGATGTGCGTAATTTCCACTACACACCTTATCTGCCCACAGTAAAGCCGTGTGTATTTTTATTTTTGATTTGTGGGCAGAAAGGTTATGGAAATTATTATGTGGTTAATTATAGCAATTATAGCAATGCTCTGTTGGAGTGGTTCTGACTTTTTCAGCAAGCTGGGCTCTAAGCCCTCGGATAAATACAGCCATTGGAAAATGGTTATTGCAGTTGGCGTAGTTATGGGTATTCACGCAATATACGAGATTGCAACAGGCACCGCCATTACATTTATGGATATAGTTTACTACCTGCCTGCATCTGCAATGTACATACTTTCGATGATATTTGGTTATATGTCCCTTAGATACATTGAGCTTTCGGTATCATCACCCATATGCAATTCATCAGGTGCGGTTGCGGCAATTCTTTGCCTGCTTGTTCTTGGTCAGACGGTTGACAGTCTTTCTGCCGTTGGTATTGTGATTGTATCCTTAGGCGTTGTACTTTTGGGAATTGCAGAATACACCGAGGATGACGAGGCAAAGGCTGCCCGTCAGCTAAAGGCAAACAGAAAGTACACAAAGAGCGTTCTTGCAATACTTCTTCCCGTACTTTACTGCTTTATCGACGCATTAGGTACATTCTTTGACGCAGTAATCCTTGAAGAAGGAAACACATTTATGACAAGCGTGTTCCATTATATGGACGAGGATGTTGCAAATGTAGCATACGAGCTGACCTTCCTCTTTATGGCGGTTGTTGCAGCAATTTATGTATTTGTAATCAAAAAGCAAAAACTGATAGGCATAAAGGACGAAGCTCCCAAGGGAATTGCGGCAATCTGCGAAACAGCAGGTCAGTTTGCATATATCTATGCATTGGCGGCAAACCCTGTAGGTGCGGCACCTGTTATCTGTGCATACTGCGTTATTTCAGCGGTATGGAGCTCAATCTTCCTGAAGGAAAGACTTTCATGGAAGCATTATGCATCACTTGTTGCTGTTATCGCCGGCATAATTATAATGGGCGTGGCAGAAGGCCTTGCCGAAATGTAAGGCTGTTAAAATTGGCTGTAATGCACACACCTCACCACTCGGTGTACACAAAGTACACCTTCGGGTAACCCTTCGGTTCGGTTTGTGTATTCCAACTCAATTTTACCTATCCTTACGGAGTTGGTGTTAAAATCGCCCGTAAAAAAGCAGTAAAACACCGTTGGATTACCCCAACGGTGTTTTTTCAGTTATCTATCTTTTTGCCTTGCTTAGCATCTCTTCAAGAGCCGCCTTATCATAAGTATAGCCCTTGTTGCAGAACTGACAAACAATCTCTACCTCGCCCTGCTCGTCAGTAATATCCTGAATTTCCTTTTTGCCAAGGCTGATAATTGCACGCTGCATCCGCTCGTCGCAGCAATCGCAGCGGTAAGCAACTTCCTTTTCCTCTAAGATTTCAATTTCAAAATCCTTCATTACTCTGCGTATAAGTTCCTCGTTTGACAAGCCTTCCTCAAGAAGTGCCGTAACACTCGACAGCCCCTCTGCCGCCTTTTCGAACTTTTTCAGGTTGAACTCGTCACAGTCGGGCATAATCTGCACAATAAAGCCCCCCGCCTGTTTGACAGAATAATCTCTGTCCACTAAAACGCCCAAAGCCACAAGGCTTGGAACCTGCTCGGACTGTGCAAAATAAAAAGCAAGGTCATCGCCGATTTCGCCTGTTTGAATAGGTATTTGCCCAACGTATGGCTCACGCATATTCATATCCTTGACAACGCTGAGGTAGCCCTCTCTTCCTATACCGCCGCCAACATCAAGCTTGCCGAAAGCATTAAGCGGAAGCTCGGCAGTTGGGTTTTCAATATAGCCCTTAACATCGCCATCAGAATTTGCAACAGCAATTACCCTGCCCAAAGGTCCGTCACCCTTCATTTGAAGTGTCAGGGATGTATTTTCGTCCTTGAGCATCGCCCCCATAAGAGCAGCTCCCGTCAAAAGTCTGCCAAGTGCCGCAGTACCTGTTGGCATAGTGCTGTGAAAGTCCTTTGCCGCCTGAACAATATTCTTTGAATTTATCGCATAAATTCTTATAAGTCTGTTTTTCGTAACCGCAATGGTTATCTTGTCTGCCATAATTTTGTTTCCTTTCTGATAAAGCAGAAAATCGGCTCAAAAGAGCCGATTCGTTTTTTTGTTTATCGTATATGTTTTAAGGATTACACGCGGGTAACGTTTGCCGCCTGCGGTCCCTTAGCTCCTTCTACAACTTCAAATTCAACTTCTGCGCCTTCTTCCAAGGTCTTGTAGCCGTCCATGGCAATTGCTGAAAAATGAACAAAAACGTCTGTTCCTTCTTCTGTTTCGATGAAGCCGAAGCCCTTCTCAGCATTAAACCATTTAACTTTGCCTTTTTGCATAAAACTGTTCCTCCAATTTCTAGTCTGACAGTAGCAATATCCGCTAACTGTTGTCCACCGGATAAGTATATCATTATTCCCAATTTATGTCAATATGTTTTTTGGGAAACTACGAAAAAAATTCTCTCGTCGCAGTCGTCTGCCGTCGCAAATTCAAAAGGTTTGTAAATTCCTGTCACATCAAGTCCCGCAAGCTTTACCGCATCCGTAATTTCTGCAATGGTATATGCCCGCTCCTGCTGAAATTCGTCAAATCTTATGTAAGCTCCATCCCCATCCTCACAAAAGAATGTAAGGTCAAAATCGCATACATTTGTTTTATCGCAAAACTCACTTTGCCATACATAAAAGATGCCCTGCTCGTCATTGACAAAGGTGTTGCCTCCCAAAATTTCCTTCAGCTTGCGAACACTGTTTATATCAAAAATGAACACGCCGCCGGGGTTGAGATAGTTTTTTACCAGTCTGAAAAGCTCCTTTAAATCATCATAATCGGTAATGTAGTTTACGCCATCTAAAGCACACACAATCGCATCAACTGTGCCAAAAAGCTCCATCTCACACATATCCTGACACAAAAACAAAACTTCACTGCCTTTTTCATATGCCTTGTCCCTTGCAATATTCAGCATTTCAACCGACATATCAAGCCCAATCATATCATAGCCCCTCTCTGCCATAGGAATGGTAATATTCCCCGTTCCGCAGGCAAGGTCAAGGACGAGCTCCGGCTTTTTGCCAAGCCGTTTAAAAATCTCTTCATAAAAATCCACAAAGCGGTTGTAATCCGCATCCTGCAGTTTGTCATAAACCTGTGCAAAATCGTTGTACATAAGGTATCACCACCTAAATTTTTTCAAGCTGAACATATGCCGCCATCAAGTTCTTTTCGCCCACGCTGTCAAACTTAACACGCAAAAACATATCTGCACCGATAGCCTTTGCCTCCAAAACAGTGCCTTCGCCAAACTTGCGGTGCAGGACTCTGTCACCCGATGAGAAATCAAGCGCCGCCTTACTGCCCGAGACTGTAGCCGAAGTTTTTGCCTTTGCCGCATTATTTGAAAACATTGATGTATCCATTGCCGGCTTTTTAGTGTAAGAAAATCCAAAATCGGCAACTGTGGTCTTTCGTGCACTTTCTTCGTTTACAAGCTCTTTGGGTATTTCCTTCAAGAACCGTGACATCATATTATACTTTGTTGTGCCGAAAAGAGTTCTTGTGTCGGTGTGTGTCAGGTAAAGGCGCACCTTTGCACGGGTAATGCCCACATAACAAAGACGGCGTTCCTCCTCCATCTCGTCATCCATACCAAGTGAACGAACACCGGGGAATATTCCCTCCTCCATACCGATAAGAAATACATTCTTAAACTCAAGACCCTTTGCACTGTGCAGAGTCATAAGTGTAACGGTTTCCTGTGCCTCGTCAAAACTGTCGATATCTGCCACAAGGGAGATGTTTTCAAGCAAATCCTCTAAGGTTGTTTCGGGATTTTCCTTAACGGTTTCCTGTACCATTGATAAAAATTCCTTTAAGTTTTCAATCCTTGTTCGGCTTTCAACAGTATCGTCCTTTTCAAGTGCAGAAATCATCCCCGACTGTTCAAGAACGCATCTTACAAAGCCCTCTAAGGTTTCCTCTGTTTCTCTGGCTTTTGAGATAGTGTCCATTATTCCAACAAATACTCCCACCTTTGCCGAGCTTCGTGAAAGCTCAGGGTACTGCGGTGCACGCCTGCAGATTTCAAGAGCACCAACGCCCTCAGATTCTGCAATATCAATAATTTTATCAACTGTAGTATCGCCTATGCCTCGCTTTGGCTCGTTAACAATTCTGCGGAATGCAACATTGTCGGTTGGGTTCTGCACAAGACGCAAATAAGACGTCAAATCCTTGATTTCCTTGCGGTCATAAAATCGCAATCCGCCCACAACCTTGTATGGAATTGCCATTCTAAGCAGTGTGTCTTCCACCACACGGGATTCGGCATTCATACGATACAGAACAACAAAATCATTGTAGCTTTCGCCATTTGCGTGAAATTCTTCAATTTTGTCCCCGATAAAACGTGCCTCATCGTGCTCGTTTGTTGCGTTGTAGACGGTTATTTTATCGCCCTCGCCGTTTTGAGTCCACAGCTTTTTCTGTTTTCTGCCCATATTGTGTGCGATAACACCATTTGCGGCATTCAGGATATTCTGTGTGGAACGGTAATTTTCTTCCAGCTTAATAACTCTGGCATTTTCAAATTCTTCTTCAAAGCCAAGAATGTTGGATATATCAGCACCACGGAACTTATAAATACTCTGGTCATCGTCACCTACCACGCACAAGTTGCGGTGCTTTGCCGCAAGAAGGCTGACCAAGCGGTACTGAGCATGGTTTGTATCCTGATACTCGTCAATAAGTATGTATTTAAATTTGTTCTGATAAAACTCAAGAACATCGGGGTTTTCCTCAAACAGCTTTACCGTGCACATAATCAAATCGTCAAAGTCAAGAGCATTGTATTTTTTCAGTTTCTTTTGGTAAAGTGTATAAACCCTTGCCACAACCGACTTAAAAAAGTCAGCTTTAAAAATTCGGATATAATCCTCTGGGGTCACAAGCTCGTTCTTCGCCTGACTGATTGCGCCGCCAATAGCTTTGGGGGCAAATTCCTTTGAGTCAAGATTAAGTTCCTTTAAACATTCCTTAATCAAGGTCTGCTGGTCGGCTGTGTCAAAAATGACAAAGCTTTTGTCATAGCCAAGTCTGTCAATGTCACGTCGCAAAAATTTGACGCATGATGAATGAAATGTCGATGCCCATACATCGTCACCCATACCGCCAAGCTTTGCATTAAGACGTGATTTAAGCTCTGCCGCCGCCTTGTTGGTAAAGGTTATTGCAAGAACATTATATGGTCTTACCGCATCAACCGACATATAATCCCACAGATGGGGCGGAATTTCCTCAATCTCGCCGTTTGCAAACCATTCAAGGATTTCAAGCTCCTCGTCACTTAACCCCGACGGAATTGTTGTATCCTCATAGGCTCTGCCAAAGGTCAGAAGATGTGCGATTTTGTGTATGATAACTGTGGTCTTGCCCGAGCCTGCTCCTGCAATCACAAGAAGAGGGCCTTCGGTATTGACCACCGCCTCTAACTGTTTATTATTAAGGTTTTTATAACCGTTTTCTATAATCTTTTTTCGTATATCAATAAAGTTCATAATATTTCTCCTGTTGTATAAGGGATATATCCCTTCCCTACACGTATATACACAGGCTCCCTTGTGTAAAGGGAGCTGTCACGAAGTGACTGAGGGATTGTTATTTTCACTTAAACGATGTGCCTTTGCGAGCATTTTAACGCAGCATGGCGAGCAATTTGCCGTTTTAGCACGTGTGATAGGCTGTTGAACTCAGCCTATAAGATGATTCCTCCGCCGATTACTGTATCTCCACCAATCTCATAAAACACAACCGCCTGACCGGGAGTAATGGCTCGTTGCGGATTATCAAACGTCACCTTAACGCAACCGTCAGCCATTGGCTCAACTGTAGCCTCGGCTTCCCTTGCGCTGTAACGCACCTTTGCCGCAACACGGATTGGCTGCGTCAACTTGTCAAAGGGAATAAAATTAACATTATCTGCAATAAGTGTGTCCGAAAATTCAGTTCCCTTTTCACCAAGGACAATTTCGTTCTTTTCAGCATCAATCCTGAGAACAAACATGGGCTTGCCAAAAGTCACGCCCAATCCCTTGCGCTGACCCACCGTGTAGTGAATAATTCCACGATGCTGACCCAAAACATTTCCCTGCTCGTCAACAAAGTTGCCGGGGATATCGCTCTCACCGGTGCGTCGGTGTATAAACCCTGCATAATCATTGTCAGGAACAAAGCATATTTCCATACTGTCAGGTTTTTTTGCTGTAATCAGCCCCAGTTTTTCGGCAATTGCACGGGTTTCGTCCTTGTTTTCAAGCCTGCCAAGAGGCATAAGCGTTTTTGAAAGCTGACTTTGGTTTAAAGAATAAAGTGCATAGGTCTGGTCCTTTGCACAGGACATTGCACGTTTCAACAGGTATCTGTCCAAAGATTTGTCGTACTCAACCGAGGCATAGTGACCTGTGGCAACATAGTCTGCACCCAAAAGTTCTGCCTTTTTAAGCATTGCATCAAATTTAAGATGCTTATTGCAGGCAATACAGGGATTTGGCGTTCTGCCGTTTTGGTATTCACCCACAAAATAATCTATAACATTTTCTTCAAACTCACGGCGAAAATCAAGAACGTGATGCTCAATCCCCAACTTGTAGCATACATATTTTGCATCCTCGACTGCCGATGCACTGCAGCAGGTGCCGTCTATGTGCTGACCACATATTTCCTCGCCGTCCCACAATCGCATTGTAAGACCCACCACGTCATAGCCGTCCTCAAGCAAAAGAGCTGCCGCAACGCTTGAATCAACACCGCCCGACATTCCGATAACTACTTTTTTCTTGCTCATAATAATAAAAAAAGAAATTGGCATCGTCCTTTGATAAAACAGCCTTCCCCGATTTGCCTCCCTTGCCTAAAGAGAGAGGGACCAAGCGAAGCTTGGTGGAGGGATTTGAGAAGGTACACCGACAGGTGACGGATGAGGCGTTTGTCATTATCCACCTCATCAGCTTCACGGTGTTCAGCAGCTTCTCCTCAAGGAGAAGCCTTGTCCTATCCTGAAACTTTTATGCCAATTCCTCTATCCTTTCAGATTTTATTCTTCAGCCCCGTGGTCGTGTGCGTGACAGCAGGAGCAATCTCCGTTGCAGCCCACGATATGTGTGGGATCAATGCCCTTGCGATTGTAATAGTCGGCAATTGCTGAATGGATCGCCTCCTGAGCAAGGTTTGAACAATGCATCTTTACGGGGGGAAGTCCGTCAAGAGCCTCGGCAACGGCAACATTGGTAATCTCCAGAGCCTCGTCAATCGTCTTGCCCTTTACCATTTCTGTTGCCATACTTGATGTAGCAACGGCAGCACCGCAACCAAAGGTTTTAAACTTAACATCCTCAATCTGCTTGGTGTCGTCGTTTATCTTCATATAAATCTTCATAATATCGCCGCACTTGGGGTTGCCAACCTGACCTACGGCATTTGCATCCTCAATTTCACCAACATTTCTCGGATTTGAGAAATGGTCCATAACTTTTTCGCTGTACATAATATATCCTTCTTTCTGTTTTATCTGTTTTTTACTTCCTCGTATAAAGGCGACATCTCTCTCAGCCTTGCAACAATGGTTTTAAGGCTGTCTACAATTCTGTCAACGTCTTCCATTGTGTTGCTCTCGCCAAATGTAACCCTCAGCGAGCCGTGTGCAATCTCGTGCTTTAAGCCGATTGCAAGCAGCACGTGCGATGGGTCAAGCGACCCTGATGTGCAGGCACTTCCGCTTGATGCCGAAATTCCCTGCATATCAAGCATAAGTAAAAGCGATTCGCCCTCGATAAACTCAAACGAAATGTTTGCATTTGATGCAAGCCTTTGCTTAGGATGTCCGTTAAGCCGTGTGTACGGAATTTCATTAAGTATTCTTTCGATATACTTGTCGCGCATTGCCGCAAGTCTTTCAGTGTGCGCTTTGATATCTGCCGTTGCAAGCTCGATTGCCTTGCCAAGACCAACAATTGCCGCCACATTCTCGGTGCCTGCACGCTTGTTACTTTCCTGAGCACCGCCTGTAATGAATGGCGCAACCTTTACGCCCTTTCTTATAAACAGCGCACCGCTGCCCTTTGGTCCATAAAATTTGTGACCTGTCATTGACAGCAAATCAACGTTCAGTTTATTTACGTCAAGCTCCATCATACCGATTGCCTGAACTGCGTCGGTGTGAAATATTACACCCGCATCCTTTGTCACCTTGCCGATTTCCTCAATGGGCATAATTGTGCCAATTTCGTTGTTGGCTGTCATTATCGTAACAAGAATGGTTGTATCTTTAATTGCCTTGCGTACAGCCTCGGCTGTTACCATACCATATTCGTCAACAGGCAGATATGTCACCTCAAAGCCCTCTTTTTCAAGAGTCTGACAGGTGTGCAGAACTGCGTGATGCTCTACCGCCGATGTAATAATATGATTGCCCTTTGCCTTGTTTGCGTGGGCTACGCCTCTTATTGCCCAGTTGTCAGATTCCGTGCCCGAGCCTGTAAAGAAAATCTCTTTAACATCAGCACCGATAGCTTTTGCAACCTGTTCGCGGGCAAGGCTGATTGCCTTTTTTGTTTCTCTGCCCTCGGCATAAACTGTTGATGCATTGCCGAAATTCTCGGTGAAATACGGAATCATTGCATCAAGCACTTCACGCCTTACGGGAGTTGTTGCCGAATGGTCAACATAAACTCTTTTTGTATCCATAAAATCCTACCTTTCTTTTCGGAGTGAAATCTATGAAAAGTAGATACTCCATCATTTAAATTTTTGCGACTGTGCAACCGCCAGTTTGTCGCACTTTTCGTTTTCGGGGTGACCTGCGTGGCCTTTTACCCAAACCAGCTCCACCTGATGTATGTCAAGCAGATTAAGAATTTTTTCCCAAAGGTCGGGGTTTAACGCTTCTTCACGGCGGTTTCGCATCCAACCGTTTTCACGCCATTTTACAGCCCAGCCATTTTCTATTGCATCAATAAGATACTTTGAATCGCTGTAAAGCCTTACACGGCAAGGCTGATTTAAAGCCTCAAGCCCTGCTATTGCCGCAGTAAGTTCCATACGGTTGTTTGTAGTCTCTTTCTCGCCGCCCGAAAGTTCCTTTATCGCATCGCCGTATTTAAGAATAACTCCATAACCGCCCGGCCCCGGATTTCCGCTGCAGGCACCGTCGGTAAAAATCTCAACAAGCTTTAGCTCGGCCATAGGTTTACCTCTTTTGATTGATACTTGAATGTCCCTTGACATTCAAAATATATTGTAGCATATTATTCCAAAAAAATCTACCCATAATTCACATTTTTTGCAAAATTATTATTTGACAAATTTCTCCTGGAATTATATAATAACAGTCGGGGAAATTTAAAAATCAGGAGAAAACAAATGAGCATACTTAATGCAGAAAATATAACACACAGCTTTGGTGGCAGACAAATCCTTGAAGACGCCAGTTTTCGCTTGCTGAAGGGCGAGCATATTGGGTTGATTGGTGCCAACGGCGAAGGTAAATCGACATTTTTAAAGATTATTACAGGCGAGCTTCAGCCCGACAGCGGAACTGTTGAATGGTGCCGTCATATCACCTATGGCTATCTTGACCAGTATTCGTCGCTCGGCAAGGGCAAGACAATAATGGACGTTTTGCGTGGTGCTTTTTCGCACCTGAGCAAGCTTGAAGAGGAAATGATTTCGATATACGACAAAATGGCAGATGCAACCGACGACGAAATTGCAAAAATGATGGAAGACGTTGGAGAAATGCAGGAGATTTTAGACTCATCGGGCTATTATACCATTGACACCAAAATTTCAGAATATGCCAACGGTCTTGGCCTTGGCGAAATCGGTCTTGATAAAGACGTTTCCGAATTAAGCGGCGGTCAGCGTGCAAAGGTGTTGCTGGCTAAAGTTCTTCTTGAAAATCCTATGATTTTAATTTTGGACGAGCCTACCAACTTCCTTGACGAAAACCACATAAACTGGCTGACCAACTTTTTGCAGAATTACGAGAATGCGTTTATTCTGGTTTCACACGATATGCCCTTTCTCACCAATGTAACCAACGTGATTTATCATCTTGAAAACACCATACTCACACGTTATAAGGGCACATATGAAGACTTTTTAAGAATGTACGACCTTCAAAAGCAGAAGCTTGAGCAGGCGTATAAAAAACAACAGAAAAAGATTGCCGACCTTGAGGTTTTTGTTGCAAAAAACAAGGCAAGAGCCGCAACGGCAACGCTGGCAAGGTCTCGCCAGAAAGAGCTTGACAAGATGGACAGAATCAGCCTTGCACCCGAAAAAATAAAACCCACCTTTAACTTCAGGTGCGACCGTGCGCCGGGCAGAATAGTAATCTCTGCCAAAGGTCTTGTCATCGGCTATGACTCGCCGCTTACTAAAAAGATTGATTTGCAGATTGAACGAAATCAAAAAATTGCAATAAAAGGTGTAAACGGCTTAGGAAAATCAACCCTTCTTAAAACCCTGCTTGGAATAATCCCGCCAATCGAGGGCGAAATCGAGCACGACCAGTTTATGAATGTTGGCTACTTTGAGCAGGAGGAAAGTGCATCAGACAAAACCGCACTTCAGGAATTCTGGGATGAATTCCCATCCCTGACCAATGCCGAGGCACGTGCCGCCCTTGCAAAATGCGGTCTTACCACCGAGCATATAACCTCGCAGATGAAGGTTCTGTCAGGCGGTGAAAATGCAAAGGTACGCCTTTGCAAAATTATGCAAAGCCCCGCAAACCTTCTTGTTCTTGACGAGCCTACCAACCATTTGGACGTTGACGCCAAGGCAGAGCTTGCAAAGGCCGTAAAAGAATTTAAAGGGACTGTTCTGCTGGTCAGCCACGAGCCTGAATTTTACAGCGATGTATGTAACGAAATATGGGACGTTTCAGACTGGAGTACTAAGATAATTTAATTAATTAACGAAAATAACCCGAGGTTTATCCCCGGGTTATTCTCGTTGTTTCAGGTTGAGTGTCGCAACATATTTAGCATTGCAGAACAAAGCGGCTTCGCCGCTCGCCTTGCGGCGGTCGAAGTAATGACGCTTTGTTTGCCCAGGTGCATTTCGGCAAAGCCGAAAATTTTGCACGGGCAATCTAAATCATGTTTTTGTATAATGGGAAATTACGCAATTTCCTATTATACAAAAAAAGTGCACAGCGAACCGTGCACCGAAAAATGCACAATACCTTAATTTGTTGCGACGCAAATTGAATAACATACTTAGAAAAGAGCAAGCTATTTGTATGTGCATTTTTACCGAAAAGTAAAAAGCATGCCCTCTCTAAATAAAAATTATTCAATTACGTCGCAAAGATAATATATCATATTATTTCCAAAATGTCAAATATTCATTACACGACCTGTATTTTGCTTAAAGTTTATGCAAAAGTGTTGACAAAAAAGATTTTATTCAGTATAATGAATATAGAAAAAGGCAGTTCGTTGAACGACTCGCCAAAATAGAGCTAATAATTAGTCGCTACATTTGGACGTGTGGGCGACTAATTTGCTTTTATATCGAAAACAATCAAAAAGATTATTGTAAAAACCAATATTCTTAGTAACATTTTTCCCATAAAGCAACCACCCCCTTTCCATTATGTAATGGGGTTTGGGGCGAGCCGTCCACGGAATGTTCATTCCCGAACTGCCTGTCGGATTTCTCCAACAAAAACATTATATAATATATTTTATATTATTTCAATGTTTTTTACAAAAACTCTGATGTACTACAATAAAGGGACTGATTAAAAACGATGTTTTTAATCAGTCCCATATCTTTATTTAATACTGTCAAGCAACGGCAAAAGTTCTTCTTTTAAAGTTTTTTCTGCCATCTGTATTTTCCACCTGATTTGCTCGGGTGCTGCTGCATAATCATATTCCTGCTCGTAACCAAGTCTTGAATTTGCTTCAACAAGCGGAATTGTATCTTCGGCATTTGCAATTTCTCTTTTAAGAATGTCAATAAGCTCAAGTACAATACCCTTGGGGTTTTTAGCAGGAATCAACGGCAATTTAGCAGGCTCGGCATCGGGCATATTCTTTCTTCCGCCGCACCAAACCGCTCTGGCATCAACATAAACGCCCAGCTTGCCCTTGAGATAATGCCAACGCTTTACGTGATGGATTGTGGTTGCGGTGTTTCCGATAAACTTTGCAACCTGCCAAAGTTCCTCTAATGCCTTGCCCTTTTTGGCATCCATTTTTGAAATAATCACATTAAGCTTTTCGGCACCCTCATTAAAAAGCCGTGCCATCTCTCTGTATTCCTGCATTTCGTATAAAAGCTTTTCCTCTCTGTCAAGATTATATTTATAAACAGGATAGCCTTCATAGTTAACATCACGTCTTGATTCAGGGCCTTTTGGAACAAGCTCCCAATTCTTGAAGAACAACGGATAAGAAGGGCCAAGTCTTGCGGGGCCAAACTGGTCCTCATTGGTTGATACGCAATGCTCCATTCCTTTTGAGAAAAGCTCATAAACCTCAAGCATTCCGTCAACATTTTCTTCTCCGCAATCACGGATTATCAGCTTTTTTAAAAGCTCATTCATATCAGGGCGAGGACACATAAATGCATACTTCGCCAGCTCCGGCAAAATTGACGGCCAGAAGCCATATGTATGTGATTCTTCAAGTCCATCTAATTTATAGTTGTCCTGTGCATCTGTTACCGCCTGCCAACGCTTAATCCAGCGCTGAGGAGCAGGCAGATACGGTGTTCCGCCTATATCCCAGGTGTTTCCTGCAGTATTGGTTTTAGCAAACATACGAAGTCCACGTTCACGGGCAATTTTTGCCTCACTTGAAAAATATTTACCCGGCCCTATCTGCCAAAGGGTGTAGTCTGTTGTAACTTCCTGTATTTCGGGAGAAATATCTACCTTTTCAAACATCTCAAAGGTTGCTTTCATTGTAATATCTGTGGGAACCTTTCTTAAAAGCTCTGCCCTTAATTCTTCGGTTTCATAGCCCCAGTTATATGTAAAGAAAACAAACTCCGCCTCGGGTGAATGAGCTTTTATAACATCCCTAAGCATAGAAACAAACTGTGGATAGTCAGAACAAGGGAACCATCCGGGGCTGCTTTTTTCGTCTTCCAAGGATTCGCGCCAGGTCTTTCCTGTTGTGCGTGGGTCTTTTGAAGGGAACTCACAGCATTCACCAACAATCTGGATACCCTTGATTCCGGGACAAAGTTCAAAAAGCTTGCCGTAAGTGCTGTCATAGTATTCAAAAGCTTTTTCGTCGTCAGGGTGATAAAGATTTTTAAAGGTGCTTGTTGTATAAACATCTATGCCGAATTTTTTTGCACGGTTTATAATGTCATTTACCTCGTCGCATCTTTCCTGATTTTCTATAACGTCCCTTGTACCCACAGGAATTGCGTTAAAGCCTGCGTGTGCAAGCATTGAAAGATGTTTGTCGGTATATTTGCCAAGTCGCATACCCGTAAAGATTTCACGTACCGAAAATCTGCACTTCATTGTTTTAACGCCCGGCTCAGCAATCGGCGCCTCGTTTAAATTCATCTCATCTTCAAGAGCATAAATTCCCTGAGCCGCATATCTTTCATCTTTGCCGTAAATTTCAATTTTGTCACTTACCTTTATAGAAAAGCTTCTTTCGTCTAAGCTATCGTCAATACCTATAAATATGGTTTTTGCATCTGATTTGCCCGGAATTTCTACATTAAGCTCAATTTCCATAGACGTCTTAAAATAATCCTGCAAATCATAAACAGCCAGCTCTAAAACCTCGCCCAAATCAGCATTTGCCGCTATCTTCCACTCACTTGTAACGGTTGTTCCCGATAAACTGCTCATTCTTTGGCGATTTATTCTGCCGGGCTTATGTACAATCTCAAGCTTTTTTTCAAAATCAAATGGCCTTTCCATTTAAAATACACTCCCTTTTCTCCCTTTGCTATTCAGCAGATTTCATTGATATTTTATAATTTATAAAAGACTTTGTCAACTATATTGAATAATTTTTTGCCTATTTTATTAATCATTTACAGGGAACGGATAAATCCGCTCCCTGCAAACAAATCAAATCTATTTTTATCTCACAATTACGATTTCAGATACTCTGTCTTCAAAAATCTTGATAAACACTCTTACTTCGTTACCTTCTTCAAAGACCTCGATATCGCCCGCTGTTACAACAGCGACGTTGCCGGTCTTACGCTGTGAGTTGTATTCATAAACGGTTGCGCCCTCTGTTGAGTAGTTCTGAACTGTACCGTTTACGCTTACATTCACAGAATCTGCGAATTTCTTTGTTACACGTCCGTAGACAAGTGTTAAATCTGTGCCGACTGTTCTTGTGAATTCTGTGCCCATAGCATCACGGTCAAACAGAAGTGTAATCTGGTCAACCTCGCCCTGAGCGTTTGTGCTGTACTGGAAGATATCACCCTGTTCGAGTTTAGCTGCGTCGCCCTTTACAAATACATTCTTGTCTGTTGAACGCAGCTCTACCTCTTTTGAATTTTCAAGACCGTATACGATGTCTATTGCGTCATAATCTTCGTTCTGAGCCTCTGCAACCTCATCAACAAGAACTATTGGTGATTTTGCCTCGGTAATACCTGTCGAGCTTGTTACAATAATGGCGCCTGCAGAGAAGTCTTCCTGAAGGTCATAAACCACAATGTCATAAGGTGTGTTGTTTGCAAACATTGTATTGTTTCTTACAGCATATCTTGTTGTGTCGTCGCCTGCCTCTGCAGGAATATCAAACACTACTGTATTTGCTGTTACTCTTACATTACCCAGCATACCCGATGCACTCTTGTATACCTGGTCGGCTGCAGCAATGTTCTTTGTGAAGACACCTTTATTCACCGCACCTGTACCTGTTTTATCAACTGCGATGTCAAGACCTGTGAGTCTGCCTGAGGAATTTACCTCATAGGTTATAAGCTGAGGTGATACAACTCCGTCCTTGCCAAACTGTGCAAGTGCCTCGGTTGGTGTAAGACCATAGGTGTTATTTACACGAATTTTAGAAGCACCGTCATAAACACGTGTTTCTCCCTGTGCTGTGAAAATCTTAAACTGAAGTGTCTCGTCAATAGTTCCTGTTATTGCCGCATTTGTCAGATAACCATAAGCACCGCGGATTGCCGCACCTGTTGATGTTGCAGTCTGGTCTACTGCCGCAACATTACCCTCAATATCAAGATAGAATCTTCCTTCATCTCTCAGGTTGATTTCATTGGGATAGTTTGCCGCCTTTTTGTAGATTGTGTCTGAATCATTAATCTTAAAGCCGTCGTTTGTTATCTGTGTTACACGTCCAAGAACACTTTCGGTCGAAACATAAGCCTTGATAAGCTGTTTATCCTGGCTGACTGTATAAGAAATTACGTTCCATTCAGCCAAATCCTTTGGTTCAATTTCTACGCCGTCTTTTACAAGTGTAAACATAACATCTGTATTTTCGGGGTCAAGAAGCAGCGAGCCGTTGTTGTACTTGTCTGTCACTCTGCCCGTAACGGTCGAAACAGTTTCTACAACAAGATTTGTAAAGTTGTTTACAAACACAATATCGTATACATTGTTTACGTCTGTGTCAAGAAGAATCATATTACCTGTTGCAGGTTTAAGCTGTTCGTTTGAAAGTGTTGCAATATACTTGCCGTTGTAAATATACACAGGCTCTGCCACGATGCTGGCTGTTTTTGCGTTCTGGTCGTTGGTGTTTGCTCTCCAATAGGTTACTGTTTTGTTTGCTCCTGCATCACCTGTTACCGAAACAATATCACTTGCATTAATTGTTAAAGTGTTGTTTTTGCTGTCCTGAGGTCTTACAAGTATAAGGGTTTTTTCGTCGGATGTTGAATCCACTCTTGCATAATATACCACATTATAGCCAAGATACTGTCTTGCCAGCGTGTCACCTTCGATAAAGATGTTGTCGTTTATCATTATGCGGTCCTCGGCTGCGGTACTGCCGCCTGTAAGTGTTGTTTCGCTTGTACCGGTAATCTGTCCGTAGGCTTTCTCAACATTAAGTCTGTCAAAAAGTAATGTCTTGTCAACAACCTCGTAAACTACGTTGCTGCCAAAGCCGGTCTGCTCCATAAGGTTTGTGGTAAGTGCATTAAGCACAAGCTGTGCTACGTCGCCTCGTTTTGCTGCTGTGGCACCTGCCGCTGTAATACCTTTAAGAAGCTGATTTTCGGATGCAACCGCCATATATCCCACAGGATATCCGCCACGGTCGTTTGCCACGGGCTCATAACCAAGTGCTCTTACAACGATTGTTACTGCTTCCTGAAGAAGTACGGGGTCGTCAGGACGGAAGGTTCCCTCTGCATCACCGATAACCATTCCCTGCTGCTCGGCAACATTGATTGCGCCGTTTGCCCAGTGATCCCGTGCTACGTCGGGGAATCGTGTTGGTGTGTTTGCACCGTTGGCAAGGTCCTCAAGACCTACCGAATATACCGCCACCTTTGACATTTCTGAACGCAGGATGTTGTCATTCGGACGGAATGCACCATCTTCGGCATCACCTACCATAATACCTAAGGCTCCAAGCACCTCGGCTGCCTCCTCGTACTTTGTTCCCTGAATGTCGGGCGGAAGTGCGACTCTGCGGCTGCTGTATCTTGAAAGTGCCGTGTCCTCGCTAAGCTCGTCATTCATCATTGCGTTATTCTTTGTCTTGTTTTGTTCAACGATTGCCTCGCTGTTATCCATTGTTCGCGTTACATAGGGTGTTGATGCCTGACCCTGTTCGCTTTGTCCGTTTGTGTTTTGTTGTTGTGTCTGTCCTTGTTCTGCGTTGCCGCCCGATGCGTTGCCCGAAGTTGTTCCGCTACCGTCATTTGCGGCTTCTCCTGCGGCACGGTCCAGCATCTCGGCAGTTTCGCCTGATGCCAGACGCATATCCGCATTAGCAGCAAAAACATTTATGCCTAATGTGAAAATCAGTGTGAAAGCCACAAATAAGGCAATAAGTTTTTTTGACATTTTTATTCCTCCTTATTAAAATTTGAAAATGTTTCGTGTTTATTGTGCGTCGATAAAAGGAATTTACAACACCAACTTTTTGGCTGAATTAGCAAATAATTACGGACATATTAAATTTTTAATGCTTTTGTTACAAATATGTAAAAAAATTTTCCTTAAATATAGTTGAAATATATAAAAATGTATGTTAGAATAAGAATGTAATATACTATATGTTGTATAAATATTAATTTTCTATATACAAGGGGGATTAACCAATGATTAACAAAAAAATACTGAGTATCATTCTTTGCGCTGTATTTCTGCTCTCTACGGTGTCTGTATCTGCGCTGACTTTTTCTGACGTAGAAAACGACCCGACAGTTGAATGGGCAAAGCCATATATCAACGCAATGGCAGATGCAGGCTACCTTAAGGGTTATGAAGATGGCACCTTTAAGCCCAACAACACAATTTCAAAAACCGAAGCACTTATTCTTCTTGCAAGAATGATTGGCGTAAACAACGACGGCTTTGCAGATTCTTTGGAATACGCTCTTGAAGAAAACGAAAGCGTTCTTAAAAAATATTCAACAAACTACAAAGACGAGGTTTCTTTCCTTCTTTATGCTGGTGTTCTTAAAGCGTCCGAGCTTGATACATATATCTCATCTGCAAACAAGAACTCAGCCCTTTTAAGATACGAGGCTGCAATTCTTCTTACCAAGCTCCTTGGTGCCGAAGAAGAGGTTCAGGGCAACGCCTTTGTTTCATCCTCATATGCAGACACTGTTGAAATCCCCGACTCTGCCCGTGCATACGTTGAATATGTAAAGGACGCAGGCATTATGCAGGGTATGGGCAACAACGCACAGGGCAAGCCCGAGTTCTGGCCCAATACCGCAGTTACCCGTTCGCAGATGGCAAAAATGCTTCATAGTCTTATTGATGTTCTTGATTTATCAGTACAGACAGGTGTTATCGTTTCGATTGATGATTTTGAAGAAACCGTTACCATTTCTATTAACGGCAACGATATAGTATGCCCCGTCGAGAAAAATACAAAATTCAAAATCAATGGCGAAGATGTTGCCCTTGACGATTTAAGCGCAGGTATGCACGTTAAAATCACTCACCTTGCAGGCAAGGTTAAAATGATTGAAAACAACGTAACAATTGATGATGCTGTAATTTATGGTCTTGTTTCAGGCACACGCGACTCCAGCGGAACAAAATCTGTTACAATCGCTGACGCTAATGACAAGTCAATTGTCGAAACATATGTTCTCAGCAAAAATGCAAAAGTTAAAATCAATGGCGCAATCGACCTTTTCAGCAAGATTAAAAACAACAACTATGTTGCACTGACAATCGTTGACGGCGAGGTTGAAACCCTTGAGGTTATCGACAAGAGCACCACATCAGGCGGTACACTTATTTCTGTTGATGCGTCAGGCGAATATACAATCCTCAACGTAAAAGAAGCAGCATCCGGCGAAACAGTTAAGTACGAAATCTCAGCCGATGGCGTTCAGGTTTCACGCAACAGTCTTGACAGCAGCCTTGCAGAACTGATGAACGGCGACACCGTTTCATTAAGACTCACCTATGGCAAGGTTACAAAGATTTCTGCAAGCAGCAAAAACCACAGCTTGACAGGAACTATTTCATACATCACCCACACCACATCAGGCACGGTTGTTGGTATTGAAGCCAACAACAAGGTAACCGAATACAAGGTTAACAAGAGTGTCAAAATCGTAATCGATTCAACCGAAGAAGGAACAGTCTTTGACCTTCGTCCCGGCTCTGATGTAAAGATTGGTCTGCAGAGCAGTGAGATTATCTCGGTTGAAGCCGCAGGTTCGGTTGCAAAATCACAGCTTACAGGCGTGGTTAAGAGCATCAATGCCACCTATGGTCTTATGATTGTTGAAGAAAAGGGTACCGATTATAACGTATTTGTAAACAGCAACACCAAGATTATAGACAGTACAACCGGCAGAAGTGTAAATCTTAAATCTGTAGAAAAAGAAAAGACAGTTACCGTTACCGGTTCAAATGCATCAGGTGTACTTGAGGCAAGTGTTATCGTTATACAGTAATTAATAATTAAATGGCAGATGCAAAATGCATCTGCCATTATTTTTTGCTTTTTTTAACTTTATACTTATATATCGCTAAATTTAAATGTCACACTTGTTGTTTTCTTTTCTCCGGGTTTAAGGAACTTCAGAATTCCCTTTTCTCTCATCACATCTCTGCCGTCGGGAGTGCAGTTTCCGGGTTCTAAGCCCAGAACATATTCATTATCACCCATCATCTTCCATTGTGTAAAACAATCAAGAGTTTCGGCGGAATAAGTCATTTCCATTTCCACCCCTATATCCGGATTTTTAATGGATACTGCCGGTGCTTTATCAAAGCTGTGGTAAAAACACTGTTCCACAAAATCAGGTGTTGGTGCCGGAATTTCTGCCCAGCTTGCAATGTGGTTGGCAGCGTGTTCATCTCTGCCCGCAACATTGCACGAAGGAATGTTTAAAACTGCTTTTTCACTAAGCAAAGGATACCCAAAATTGCAATGATACATTATCATATAAGGTGATTCCTTGCAGCCGATATTTTCTACAATGTCTGTCACGGTAAGGGTATTATCATTGATTCCGCAGCAATATTCACGTCTTAATACAAGCTGATTACCAAAAAGAGCTGCGTCACGCATAGTAGCAGTGATTTTAATGCAATCCTCCTCTGTTGTATACGAATATTGTTCTGCAGGTATGTGCGAAAATGTGCCGTGCAAAGGTAACTCCTCACCATTATCGGTGCAGGGATTTCCCACAGCAGTAAGACCGCAGGTTGTAAAAAATCCCGCTGTAAACGACTTCAGAAAGCCAAGCCCCTTATTATCATAATACTGGGGGGCAACCATTCCGCAAGGCGAAATATATGCCATACTGTTGCCCTTGTAAAACAGATACGGAATATCCGCCCCTCTGTCAAGCGACACAGTAAATTCAAGGCCGCCTCCATTGCGAACTTCAAGAAGTCTCATTCCGTCAGCCTTTCCTCCCACCATTCGGGTTTCACGAACGCCCAAAAGCTGAGATGGATGTCCGATGTATTTATTTTTCATAAATTATCACTCCAAATCAAAAGTTTAATTTCTTATCTGACTATTTCGACAAGTCTGTCATTATTTCCTTTTTATTGCCTGCTATATTTTTGGCAAATTACAAAAAAATGTTGTATTTTATTGTTTTATATGATATACTGTATGTGCTACACATATGCATAAGTCTATTCTTTATTAGGGAAAATATCCTTTGTTAAAAAGGTGTTTTCTCTCTTTACTCATCCCTGTGAAGAATAGGTAGAGCATTGTGTAGCAACAATTGAGGGACTTCACTTTTTTAGTGTGTCCCAAGATTGGGGCACATTTTTTTATTAGGAGAGATACAAAATGTTAAACACAGGTTATATGGAATTTTTTAACGGAGAAAACATTCCCGAAAGCGATGACCTTCGTTTTATTAAATCATTTTTTACAGACGGCGAGGAAGTTCTCTTCTTCTTTGCAGGTTTGCGTGACCGGCTTGCTTTTTTTACAACAAAACGGCTTGTTTTTATATATGCTCCCGATGAAACCTCACGTCAGATTGACTTTGTGCATTATTCCAGTATCACATCATACGCCGTTATCAGCTCTGCAGAATACGAAAATGCCAAGCTGGAAATTACTTTGCCCGATATATGCACCATTGGACTTAATTTCAGCAGCATTGACCGCCTGATGAAATGCTTTTCGTTTTTAAGCAAAGTAATTTAACATATTGTTAATATAACAGGGTTGCGATTTTTTTATATTTATGTTATAATCATCATATTAACTACAATCAGGATGTGAATAAAAATGTTTTTTTTCCCAAATTACAACAAACCGGGCAAGGGAGTTAACAAGCGTGACCCCAATCAACCCCGCATAACCACTTTTTTTGAAATACTTCCCCGAAAGCTTTGGAACCTTTGCAAGGTGAATATGCTGTATATGCTTGTTGGTATACCCTTCTTTCTTATTACAATGATTATCACAGGGGTTATATCGGCAAGGATTTCAAACTCGCTTTTCGTATCATTGGACGACCCTTCACTTGAGCCAACCATCGCACTTCTGGACTTGGGACTCAGGGCGATTTTATCTTTGCTGTTCACTGTATTTTACGGATTGGGTCCTGCTACTGCAGGTGCAACCTATATTATCCGCAACTATGGCAGAGAGGAGCACTGCTGGCTTGTCAGCGACTTTTTCGAAAGATTTAAGTCTAATTTCAAACAGAGCTTTTGCATATGGATAATTGACCTTGCAGCACTTTATCTGATGACTGTGGCTATTGAGTTCTATGTGAATTCAGGAATATATATTCTCGCATTTATACTTATTTTTGTTGCACTTGTATATACAATAATGCATTTGTATATTTATCAGCTTATTATTACATTTGAACTGCCACTAAAGCACATACTGAAAAATTCACTGATTTTTGCCTTTGCAAAAGCTCCCAAAAACTTTTTGTTGTTGCTTATATGTGTACTGGTTCACATAGTTATTCCGATAGCAGCTATTTTTATTACACAATCTATTTTAGCAGTGATTGCCGTAGTTTTTCTCGAATTTTTCATTCTGCCATCACTGACCGGTTTTGTAACTAACTTTTTTGTTTATTCTGATATCGAAAAATACATCAATATGGCAATGGACGCAGATAATAATCTTTAATACAAGCAAACCGCAGGGCTTTGGTGAGAAACTCCACCAAAGCTCCTTTTTATGCATTTAAACAATTACAAGTCTAATCCTCGTAAAACTGAATATATTTTAAAAAGGAAATAATTTATAAGAGAGGATTGACTTTATGAAGATTTTTGTTATTTCAAAAAGGACGGGGCTTTTATGCGTGCTTGTGCTTATTCTCGCCTTGAGTCTTGTATACATAGGACGTTATGATGCAATCACAGTTTCAAGTGCAAAGCGGGATTTACCCATTTACTGTGTTCAAAAACCCGAAAACGAAAAGGTGATATCCTTCTCCTTCGATGCCGCCTGGGGCAACGAGGATACAGGTCAGCTCATTGAAATTATGGATAAATACAACATAAAAACCACCTTTTTTGTGGTAGGAAGCTGGGTTGACAAATACCCCGAATCGGTAAAACAGCTCTCGGATGCAGGTCACGAAATTATGAACCACTCAAACAGCCACCCACATATGACACAGATTTCAGTTGAAAAAATGAAGGAAGAAGTCAACAAATGCGATGAAAAAATCAAAGCCATAACAGGCGTAAAACCAACGCTTTTCCGCGCCCCCTACGGCGACTATAACAACGATGTCGTGCAGGCAATGCGTGAAACAGGCCACTTCACTATTCAATGGGATGTTGACAGCCTTGACTGGAAGGATTTGTCTGCAACCGAAATTGCAAGCCGTGTTACCTCAAAGGTGAAGCCCGGCAGTATTGTTCTGTTTCACAACGCCGCCCTTCACACCCCCGAGGCTCTGCCTATCATCATTGAAACACTTCAGCAGGATGGTTATAAGATTGTCCCCATCTCCGAACTAATTCTCACAAAAGACTATAGCATCGACCACAGCGGTATGCAAATTCCAAACAAGCAGAACGAATCACAAAAATCAGATGCAAAGAAACCCGAAGAAAAAACTCAACCAACCTCTGCCCCTACAGATATTGTAGTAATTACAAAACCCCTTTCCGCTTTTTCGGAAAGGGGTAAATTATATGACTACTCTTCCTCTTCATCCTCGGGCATATCCCAGGTGTGGTAAACGTTCTGCACGTCATCGTTATCTTCAAGCATATCAATGAGCTTTTCTAGGTTCTTTACAGCCTCAGGGTCGTCTACCTGAGTGAGGGTTTGCGGGATATAGCTGATTTCAGCCTGCTCAAACTCGTAGCCCTTTGCCTCAAGTGCTTCACGGACCTTACTGAAATCTTCGGGGCTTGATGTAACCTCATAGCACTCGTCCTCGGCGCTGAAGTCTTCGGCACCTGCGTCCAAAGCATCCATCATCAAAGTGTCCTCATCAATGCTGTCAGCCTTTGCGATTACAAGCTGACCCTTGCGGACAAACATAAAGCCAACGCTGCCTGTCTGACCAAGATTGCCGCCGTATTTGTCAAAATAGTGGCGCATATCGCCTGCTGTACGGTTTTTGTTGTCACTAAGTGTTTCAACCATAAAAGCAACACCGCTTGGACCGTAGCCTTCGTAAGTAAGTTCAAAATATTCTTTGTTGCCGTCCTCGCCTGCCGCCTTTTTGACACTTCTTTGAATAGTATCGTTGGGCATATTATTTGCCTTTGCCTTTGCGATAGCATCACGCAGCTTTGAGTTGCTGTCGGGGTCAGGTCCGCCCTCTTTAACCGCAACCATAAGTTCACGGCCGATTTTGGTAAACAGCTTACCCCTTTTTGCATCAAGTGCACCTTTTTTTCTTTTAATTGTTGCCCATTTGGAATGTCCTGACATTTTGTTTTTCCTCCTAAAGTTCCTTTAATAGTCTTAAGTGTCGTAAAATTTTATTTTTCTTCGTCGATAACCGATTTAAGTCCCGCAGCAAGACCTGCCAACCCCTGAATCTCCGACGGAATGATAATCTTTGTTGCCTTGCCATCTGCAGCCTTAGCAAACGCCTCCAGGCTTTTTATTGTAAGCACAGAATCAATTGGCGATGCCTCATTAAGCATACGTATACCGCTTGCAGTAGCCTCCTGAACGGAAAGAATTGCCTGTGCCTCACCTTCGGCAATACGGATTGCAGATTCCTTCTCGGCTTCGGCTTTGAGAATCTGAGATTCTTTTTCAGCCTCTGCCTTTAAAATTGCGGCAGCCTTTTCGCCTTCGGCAACCAGAATTGCAGACTTCTTTTCGCCCTCTGCACGAAGGATTGCCTCACGTCTTTCACGTTCTGCCTTCATCTGTTTTTCCATTGCCTCACGGATGCCCGCAGGTGGAATAATATTTTTAAGTTCTACACGGTTAACTCTGATACCCCAAGGGTCAGTCGCCTCGTCAAGAATAGAACGCATCTTTGTATTAATAACATCACGTGATGTCAAGCTCTCGTCAAGTTCCATATCACCGATTATATTACGAAGCGTTGTAGCTGTCAAATTTTCAATCGCCGCCATTGGCAGTTCAACACCATAGGTGTAAAGCTTTGGGTCGATTATCTGGAAATATACAACAGTATCAATCTGCATAGTTACATTATCCTTGGTAATAACAGGCTGAGGAGCAAAATCAACAACCTGTTCTTTAAGGGTAACTTTCTTTGCAACCCTGTCAATAAACGGAATCTTTATATGAAGACCAACGCTCCATGTTCCGCTGTATGCACCCAGACGTTCGATAACGTATGCGTGTGCCTGAGGAACAACCTTGATATTAGTAGCAATCAAAACAATAACTATAACGAGTAAAATTAAAAATGGCATATTAACACTCCTTTTTCGTATTTTTATATTTGATTATCTGCAGAAACAACAACCTTTACACCTTCAAGAGCCACAACTTTTACATCTGTACCGTCTGCAATATTATCCCCGTTTGCGGATTTTGCTGACCATACCTGACCCATAACCTTAACCTGTCCGATGCCTTTAACGCTGTTGATTTCTTCAACAACCACGCCTTGCGCAGAGATAATTCTGTCGGCATTTGTAGCGACGATTTTACGATTTAAAAACCGCTTTGCCAGAGGTCTTGTTGCAACAACCAGAATTGCCGAAACAACAATAAAAACTGTTATTTGCACACCAACTCCTGCACCAAAGGCAGCAATCAAAGCGGCAACCAGTGCCGATACTGCAAACCACAGCGTAATCAGGTTGACTGTTGACGCCTCAACAACCCCCAACACAACTGCCACAATTAACCAGACAACTGTCAATGTATTCATAACTGTAACCCCCTTTGCAATGTCAACACATCTCATATCCCCCAAAAACACACAACGGAACCTTTACAGTTCCGTCGAGGCTTTTAATATGCACGCTTGTAACCGCCGTTGCGCTTACCTTCGGTATTTCGTTTAAGGTCCTGAATTTTTTCTTCACTGTCCTGTTTGAATTTAAGGAGCTTGTCTTCAAAAGACATCTCCTCCATATCCTTTGTCTTGTGAGAAAATTCAAAAACCTCAGGAGCGCCTTTGAGACCACCGTTGTTTTTGGGTCTTTCATTGTTTTTCTTTTTTGGTTTATCCTCGGCAGCTTTCTTGATTGAAAGGCTAATCTTGCCTTGCTCGTCAACAGAAATGACCTTAACCTTGACGCTTTGTCCTGCAGTAAGATGCTTGTTTATATCATCAACATATTCGGCTGACACCTCAGAAATATGTACAAGACCTGTTTTTCCTCCCTCAAGTTCAACGAATGCGCCAAAAGGTGCAATGCCTGTAACCTTTCCGCGAAGTATACTTCCTTCTTCAATCTGCATAGTTTTCAAAAATCCTCCTCAGGTGCAACCGGGCACCGTTTGTATATTTAAATTCACTTATCGTTTAGTTTGGTTACTGACTTATATCCACAAAGACACGCTCGTTTGGCTTAACAAGACCCAGCTTCTCACGGGCGGCACGCTGAATATATTCATCGGTGTCTGCCTGTTTTTTTTCGTCTTCCAGCTTTTGATTTTCAAGCTGCGCCTCGGCAATCTTTTGCTGATATTCTTCGGCAAGATCATCATAACGTGACAGGGTTATCTGCTGCTCGACAATTTTGCAAATCACACCTATGCACACCACCAATACAGCGGCTAATATAACTAATTTTTTTACAGAAGGTTGTTTCTGCTTTTTCTTACCGCTATGCATCGACACAATCCCCCAACTATACACTAATCTAATTTAATTATATATCAACAAAAGCCCTTTGTCAATACATAAGCCTCACTTTTTTCTCAGCATAAACCCCACATTTTTCAGGCGAACCGAAAGCCTGTCGCCACTTCGCCTGACAAGCCTTTTTGCCCGACGAACTCCGCGCCCTGTATACCACATAACAACATTCACAGGCTTTTTAAATATTTTAAATATCAGTCTGACAGGAAAGAGCAGAATTTTTATTATCTTTTCAGCGACATTGACCAGCCATTTTATTATCAGAGTGCTGACATCGAGAAATCGGTTCTTCACCAGTACGGCATACAAAACCGCTCCGCCGCCAAAGCCTATAAACCCTTGCCAGCGCACCTCGCCGCTGTTTTTAATATACGCCGCCGTGAACATAACAACCGCCGCCACAGCAAGAAACAATATATCCTCCAGATTAACAATCCCGTCGCCCGGGCCTAAAATTCTGCGGCTGACACGGAGTAAATCATATATAAATGCCACAGCAACGCCGGCAAGCAGGCTTGCTATAAAAAAGCCTGCTTCCATCGGCACAGAATTATACATCAAACCCTACTCCCTATTTGAAAATTTTACTGAAAAAGCTTCCCTTATCACTTTTATGGCCGTCGGCATATTCGATGCTGTCAATATCGCCCTCAATTTCAAGCTCGCCATCCTCTACATTGAGGCGGTTTATTCTGAAATCGGCACCCTTGACCGTCATAACACCATCAACTGTATACGCCACAACCTTATCATCATCAAAGCTGTCAACATCCTCGACCCCTGTCACCGTAAGCTTTTCACGTCCCAGCATTGTAAGTCTATGTTCGCCGTTTCTTTTTTCGTCCATATTTGCACAACCTTTCTGTTTAGATAATATAAATATATTTATACAATTTCGTCTTTATTCTAACAAAAAAGAGCAGAACCCTGTTTTAAAGGTCTGCTCCCATACTATTTTCAATTACTTTTTAACAGAAAATCTATATTCTGTTGTAAAATCATATTTCTCATTTGCCTTAAGTACAGGCGATGGAAAATGCGAGTATTTCATCGAATTGGGGAAATACTGTGTTTCAAGACAAAATGCCCCGTGGATGCCATAATTCGCTCCACCTTTGCCTTCCTTGCAATCAAGAGTACATCCCGAATAAAGCTGAACGCCCGGCTTATCCGTAAAACATTCCATACAAATTCCGTTTTCAGGATTTTCAGCTACCGCAAATAATCTGTAGCCCCTGCCATCAATCACAAAGTTATGGTCAAAGCCATTGAATTTTTTGGTCTGTTCGTCATCCTGCGCAAACGCCTCGCCAAAGGTTTTGGGGGTTGTGAAATCAAATGCCGTACCTTTAACCGAGTGAATTTCGCCGTATGGCATACACTCGTCTGTGTTTGGGGTATAAAAACTGCAGTTAAGCTGCAAAATCTGATTGTCTATTGCCCCACTGTCGTGCCCGTCAAGATTAAAATAGCTGTGATTGGTTAAATTTAAAACTGTATCAGCGTCGGAGACAGCATTATAATTAATAACAAGGCCGTTCTCCTTTGTCAGCTTATAGCTTATTGTGGCATTAAGATTTCCCGGATATCCACCCTCGCCATCGGGAGAAAACAAGCTGAATTTCAATTCAGGCTCGCCCTCTTCACAGATGGTCTCCGCCTTCCACGTCTTCTTATCAAAGCCCACCGCTCCGCCGCCGTGCAGGCTGTTTCTTCCGTCATTCTTGCCAAGACTGTAAATCTTGCCATCTAATTCAAATTGTGCGCCCTCAAGTCTGTTTGCATAACGTCCTATTGCGTTGCCGAAATATGCTGAATTTGCTTTGTAGCTTTCGGGCTTATCATATGCAAGTGCAACATCAACCATTTTCCCATCTTTATCGGGAACAATAATGCTTCGTATTGTTGCGCCACGGTCAATTATACTGACTGTCATACCGCCGCTGTTAGACATTGTATACTGATAGATTTCTACATCATCAAACTTTCCGAAAAAGCTTTTTTCAATCGCCATTTTTATTCACCTCTTAATTTATGTTGAATCTCAGCATATTCCACGAATGCTTTTTAAGAACTATCTTGTCACCAACTTCAACTTTCTTTGGTGAAACATTTTCTTTTTCGCAGCTGTTTTCAGCCTTCAAATCATCGCTGTACAGTTCAATATGTTCTTTGAGTGTACATTCTCCAAAGTTTTCAAGCGAAACATTTAGCTCCATATTCTCATCAAGCGAACGATTTACCGCAAAAACTGTTATTTCGTTCTGTTTCTCATTGTATATTACCGAGCTTTCAAGATAAGGAATGTCCTTTTTATCATTTGTGGAATAGGTATCGCAGCTTATCCGGCTTTGCATTGTCTTGCCTCTGCCAAAACGTGACGCATACATAAACGGATAGAATATGGTCTGAAGCCACACTCCACCGCCTTTTTCGGTCATTATGGGGGCAATGACATTTATAAGCTGGGCAAGACACGCAATCTTTACTCTGTCGCAGTTGTTTTGCAGTGTCATCATCATACAACCCACCACAAGCGCATCTTCAAGGTTATAAATATGCTCAAACAGTTTAGGGGCAATCTGCCAGGGTTCCTGATCGTTTATTAAGTCGCTCTTCATTACATTCCATTCGTCAAATGAAAGGTTTATTGTTTTGTCAGAGTTTTTGATTGCCTTTATGCTGTCGCACATAGCCACAACCGACTTGATATAATCATTAAGTCCCACCGATTTGGCAAGGAAATCCTCGGTTTTATCCTTTCCCGAGAAATAATACTGATGAATTGAAAGATAATCAACAAATTCATATGCGTGATTAAGTGCCGTAAGCTCCCATTCGCCAAAGTGCGGCATTTTACGGTGAGAGCTGCCACACAGAACAAGCTCAACCCCTGGGTCAACAAGCTTCATCATTTTTGCAGTAGATGCGGCAATCTTACCGTATTCGTCAGGTGTTTTACGGCAAATCTGCCACAAACCGCCCATTTCGTTGCCAAGGCACCAGGTTTTTATTCCGAACGGCATTTCAAAACCGTTTTCACGTCTTAAATTCGCATAATAAGTATCAGTATCGGCATTGCAGTATTCAAGGCAGGCAGCTGCCTCTGCGGGTCCACGTGTACCTAAATTCACCGCCATTAAAATCTCGGTGTTCGCTTTTTTTGCCCATTCCTGAAACTCATCAATGCCTACTTCGTTTGTTTCGATGCTCTTCCAGGCAAGCTCCATTTTTTTCGGTCTTTTTGATTTATCCCCCGTGCCATCCTCCCAGTTATAAGCCGAGAGAAAGTTGCCGCCGGGATAACGAACGATGGGAACATTGAGTTCCTTTACAAGCTCGATTACATCCTTACGAAAGCCCGACTCGTCAGCATTTTGGTGGGCAGGCTCATATATGCCGTCGTAAACTGCCCTGCCGATATGCTCGATAAACGAGCCGTAAAGTCTGTCGTCAATCTCGCCTATGGCAAAATATTTATTTGCGATTATCTCTGCCTTCATTATGACACTCCTTTTAATAGCACAATAGGAGCTGTAAAAATTATTTTTACAGCTCCTTTTTTAAATTGTTATCAACTATTTGTTAAGATATTTTGCAACCTCAGCCGCAACAAGCTTTGTAATTCTTTCCATATCGTCTGCCGACATTGAAGATTTGCCACAGTCTGCCTTGCCGTCACTGCTGAACAGTTTCATCTTTTCCATTGTAGCAAGCTTTACAGCCTCAACAGCCGCAGGAATAAGGTCGATAATACCCTTATTCATATCAGAGAACTTCTTAAATTCTGCCTCAACTGCCGCAACATTGATATCTGTAAAGATATTAACCTTGCTGATACCGTCCTTGATAGCCTGACGGAAATCGTTGTCTGTAAGACCTGAACCACCGTGAAGAACAAGCGGAACATCAACCGTCTTTGCGATAGTACGAATTCTTTCAAAGTCGAGTTTGGGTGGCAGCTTGTAAGCACCGTGAGCATTACCAACAGCAATTGCAAGTGCATCAACGCCTGTCTTGTCAACAAAATCCTTTGCAAGAGCGGGGTCTGTAAAGAACGCAGATGGGTCAGCCATGTGGTCGCTGCCTTCTGCAGAGCCTTCGTTGTCACCAACGTGACCAAGCTCACCTTCGATTGTTGCACCATAGGAATGTGCGATATCTGCCATTTCCTTAACCTTGCGAACGTTTTCTTCATAAGAATCTGTTGAGCAGTCATACATAACCGAGCTGAAGCCCAGCTTGAGCGCCTTAACGCAAGTGTCATATGTAAGACCGTGGTCAAGATGTATAACTACGGGAACAGATGCCTTCTTTGCCATAGGAATAAGATAATAAGAAATCTCCTCCAGCGGTCCGTAAGGAAGCAAAATTTCTGCTGAACCCATAATAACCGGTGATCTTGTACTTTCTGCCGCAGCAATAATGCCACGAGCAAGCTCTAAGTTTACAGCATTAAAAAGACCAACTGCATAGTGACCTTTTTTTGCCGGTCTCAGAACTTCATTCATATTAACTAACATTTTATTCTTCCTCCTTAGTCAACAGCAATTTATGCCGTTGCACAAGTTATTAACTGTCATATTTTCTTTATTTTACAACAAAAACAAAGAAATGTCAAGACATTTCACAGAAAAATACAAATTATTTTCTGTGATTTTTAAAGCCGTGGGAAATCATTTTCCCACGGCTTTAGCATGACTGAATTTAGTCAATAACTTCAACTGTTTTGTTATAATGTGACTTAAGAGCCGCTGTCGCAAGAGTGTGCGACATAACAGTTTCTTCGGGTGTAAAGAGACCGAAGGGAACTTCAACTCCTGAATATTCAAGCATAAATGCCGCAATCTGCTGCTGAATAGCATCTGTAAAGCCAAATTCAAAGATAGGTCCTGTAATGGTAGGAATCATAGGCTTGTAACCGATGATAATTCTGTTCCAAGACTGTTCCTTGCCCCATGAAGATGTATAGTGGAATGCATTTGCATCATCGCTCGAGAACTTTGCACTACATTCTGTGCCGTAGATTTCAAAGAACCAACGGTTTGTTGAGCCTGGTTCCATACGCTTTGTTTCAAGTGTCATTGGAATTTCGTCACCGTCTGCATTAAGAGTGGTGCAGAATATTGTGCAGTTGTCAAATGTATCGCAAACTGCCATTCCACCCTTGCCGTCAGGACGTTCTTTAACAATGTTGCTGAAGTGTGCTCTTACTGTCTTAGGTTTAAAACCAAGACGGAAGGGCACGTGCTGTGTGTGGATACCAAGGTCGCCCAGGCAGCCATACTCGCCATTGAATTTAACCATACGCTTCCAGTTGATAGGCTTGGTTACGTCCATATCGCTGCAATGGTTAAAACCGCAATGGATTTCAAGAACCTTGCCGAACTTGCCTTCCTTATACCAGTTAATCATTGTCTGCATTGCAGGATAATATGGGAACTCGCTGCAGCAACGAACAAATGTGTTGGGGTTTGCCTTGATAGCAGCCATAATATTTTCGTTTGCCTTCTTGTCTATACCAAAGGGCTTTTCGCCAAGAAGAGCCTTGCCGCTATTGATAATATCAATATAGAACTGTTCGTGAAGGTTGTGAGGAACAGCACAGTAAATTGCATCAATATCTTCCTTGTCCAGAAGCTCCTTGTAATCTGCAACAGAATACTTGATTTCGGGGAAATTCTTCTGGAACCATTCCATCTCCTTGGGAACAACCGAGCAAATACCAACAATCTCAGGCTTTGGAACATCTTCGGTGAGATGGCACCAACGTGCAGCCGCTGATGCAAATTCTCTTGCCATAAGTCCACAGCCAATAAGACCAAATCTTACAGTTTTCATATTATTAATTCCTTTCTGCTTAAACTTAAGGGCTGATGCAGAACCGATGTTCGGCAACAGCCCCCATGTTTTCTTAGTAAGGGCAAGGAAAATTGAAAACAATGCGCCCTACCCCAAAGTACTATTAAATTTATAATTAATTTATATGACAGGGTTTAAACCACATCGGGTTCAAATTCCCTTGCCCTTAAAATTAATAACCAAAGTGCTTTTCTGTTTTTGCGATAGCGTCTTCGATAATGTCAAGACCCTTGAGAGCTGCTTCGTCATCAAGAATCATAGGAGGTGACATACGAAGGATGTGACCTGACGGTACCCAAGCAAGACCATTCTTGAATGCTGTCTGGTAAATCATCTTACCTGCTTCAGCAAATGGTTCTTTGGTGTCACGGTCCTTAACAACTTCGATAGCCTGGAGACAACCAAGTGCACGAACATCACCGATGATAGGATGAGCTTCCTTCATTTCCTTCATCTTCTTCAGCATAATTTCGCCGAGGTGAGCTGAGCGTTCGTTAAGCTGTTCTTCTTCGATAACCTTGATTGATTCAAGAGCAGCAGCACAAGCCATGGGGTTGCCGCCGTAACTTGAAGAAGCTGAAATCTTTTCGATTGCAGGAGCAAGGTCCTTTGATACTGCCATAGCTGTAACAGGGAAACCATTACCAAAGCCCTTACCAAGAGTTGTGATGTCTGCTGTAACATTCCAGTGGTCCATAGCAAGGTACTTACCTGTTCTTGCCATACAGTTAAGAACTTCGTCAGCGAAGAGAAGGATACCTCTCTTGTCACAAAGAGCACGAAGTGCAGGGAGGAAATCATCGGGAGGAATGATAGAGCCGCCCCAACCCTGAACAGGTTCAAGAACGATAGCTGCAACATTCTTACCGCCTGATGCGCAAGCGTTGTCAAGCATACCTTCAATCATATTGATGTATGGTGATGAATCCTTCCAAGCTTCTTCTTCGCTTCTGCCAAAGAAGTCACGGTATGGGTTAGGTCTGGGAACGAGCATAAAGCCCGGAGCTCTCATATGTGTATCGGGGCCAACAACCGCCAAAGAGTTTGCACCATAGGTCTTACCATGGAAATCTCTGAAGAAAGAAAAAAATTCCTGCTTACCTGTTGCAGCACGAGCACAACGAAGACCAGCTTCAACTGCTGTTGTACCTGAATCATAAAGCTGGAAACCGCCAAAACGTCCGCCTGTGATTTCGTGAAGCTTTTCAACAAGCTCCATCTTTACCTTTGTGGTAAAGTCATGGCAGTTCATAAGGTTCTTTGCATGGAAAGCAACTGCCTCGCTGATTTTAGGATGGCAGTGGCCAAGGCCTGTAACATAGATACCTGATGAGAAGTCAAGATATGTATTGCCGTCAACGTCTTTAAGTGTGTAGCCGTAACCTGATTCAAAAGAAACAGGGAACAGTGAAACCTGACTTGAGTAACCCTTGAAGTGCTTAGCACATCTTTCGTGATACTCAATTGATTTTGGGCCGGGAACAGTCTCGGACACCATATTAGGAACTTTTGTAAGGTCCATTTTTGCCCAATCTTTACTCATAGTAAAAACCTCTTTTCATATAATATACCTTGGCAAATTCTTGCCAACTAATTTTATCCGTTTATTATTATACAAAAAACTTTTCAAAAAGTCAATACCTAAATTTAGCTTTTTAAAACAATTTGCTTATCAAAAACTTTCGTTTTGCTTAATTTCAACTTACGAAAAGAAGCCCTTCGGTTTATGGGCACAGAAAAAGCTGCACAAATAGTGCAGCTTAATAAGTATTTATTTCACAAAATTATCCGCAATAATCGATACTGCATTTTCTTTCATCATAACAAGCCCGTGTTCATTTAACACTCCCTGAAGGGTCAGGGGTTCGGTCACTTTGGTTGAAAACTCCGAAAGAATATTTTCCATTTCAAACAAGCCGACAGTGTCACGCGGAATAAGTTCAAGATAGAAATCTCCCTGATACTTTATAAGTCGGCTCTCGCCTATATAAATTCCAAAAATCTCCCTCACACCGTCACAAAGACCTTCAAAATCGTCAAACCTGAAAATTCTCAGCAGAGAATGTGCTCGGCTTCTGCGTTTGATTTTAAATTCGGTCTGTTTTATCCGTTTTCCCGCCTTCTGCAGCGCCTCGGCAACAGCCGTTTCGCCATCAAGTTTGCTGACCATCATCACAAAACCATTGTCAGCCAAAGGCAACGTCTCTACCATAAGCTGTGATTTGCCTATGCAAAAATCCACATCACGCTCTGCCTGTTTAAGCGCGTGATAAAACATATCCTGCGCCTCAGGGGTATTGTCGATAAAGTTTTTAAGGTCAACATTCCACGCACGGATATCTGCAGCATCTATAACAATCTTTATTTTATTTTCACTAAGCCGTTCAATTTTCAAGCTTTCCACCTCCGTCTTTGTACACTTTATGCACCGGACACCTTCTTTATGTCACATTATACATCATTTTGTCGCATTTGAAAAGACTAAATTTTTGCCAAAACATATATTTTTTTAAAAAACATAAATTACCTATTGAAAATCTTTAATTTTTGTGGTAAACTAAGCTCGCTGAATTAAATATCAGTTTTGCATCCCTGCGATGTTCGTAGATATGGAATAATGTAAAACCAACACTTATTTAAAGGGAATTTCTCTCCGAAGGCGGCGCACATGCCTCCCCAATCTCAGATTGCGGCCAGTGGACTTGTAATGTCTTTGGGATTTTACCCACCTGCTATGCAGGTTTTTACCTTATCCTATATACGGCATAGGCGGGGTTTTTTTATTATTGGTCGGTTAATTTCAAAGATTAGCCGTATCCAAACTTTGCATTTTGCCGCATAGCTGCAGAAAAAGCCTCGTGAATACACAAAGTATTCACTGCGTTTTTTATTTGCTCTGCACCTAAAATGCTGTGTTTGTTCACGACTCCTCTTTGAATTTAACCTCCCTGGACGACATTTCCTTTTCTTTGTATCCAAACTTTGCATTTTGCCACACATCTGCAAAAAAGCCTCGGCAATTCAAATTTTTTCCCGAAAAACCTTGACAAAATTCATAAAATATATACAATATAAGTATATACTTATTAATAATGGGGTGAGAATGTGCGTGTTATTTCAGGTTCAGCAAGGGGCCGGAAATTGATTGCACCACCCGGGCTTGACACCAGGCCCACCACCGACAGGGTTAAAGAATCAATCTTTAACATAATCTCACCATACCTCCCCGCAAAATCCGTGCTTGATTTATTTTCGGGCAGCGGTGCTTTGGGGGTTGAGGCACTTAGCCGCGGTTCAGAGCACGCAGTATTTGTCGAATGTGACAAGGCAGCGCTTGACATTACACGTAAGAACCTCGAGCTTGCAAGAGTTGCCGACCGTGCAGAAGTTATCTTTGGCGACTCGCTTGCATTTCTCAGCCGTGCAGTTGGGCAGTTTGACATTATCTTTCTTGATCCGCCCTACAACACAGGGCTGTTGACGGATGCTATCAGAAAAATTGCAGAAAATAATCTTTTGTCAGAGGGCGGCATTATAGTTGCCGAGTCAGAGTATCTGGGCGAAGAACCCTCGGGCACCGATTTTGACATTATAAAACGTGCTAAATACGGTAAAACTACGGTTTTCGTATTACGCAAATGTGGAGGGTAAAATATGCATATTGCGGTTTATCCCGGAAGTTTTGACCCCTGTACCAACGGGCATCTTGACATTATCACCCGTGCCGCAGGAATGTTTGAAAAGGTTATCGTTGCCGTACTTATCAACGAAAAGAAGCACCCCAGCTTTACCCTTGAGGAAAGAGTTGAAATGCTTAAAAGCGTTACCGAGCATATCCCCAATGTGGAGATTACCTCGTTTTCGGGGCTTCTTGCAGAATTTATGCGAGAAAATAATTATTCGATTATCATTAAAGGACTCAGGGCGGTTTCAGACTTTGAATATGAATTCCAGATGGCACTTACCAACCGTGCGCTTTATGACAAAATCGAAACAGTTTTTATCCCCGCCTGCTCGGAATATATGTTCTTAAGCTCCAGCGTGGTTAAGGAAGTTGCAAAATACAACGGCGACCTTGATGCACTTGTGCCAAACGCACTTGTGCCCCATATAAAACGCCGTTTCGGATATTAATTTTTGAATAATACTAAGGAGGATTTATTATGGACAACAATGTAGATGTTTTGGATTTGTTGGCAGAACTTGAAGACGTAATAGACAAAGGGGCTGCTGTTCCTTTTACAGGACGTTGTATGCTTGACAAGGAGGAGCTTCTTGAAATCATTCAGGAAATCCGCCTTAAGCTGCCCACAGACCTTGAAAAAGCAAAGTGGATTAACGCAGAGCGTCAGAACATTATTAACGACGCAAACAAAGAAGCTGACGAGCTTATGAAGGTGGCTAACGACAAGATTATCGCAATGATAAACGAAAACGAAATCACCAAACGTGCAATGGCTACTGCTGAGGAAATCACAGGAAAAGCAAATGCCGAGGCTCAGGCAGCAAAGACATCATCATACCAGTATGCCGATTACCTTCTTGAAAATGTGGAAACCGTTGTCCACAAAACAATCCGCGACCTTGAACAGTGCGTCAATATCGTTAAAGAACGTCGCGACCAGCTTAAATAGTTTTATAACTTATATTTTAGCAAAGTAGAAATCAATGCGTTAAGTGAAAGACGGACGGGAAGTTGCCGTCTTTACGAAAAGCCAGCCTTTGGCTTGCGGTATTGGTTTCGCATTCCGTTGCTACAAAATCCGTAAACTATTTTATTACCCTTTTTGTAGCTATCCTACAGAAAGGGTGATTTTTTTGAGAAAATTTCTTCCGTCCCTCACAGTAAAAAACCTTTGTGCGCTTGGTCTGCTTATGGCAATTACAGCTTTGCTTTCAATCTTCTGCACCTTTCGTATCGGGACAATTGTTAAAATTCCGCTGAAGTTTATTTCGATTTTCGTTACGGGGGCACTATTTGGCCCTGTTTTTGCAGGACTGACCGCCGCAATCGGGGATTTACTTAACTGCTTTCTTGCACCGTCAGGGCCGCTTATCCCACAGATAACCATAATTGAATTTTTGTCGGGTGCAGTCTTTGGTTTATTTTTCTTTACCCCGCACCTTAAAAAAAAGGCATACCTTATCCGAACCATACTCTGCGTAATTGTACAGTTTGGTATTGATATGTTTATTACAACATCGGTCTTTACCTTTTGGCTGGGCTGGTACCCCAGCTTTTCGGTGGCATTTGCAACACGAATAGTTGCAGGAATTATTAAGCTTATTCTTCAAACTGCCGTGCTGATTGCGGCGCGAAAATATATTGACAGATTCAGACAAATACGTTAGGACAATGAGCTATGAGTAACAATTTCAAAAAATTTGCAAACAGCTTTCAGGCAATTGCAAGGCTGCGCCTTGAGGGTATAAGCTGCCTGATGAAGCATCTGGGAAATCCACAGAACAATCTTAAATTTATTCACATTGCAGGCACCAACGGCAAAGGCTCGGTGTGCAATTTCTTGCAATGCATTTTTTCTGACGCAGGCTATCGCACAGGGCGTTATACCTCGCCGAACCTTGTTTCGGTGTGCGAACGCATTTCGGTTGACGGAGTTCTTATTTCGGATGAAGATATCAACCATATTTTGTCCATTGTGGAAGACGCCGCAAGCAAGGTAAAAGACGAAATCGGCGAACTACCCACCCAATTTGAAATATGGACAGCCGCAGCCTTTTGTTATTTTAAAGAACAAAACTGTGATATAATTATACTCGAAACAGGTCTTGGCGGTACACGTGATGCAACAAACGTAATTCCTCCGCCGCTTGCCTCGGTTATCACATCAATTGACATCGACCACACCGAATACCTTGGCGACACCATCGAGCAAATTGCAGGTGAAAAAGCAGGTATTATAAAGGCCCATCTCGACCAAAGCAAAGGGCTTACCGTTTCTGCCACTCAGCTTGAGGGTGCCGAAAAAGTGCTGACAAGAGTGTGTGCTGAGCAGAATAACAGTCTGATTTTTGCAGGTGCGCCTGTTTCAAAAAGCGCCGTAGATTTTCACGAAATCTTTGACTACACAACCACAGATGGTAAAGTATTTGAAAATGTTGAATGTGGAATTCCCGGATTTTACCAACCTCAAAATGCCGCTATTGCCATAGAAACAGCCTACGCTTTGGGAATTTGTGAAGAACATATAAAGAACGGCATAAAAGCCGCAAAAAATCCCGGAAGGTTTGAAATTCTAAGTCACGACCCCGTAGTAATATATGACGGCGCCCACAACAAAAACGGTATGACGGCTCTGGCAAAATGCCTTGTCCGTTACTTCCCGAAATGGCAGGGTGCAACCTTTATAATGGCGTTTATGGGCGACAAGGATATTTCGGGTGAGCTTGAAATACTTAAAAACTATGGTCTGCTTGAAAACTCTGAAATCTTTGCCGTAAAAGTAAAAAATAATCCCCGTGCCGCCGAAACTGCAATGGTTTGTGACTATGCAAAAACTTTGGGGATTGACGCAACCCCCTATCCCGATTTAAAAGATGCATACCAAACCGCTCTTTCTAAAGGCAAACCAACCATCCTTTGCGGCTCGTTGTATTTGTATAAAGATCTTGACGAAGTGATTAAGACTCTTTAAAAATTTTGCACGATTCTCTTAACTTAAGCTCTGCAGAAATCGTAATTTCCGAAGAGAATGGTCTATCATACAATTTATTCATCAGGGCGCCTATGGCTTGTTTACAAGCCTCGTCTAAATTTAAATTGATTGAAGAAATGGGAATTGGCAAAAAGGCTGATTCCCTTGTATCATCTATGCCTAAAACAGCAATGTCTTCGGGGACTTTAAGTCCGTGTTCCCAAATGCAGCGCATAGCTCCGATAGCCATACAATCATATGCGCACACAATGACCCGGGGAAGTTTTTCTGCGGCAAACAGCTTGTCCATCGCCTCAAAGCCGCCATATTCAAATCTTTGCTCAACTGTACTAATATATTCTTTGCGAAAAGAGCCAAATACTTCTTCCATTTTTTGTTGAAAACAATTTAATTTCATATCAGTCTTTTTCTCGCCAATAAAACCAATATCCTCTATTCCTTTTTCTTTGCAATATTGCAAGAACTGCTGCAATGCATTATTCAAATCAAATTTTACCGTAATTTCCGAGCGGCTATTATTCAAAGGGAAGATATTTACAACAGGTATTTCCTCAACACCATCAAATTCAGATAATTGACCGGCTATATTAAAAATAGCATCCACATTGGTATATTTTGTATAATATTCAAGCAATGTTTTCTCGGTTTCTACAGAAAAATCGGTTGTTGCAACACAAATCTCACAATTATATACTTTTAAATATTCCTGAATTGCCGAAAGAGCATCAGCATAAAACCTACTTGCAAATTCAGGACAAATAACCGCAAAAACAAGTTTAGGGTATTTGGCGTTATAAAACTTTTTAAAACATCCATATTTTTTCGCTATCTCAAAAATCATTTCCCTCGTTTCGGCATTTACTTCATTGCTCATAGAAAAAGCTTTTGATGCAGTTGAAACAGAAACATGAGCGAGTTTCGCAATTTTTGACAGTGTTATCATGAAGAAACACCTCCTATTTTCATTATATATTATTTGGGGCAAAAATCAATAACGATTTTTCGAAAAACTTTCGATAGCAAAACCGTTGACAAATGACTTAATTGCGATATGCTAAATATATAAAAGCACTAAAATTATATTGCCCATTCCGGCAGAAAGGACAAAAGAATATGAATACATATATAAAAGACTATAACATTTTTCCGGATGCAGAAAAAGTACAAACTGCAGCCATTCAAAAGGCCATTGATGACTGTGCCCAAAGCGGTGGCGGTACGATACATTTTGAACCCGGCATTTACAGAACCGGCACAATTTATCTGCGTTCCAACACATACCTGAACCTGCCGCCAATGTGCGTGATCAAGGGTTCAGACAATCTGGACGATTATAATGATTCATATGCATGGCAGCAAAATGCAGTAATCTCGCCGGAACGTGCCAACGGCAAGCATTTAATCGTCGCCTTAGAAGTTGAAAACTGCGGTATTCGTGGCGGCGGCATTGTTGACGGAAACGGAAAGCATTTCGGGTTTCGCAATGAAGAAGGATTTTCCCGTCCATCGCAAATGGTTTATTTATGCGAATCAAAAAACATCCGTATTCGTGATGTAGAACTTTTAAATTCCACATACTGGACATGTTTTGTCCATGGCTGTGAGGATGTTATCATTACAGGTGTACGTATTAAAAACAACCCCGAAATCCCTTGCTGCGACGGTATTGACATTGATACTTCCCGCAGGGTTATTGTCAGCGATTGCCTGATTGACTCACAGGATGACTGCATCACCTTCCGTTGCGACAACCAACTCTTTAGCAAGCTTAAGGACAAAACAAAGATTCTGGAGGATGTTACGGTTACAAACTGTCAGCTCCGCACAGCAGGATGTAATGCTATTCGTGTAGGTGTTGGTATCGGCACCATCCGAAACTGTCAGGTTTCCAATGTCATTATCAGGGACTCGGCAAAGGGTGTCTGTCTGGAAGCCCGATATGTATTCAATAATGATGAAAGGCCGGGAACAAAAATAGAAAATCTTTCTTTCAACAACATTTTTATGGAAGCAAAATGCCCTATATTTTTGGCTTCTCAATGCGACGCACTTACAAATCTTCCGGCACCGGATATCAGAAATATCCGTTTTTCCAACCTGACGGCTGTGGCAGAACACAATATTGTTGTGCAGGCAAACGAAGGTGCGGTGGTTGAAAATATCCTTTTCAGCAATGCGGATATCACCTTTAAGGGCATCCCTGAATGTATAGATAAATACGGCTATGGAGAATGGGATTACAAAACATCCTCCGGTGGTTTTTATGTTGCTAACGCACAAAATGTTACAATGGATAATGTAAATATTCATATTGAAGAAAAAGATTCTCCTGTCAGCAAAGGTGTGATTGCGCATAATGCTTCTGTGAACTTCTCAAATGTTCAGGCAGAAAAAGCGAAAACTCCTGTAGAAATTTGCGAGAGGAGCAAATAAGATGGTTACGAAACAAGACATCTTTCAAATGCTGAAATCCTTTGGAATCCGGCGCGACGACAAGGTGACTGTTCACAGCTCACTGCGAAAAGTGGGTGAGATTGACGGCGGCGCCGAAGGTCTTTTAAATGCACTGATTGAATATTTGCACAGCGGACTTTTAATCATTCCCACACACACATGGGACAAAGTAGGTTATTACGATGTGCGCGAAACTGTCCCTTGTGTAGGAATCCTCTCCCAAATTGCCGCCTTCCGCAGTGATGGTATTCGTTCGCTTCATCCAACCCATTCGGTGGCTGTGTTTGGCAACGGAGCAGAGAATTTTGTAAAAGGTGAAGAAAAGTGCGCATCTCCCACGCCGCCTGAGTGCTGTTTAAGCCGATTGTATGAGGAAAACGGAAAAATATTATTGATTGGCGTTGACCAAAGAAGCAATACCTTTTTGCACGCCGCAGAAGAACTCTTAAATGTACCAAATCGGTTAACCGAAAAAAGCCGCCTGATTACAATTATAGATTACCACGGAAACGAAATTCAATCTGCTCCGTTTCACGGATTTCACACGCCTAATGTTCCCGAGGGATGTTCGGAGCATTTTGATAATTACGAAAAACCATTGATTTATTGCAAAGCAGTAACAAGCGGAACATTAGGAAACGCACAGGTATTTTGCTGTGATGCAAGGAAAACGGTTAACACCCTGAAAATGCTTTGGAAAAATGCCGATTATGACCTGTGCAGTGAAACAAGAGATATCCCTGAAGCATATTACAAATAAGCTGTTTCAAATGTCTGTGGGTGGGCGTTGGGTATCTATAAACACCTTGAAAAAGTGTTTAACAGAAATATATAGGGTGTTTTTGCGTATAGTAAAAATATAACATCCATTTGAAAACTTTTATTTTAGTCTTTCTCAAGGGGGACAGACCCCCTTGCACCCCCGTCCCGCTATCAAAGGCTTTTGCATATGTAATTGTTCACTATGTCTGCAAACAGTGCCGCTCGGATTGCACAAACCCTTTGTGCCCTCGCTAAATCGGTTACATCTGCAAGTCGCCTTTTCAAAAGCGGCTATTCTTGGGTCGGGCTGTGTGGGTCGCTTTATCAAAAGTTGGGAACAAAATACTCGCAAATACGTACAATGACAAACCCGCCTTGCGGATGCAGGGCGGGTTTGCTGTTTGTGTTGGTGTCGCAGCGATACAGAGCTTATCGGTCGCATTAAAAAATGCGCCGACGTGAGCCGACGCACGAAAAACGCATGACTCACGGATAAGCTACCACACAAATCCAAATTATACACCCAAAACGCATGCAAATGGAGTCAGCGTTTTTGCCAAGACAAAAACGTTTGCGTTTTGAGTTCTGTTTTCAAATTTGTGTGGTATGATTTTATATTACCACAATTTTTATTTTTTGTCTATACCTTAAATAGAAAAAGGACTACATTTGATATGCAGTCCTTTCTGTATTACCAAAACAGAATTCCAAAATCCTTCAATTTATAAATTGCTTCAATAAAATAATAATCAGCATAAATAAGCGGAACGTGTATATCCTTGCCATGATAATGACCTGTGTTGTTCATTACAATAAACTGATTATCCAAAGTCCAGTCGCAATGTTCTTTTTCAATAGCCTTTAAAATATTAAATGCCGCCTTGATGTAAAGCTTCTTTTCGTATTCGGGCACAACCTTTGCAATTTCAATAAGTCCGCAAGCGGCAATTGTGCCTGCCGAACAGTCGATAATATCAGGTTCATCTGGCTGACGGAAGTCACACTTAGGGATATATCCATCCACTGCAACAGATGCTATAAAGTAGTGGGCTGTATTTTTAGCCGCATCAAGATATTCCTGCTTGCCTGTGTGAATATAGCTGAGAACAAAACCATAAATTGCCCATGCCTGACCTCTTGACCAACAGGAAGTTTCAGGGTCATAGCCCTGAGTTGATGGTGTTCCCACAAAATCACCATTGTTGATATCATAATCAACCACGTGAATAAGCGAGCCGTCAGGACGGATATGATGTTTCATTGTTTTATCTGCGTGATGCATAGCAATCTGTTTGAAACGTGGGTCGCCAATCTCTTCTGATGCCCAGTAAAGAAGAGGAATGTTCATCATACAGTCAATAATTGCCCATCCTACCGCCTTTTCACCGTTCCACGCTCTGATAAATCCCGCATCGGTGTTATAACGTGATGCAAGTGCAGCTGCCGCCATAAGATTTCTGTTCTTTGATTCGGGGTTGCCTGTAAGACGGTAGTTCACACCTGCCGAAATGTGCCACATAAAGCCTACATCGTGATAAAGAGCCTGATAGTTGAAAAGTGCTTTATCCATAGCCTTTTCACCATATTCTGCCGCCTCTTTGTACTTTTCCTCATTAGTCGCCACATACATAAGCCACATAAGTCCGGGCCAGAAGCCGTTTGTCCACCAGCCGATATGGTCGTCACCGCTCATATCGTCGTGGATGCCATCTGTTGAGGAAAAGGGGATTTTATTCTTTGACAGTTCAGCAAGAACAGACACTTTTTTCTCTATCTTTTCCCATGTTTCGTCAATCCATTGTTGACTTTGTTTTATAATCTTTTCCACAGCTGTTCTCCTTACCAGAATAAAATTCCAAAGTCTTTAAGCTTGTAAATTGCTTCTACAAAGTAATAATCGGCAAAAACATAGGGTATGTGTATGGTGCCCCTTTCTTGACCGTGGTAGTGACCGGTGTTGTTCATAACTATGCATTGCTCATCTAAGGTCCAGTTGCACTGTTCCTTTTCAATTGCCTTTAAGATATTAAATGCCGCTTTTATATAGAGTTTCTTTTCATACTCGGGCACAACCTTAGCAATTTCAATAAGTCCACAAGCAGCGATTGTTCCTGCCGAGCAGTCGATAATATCCGGCTCGTCAGGCTGACGGAAGTCGCTTTTGGGAATGTATCCATCAACTGCTGCCGCTGCTATAAAGTAATGAGCCGTGTTCTTTGCCACATCAAGATATTCTTGCTTGCCTGTGTGGATATAGCTGAGTACAAAACCATAAATCGCCCACGCCTGACCTCTTGACCAGCAGGAGGTTTCAGGGTCATATCCCTGTGTAATGGGCGTACCCACAAAATCACCATTATTGATGTCATACTCGATAACGTGAATCAGCGAGCCGTCAGGTCTGATGTGATGTTTCATTGTTTTATCTGCGTGATGCATTGCTATTTGACGAAATCTGGGGTCACCAATTTCATCAGATGCCCAATAAAGAAGGGGAATATTCATCATACAGTCAATAATTGCCCAGCCTACTGCCTTTTCGCCATTCCAGGCTCTAATAAACTCGCCATCGGTATTATAACGAGATGCAAGCGCTGCTGCCGCAACGAGATTTCGATTTTTGGATTCAAGATTGCCTGTGATACGATAATTTGCGCCTGCTGAGATATGCCACATAAAGCCTACATCGTGATAAAGTGTCTGATAATCGAAAAGTGCTTTATCCATAACCTTTTCGCAATATTCTGCAGCCTCTTTATACTTTTCTTCCTTGGTTGCCACATACATAAGCCACATCATACCGGGCCAGAAGCCGTTTGTCCACGCACTGGGTGCCTCGGTTAAATCATTATGCACTCCGTCTACCGAGGTTGAAGGAATCTTGTTTTTAGAAAGTTCCGAAACAACAGAGAGTTTTTTCTCTATCTTTTCCCACACTTCGTCAATCCATTGTTGGTTTTCTTTTATAATTTTTTCCATAACCATTCTCCTTACCAGAAAAGAATTCCAAAATCTTTAAGCTTGTATATTGCCTCAACAAAGTAATAATCACCATAAATAAGAGGTTTATGTATTGAACCTTTTTCCAGTCCATGATAATAGCCTGTGCCGTTCATCAATATGCATTGTTCATCTGTGGTCCAGTTGCAATGTTCTTTTTCAAGAGCCTTCAGGATATTAAGAGCCGCCTTGATGTAAAGCTTTTTCTCAAACTCGGGAACAACCTTTGCAATTTCAATAAGACCGCAGGCGGTGATTGCACCTGCCGAGGTATCAATATAATCGGGTTCATCAGGCTGACGGAAGTCGCACTTGGGAATGTATCCATCAACAGCAGCTGCCGCTATAAAGTAATGTGCGGTAGATTTAGCCGCATCAAGATATTCCTGCTTGCCTGTGTGAAGGTAGCTGAGGATAAAGCCGTAAATTGCCCAAGCCTGACCTCTTGTCCAGCAAGAACCATTGGGGTCATAACCCTGACTGTGAGGATAACACATAAATTCACCGGTGTTGTGGTCAAACTGAACAACATGTGCTACCGAGCCGTCGGGTCTTATATGATGCTTCAATGTTTTATCCGCATGATGCATAGCCATCTGTTTAAAGCGAGGGTCTCCAATTTCCTCGGATGCCCAGTAAAGAAGGGGAATGTTCATCATACAGTCTATAATTGTCCAACCTATTGCCCGCTCACCATTCCAGGCTCTTATATATCCTGCATCGGTGTTATAACGGGAAGCAAGAGCTGCTGCCGCAACAAGATTTCGATTTTTAGATTCAAGATTGCCTGTGATACGATAATTTGCGCCTGCTGAGATATGCCACATAAATCCTACATCGTGATAAAGTGCCTGATAATCGAAAAGCGCTTTATCCATAACCTTTTCGCAATATTCTGCAGCCTCTTTATACTTTTCTTCCTTGGTTGCCACATACATAAGCCACATCATACCGGGCCAGAAGCCGTTTGTCCACGACCCGGGTGCCTCGGTTAAATCATTATGCACTCCGTCTACCGAAGTTGAAGGTATCTTGTTTTTAGAAAGTTCCGTAACAACAGAGAGCTTTTTCTCTATTTTTTCCCATGTTTCATCAATCCATTGCTTGTTCTCATTTAAAATTTTTTCCATATCCGCCGCTCCTTTATATAAGGTTTAGATTATAGTATCATTTTCTTTTTAGTTTGTCTATAGTTTTTTTAATTTATTTTATGTATATTTTATTCCGTTTTCTGTAACCAGAAAATCCATTTTAACATCATACTCACAAGCCGGAATTTCATCACAAACCTGAAAGTCATAGCAATATCCCACCTTGATGGCAGTTGCATCCTTTAAAAGTCTGTCATAACAGCCCTTGCCAAAGCCCACTCTGTTGCCTGATTTGTCAAAAGCAATCCCCGGAACAAGCACCACATCGGTCTTTGACATATCCGCAGGCACAATGCTTGCAGGCTCGGATACAGAAAACGCACCCTTAATAAGCTTTGTATCTTTTTCATAAATACATGGGGTGATTATGCCCGTTTTTGCATCTGTCACAGGAAGAACAAGCCTCTTGCCGTCACGAAACGCCGCCAATACAACGTCCTTTGTGTCGGTTTCGTTACCCAAAGGAAGATATACCATTATCTGCTTGGAATTTTTATAAATATCCCACTCTGTAAACGCCCTTGCAGCAGCACTGCTTTTTTCGCGGGCCTCGTCTTTGCTCATCGCACGACGTTTTTCCTTATTTTGCTTTCTGATTTGATTTTTCATATTAAAACGCACCATCTACAAAAGATTTAACCGCCTTATAAAGTTCTTCTGCCCATATAGCACAGCCCTCAGCATTTGGATGTCCGCCGTATTGGGGGAACCTTCCGTCCTTGCAAAGATATGGATTGTTGTCAAAAAGCATATCCGCCTTATCAATTAAAACCGTCTTGATATATTCATTAATTCTCTGCCATTTTTCTATGTCTTTTTCAGCAAATTCAAAGGGCGGAATTGTCTGCAAAATCACCTTTTTGCCGTTTTTCTTTAAGGTGTCCACAATTGTTTCCAGATCCTTTTTGATTTGTTCTTCTGAAAATCCCCGCAGAATGTCATTTACGCCAAAACACACAAATACAAGGTCTGCCTGTTTTGCCTTGTAAAGCCATGCACCATCAGATGCGGCATCGTTTGCTCTGCCATAGCCTATCCCTAAATTCCAGTAGGAATAGTTATCGCCCAGCTTTTCAGACAAAACCGCGTTCCAGTGCAGATAGGAATTACGCACAGTTCCTATCCCCTGTGTTATAGAATCTCCAAGATACGCAATTTTGCCCTTGACCGAACGATTACAGCCAATCATACCTGCAAAGGGCATTTGTCTTGAATACTTCCACTCGCCATCTTCTTGCACAAATACAGGAAGCAGACTTTCCTCATGATAGGGTATCATTTTGCCCGAAAAGGTAATTTCAAGGCACAGATATTCATTCTTGTCAAAGTCCATTTTTACGGGATCAGTCGAGAAAAATTCACCGGGCATAACCATCTTTTCGTTTTTGCCGTTAAATTTCAGGTCAGAAAAATCCGATACAATAATATCTTGATTCATATTCAGTTCTTCAACTGCTTTGTTGGTTGCAGTTATCTTACATTTGCCGATTTGGGCATTATGGATTTTCCAACTATCACAAATCAAATTTTTGTGACTGAGTGCGCCATCAGAATATGTGCTGTCTATGATATTTGAAAACAGCAACGAATATTCATATTCTCCGCCAACTGCAATTTTGTAAAGCACACGACCGGTTTTTACCTCATTCTCATTCATATTAAAAAACAACTGATTACCGCTTCCGGCATATGTGTTCGAGCTATAACTGTTAAAGAATTCCATTCCTACACCTCATAATCAAAATCACAGTATTTAAGAAATTCTTTTGCCATCAATGTTGCGCCAATCTGGTTTGGATGAATTCTGTCCCACGCAATATATCCCGAATATCTGATTTGGCAATATTCCTCATACATCTTCTGAAAATCCACAAAAATACAGCCGTGCTTTTGGGCAAGCTTTTTGCTGATTGCCACATACTCATCCATACGCTTGCGCATAGCATCCTCACGGTTTGGCTCCATGATATAAGGCGATAAAATAAAAATTCCCTTTACGTTGTCCTTTACCCGAAGTATCATTTCTTCGACATTTCTTTCGTATTCATCAGGCAAAACGTGAGAGTCAAGAATTGCAGGCGAGTCAAACTGACGCCACACATCATTTATACCAATACAAATCGAAACCCAGTCGGGCTTCAGGTCAACCACGTCACGGTCATATCTTTCAAGCAAATCGCGGCTGGTATTTCCTGAAATGCCCGAATTTGTAATTCTTAAAAACACTTCGGGGTAATATGCCGCAAACATATTTTCAAGCACCCTTACATAACCTCTGCCCACATTGTCACCAAGGCCTTCGCCAACAGGTTTGACACTACCCATATCGGTTACCGAATCCCCTGCAAATACTATCCTGTCATAATTTTCAAAAATCATTATTTTTCTCTCCTTTTTATTCACCTTTACTTAGCAGAACTACCGACGCCAGAATAAGTACAATTCCCACAATTGAATAAACAGAAATCGCTTCGCCGTAAATAGTAAAGCTTATAATTGACGCCGTCATTGGTTCCACACACCCAAGAGATGCCACCACTCCTGCCGGCAATTTTTTCATAGCATATGTATATATAAAATAAGGTAACGCCGATGTTATAATTCCAAGCGACACACACCACAGTATTGCAGATTGAAAGTTTTGTGTTATAATTCCTGCAGTTTGTACCGGTTTTCCTAAAATTGCAGAAAGTAATGCCGCAATCAAAAAGCAATATGCCGTTGCCACAACGGGGTCATCCCCACGCTTCATCTCATACTTGATGCCAATATTATAGATACTGTAAGATATTCCCGACATCACGCCAAGAAACAATCCAAAAACACTTGCCCTTGCACCACCGACAATTCCCGTAACCAATGCGGTACCCACAATAACCATAACAACTGCAAGGCCCTTGCCAAAGGTAAATTTCTCTTTAAAAAATATTACCGAATATATGGTAACAATTGCCGGAGCAATATACAAAAGCACCACCGCAACCGAAATTGATGCATAACCCATAGCGGCATAATAAAAAGCACCTGTTCCGTACAAGCATACTCCCACCAAAAGATAAATAAACAATTGCTTTACTGATATTCTTAGCTTATCCCTCTTATAAATAAGGGCAAAAATAATCATACATATTGCCGCAACAGTATTTCGCATAAAAGCAATATTTAAAGCATCAAAGCCGAATTTTCTAAGTTCTGTTGTAAAAATTGCCGAAGTTCCCCAAAGAATACCCGAAAGCACCACCAATAGTACTGCAAGTTTTTTCATTTCATTGTCCTCTTTTTGTTTGACATATTCTCATTCATTATACCACAACGCCCGCATTTTTCAATACTTTTTCACTAAAAAGACCGCCGACTAATCAATAGTCTGCGGTCTTAAATTTGTTAAATTTCACTTATTTGGGCTGTTTGCCGATGTAAGCCAAAATACCGCCATCAACATACAGAATATGTCCGTTTACAGCATCGGATGCATTTGATGCAAGGAATACTGCAGGGCCAACCAATTCCTCAGCATCAAGCCATCTGCCTGCAGGAGTTTTAGCACAGATAAATGAGTCAAACGGATGCTTTGAGCCGTCTTCCTGTGGTTCTCTGAGGGGTGCAGTCTGAGGTGTTGCGATGTAACCTGGGCCAATACCATTACACTGAATATTGAATTCACCGTATTCAGAGCAGATGTTTTTTGTAAGCATCTTAAGACCGCCCTTTGCTGCAGCGTAAGCTGAAACAGTTTCACGGCCAAGCTCTGACATCATTGAACAGATGTTGATAATCTTACCGCCGCCCTTTTTAATCATTGAAGGGATAACTGCCTTTGAGCAGATAAATGGAGCGTTAAGGTCAACATCGATTACCTGTCTGAATTCTGCGGCTGACATTTCGTGCATAGGAATTCTCTTGATAATACCTGCGTTGTTAACTAAGATATCAATAACACCAACTGTTGCTTCGATATCCTTTACCATTGCATTAACTGCGTCTTCGTCGGTTACGTCACAAACATAGCCTTTTGCATCTATGCCTTCTGCTTTGTAGTTTTCAAGTCCTCTGTTGAGAAACTCTTCGTTTATATCGTTAAATACAATCTTAGCACCTGCATTTGCAAGACCTTTTGCAATTGCAAAGCCGATTCCGTATGATGCACCTGTAACAAGTGCAACTTTTCCGTCTAATCTGAACATAAATTTTTCCTCCTTATCTAAGTTCGCTTGTTTCGATAAAGTCCATATCGGTGAATTCCTGATTTTCACCGCACATAGCCCAAATGAATGAATAAGCCTTTGTACCAACGCCGCTGTGGATTGACCAGCTTGGTGATATAACCGCTTCTTCGTTGTGCATAATGATGTGGCGTGTCTGTGTAGGCTCGCCCATCATATGGAATACTGCATCATTTTCGCCCATATCAAGATAGAGGTAAACTTCCATTCTTCTGTCGTGAGTATGGCTGGGCATTGTGTTCCAGTTTGAACCTGGCTCAAGCTGGGTAAGACCCATAGCAAGCTGACAGCTCTTCATTACTTCGGGGTGGATGTACTGATTGATTACACGCTTGTTGCAGTCTTCAACCGAGCCGCAGGGAACCTTTTTAGCCTTGGTAATGTCAATCTTAACTGTGGGGTATGTAGTATGTGCAGGGCATGATGATACATAGAACTTTGCAGGGTTTTCGATGCTGTCGCTCTTGAAGGTGATTTCCTTATTGCCCATACCGATATAGATACCGTCACGGGGGTTCATTTCGTATTCAACGCCGTCAACTGTGATTGTACCCTTGCCGCCGATATTGATACAACCCATCTCTCTTCTCTGCAGGAAATAATCTGCTGCAAGCTCCTTGCCTGCTTCAAGAACAAGTGTCTGATGAACGGGCATAAGGCCTGCTGTGATAATTCTGTCGATATGGCTATATACCATTCTTACGTTATCCTTTGTGAAAAGTCCTGAAATATGGAATTCCTCACGAAGTCTTTCTGTTGTGTAATGTTTAACATCTTTTGCATTTGATGCCTGTCTTACTTCCATTTTACTTAAATCCTCCTTGATTATATTACCGAAGACCTGAATCTGCGACAATGCCGCAAACGAAAGGATTTCGGTTGCCTGTACAAAATTTGATAATTTTATTGACTTGGTTATTTTCTTGTCAATAATAATCTCCTGACCCTTTGAATTTTCATCATTAAGGTCAGAGTTGTCCATTTTAAATTCTCCACGGATAACCTCGCCGTCGGAGAATTCAATGTCTATGTTCTTCCAGTACGAATCGTGGGGCAAACCCGTTGCTTCGTCGTGACGAAAGTCGGCTCTGAGATAGAATACCAGCTTGTCAACCTCAACCTCACGGCCAAAATCCAATATAAACTCCAAATCCTGTCTTGCGCCGCCCGACCAGGAATGGTGCGGATATCTGCCGTGTCCCTGATTGTCACACACCCCGTCGATTGCATTTCGTGCAAAGAACAAGGGTGAATTGCGTGTAACAAAATTTGCCGATGCGTGTGGATAATACTTTTCCTTTTCAGGACGGTCGTAGGGGTTAAATGCAATATTGCGGTATGCATAAATCTCGTCATCCTCAGCCTCGCGAACAGAAATTATATGCTTGTCGCCAATAAATGCGCCGGGTTTATAGCAAAAGTTTACCTGATATTCTTCAGGTATCGCAAATTCATAGCTGCGGTTGGGAATCCATATAATGCTTTCGTCAATCAACTCGTCAAGCTTTACAGCAATAAAATCGCATCCGTCTGCAGATACTCTGATTTTATCGCCTTCGATGAGCTCTCCTTCAAACTCTGCAACAATGTTTATGCCTTTCCATTCGCCTCTTACTGTGCCGTCTTTACCTAATATCTTTAAAGTGAGCATATTAAAGCTCCTCCTTTCATCCAATCTCAAAAATAAACATTAGCAACAAGGAATGAGTTCTGTATACAGAAATCATTCCTTTTCTATAATATCATAAATACACTTTTAAATCAAGCCTAATTTTTCCTTAACCCAAATTGCATACAAATGCGCACAATTGTTGATTACCAACAGGTCTGTATACCACTGTCAATATATGTCTGGAGCAGCTCTGCAAAGTAGAAATCACCGAATGTTGTATAGGTGTCATTACCGTTTTGTCTGCGGAGAATTCCGGGAATGTTTGGATTTTCATCAAAATACTCCTGACAGAGAACTCTGACAGAGTTATCCACAAAATCTCTGTATACGGGATTTTCTCTGTGATTGAGAAGCTCCATAAGGCCGCGTGCAACAACCGCACAAGCAGAGGTATCTACATTGTAAATGCAGTTTTCAGCCTTGGTTTCATCCCAATGAGTGTTGCTGCTGCCGCAAGCGGTTGCAGGTGCATCCTTAGGAAGTCTGAAATCCCAAACAGGAACATAATTGCCCTTGCCGATTGTCTTGATATAGTTGTCAGCCAGTCTTTCGGCAATAGCCTGATACTCTCTTGCAAGGAACAAGAATTCGTCCTTTGTTTCAAGGTATCTGCCTGCAATTGCAAAGCCGCAGATTGCCCAGGAGGTACCTCTTGCCCAGTAAGAGCCGTTTGAATAACCGCAGGAATTATTTTCGCCTATAACCTCGCCGGTTTGTCTGTCAAAGTGGAACTGATGTGCAACCGAGCCGTCTTCTCTTAAAAGATACTTTTTAACCATTTCAATATGAGCTTTTGCAACATCTATATAATAGTTGTGATAAGTTTCTGACCAAGCCCACCAAAGCAGAGGAAGATTCATCATTGTATCAATAATAAGCTTTACAGGGCGTTTAAGATACTGGTATGTCTGATTTCCCCAGGCATCAATACAGCCTGCCTGAATGTTAAAGCGCTTCGCAAGCTCGTCTGCAGCCTTCAGTGCTGTTTCGCGGTGCTTTTTGTCACCGGTAAGCTGATACATTGCAACACTATATGGTGAATACAAAAATCCCAAATCGTGCATTGTGTCATAAACAGGAGTATCAAAAACCTTGTCATAATAATACTTGTGGAACTGGTCTGCCCACTTTAAGTATTCTTCGTTCTTTTCTGTTCTGTAATAAAGGGGAGCAAGGCCTGTAACACAGGATGTAAGCCAATTTGACGCAACCTTCAGCTTGCGCTTTGCTGCACCGTTGAAATACTGACCGTCCTTGCAGCCACTAATCTCATAAGGCTCGCCGTTATACTTTTCAAGATAAATGTCAAACTTTTTAACACACTTTTTGTATGTATCCTCAGCAAGTGCTTTAAGTTCTGCCGATGTCATATTTGCTGCCTTTTTTGTTTCGTTTTTCATTGTAATTCCTCCTAAAAACTTAGTGATTTTTACAAATTTAAATGTAATATATGTTAATAAAATTATAAATTTTAATTCCTTTCAAGTTTATGCTTATGCACTACCCTCCCTGTGAATACAGGGAGGGCTGTGCACAAATGTTAAATTTTAACCCTTAACTGCGCCAACCATAACGCCCTTTACGAAATATTTCTGAATAAAGGGGTAAAGCATAAGCATAGGCACAGAAGAAACAACGATGGTTGCATAAATAACGCCCTCGTTTGAAAGGTCGCCATATA
>JAZNBG010000014.1:0-137849 GCA_045586925.1 Clostridia bacterium | reverse complement strand
CGCTTAGAAACGCACATGGGCGTAAAAATCTCTTATCATTCCTTGCCATACAGATAGGAGAAATCGCTATTTGTGCTGACGTATGGCGGCGGAATGGAGATTTTTATGACAAACAAGCAGCTTATAAATAAACTTGCAAGCCAAAACATCCTTGAAAAAGAACAATTTGTGCAGCTCCTCTCCTCATATTCTGCTGAGGATATGTCGTTCGCACAGGAATTGGCACGACAAACCGCATTAAAACATTTCGATAACAAAATTTATATCCGTGGTCTTATCGAGTTTACCAACATCTGCAAGCAGAACTGCCTTTATTGCGGTCTGCGTGCAGAAAACGGCAACGCATCACGATATCGCCTTACCAAAGAGGATATTATGGAATGTTGTCGTATGGGGTATGAACTTGGTTTTCGCACTTTTGTTTTGCAGGGCGGCGAAGACCCACACTTTAGCGACGAGCTTGTTTGTGATATTGTAAAATCCATTAAAGCAGAATTCCCTGACTGTGCCGTTACACTTTCAATCGGCGAAAAGTCAAGGGATACATACCAAAAGTTTTTTGATGCCGGTGCAGACAGATATCTGCTCCGCCACGAAACCGCAAATGCCGAGCATTACTCACGTCTGCATCCTGAAAATCTTAGTCTTGCAAGCCGCAAGGAATGTCTGTTTAATCTTAAAGACATCGGTTTTCAGACGGGCTGCGGATTTATGGTTGGCTCGCCCTTCCAGACATTTGAAACCTTGGCAGAGGATTTGCTGTTTATTCACGAGCTTCAGCCACAGATGGTGGGTATCGGGCCTTTTGTTCCGCACAAGGACACACCCTTTGGCAATGAACCCCGGGGCAGCTTAGAGTTGACATTGTTTTTATTGGCATTGGTAAGGATAATGCAAAAAAATGTTCTTCTTCCCTCCACCACCGCTTTGGGAACAATTCACCCCGAAGGTCGTGAAATGGGAATCTTATCGGGTGCAAATGTTGTAATGCCCAACCTTTCACCCTTATCTGTCAGAAAAAAATATATGCTGTATGACGGCAAAATCAGCACCGACGAAGAAGCCGCCGAAGGTGTTGAGGCATTAAAAGAAAGAATGAAAAAAATCGGCTATGAAATCACCGTATCACGGGGAGATTATCAATAAAGAAGGAAGTGACCTATTATGGCAAAATATGATGTTAAATCACCGGTTGCTGAAGAATTTATCAACCACGAAGAAATCTTAGAAACAATCGAATACGCAAAAGCAAACAAATCAAACAGAGAGCTTATATTTTCACTTATTAAGCGTGCCGAAGACTGCAAGGGTCTTTCGCACCGAGAGGCTGCTGTTTTGCTTGAATGTGATATTCCCGAGGCTAATGAGGCAATCAAGGCTTTAGCAATAAAAATAAAAGAAAGAATTTACGGCAACAGAATTGTTATGTTTGCCCCCTTGTACCTTTCAAACTACTGTGTAAACGGTTGTACATACTGCCCCTATCATCACGGAAACACCTGCATTACACGCAAAAAGCTTACTCAGGATGAAATCCGTGCAGAGGTTATTGCCCTTCAGGATATGGGACACAAGCGCTTGGCAATTGAGCTTGGCGAAGACCCGGTTAATAACCCAATTGAATACGTTCTTGAAAGCATTGACACAATTTACAGCATTAAGCACAAAAACGGTGCAATCCGCCGTGTAAATGTCAATATTGCAGCAACAACAGTTGAGAACTACCGCAAGCTTAAAGACGCAGGCATTGGTACATACATCCTATTTCAGGAAACCTATCACAAGGAAAATTACGAAACCCTTCATCCAACAGGTCCCAAACACAACTATGCATATCACACCGAGGCTATGGACAGAGCAATGGATGGCGGCATTGACGATGTGGGAATCGGCGTTCTGTTCGGGCTTGAGATGTATCGTTATGACTTTGTTGGTCTGCTTATGCACGCAGAGCATCTTGAGGCTGCAAAGGGTGTTGGTCCCCATACAATAAGTGTTCCACGAATTTGTCCTGCCGAAGGTATCGACAAGGATTCATTTACAAACGCAATTTCTGATGATATCTTTGAAAAGATTGTTGCAGTTATCCGCATTGCAGTGCCATATACCGGTATGATTATCTCAACCCGTGAATCAAAGGCATCAAGAGAAAGAGTTTTGCGCCTTGGAGTGTCACAGATAAGCGGTGGGTCAAAAACTTCTGTTGGCGGTTATATCCACGACGAGCCAGAGGATGAAAACTCCGCACAGTTTGACATCAGCGATACTCGCCCGCTTGACGCAGTTGTTAACTGGCTGCTTGAACTTGGCTACATCCCAAGTTTTTGTACCGCCTGCTATCGTGAAGGCAGAACCGGTGACCGTTTTATGGCGCTTGCCAAATCCGGGCAGATTGCAAACTGTTGTCAGCCTAATGCATTGATTACTTTAAAGGAATACCTTACCGACTATGCATCACCCCAAACGGTTGAAAATGGTCTAAAAGTTATCAAAAATGAAATCGAAAAAGTTCCCAATGAAAAAACAAGGGAACTTGCAAAAAAATATATTGCAGAAATTGAAGAGGGAAAAAGAGATTTCCGTTTCTAAAAAAATAAAAAGAGAGGGTTATTAAAAATGGTAAAACACGTAATCATCTGGAATTTTAAGGAAGAACTGACTGCCGACGAAAGAGCCGTTGCGGCAGCAAAAATCAAGGAAGGAATCGAAGGTCTTATGGGGCAGATTGAAGGTCTGACCGATATCAAGGTAAACATTAATCCCCTTGCATCATCAAGCGGAGATTTGATACTTGACAGCACCTTTACAGACGAGGCTGCACTCAAAGGCTATCAGGTACATCCCAAGCACGTCGAGGTTGCAACCTATGTACGTTCGCAGGTTGGCAGTCGTGCAAGCTTTGACTATGAGGTATCTATAAATTAAAAGGTGAGTTCACTCGGACAGAATATCATGTGCTAAAACACAAAAATAAACCTTCAACATTAAGTGTTATAATAGATTGCATTTTTGCATATATTGTATATATTTGATAATTTTTTTTACATTGTTTTATGCAATTTAATGTTGACGATTAGAAGTATATTTGTTATAATATATATAGAAAAAGTGGAAACCCAAGACGGTTGCCACGATACATTTTAGTTACAAGTGAATGAGATTACATCTCAAACCTGTGAGCCAATCTGTTGCAGCAGACGGCTCACTTTTTCTTTTTATTAGGATTAACATATGTATAGATTGCGAATATAAATCCAACAATACTACACAAACTCCCAACAATAGACAAAGCGTACATGTATCAGCCTCCTCTCGGGATATATTTCCCGCATAAAAAGCTGAGTACTCACCTTACCTTTCCGCTGTTATGCGGGATGACAAGGCAACCGTCCTTTTAACCATCACCATCTACAAGGAGATACCCTATGGCAAGGGCAAGAAAAACTCGATTTAGATAGTAGATTTCCACAATAAATATCATACCATATTTGTCGAATATTGTCAATATAAAGACAACTTCTTACATATTCAATTGTTATTTACAATACTTTTCAACAATTGCCTTAACAATACGTTCTGACGCGTGGCCGTCACCATAAGGATTAACAGCCTTTGCCATTTTGTTATAGGCAGCATCGTCTGTAATTAATTCCTTTGCAAGATTATAAATTACATTCTCGTCAACACCGGCAATCTTTACAGTTCCTGCATCAACTGCCTCGGGGCGTTCGGTTTCATTGCGCATAACAAGTACGGGCTTGCCAAGTGACGGAGCTTCCTCCTGAAGACCGCCGGAGTCTGTCATAACCATATATCCACGGCTGATTGCGTTGTGAAGCTCGTCAGCATTCACAGGCTCGATAAGCTTTACTCTGTCCATATCACCTAAGATACTGTATGCCACCTCGCGAACAGCAGGATTCATATGAACGGGGTAGACAACCTCAACCTCGGGGAAGTCCTCTACGATTCGCTTTACAGCACGGCAAATGTTCTTTAACGGCTCGCCTAAATTTTCACGGCGGTGTGCTGTCATCACAATTACCTTTTTGCTGTCCCAATTCATTGAAGCTAAGCCCTCGTCCTTAAACTCATAATCAGGACGAACAGTTGTCTGAAGTGCATCAATTACTGTGTTGCCCGTAATATAGATTGTGCTGTCATCCACATTTTCACGAAGAAGATTTTCACGATTACGTTCTGTGGGTGAAAAATGCATATCTGCAATCACACCTGTAAGGCGTCGGTTAACCTCTTCGGGGAAGGGTGAATATTTATCAAAGGTTCTAAGCCCTGCCTCAACGTGACCAACAGCAATCTGGTTATAGAAAGCCGCTAAACTGCCAACAAAAGTCGTTGATGTATCACCGTGAACAAGCACCAAATCAGGCTTTGCCTCCTTCATTACATCATCAAGCCCCTCTAAACCACGGGTTGTGATGCTGATAAGTGTCTGTCTGTCCTTCATAATATTGAGGTCATAGTCAGGCTTTATGTCAAAAATTTCAAGAACCTGATCAAGCATCTGACGATGCTGTGCCGTAACACAGACAATTGATTCAATGTTCTCATTCTTTTCAAGCTCCTTTACCAGTGGTGCCATTTTAATAGCCTCCGGACGGGTGCCGAAAATTGTCATTACCTTAATCTTTTTCATTTGTATCCTCCTTAGAAGCATTTTTTTCTCCATTTTTAGGTTCAAAAACTGAAAAAGTTACAATTAAAATCACAACAACTGCCGCAACAAGAATTAAACCACGAAGAGCACCTTTCAGTGCCATAACAACTGCGGTAAGACACAGTACACTAGTAAGAACATAAAGAATTGTTACTGTCTGCCTTTGCGAAAAACCCATATCAATCAATCTGTGATGCAGATGTCCACGGTCGGGTGACATAATGGGCTTTCTTTTAAGTATGCGACGAACTATTGCAAAAAGGGTATCAAATATGGGAAGTCCCAAAATCAGCACAGGCACCGCAACCGACACAACTGCATACGTCTTCATAACACCCTGAATTGAAATGCAGGCTAGCACAAAGCCTAAGAATGTTGAGCCTGTGTCACCCATAAAAATCTTTGCCGGATTGAAATTATAAGGCAAAAATCCAAAGCCCGCACCAGCCAGTGCCGCAGTAACGATTGCGGCATTGACATTTCGCGATATCAATGTCATTGAAAGAAGTGCCACCGACGCAATGGATGAAACTCCTGCAGCAAGGCCGTCAAGACCGTCAATAAGGTTTACTGCATTGGTAACACCGATAATCCACACCATAGTAATAGGAATTGACCACAGTCCAAGATTTATGTACTGAGGTCCAACCCAGTTGGCAAAGGGATTTGCCACATATTGAATATCAACACCAAAGTAAATCACTATTGCCGCTGCAATTATCTGGAAAAGCAATTTCACCTTGGCATTCAAATCGCGCATATCATCAATAATACCGACAGTTACCATAATAACCGCACCTATGAGAATACCCATAAGCTCTCTCTCCATTACAGCAAAGCACAAAACGCTTATGATAAATCCGTAAAATATTGCCAAACCGCCAATGAGTGGAATCGGCTTTTTATGAACTCGGCGCGAATCCTTTGGGATATCAATTGCATTGATTTTACGAGCCAGTGCAATCACCGTAGGGGTTGATGCAAAAGAAATTAAAAAACCCACCACAAGTGCAAGAATAATAAATACACCATTATTTGTAAACATTTGTAAATTACCTTAAGGCTGAATAAAGCCTACCTTTCTGTATACCTTTGATATTGTTTTCATTGCAGTACGGTTTGCCTGTTCTGCTCCACGCTTATATACTGTTTCAAGATAATCCTTATTCTTAATGAGTTCTGCGTGTCTTTCCTGAATAGGTCTTAGGGTTTCAGCAACCGCCTCGGCAACCGCTGATTTAAAATCGCCGTAGCCCCTTCCTTCAAACTCAAGTTCAATATCATCCATAGTTTTACCAGTAACCGCAGAGTAAATACTCATAAGGTTTTCAACACCTTCCTTACCCTCGCCGCGCTTTACCTCAGAGCCGGAGTCTGTAACCGCTCTTTTTATCTTTTTTACAACCTTGTCAATCGGGTCAAGCATAAGGATAAACGAATTTTCATTCGGGTCTGACTTTGACATCTTTTGCGTCGGGTCCTGAAGGCTCATTATTTTTGCTCCAACTTTAGGGATATATCCTTCGGGAACTTTAAATGTGTCGCTGTATGCATTGTTAAAGCGCTGTGCGAGATTGCGTGCAAGTTCAAGATGCTGTGTCTGGTCTTTACCTACAGGAACTAAATCTGCCTGATACAGCAGAATATCTGCTGCCATAAGGGATGGATATGTAAAAAGACCTGCGTTAATATTATTTTCGTGCTTTTTACTTTTATCCTTAAACTGTGTCATTCTTGAAAGCTCGCCCATATAGGTGTTGCAATCAAGCACCCAACCAAGCTGTGTGTGTGCCGGAACGTGTGACTGGAAAAAGATAGGCTCTTTTTCGGGGTCAAGACCGCAGGCAATGAATATTGCAAGCAAATCCATACAGTTTCTTCTGAGAGCCGCAGGCTCCTGCCTTACGGTAATTGCGTGAAGGTCAGCAATCATATAATAACATTCGTATATATCTTCCTTCTGCAGCTGAACCCAGTTGCGAAGCGCACCCACATAGTTGCCTAAGGTAAGTGCCCCTGATGGCTGAATTCCGCTGAGAATTCTTTTTTTAGGCTCTGTCATAACATTTTCCATAATCTCACTCTCCCATAAACTCGTGAAGCACTTCGCCAAGAGCTTTTATTCCTTTTTCTATGTCTTCCTCTGATGCAGTTGAATAGTTCATACGGAAGGTGCTGTATGAAGCCTTGTCGTCAATCATACAAGATGTACCGGGAACAAAGGCAACATTTTTATCAAGAGCAAGCTTCATAAGTTCTTTACTGTCAAAACCGTCAGGCATTGTGCAGAATAGGAACAATCCACCCTCGGGGCAGGTGTGCTTGACTGATGCCGGGAAATACTTATCCATACAATCCATCATCAGCTTACACTTTTTGCCGTAAGCCGCACGGAGCTTTGCGATATGCTCGTCTATTGAATAGCGTGTTACAAACTCATACGCAATCATCTGTGACAGGACATTGGTATGAACATCCTCGGTCTGTTTGCAGATAATCATTCTCTCAAGCAAAGGTGCCGGAGCAGAAGTAAAACCTAAACGCATACCGGGAGCCAAAATCTTTGAGAATGAGCCAAAGTAGATAACTCTGCCACTTTTATCCATTGATTTGAATGTGGGAACTTCCTCGCCACTGAATCGCAACTCGCCATAGGGATTATCCTCATATATAAGGAAATCATATTTTTCAGCAAGCTCTAAAATCTTTTTTCTCTTTTCCAGAGAAATTGTAATTCCTGAAGGATTCTGGAAGGTAGAGATAGTATAAAGCAGTTTTACATTTGGATGTGCCTTTAAGGTTTCCTCTAATTTTTCGGTATCAATACCATCCGAAAGAACAGGAACACCATAAAGCTCCGCATTGAATGAACGGAAGCAGTTAAGACCGCCAATAAAGCTGGGTTCTTCACAGATTATACCATCGCCGGGATTTATAAGGGATTTAGTGGCAAGGTCAATGCCCTGCTGACCGCCGCTGACAATAATTACATCATCTGCATCTGTGATAATGCCCTGACTTACCAGACGTTTCTTTGTCCAGTCACGTAAGGGCGCGTAACCTTCGGTTACGCCATACTGAAGTGCCACATTACCCTGATTTTCAAGGATATCTTTTGCAATCTCAGCAAACTCTTTCTTGGGGAAGAGGTTGGGGTCGGGAGCACCGCCCGCAAAGCTGATTATGCCGGGTTTTGCAAGAAGTTTAAAAATCTCACGGATTGCAGATGCTTCAAGATGCTTTACCTTATCCGAAAATTTTGTTGTTATGTCCATTTTTATCATTCCTTACTTTGATAATTTTTCAATTCCAATCTTAATACGGTTGATGGTTTCGTCCTTACCAAGAATATATGCAAGCTCTACGCCGCCGCCCGGTGTAAACGCCTTACCCGATACCGCAACACGTACAGGCCACAAAATTCTGCCGTTTTTAAGTTCTAATCTTTCAACCAGAGCAATCAGCTCGTCGTGAATATTTTCCTTTGTCCATTCGCCTATTCCCTCAAGCACAGGAAGAACTGCCTGAAGCGCCTCCAGAGAGTTTTCGGGATTGGTTTTCATTTTTTTATGTGTATAAAGCTCGTTTTCATAGTCGGGCAGCTTGTCAAAGAAATCAACCTGCTCGGGAATATCCGAAAGCTTTTCGCATCTGGGTTGCAGCAGTTCAGAAACTTCCTTCAAATCAATATCAGGATTTGTGATAACTCCGTCATAATAAGGAAGTGCCATTTCGTGAAACTTTTCAGGAGTCAGTTCTCTGATATATTCGCCGTTGAGCCATGCAAGCTTCTTTTCGTCAAAGATTGCAGGAGATTTGCTTATGCCCTTGACATCAAACGCCTCAATAAGCTCCTCAATTGTAAACTTTTCTCTTTCATCGCCGGGTGCCCAACCAAGAAGGGCAATATAGTTAACAATCGCCTCTTTGAGATAGCCCTTGGCAATAAAATCTTCATAAGATGCATCCCCGTGACGCTTTGACAGCTTGTTGTTTGCATCCTTCATAACCGGTGATACGTGAACATACTTGGGGATTTCCCAACCAAATGCCTCGTACAAAAGATTGTATTTAGGGGTTGATGAGAGATACTCGCTGCCACGAATTATGTGTGAAATCTGCATCAGGTGGTCATCAATTACGTTTGCAAAGTTGTATGTGGGCAGTCCATCTGCTTTAAGAAGAACATTATCATCAAGAATTGCATTTTCAACAGAAATTTCACCAAAAACTTCGTCATGGAATGTAGTTTTGCCATACTTTGGCATCTTCTGGCGGATTACATAGGGTACTCCTGCCTTCAGCTTTTCTTCGATTTCTTCCTTTGACAGCTTGCTGCAAAGACCATCGTATTTGGTGGGAACCTTCATAACTGTCTGCTGCTGACGCAATTCCTCTAATCTCTCCTTGTCACAGAAACAATAGTATGCGTGACCAAGCTCTACCAACTTTTCGGCATACTCTTTGTATATGTTTCTTCGTTCGCTCTGGATATAAGGTCCAAAGCCGCCGTCCTTGTCGGGACCTTCGTCATGAATTAGTCCGGTATCTGCCATGGTTCTGTATATAACATCAACCGCACCTTCTACATATCTTTCCTGGTCGGTGTCCTCAATTCTGAGAATAAACTTTCCGTCATTGGATTTTGCCAGAAGATATGCATAAAGGGCTGTTCTTAAATTTCCTATGTGCATATAACCTGTGGGGCTTGGTGCAAATCTTGTTCTTACTTCATTACTCATTGTTTTCTCCTCCGTTTATTGTTCTATGTAACCGATGTACGGTAAATTTCTGTATTTTTCGGCATAATCAAGGCCATAGCCTATCACAAATTTATCAGGAATTTCAAAGCCAAGATAATCTATCTTGACCTCGCATACTCGTCTGTCGGGCTTGCTTAGACAGGAACAAAGCTCAAGTGCCTTAGGCTCGCGCTCGCCAAGAATTTTTAATACCTCGCGCATTGTGTAACCGCTGTCGATTATGTCTTCAATCAGCAGAACATTTTCGCCCTTTATATCCCTTTCTATATCCTTGGTAATTTTTACGTTTCCCGTACTCTCTGTGCCCAAGCCGTAGCTTGATGCTTTAAGAAAGTAGACCTCGGTATCAACCGTAATCTTTTTAAGCAAATCACTCATAAACATAAACGCACCCTTAAGAACGCCTACAACTATCAGTTTTTCGCCTTTATATTTTTTATTGATTTCATCAGCGATTTCTGACACCTTTTTATCAAGTGTCTGTTCATCTATTAATACTTTGTGATTATTCAGTTGTTCCATATTCTATCACCAAAGCCCTCTCTGTTTCCTTTGTAACTTTATATTTTTCACTCACTCGACTGCCCACAATTGCAAGTACCTCGCTTCCCGTGCAAAGCAAGGGGATTTTGTCACGGTCCTTTTGGGGAATTTTTGCGTCTATGAGTATACTTTTTATTTTCTTGGTTTTTCCGTCGGGAAACCACACAATACGGTCACCACTGCGACGGTTTCTTAAAAATAAAGGTTGTCCTTTAATCAAATCATAGTCGATTGCCGTTTCGTTGACCTTGCACTTATATTCCTTTGCATTTTCAATTCGCAAAGAAATATTCTTGCCAAGTGTATCAACAAACACCGTATGTGGTGGTGCAATCTCTGTAAAAAAGCCATCTGCTCCACTTGCAACCTCAAAAGCAGCATTTTTATCAACGAATGACAGCCATCCATACTGAACACTTACCTCAATGCCGTTGGGTAAATCAATGCTTGCCCCCGTCTGCTTTGTCATAAGGTCAAAAAGGCCATCAATATGCTTTTTCTCAAGGCGGCTTCCTGATTTCACCTCGTCTGCCGCAATCTTAAGCACACGTGATGCAATACCCTTATCAACCATATTAAGACTTTCAATATGCAATGCCACAGGTCCATCACCCGGCAACGGATTGCAAAGCCGCATATACAGACGCTTAGCATAGTCATTCAGGAAATCTGCATCCTCTGCCGCATTATCCGAAAGTCTGCAAAGACTCTCCTTTATGTTGGGATTAAAATTTTTCTCAATATAGGGCAAAAGCTCGTTTCGTATTTTGTTTCGGGTATAGTCATTATCTGCATTGGTTGCATCTGTGCAAAAGCTAAGATTATTCCCTTGGCAATATGCCTCAATATCTGCCCGTGGTATATCAAGCAATGGTCTTATTATGCCATCATCCCTGACATACGCAATTCCCTTAAGGCCGTCTGTGCCGGTACCTCGGATTATCCGCATAAGCACAGTTTCTGCATTGTCGTCCTTGTTGTGGGCTGTTGCAGTTTTGTTAAGTCGATGCTTTTGCGAGAGTTCTTTAAAAAATTCATATCTTGCAAGTCGTCCTGCTTCTTCGGTTGTCAGCTTTTTTTCATTCGCTAAAGCCAAAACATCAACTGATTTTGTAAAAATTGGTATATCAAGCTTTGTGCATAATTCAATTACAAATTTTTCGTCATTATCTGCCGCATCACCACGCAAACAATGATTAAGGTGTGCACAATAAATTTCAAAGCCTACTGATTTTTTAATTGTATTAAGTGCGTGAAGCATACACACAGAATCTGCACCGCCTGAAACTGCAGCCAATATTCTGTCACCTTTATCTATCATCCCATATTTGCGGATGGTATCCATAACATCCTGCAAAACTGAGTTAACCTTATTCACGGCTTCCACTCCAATTAGAAAATTTAGTAAATTCACCAAGCCAGGTCAGGTAATCAAAACCTGTTTCACCATTTCTGTGCTTGGCAAAGATACATTTTGTACGGTTTGGCTCCTCTGCCTCAGGATTATAAGCACCCTCACGGTAAAGGAACATTACCATATCGGCATCCTGCTCGATAGCACCCGATTCACGCAAATCACTAAGCCGTGGTTCTTTTACATCACGGCTTTCAACCGAACGGTTAAGCTGTGAAAGTGCAATAACAGGAATATTCAAATCATTTGCCATAATTTTCAGGCTACGTGAAATATCCGAAATTTCCTGCTGACGGTTGCCATCGCCTTTGGTTTTGCCACCGCTGATAAGCTGAATATAGTCAATAACCACAAGTCCAAGATTGTGCTCCATTTTAAGCTTTCTGCACCTTGACACAATCTCAGATGCTGTAATTGACGATGTATCATCAATAAAGATATTAGCACGGCTTAAAACGTCAACCGCCTCGCCGATTTTCTCCCATTCTTCGTCTTTTATATTACCTTTTTTCAGCGACTCAGAGCTGACCATAGCCTCGCTTGAGAGCATGCGGTTTGCAATTTGTATGCCGGGCATTTCGAGATTGAATATAGCAACACAGGTTCCCGTGTCAATTGCCACATTTTGTGCAATGTTTAAAGCAAAGCTGGTTTTACCCATACCGGGACGAGCCGCAATCAGAACAAGCTCTGACCCGTGCAAACCTGCCGTACGCTTGTCCAAGTCAATAAATCCCGTTGAGATACCGGTTACTTCTTCTTCTGTTTCGGAAAGCTTTGCCAGCTTTTCAACACTCTGCCCTAAGTATGTGCGCAAATGAACAGGTCCTTTAGAGCTTCTGCCCTGCGAAATGTCTATCAGCTTTTGCTCCATCTCGCCAAGAATACTATCCGCCTCTTCGTCACCGTGATAGCAATTTTCTGCCGCCTTTTCGGAAATTCGTATGATGTTTCTGAGTAAAGACTTTTGGGCAACGATTTCGGCATAATGCTTTATATTTCGGGTTGTGGGAACCATATTCATAGTTTCCATAACAAACTCAAGTCCACCAACCGAATCAAACGAGCCACGCAGTATAAGCTGCTCCTTTATTGTCACGATATCAATTGGCTTGCCTAAATTATAAAGCTCCACAATGGTTTTAAAAAGCTCTTTGTTTCTTTCGATATAAAAATCATCAGCCCTGCAAATATGAGTTGCATCGGGAATACACTGCGCATCAAGAAGCATTGCACCCAAAACAGACTGCTCGGCCTCACGGCTGAACGGCATTGCTCTTTCAAATTCTGCAGCTTGGGTTTCAAGCCTTTCTTCCATATATTCCCCTCCTTTGTATGTTTATAAAAAGCGCCTTTTGCGCTCGCCTGCGGCGAGCAGAGAAGGACTCAGCTTTTTTTCGTCTATGTGCGTTTCTGCCAAAGGCAGAAAATCTCGCACAGACAATTTAATTTATGCTTTTATATAATAGGAAATATACAATTCCCTATTATATAAAAATTCTATTTCTGTTCGGTAACATTAACCTTGAATGTACCGGTTATCTGTGGATAAAGACGCACCACAACCTCGGTTGTGCCAAGAGTTTTTATTCCATCCTTAAGCTCGAACTTTCTTTTGTCAATATCAATTTTATACTGTGCTTTTAATGCCTCAGCAACATCCTTTGATGTAATCGAGCCAAACAGCTTGCCGCCGGCACCTGCCTTTGCCGAGAGATTAACGGTAATTTCCTTCATTCTCTCTGCAATGTTTCTTGCCTTTTCTTCCTCTACATTTCTATGGAAGGCTGCAGCCTCTCTTTTTCCTTCCAAATCATTAAGTGCCTGCTTGTTTGCCTCAATAGCCAAACCCTTTGGCAACAGAAAATTTCTTGCGTATCCGTCACTGACGTTTATAAGGTCGCCCTTCTTTCCCTGTGACTTTACGTCCTGAGTAAGTATAACTTTCATTTATGTTCATCCTTTCAAATTATATCTGATTTACTGACTTACAATTTCATCAATTGCTTCCTTCAAAAGTCTGTCGGCATCTTCAAGCCCGGTATCCTCAAGCTGAGCTCCTGCGATGGTTATATGTCCGCCGCCGCCAAGCTTTTCAAGAATTACCTGAACATTGATTGTTTCAAGTGAACGCCCGCTGATAAGAACACGGCTACCGGATTTTGCCAGAACAAATGATGCCTCAATCCCTGAAATATTAAGAAGTTCATCTGCCGCCTGAGCAACTGTTACCGACATATCGGGACATTCCTCGTATAAATACGAAACCGCAATGTTATCCTTGTAAATCACGGCATTTCTTATGATTTCCGCCTTGGCAATATAACTGTCTATATTGGTTTTAAAAAGTCTGCGTACACTTACTGTATCAACACCCATACGTCTAAGGTATGATGCCGCCTCAAATGTTCTGACGCCTGCCTTAAAGGTAAAGCCCTTTGTATCCATAAATATACCGGCATAAAGTGCCTCGGCCTCCTGCTTGGTAAGACGTTCATTGTCCTGAACGTATTGCAGAATTTCTGTTATCATCTCACAGGTAGACGATGCAAAAGGCTCGTGATAGGTAAGTACCGCATTTTCGATAAAGTCCTCGCTTTTGCGGTGATGGTCAATCAGCACAACATTTTTTGCGTGGTGCAACAGTTCGGGGCTTTCAACCATTCCGGGACGGTGAACGTCGACTACAACAACCAAGGTTTCACGGTCAAAAATGTTAAGAGCGTATTCGCTGCTGATAAAGGCATCCTCGTACTGTGGAATTTTTTTAAATTCCTGTATAAGAACTTTTGCATTGCTTGTGCTTTGCTCAACCACAATAAACGCATCCTTGCCACGGCTTTTAACACCTTTAAAAAGACCGATTGATGCACCCAAGCTATCCATATCAGAATTATGGTGACCCATAATTATCACCTTGCTTGAATGGTCAACCAATTCACGCAGGGCGTGTGCCACAACCCTTGCCTTAACCTTGGTACGTTTTTCGACCTCGCGTGTTTTTGCACCGTAGAAGGTAAAGTTAACATTATCACGGATAACTACCTGGTCGCCGCCTCTGCCCAGAGCCATATCAATTGCAAGACGTGCATATTTATCATTTTCGACAACATCCTGACCTGACCTGCCAATACCGATGCTGAGTGTTGCCGGAATTTTATTTTCGTGGTTTATACTGCGCACGTCGTCAAGAACCGAAAACTTACCCTCGGTAATTCGGGCAAAATTTTTATTGCTGAAAAATACAACAAACTTGTCACGCTCGTACTTGCGCATAATACCGCAACCTGACGCAACCCATGCGCTGACCTTGGATTCAATCTCGCCAATGAGTGCACCATGGTTAGAATCAGGAGTTTCCTTCAGCACTTCATCATAGTTATCAATAATAACTATTGCTTCAATCATTCTTTCATCATCACGAAGCTTTGCTGTGCGCACTTCCTCGGTTTTGTCTATGAAATATATTACTATAAGGCTGCTTCTGCTTGATGAGGATGTATTTCTTGCAATGTTTCCCCATACCTCATAATAATTTTCGCCTATTGTAAGATTAATACGGTTTTGCTCTTCTGTTTCCATAAACTTATTTATATGCAATTCGGGAATAAGCTCCTGAACGGGCTTCCCAAAAAGGTCGCCCACGCCAACCGCATTTCTGAACCAGTCATTATACCATGTTATCTTTCCCCCGGTGTCTGTAATAACCAAAGGTGCCGGATAGTTAAGCAGCGAGCCTCGGGAATTGTCATTAAGACAAAAACCCAGATGCTCGGTATAAAGCAAAAATTCCTTTTGACTTTTTTGTATATGAAAAATTTCAAAAGCAATTACCCCTGCAGTAATGGCAAGTTCAAAAATCGCCTCGGGTCTGCGGTTTATAGCCATAACAATTCCTAAAGCAACCAACAAAACCGCATACACTGACAAACGTATGTATCTGCGCCTTGAATTAAAAAACACCTTTGCTGCTGTTTTTTCTGTTTTCATTGGAAGTCACCTCCAAGTTCTATTCTCCGGCAGAACCGAGTTCTCTGAAATCTCGTCTGCTGTCAAGTATTCCCACAATAATTAATCCTAAGATTATATACATCATAAGTATTCCGCCAAAAATAAATATTGCTGTATAAATACCAAACCTTGCCCATGCAGATTTTATTTTTGCCTTAAATTTAAAATCAATGACCGAAAATCCACACGCACCAATAATTGTGTAAAGTATAAACACAAGGTTGGCAATAACCGAGCCAACAACCGTACCTGTACCTGAAAAAATATAAATCACATAGCTTACAAGCGCAATTGTGCACATACTTGGCGGTGCCTTAATTTCTGAAAAGGGTACAATCTTAACTTGTGCCAGCTTTGCCCGATTGATAACAAAGCCGCAAAGTCTCATTATCATATATCCCTCAACCATAGAGATAACAACAATAAACGAAGGCATATAAAGCCTTATAAGCTTTTCGCTTTCTTTAAGAATCATCCCGACAAACTCGTCTGCAGGAATATCTCCGGCAAGAGCACCCGATTCTGCCATCGGCTGCATCATTGCCTCAAGCATAGCCTTTGAGCCTGACATTGTCTGTGCCAGCATTTCGTCTATGCCGCCGGCAAAAAACAAATCGACAATCAAAAGTTCTGCCAGCCAGCCGATACAGACTGTAACACACGTACTAAAAAGTACCGTAAAGAACGAACACCTTTTACCCAATGTATATCCGGCAATTCCACCGGGCAGCACCGACATCAATATAACAGAGAGTGCCGAAAGCACGTCACCGGTAATCAGCACAGTCACCGCAAAAATCGCAATAATCGCAGGAATTGTCACCTTAAATCCATTCCGTGCAGCAAGAGCAGCCAAAGGGATTCCGCAGGCAAATGTGCCTATTATCGAAAAGAATGGTACAAATCTTGTTGCCAAGATAAGCACAGCAGTCAACGCAACCATCATTGCGCCTTCCCGTAGCGCCTTTGTCTTGTTATTTTTCATTTTATTTCACCTTTAATATCCAGCCGTATTTTAAAAAAGTACGCTATTTGCCACATTTTACAGTATACTAAGACATTATACCAAACATCTACATTTTTTTCAACTGTTTACGCATAAAATTTTAATAATTCTGTTGATTTTTTACAGAAAAAACACGTTTGCCTCCAAGATAGGTTTCCTTCACCTTGAGTTTTCGTATTTCCTCAGGCGACTTTCCTAAAATGGAGTCCGTAAGAATTACCATATCCGCCAATTTTCCGGCGGCAAGGCTCCCTTTTTCGTCCTCTTCAAACGACGCATATGCACCATAATAGGTGTAACATTTTATTGCGTGCAGCAAATCAATTGCTTGCGACTTATTAATTTCCTTACCCGATTTCAAATCCTTTCGTTCCATTGCCGCAGCAATACCAAAGATTGGCTCATATTCCTCTATCACCATAGCATCCGAGCCAAATGGCGAAATAATCCCCTCGTCCCTGAATGTTTTAAGTGGAATTACATCTTCAATGCGGTCGCCGTAGTATTTATCAAAAACCCCGCCCCAAACCGACAAAAATCCCGGATTAGGAATGGGAATTATTCCAAGCTCTTTTATCCGCCTAATCAGTTGTGGTGTGCATAAAAAGCAATGCTCGATTCTGTGGCGGGGGTCCTGTCCTGGATAAAGAGTTATTGCCTTTTCGTATGAGTTAAGCACCATTTCAATAGCTTTATCGCCCACCGCATGTGCAGTAAGCTGAAATCCTCTTCTGTGGCCTTCGATAAAAATTTCATCTAGCTCCTCCTGAGAAAATGTTGGCTCTGTTACATCCCCGAGATGTGCAAGAGGTTTTGCTGTTGCACAAGTGCCACCCACAGCCGAGCCGTCAACCATAAGCTTTATTGGTCCGATTCTCAGTAAATTATTTCCTAAACCACTGTAAAATCCGTTTTTTATGGCAGTTTTTGCCGTTTCAATCTGTGCCTGTTTTCCAAACAAAGACCACAGCATCGGATATGCTCGGCATGAAAGTACCCCTTGCTCTTTTGCCTGTTGAAGAGTTCGAAATGTCGCTGTACCAAATCCCCCTGCATCATGTACAGAGGTTATCCCCTTTGCCACAAGTTTTTTGCAAAACCTTTCAATTCCCGAAACAAGTTCTTCGTCTGTTGGCAAAACAGGAGATTTTTCAAGCATAACAAAATGCGCCGCCTCCTGAAGCAGCCCCGTTGGATTTCCGTCCTTATCCTTTATCACTCCCGGTATTGACATATCAATATTCGAGTTTTTTAATGCAAGAGTATTTGCCACGCTCATATGACCGCTTGTGTGAATTATCAGCACAGGATTATCGGGGGCAGCTTTATCAAGTTCGTCTTTTGTAATATGTCGTCTTTCGTCAAGACCTTCGTGACTGTAGCTGCTGCCAATTATCCACTCACCTTTGCTAATACCCGATGCCGCGCCCTTGATTTTATCCAGCAAGGCATCCACCGAGGTTATACCTGCCTTTTTTGATACGTCAATCTGATTTGGAATTTTTGCCCCTGCCACCGCCATATGAATATGACAGTCAATAAATCCGGGAAGAACAGCACAACCCTTTAAATCTATCCATTCGGTATACTTATCGGCAAGGCGCAAAGCCTCTACCGTTTTGCCAACACAGGAAATTCTGTCATCCTCAACCAGAATTGCCTCTGCAATATCGTTATTTTTATTTACGGTTATCACCTGACCGTTGTAAAACAATGTCTTTTTCGTCATAAATCAAACACCTCTCCTTTATTCATTTTATCCTGATTGATGGCGAAAAATTCCTTATAAAGCAAAAGAACGGTACAGAAATGTACCGTTCAATATTAGTTTATCTCAACGAGAGGTCATTTATCTTACAATAAGACTTTCACCTGTCATTTCTTCAGGCTTTTCAAGACCCATAAGGTCAAGCATTGTGGGAGCAAGGTCTGCAAGTCTGCCGACTTTAAGCTTTGCGGCATCAGGTCCGCCAATCATAACAAGAGGAACAACATTGGTTGTGTGAGCAGTGAATACATCGTTTGTATCATAGTCAACCATCTGGTCGGCATTGCCGTGGTCGGCTGTGATAAGTGCTGTACCGCCCATTTTAACAATTGCATCAACTGTTTTGCCGAGGCAGGTATCAACAGTTTCAACCGCCTTAACAGCCGCATCAAAGATTCCTGTGTGACCTACCATATCACAGTTTGCAAAGTTAAGAACAATAACGTCATATTCGCCGCTTTCAATTCTCTTTACAACCTCGTCGCAAACTTCAGGGGCACTCATTTCAGGCTGAAGGTCATAGGTTGCAACCTTGGGAGAATTGATAAGTGCTCTGTCCTCGCCATCATAAACTGACTCAACACCGCCGTTGAAGAAGAATGTAACGTGTGCATACTTCTCTGTTTCGGCAATTCTAAGCTGACGAAGACCCTTTTTGCTGATATATTCGCCAAATGTGTTAACAAGGCTTTGGGGCTTGAACGCAACCTGAACATTGGGCATTGATGCATCGTACTGTGTCATACATACAAAATATGTGCTGAAGAATTTACGTTCAAATCCGCTAAATTCTGTATCAACAATTGTTCTTGAAATTTCTCTTGCTCTGTCAGGACGGAAGTTGAAGAATACAACAGAATCATTTGCTGAAATCTTGCCAAGAGCATTACCCTCATCATCTGTAATTACTGTTGGAACAACAAATTCATCGGTTACACCATCGTTATACGATTTTTTGATTGCATTAACCGCTGATGTGTCTTTGTTGCCCTCGCCATATACCATTGCACGATACGCCTCAGAAACACGTTCCCAACGGTTATCACGGTCCATTGCATAGTATCTGCCCATAACTGTTGCAATCTTACCTGTACCTAAAGCTCTCATCTTTGCAACAAGTGCATCAGTAAAGTCTGCGCCTGATGTGGGAGACACGTCACGACCATCCATAAAGCAGTGAACATAAACCTTGTCAAGACCGTTTTTCTTTGCCATTTCAAGCAATCCATAAAGATGGTTTATGTGGCTGTGAACACCGCCGTCTGACAAAAGACCCATAAGGTGCAGGGCAGAATTGTTCTTTTTGCAGTTTTCAACAGCGCCCTTGAGCGCCTCGTTTTCAAAAAAGTCACCGTCTTCGATTGCTTTTGTAATTCTAGTCAATTCCTGATACACAATGCGTCCTGCACCGATGTTTGTGTGACCAACCTCCGAGTTGCCCATCTGTCCGTCAGGAAGACCAACATCCATACCTGATGCGTGAATGATTGTATTGGGACACTCAGCCATATATTTATCCATATTGGGAGTTTTAGCTGCATAAATTGCATTGCCTTCGTGACGTTCGTTTACGCCATAGCCGTCCATTATAATAAGTGCATAAGGTTTTTTACTCATTATTTTATCCTTTCTTTAAACACAATTAACTTAAAACAAGGGCGAAATTTCCTTCGCCCTTATCCTTTTATTTAAAAATTACTGTGCTGCCTTTACAATTACAGCAAAATCTGCACTCTTAAGGCTTGCACCGCCGATAAGACCGCCGTCAATATCATTCTTTGCAAGAAGCTCAGCCGCATTGCCTGCGTTCATACTGCCGCCGTACTGAATTGTAACCTCTTGAGCACACTTGTCGCAGTAAAGCTCTGCAAAAATCTTTCTGATACCTTCGCAAACTTCCTGAGCCTGCTCAGCTGTTGCAGTCTTACCTGTGCCAATAGCCCAGATTGGCTCATATGCAATAACAACTTTTTTTGCATCTTCTGCAGCAATGCCTGCAAAAGCCTTTTTAACCTGAATTGCAATAAGGTCCATTGTGATGCCTGCTTCTCTTTCTTCAAGACTTTCGCCAACGCAAACGATGGGGATAAGACCCTTTTCTAAAGCCTTCTTTGTTTTAAGATTTACAGTTTCGTCAGTTTCAGCAAAGTACTGTCTTCTTTCAGAGTGACCGATAATAACGTAGCTGACGCCCAAATCCAAGAGCATATCTGCACTTACTTCACCTGTGAATGCGCCCTTGTCTTCAAAATGAAGGTTTTCAGCACCGATTTTAACGTGAGTGTCTTTTGCGGCACGAACAGCCTCTGCAAGGCAAACATAAGGTGTGCAGCAAACAACCTCGCACTTTGCGCCTTCTGTTGCAGCAGCAACTTCCTTTACAAAATCATATGTTTCGCTGGGCAACTTGTTCATTTTCCAGTTGCCGGCAATAATATACTTACCCATTTTAATTTCTCCTTTGTGTTTTATTTATCGTTGATTGCAACAACGCCGGGAAGGTCCTTACCCTCTAAGAATTCAAGTGATGCACCGCCGCCTGTTGAAATGTGGCTCATCTTGTCGCCAAGACCTGCCTGATTAACAGCCGCAACACTGTCGCCGCCGCCGATAATTGTTGTAGCATCAAGGTCAGCAAGCATTTCAGCAATTGCATTTGTACCCTTTGCAAAGTTGGGCATTTCAAATACGCCCATAGGACCATTCCAAACAACAGTCTTTGCATCTTTTAAAGCGTCCTTATAAAGAGCAATTGTCTTTTCGCCGATATCAAGACCCTGCCAGCCTGCTTCGATTTCGCCTCTGCCAACAGTCTTCTTTTCTGCATCGTTGTCAAATTCCTTTGCAACAACTGTATCAACAGGGATAAGAAGCTTAACGCCCTTAGCCTCAGCTTTTTCCATCATTTCCTTTGCGTAATCAAGGTAGTCAGCCTCAAGAAGTGAATCACCAACTTCTTCACCCAAAGCCTTCATAAAGGTATAAGCCATACCGCCGCCGATGATAAGTGTATCAACCTTCTCAAGGAGGTTATTGATAACAGAAATCTTTGAAGAAACCTTAGAGCCGCCAAGAACTGCAACAAGAGGTCTTACAGGGTTGTTAACCGCATTGCCGAGGTATTCGATTTCCTTATTGATAAGGTAACCGCCAACTGCTGTGTCAACAAATTCGGTAACACCAACATTCGAACAATGAGCACGGTGTGCTGTACCAAATGCATCGTTTACAAACATATCACAAAGTGATGCAAGCTCACGGCTGAATTCTTCAACATTCTTTGTTTCTTCTGCTCTGTATCTTGTGTTTTCAAGAAGAACAACGTCGCCATCGTTCATCATAGCAACTGCAGCCTTTGCATTTTCGCCTACAACTGTGTCGTCTGCCGCAAATACAACCTCTTTACCAAGAAGCTCTGAAAGACGTGCAGCAACAGGAGCAAGTGAAAGCTCGGGCTTTGGTTCGCCCTTGGGCTTACCCATATGTGAACAAAGGATAACCTTAGCTCCGTCTTCAATAAGTTTTTTAATTGTGGGGAGTGCCCCTACAATTCTTGTTTCGTCTGTAATCTTGCCTTCTTTAATGGGAACATTAAAGTCACAACGTACAAGAACTCTTTTACCCTTTGGGCAAATATCGTCAACTGTTTTCTTATTCATTACTGAACCCTCCATACATTTATTATCTTTTTTTGTACATTTTATATTCTACTCCATTTACCAAAAATTATCAAGTGTTTTTTGTTAAATTTTTCGCAATCTTTTTCTATATTTGTTGTAAGCTTTTACAAATATTGTTTAATACTCAAGAATTTTCTTTGCAGATGCTATAAATTCCCGATTGTTTTCGGTCTTTAAAAGCTGACCTATTATGGTTTCTGTTACCTCGACAGGATTTCGCGAGCTGAATGCCTTGCGTATGCTCCATATTGCTTCAAGCTCGGTCTGGTCAAGCAGAAGTTCTTCCTTTCTTGTGCCTGACTTTGCAATGTCTATTGCAGGGAAAACACGCTTTTCCTGAAGTCTGCGGTCAAGGTGAACCTCCATATTGCCGGTACCCTTGAATTCTTCAAAAATCACATCATCCATACGACTGCCTGTTTCAATAAGGGCTGTTGCCAGAATTGTCAGGCTTCCGCCCTCTTCAACATTTCTTGCCGCCCCGAAAAACCTCTTTGGCTTATAAAGTGCACCAGGGTCAAGACCGCCAGAAAGAGTTCTGCCCGATGGCATAACAGTAAGGTTGTAAGCACGTGCAAGCCTTGTTATACTGTCAAGTAAAATCACAACATCCTTTTTGTGCTCCACAAGTCTTTTTGCACGTTCAAGAACAATTTCCGCAACCTTGGTATGGTTTGTTGGTTCCTCGTCAAAGGTCGAAAATATAACGTCGCCCTTTATACTTCTTTGCATATCTGTAACCTCTTCAGGACGTTCGTCAATCAGAAGTACAATCAGGTGTACATCGGGATTATTTTCGGTTATACTGTTGGCAATCGACTTAAGAAGTGTTGTCTTGCCCGCCTTAGGCGGTGCAACAATTATACCACGCTGACCCTTGCCTATGGGTGAAATCAAGTCAATCATACGCATTGCAAAATCGCATCTGCCCCTCTCAAGCCTTAATCTTTCATCGGGGTATATAGGGGTTAAATCATCAAACGCCTTGCGCCTGATTGAAACATCAACCTTATCGCCGTTTACTGTCTGCACATATAAAAGTGCCTGATAACGCTCGCCCTCGTGTTGCATACGGGTATTTCCCACAATATAGTCACCGGTTTTAAGATTAAATCTGCGTATCTGATTTTGCGAAACGTATACATCATTCTCGCCCGACTGATAGTTGTCCGACCTTAAAAAGCCGTACCCGTCTGCCAAAACCTCTAAAACACCGCTCATCAGGTTTGTCCTGCGAACAGGGTCTGAATATTCAATTCCGTCGTTTGCATCTGCAATTTTTGCGGTGGTATCGGACTGAGTACTTTTTTCAACCTCGGATACATCACCAAGCAGATTTATAAGATCATCCTTCTTTAGCTTGGATATATTTTTTATGCCTTTTTCCTTTGCAAGTTCCTGCAGTTCTTTTAGTTTAAGGTTCTGTAATTCGCTTACTGTCACACTATTCCTCCCCGCCAATCAAATTTAGTATTATGTTGTTGTTATACATTTCTTCTGCAAATGTCGATTTCTGTATTTCGGCGGTAACTTTGTCAATGCTGTCAAGCGGTGCAATCGTCACCATCAACGCCATCACTATATAAACAACTAAAATACCAAGCAAGCCGCCTGTCACCGCTCCGCCCAGACGGTTGCACTGTTTAATCACCGGCAAACGTGCAAACAGATTAAGGGCGTTTCCTATCAGTTTAATCGCAATCTTAAATAAAATTACTATAAGAATAAATGAAATAATATTAATCAAAAGCTCGGCAACTGCCGCCGCAACAGCACCTTCAGCCTCATTTATGTATTTTTCAAGGAATTTCCATTCGGTTTGTATTAATCCCTCTGCCGGATATTTTGCACCTATCTTTTCTACAAAAAAAGTATAAAGCGGTGTTTCCATTAAAAATCCCGAAAGTATCGGATAGAACAAAAACGAAAGAATAATTGACGCAATATAAGACACAACATTTATAAGCGACTTTAAAAATCCAGCCTTGTAGCCAAGAAAAATACAAACAGCCACAACTGCAACAACAATAACATCTGCAATCATACTTTTCGCTCTCCTTATTTTAGTTTAATTATTTGTGCACCGCCACTGCCAATTAATAAAAATTCATCTCTTCCGGGGAATATTTTTACTGACTTAACATCACGTTTAATCCCGATACGACTTTTCTCCTTGCCTTTAGGTGTGATACGGAATGCACCATTCATACTTGCCGTCAGGATACATTCGCCGTTGACATCAAACGAAATCATCTCGCCATCGGTTTCATAACTGCCCCGCAGCTTTCCTGTTGCGGAATAGCTTTCCAAAACAGTATTATTAAGTCCACTGTCAAAGGCAAAAACCATATTGTTTTCATTTTCAATGTTGCACCCCACCGGTGTTCTGCTGCCAAAATCTATAAAATAATCCTGCTTGCCGTTTTTCTTAAAAGCATACACACCGTTGTCACAAACCGCAATGAGTCCGCCATTGTCTTTATATTTTAATTTGGACACAATTCCTTCAATCTGAGCAATATTTTTTGCATCCTTTTGTGAATCTGCTTCAACAACCATAATACGGCTGTAAACCTCTTCCTTGTCGGTCATAAGCTGAGCTATCGCAAGTCGGTTTTTAGAAGAAATATCAATGTCGCCGATATATCCGCTGCCGCTTGACCACTTGAAAATCTCTGTACCATTCTTATTAAAGATACGTACTGCGCCTTTATAACCCAGCTCCTCGGTTGCAACTGCCACATAACCATTTTTATTCATCTTTGCAGACAATATTTCTCTTTCGGTCTTTATTTGTGAAACAATTTTATCTTTTTCATAAACATTTACCGATGTGCCTCTGTAGTCAGCCAGCATTACGTACTCGTTTTTTGTAATCACCATAGGCGACGTAACAGGTGACACAATGCTCCAATTTTCTCTGCCACGGCTGTCAATTGCACGTATACCATCGTTTCCTATAAGAAGCATTCCTTTGCCGTATGCCCTGGCTGTATAATTTATGCCGCTTTGAAAGCTGAGTTTTATATCGGATGGTTCCATAAGGAACTTCTGTACCTCGGGATTTGAAAATATCATAACCGCAATCAAAGCAAATACAATCAAAACCGCTATAATTCTTTTTTTGCTGAAAGCTTTTTTTGCAGCAACTTCCTTATCTTTCATACTTTACCACTCCAAAATTTCGGGCGTATATAATACCCTTTTTAAAAACAAACCTTCGGGAGGTGCAGTCATTCCCGCACCACGTCGGTCGCAATTATCAATTATTTCACAAATTTCATCTGCAGACTTTCTGCCCGTACCTACCTCAACCAACGTTCCTGTAATAATACGAACCATATTATAAAGAAAGGCATCCGCCTCTACCTCTATCTCAATCTGTTCCTCCCACTCGCAGCTTTTTTCCACCTTACAGTCACGAATAGTACGCACCGTGGTCTTTTGCGAGCCGCCAGCCGCCATAAACGCCGCAAAATCGTGAGTTCCGCAGAATTTTTCTGCCGCCATCTTCATTTCTTCGATATTTAACTTGTATGGCACGTGCCAGCTGTATTTTGCCGTAAAGGGATTTTGTATGTTGCAATTCCAAATTTTGTAGATATACCGTTTTCCGTTGGATGAAAAACGGGCATTGAAACTGTCGTCAACGCATCTTGCGGCAACCGCCGCAATGTCGTCATTACAAAGATGTGTGTTTATTGCATAGGGAAGCCTGTCCGCAGGAATACGGGTATCGCTTTTGAAATTAAACACATACTCAAGCGCGTGAACCCCTGCATCTGTACGGCTGCAGCCACAAACCGAAACCTTCTCTCCTGTAAGGTCGGTCAGCACTTTTTCAATCCGCTCCTGAACAGTAATGCCGTTGGGCTGATACTGCCAGCCGTGATAGCTGCCACCGTCATACATTATTTTTACCGCTATATTTCTCATTTTAACACCTTTTAAAAAATAATGTTTGCCAAAATAATCAATGCGGTCATAACCAAAACCGCAAGCCAACCCACAAGGTCAGCCTTTCCCATTTTAAGCTCGTTAAGACGGGTTCTGCCACAGTCGCCACGATAACAGCGACACTCCATTGCAACAGCCAAATCATCTGCACGACGGAAGGCACTTATAAAAAGGGGTATCAATATCGGAATCATTGCCTTGGCACGGTTTATCAGGTTTCCGCTTTCAAAGTCTGCACCACGGGCAGTTTGCGCCTTGATAATTTTTTCGGTTTCTTCGAGCAATGTGGGCACAAACCTGAGTGCAATTGTCATCATCATGGCAAGCTCGTGTGCGGGAACACCGATTTTTTTAAACGGCGAAAGCAAGTATTCAATTCCATCTGTAAGAGCAATAGGAGATGTGGTAAGTGTCAGCATAGATGTTCCCAGAACTAAGAAAAACAGTCTGAGCACCATAAAAATAGCCAGACTCACGCCTTCTGCAGTAATCTTAAGAAAACCCCAGCTCCATAGCACTCGTCCGTTTGTTAAAAACAAATTAAAAAGTGCAGTTATGACTACAAAAACCATAATAGGTTTAAGACCTTTAAGCACAAACCGAAACGGTATCCTTGACGAAATTATAAACACAGTCGTAAATGCCGCCAAAATCCCGTACCCGATAAAGCTTTTGATACAAAATATTATGGTAATATAGACAATCAAACAAAGAATTTTTGTTCTTGGGTCAAGTCGGTGAATAACAGAATTCCCCGGAAAATATTGCCCTAAAGTAATATCCTTCAGCATATGTCAATCATCCCATTTCGTCATTTTAATAATTTTTCAATTTCCGCCTTAGCGGACTCTACCGTATATATTCCGTCAGCAATATCAACCCCTGCATTGCGGAGTTTTGTGCAGACCTCGGTAATCTGCGGCACTGTTAGCCCCATTTCTTTTAATCTATCGGCAGATTTAAAAATCTCCGCAGGCTTTCCTGTCATTGCAATTTTGCCGTGATTCATAACAACAATTCTGTCAGCAAGTCCTGCTATATCCTCCATACTGTGTGACACCAAAACAACTGTTATGCCTAGTCTGCGGTGCATATCACGGATTTTATGAAGTATTTCGTCCCTGCCTGCAGGGTCAAGACCTGCGGTTGGCTCGTCAAGAATAAGAAACTTTGGTTCCATCGCAAGAACACCTGCAATGGCAACACGCCTTTTCTGACCGCCCGAAAGCTCAAATGGTGACTTTTCAAGCAGCTCTCGCTTTAATCCAACCAAATCTGCCGCAAAATGAACACGGCGTTTAATATCTTCTTCAGGCAAGCCCATATTTTTGGGTCCAAACGCAATATCCTTAAAGACGGTTTCTTCAAAAAGCTGATATTCGGGGTATTGCATAACAAGACCAATATGAAATCTTATTTTCCGCATATCACAGCCTTTTGTATGTAGCGGTTGTCCGTCAATTTCAACTGTGCCGCCACTTGGCTTAATCAGCCCCGCCATAAGCTGAATCAGTGTGGATTTGCCCGAGCCGGTGTGTCCGATTAATCCAACAAATTCACCGTTTTTAAGATTAAGATTTATATCCTCTACCGCAATTTTTTCAAAAGGGCCGCCACTCATATAAACATAGCTTACATCACTCAGCTTTATCATCTGCGGCACCTCCTTTGCGCTTTGCAATCCGGTTAAGTAATTCATCGACACAATCGTCAATGCTAAGCAAATCTGCATCAATATTGATGCCCGATTTTTTCAGGTTGTAAAGAAGTTCTGTTGTCTGAGGAACATCAAGCCCGATTTTCTTCAGTTCCTCAACGTGGCTGAAAACCTCCTTAGGCGTGCCCTCCATAACAATCTTGCCATGATCCATAACAATAACACGGTCAGCCTGAGCCGCCTCCTCCATAAAGTGTGTTATCATTACAACCGTCATATTTTCTTCACGGTTAAGCTTTTTAACCGTATCCATAATTTCACGTCTGCCTATTGGGTCAAGCATTGCTGTTGGCTCGTCCATAACAAGCACTTCGGGTTTCATTGCCAAAACACCCGCAATCGCAATTCTTTGCTTTTGTCCACCACTTAGCATATGCGGGGCGTGATGAACAAACTCTGTCATATTTACAGCATCAAGCGCATAGTCAACGCGCTTTCGGATTTCGTCCGGTGCGACACCTAAGTTTTCTGGGGCAAACGCCACATCCTCCTCAACAATGGTTGCCACAAGCTGATTGTCCGGATTTTGAAAAACCATTCCAACCCTTTGTCTTATATCATACAGCTTATTATCATCGCTTGTGTCAATTCCATCTACCCAAACCTTTCCCTTTTGGGGAACTAAAATTGCATTGAGATGCTTTGCAAGAGTTGATTTGCCCGAGCCGTTGTGCCCAAGTACCGCAAGAAATTCGCCCTTTTTAACCGACAGGCTGACACCCTTTAAGACAGCATCCTGTGCGTTTTCTGCGTCCTCATAGGCAAACTCAAGGTCATTTATTTCAATTATTATGTCTGTATTTTTGTCCAAATTTTTCACCTTCGTTTTAAAGTGATTTAAAGCGTATTCTATATTGCTCTCTACAATTTATTTACACCATCTGCCGGAATATCCGCAGGGCAACACAAGTCCGTGCTTGGTTACGGGAAGCCCCACCTCGTCTACCAAAACTGTTCCGCCAAATTTCTTCTGCAGGGTCATTTTGTATATATTTTCAAGCACTCCGCCCGAAAGACCTGTTGTATACGAATTTATCAGGAAGAAAAGCGGGGCATCCGACAAAACACCCATACACAGCTTAACCAAATCAAAAAGCTCGTCCTCTATCTTCCAGACCTCGCCCGACGGACCTCTGCCGTAAGACGGCGGGTCCATAATTACTGCGTCATACTTTCTGCCACGGCGGATTTCACGCTCGGTAAACTTTTTAACATCATCAACAATATATCTGATGGGACATTTATCAAGACCCGATAAAACTGCATTCTCCTTAGCCCAGCCAACCATACCTTTTGAGGCATCAACGTGGCAAACCGCAGCTCCTGCCGCCGCAGCAGCCATGGTAGCACCACCGGTATAAGCAAACAGATTAAGCACATTCACATCACTTCTGCCCGACTTTTTTATTATATCCGAAAACCAGTCCCAGTTGGTTGCCTGCTCGGGGAAAAGACCTGTATGCTTAAAGCCCATCATCTTGATACCAAATCTCAAATCACGGTATCTTATCGTCCAGCTTTCGGGCATACCCTTGCGGCTTTCCCAATGGCCGCCGCCTGTATTACTGCGGATATAATGAGCATCTGCACCCTTCCATGCAGGGTCGGTCTTTGCCTCTTCAACATCCCACACAATCTGTGGGTCAGGACGCCTGAGAATAATGTCTCCCCAGCGTTCCAGTTTTTCGCCTCTGCTTGTATCAAGCAATTCATAATCTTTCCATTTATCAGATAAAAACATAATATCTCGTCCTTAGGTATACTACACCATTTTATTTTACTTATATTGTACCATTTTTCTCTGTTTAAGTCAAGAAAAAACCCATTATTACAGGGATTTTTTGTAAAATTAAAGCACATATCCATCGATATGTGCCTGTAATTTTCTGTATTAACCTTTTACAAGATTCTTTACTGCTTCAATCGCATCCGAAAGCCAAGCCGAGCTTTCAACAGCCTCCACCTTGCCGGCATCACATCTTGATGCAATATCTGCCTTCATCGGGATTTTACCCAAAGCTTTAAGCCCAAAACTCTTTGCCACGTCATCAAGCTTGCTTTCGCCAAAGATATGAATTTTTTCTTCACAGTTGGGACATTCAACATAGCTCATATTTTCCACAACGCCAAGTATGGGAATGTTCATCAGTTTTGCCATATTTACAGCCTTTTCAACAATCATTGACACCAATTCCTGCGGAGAGGTAACAACAATAATTCCGTCAACGGGCAACGACTGGAAAACAGTCAGCGGCACATCACCTGTACCGGGAGGCATATCAACAAACATACAGTCAACGTCTTCCCATACGACATCTGTCCAGAATTGCTTTACAGTCCCGCCAATAACAGGGCCACGCCATACAACAGGGTCGGTATCGTTTTCAAGAAGCAGATTTATTGACATTATTTTTGTTCCGCCACGGCTGACAGCCGGCATTATGCCATACTCTGTGCCTTCTGCCTTTGCAGTAATGCCAAAGAGCTTAGGGATTGAAGGTCCGGTAATATCGGCATCTAAGATTGCGCTGCGATAGCCCTCTCTTTGCATACCTGCCGCCATAAGCGATGTAACAAGAGATTTACCTACACCGCCCTTACCGCTGACAATACCAATAACTGATTTTATATCACTCATTGAATTTTTAGGAGCAAGAAAGCTCTGCTCCTCGGTTCTTGAACTGCAGTTTTCACCGCAGTTTGAACAGTCGTGTGTACAATTTTCACTCATTTTATTTTCATCCTTTCATATTTAGTATTTAATCAAAACACATCAATCGCTGCCTGCAACTGATCATCAACCTCGACTTTTGTGGTCTTGATTGTATCATACAGACTGTACTGTGTGGTTATATCAAGAACGCCATATGGATAAAGACCCTTTGCCTGCTGATAAAGATTTACCGCACTTTTAAGGTTTTCATCATAGATGTCATTCAATTCACCAATATAAATACCTAAAATATCAAGTATCTTCTTGGCATTTTTTATTTCCTCTCCCTTGTCACCAAGCTTATAGGTTTTGGTCAGATTAAAGTGAGAAACCTCGGACATATCCACCGGAACTGATGAATTTTCAACAACAGATGACGGCAAAATTCCCTTTTTATGAATATTGTTGCCCTTTGGGGTGAGATAATATGCAACAGTGAATTTCATCAATGCATTTTCGGGAATATCATACATTCTTTGAACCGTTCCCTTGCCAAATGATTTTGTTCCCACAGCAATTGCTGCATCATTCTCGACAAGTGCCGCAGTAAGAACTTCAGAGGCACTGGCACTCATTTCGTTTATCAGAATTACAACCTTGTAATCGGGTTCATCGCCTGTTGCTGTGTACACCTTATCCAAAACATCAACCTTGTGGTCCTCGGTAGTAATAGTTTTACCATCCGGCAGGAACATATCAGCAATGCTAACCGCCTGTTCAAGATAGCCGCCCCCGTTGTCACGAAGGTCGATAATTATATTCTTAACACCTAAGTCTTCTGCCCATTTAAGTGCATCTGCAAACTGTTCTGCAACATTTTCGGTAAAGGAATAGATGTTAATTCTTGCAATTTTCTTTCCGTCTTGCTCGATAAGTTCATAATCAACAGACGCTTCCGACACCTTTTCACGCACCATTTTAAAATCTATAGGCTCTTCAAATCCTGAGCGTACAACCGTAACTGTTACGGTTGTTCCCTCCTTGCCGCGTATATGGTCAATCGCCGTATCAAAAAGCATATCCTTAAGGTTAATTCCGTCTGCGGCAATGATTATATCCCCCGCCTTGATACCTGCTTTATCGGCGGGTGAACCCGGGACAGGCTGGGATACAACAATGTTCCCATCCTGATAAAGAACACTGACACCGATACCCACGACCTCATCCTGCAGAGTTTCAAGGAACTGCTTTGCCTCTTCTTCGTTATAATATGCCGAATTTTCGTCAACAGACTCAACCATAGCCCGTACTGCGGTTTCATAAAGTTCAGGATTTTCTTCAATAATCGCTTCAAGGGCTGTAAGATACAATTCATTTTCCATCAAATTATCATATCTGCCAAAAAGAGATATGTTTTTTGCGATATTCTTTATATAATCGGAATATTTATATGGGGTTGCTGTTTCTTCTGCAAAAACCGCTGTGCACGAAAAAACAACCGCCATAACCAGCAAAAGTGCTGTCAGTTTTTTTGAAATTCTTTTCATAAAACACCTCTCCTTACATCTTTTCAGGTGCAGTGATTTTAAGCATTTTCAGCACACCCTGAATTACAATTCTTGTGCTGTCAACAAGCTTAAGGCGTGCATTCATCAGTTCTTTGTCCTCCACCTTGACACGGCAGGCGTTATAGAATGTATGGAATGCCGATGCCAGATCCATAACATATCTGGTTATACGTGCAGGCTCACGGGTTTCAGCCGCCGCTCTGATTTCTTCGGGAAGGTCACAAAGCTTTTTAAGAAGGGCAATTTCCTCCTTCTCACAAAGAACCTCGGGTGAAATTTCGCCAAAGTTCTTTACGGCAATTCCTTCATCCTGCAAAACTCTTATGATACTGCAAATTCTTGCGTGAGCATACTGAACATAATATACCGGATTTTCGCTTTCCTGCTTAACTGCCAAGTCAAGGTCAAAATCAAGATGGCTGCCTGCCATACGCATATTAAATAAAAATCTCGCTGCGTCAACCGAAACATCTTCCAGAAGGTCTGTAAGGGTAATTGCTTTACCTGTACGCTTTGACATTCTTACCGCCTCACCGTCACGGGTAAGACGAACAAGCTGCATCAATGAAACTTCAAATTTATCAGGGTCAATTCCGCAAGCCGCAAGTGCCGCCTTCATTCTGGCAACGTGTCCGTGGTGGTCTGCACCCCATACGTCAATACAAATGTCATAGCCACGGGTTTCAATCTTGTTTATATGGTACGCAATATCTGCCGCAAAATATGTGGGAATACCGTTGTTACGTACAAGCACCTCGTTTTTCTCTAAGCCCATCTTTTCGCAGTTAATCCAGATTGCGCCATCTTCTTCATAGGTATATCCGGCTTTTGTCAGGCGGTCAATAGCATCCTGAACCTTGCCCGAATTGTGGAGTTCGCTTTCACGGAACCACACATCATAAAAAATTCTGTATTTTTCAAGGTCTGTCTTTAGATAATTTACATTCTTTTCAAGAGCATATCCAACAAGAGCTGCCTTTCTTTCCTCGGATGATGTTTCAAGATACTTGTCGCCTTCAATTGCAATGAATGCCTTTGCGTGCTCGGTTATATCATCACCGTGATAGCCGTCCTCGGGGAACTCAATTGCATCCTCGCCTTTAAGCTGCTGAATATATCTTGCCTCCAATGACTTACCAAACTTTTCAATCTGGTTGCCGGCATCATTTACATAAAACTCACGAGTTACGTCATAGCCTGCATATTCAAGCACACTTGCCATACAGTCACCAAGCGCACCGCCACGGGCATTGCCCATATGCATAGGGCCTGTTGGGTTGGCACTTACAAACTCAACCATAACCTTTTTGCCCTTGCCCATTTCAATCTTGCCGTAGTCACTGCCTTTTTCCTCGATTTCACGCATTACGTTGTAAAGTCTTGCATTAGACAGATAAAAATTGATAAAACCTGCACCTGCAACCTCTACCTTTTCAATTTCGCCGCCGATTTCAATGCCCGCCGCAATTGCCTCGGCGATTTTTCTTGGAGGCATACGCAAATCCTTTGCAAGAAGCATTGCAATGTTGCAGGCAAAATCACCGTGCTGTTCGTCCTTGGGGACTTCCAACTGGATTTTTTCGGTAATGTCCAACGATGAGTCAACTGCAAAAGCTCCGTCATTTACCGCTTTAGTAAACGCCTGTGCCACCGCTTGTCCGATTTTCTTCTTTGAATTTTCAATAATACTCATATCTATCTCCATTCTGCCGCTGTGCGGCGAAAATTTTTCTCTTATGAAACAATTCTGTCAACCGTCAATTTCAGGCGGTTAATAAGATAATCATTATTATCTATATCAAGAATATATTCAATGGCAAGATTGCCACCCTTCTCACTTAAATTATTTTCTAACGATATAGGGCTTACCCCAACCGGAATTACTCCAAACGGTGTGTTGTAGTTGCATAAACACTTTTCACCGGGGCGAAACTCCATACGGCTGTTATATTTGCCCTTTCGGGTCATACACACCGCATCATCCGACACCTTGATTGTCGTTGTGGTATCTTCAAAGCCTGTAAGCTCGCTTTCTTCATATATAATATAAAACTTGTTATTTTTAACAGCAAATCTACCCTTTGTCTGGAGTTCTATTTCGTCTGTATCATTTTCACCCTCAACCGATTGCAGGGTTTTAAGATATATCATTGCGTTATTTTCCATTTTTTCACCTTATTTTAATACCTTTCAATGTCTACCTTGCCGACACATTCTCCAATGGGTCGGGTTAAAAACATTCCGCCCAGCTTTGCAAAATCAGCCGCAGAATCACTTACGTAATAATTATAAGCTCCGCCCTTTTTGTCGCTAAGCATATCGCGGCTCTTCAACTGTTCAAACGCAAAATCCGCAGCCGCCGCCCCTGAATCAATCAAGGTTACATCCTTGCCCATAATTTTGCCGATTACCGATTTAAGCAAAGGATAGTGGGTGCAGCCCAGAATAAGTGTATCCACATTGCATTTCTTTATCTCGGCAAGATATTCTTCTGCTATGATTTTGGTAACATCACAGTCTGTATAGCCGTTTTCAACCAGCGGAACAAACATCGGGCACGCCTTTTGAAAAATTTCGGCATCAGGGCAGATGTTTTTTATAAACTCCGGATATTTGCCGCTTTTTATTGTTCCCGATGTTCCCAAAACACCGATACGTTTGGTTTTTGTTGCCTTTACTGCCGCACGTACAGCAGGCTCTACAACACCGATAATTTCGGTTCCAAATTCACTTGAAATCCAGGGAAGTGCCGCACTGCTTGCTGTTCCGCAAGCAATTATTATCATTTTTATATCAAATGTTTCAAGAAACCTGATATCCTGACGTACATATTTAAGCAAGGTATCTCTTTCTCTTGTTCCGTAGGGAACTCTGCCTGTGTCGCCGAAATAAATTACATCTTCATCCGGCATTATCTTCATTATTTCTTTTACGCAGGTCAGTCCACCAAGTCCCGAATCAAAAACGCCAATTGGCCGTTTATCCATTTTCCTTAATCCTCTCTGCTTAGTGCAAGCTCAATGTGTTTGTCAATTACATCGCGCATTGGCATCCCTGAATGTTCCCAAACCTTAGGATACATACTTATGGGCGTAAAGCCCGGAATTGTATTTATCTCGTTTAAAATCAGTCTGCCGTCACGTCTGTCAATAAAGAAATCAACTCTTGAGTGACCTCGGCACTCACAAATTCTGTATGCACGGACAGCAAGCTCTTTAATCTTAGTCTCGGTTTCATTATCTACATTAGCCGGAATAATCAGCTTTGAATCTGCATCCTTATACTTTGCATCAAAGTCATAAAATTCATTTGCAGGCATAATTTCGCCAAGAACATTTGATGTAACGGGAGCAAGGTTGCCCATTACACCACATTCAACCTCACGGGCATCAATTGCTTCCTCGATAAGAACCTTATAATCGTGCTCAAGAGCAAGTTCTATACCAGCTTTCAGTTCGTCACGGTTTGCCGCCTTGGTTACACCAACAGACGAGCCTGCCGATGACGGCTTTATAAAGCACGGATAGCCAAGCTTTGTTTCAATCAGTTCATAATCAACCTTGTCGCCAAGCTTTAACTCCACCCAGTCTGCCTGAGGGATTCCAGCCTTCTCGAACAAGATTTTTGCTATACACTTATCCATACAAGCGGCACTGCCAATAACACCGCTGCCCACATATGGAATTCCCGCAAGCTCACAAAGACCCTGAACTGTGCCGTCCTCGCCGTTTTTGCCGTGAAGAACTGGATATACAACATCTATTTTAATCTTTTCAGCTCCTTTTTCGCCAAACGCAATCAGCGCTTTATCGCATCTGTCAGGAGAGAGTATGGCAGGTGTTGTTTTGCCGCTTTCCCAAGTGTGATTTCGTATATCATCAACTTTGCCATCGTACAAAAGCCATTTTCCTTCGTTGGTTATACCTACTGGAAATACTTCGTACTTGCTGCGGTCAATATTGTCAAGCACAGCCGATGCCGAAACCTCGGACACAGTATGCTCACTTGATACGCCGCCAAACAGCACACAAACATTAAGTTTTTTCATTTTAAATCAGTCCTATCTCAAATAATTTTAAACCACAACACTTAAAAAATCAATATGTATAAATCAAAAAAACCTTGTCAATGCTTTCCTTGTAACCAAAATATAGACTTCGAAAGGAAATATGTTATGCATTACATAAACAAAACACGTTTTTTTGCATTATTTTTCACACTTACACTTTTATTCACAATCATTTTGTCCTATGCAAAATCCGCAGGTGCGGATATCGCAAATTCGGTTGTACGCTTGCACGTTGTGGCAAACAGCAACTCTAATGCCGACCAAAAGCTGAAACTCGCAGTGCGTGACCGCATTTTGCGTGACACTTCTCATATTTTCAATCAGTCGGCAAATCCAAATAAGGCTCTTAGCCTTGCCCGTGAAAACACAGACTATATCAAAACAATTGCCGAGGACGAAATCCGTCGCTGCGGATTTAAGCATAACGTATCGGTTGTTGTCGGTAAAACTGTCTTCCCCACCAAAACTTACGGAAATATCGCTCTGCCCAAAGGCAGATACAACGCCGTAAACATCCGCATAGGTGCGGCAAAAGGCGAAAACTGGTGGTGTGTTATGTACCCGCCCCTTTGTTTTACCGATGGAATTGTATCAGTATCAAAGGACGCCCAAGAACAGCTTAAAGAAAATCTTTCGCCATCGGAATACCAGCTTATCACCGAAAGTTCTGAATCAGTCCCAGTTGAAATCAAATTCAAAATTGTTGAATTATTTCAAAATTTATTCTAATGGCAAATTTGCAACAGCATTAAGTGACATATCGGCAAGTGCTCCTGCCTGATACTCAAAGTATGCTGCACAGCCAATCATAGCGGCATTATCTGTGCAAAGCGACATCGAAGGACAAGCAAAGGTCATACCGTTTTTTGCCGCCAAAGCCTCTACCCTTTCACGCAAAGCCTTGTTTGCCGCCACACCGCCTGCAAGGGCGATTTGTGTTACGTCATACTTCTTTGCACATTCTATAAGATGCCGGCTGAGTACATCTGTCACCGCCTCCTGAAAGGATGCCGCAACGTCAGGCTTGTTTATTTCAATTCCCTTTTGCTCTGCATTGTGAATATAATTGATAACCGCGGTTTTAACTCCGCTGAAGCTGAAATCAAAGCCGTCATCGCCCATATTCACTCTGGGAAACTTTATAGCATCAGGATTTCCCTCAATGGCACATTTCGAAATGGCAGGTCCACCCGGATATCCAAGCCCCAAAACCCTTGAAACCTTGTCAAATGCCTCGCCTGCGGCATCATCATTGGTTTTGGCAAGAACCTGATAAGTATTATAATCCTTTACATACACAATATGGCTGTGTCCGCCCGATGCCACAAGGCAAATAAAAGGCGGCTTGAAATCAGGATTTTCGATATAATTGGCACAAATATGCCCCTTTATGTGATGAACGGGAATAAGAGGTTTTTTCGCCATAAAGCTTAGCCCCTTTGCTGTTGAAACACCTACAAGCAATGCACCCACAAGACCGGGGCCATAAGTCACTGCAATGGCATCAATATCATTTAGCGTCATATTGCAATCCGATAAAGCCTTATCCACCACATCGCTGATATTTTCAATATGCTTGCGTGATGCCACCTCTGGCACAACACCGCCAAAGGTCTTATGCAGTTCAATCTGGGTATTTATCACATTTGAAAGAACCGATGTTCCATCTTCAACAACCGCAGCCGCCGTTTCGTCACAGGAGCTTTCAATAGCAAGTATCCTCATACCTTTTCCTCCGTTAAAATCTTCTTCATTACAACGCCGTCTTCCTTGCCGTCATAGTAGCCCTTTCTCACAGCAATTTCCTCATACCCCAGCTTTTTATAAAGCTCACGGGCAGGAATATTACCAACTCTTACCTCTAAGTTAATCTCAAAAATGCCGTTATCAATACAGTATTTTTCAAGCCCTTCAAGCAAATTTATCCCTATGCCGCAACGGCGGTATTCCTTAAGAACTCCCACATTCATTATATCTGCACTGCCGCAGATGTTCCAAAGACCTGCGTAACCAAGAACTTTTCCATCTTCCTCTGCTACAATGTATTTAGCAATTTTGTTTTCAAGCTCCTTTTCAAAGGTACATCTTCCGTATCCCGAATTAAAGCACTCTTCTTCTACCGCTGCAAGGCCATCTATATGGTGGGATTCCATTGGTACATAATTTATCATATATTCATCTTCTCAATCAAACTTTTTATTTCGTCTGCACATTTTTCATAAATCTCAGCACTGCCGCCATATGGGTCTGCCACATTGCCAACCTCACCCACAAACTCTTTAAGGGTGTGCACCTTTTCATCCTCGGGAAGCACCCATTTATGGTCAGGCGTCATTGTAAGCACAATGTCGGCACAGTCAAACATCTCTAATGTTGTCTGTTTTGGTATATGGTTTGAAATATCAATACCCCATCTTTTTACTGCATCAATCGCATTTTGCTCTGCGCCTTTTGCAGAAGTCACACAAAGCCCTGAAGATGATGCAACACCATTCCGACCCAGACTGTTATAAATTCCTTCTGCCATAGGACTTCTACAGGTATTGCCTGTACATACAAACAGAACTGACTTTGCAGTTTCAGCATCAAGCAATCTTCCTGACGCTGCCTTGTACAGACGATTTTTAACCGCCCGCCAAAGACCATCATTGGGAATTTCGGGAGCATAAACTTCCTTTACCCCAAGTCTGTCGCACTCACGCAAACAGTCAAACAAACGGTTTGCCGCATCCTCAGGCGAGTTCATTGACCCAAGTGAAAGAACGTGAACGCACTCAGGTAACATTCCCTTCATTTCGTCAAAGGCAATAACTGCCACCTTTGAGAACACGCATCTTTTTGCAACAAATTGTGACACCGCCTCCACAGTTCCTTTTAAAATGTAAACCGATGCCTTTGGTGAATAATGCTTATACTTCATTCCCGGAGCTTTGGGAATATCGTCTTTCTTCAGCTCACTGCTGATAAGAACTTCCCCCAAAACCTCACGGAGCTGTTCAACAGAAATTCCGCCCGGTCTTAAAACTGTGGGAATTTCTGATGTCATATCAATCACTGTGGATTCAACACCTACTCTGCATTCGCCGCCCCTTATTATCCCTGAAACTCTGCCGTCCATATCCTCAAAAACGTGAGCAAATGATGTGGGACTAGGTTTCCCTGAAATATTTGCACTTGGTGCCGCAATGGGAACACCGCATCGAGAAATAAAATCTCTTGCAATTTCATTTTCGGGAAGGCGTATACCAACTGTATCTAAGCCTGCCGATACAGTATCAGGAACGCAAGGCTTCTTTTTTAAAATAATTGTCAGGGGACCCGGCCAGAATTTTTCTGCCAAAGCAACAGCACCCTCAGGTATCACCTCTGCCAAAGTTTCCATATCCTCCGCCTTTGAAATGTGTACAATCAGCGGATTGTCCGACGGTCTGCCCTTTGCCTTGAATATCTTTTCAACAGCCAATACGTCAAGAGCATTCGCCCCAAGGCCGTAAACTGTTTCGGTTGGGAAAATCACAGTTTCACCATTTTGGATAAGCTCGGCTGCTGCCTTCAAATCTTCAGTTGTATTTTCAAAAATTCTTGTTTCCATTGAAACAAAACCTCTTTTTCGTAAATTAAATTTCTACTGTATAACACTTAGGTTTGTGTCAAGTCAGGAGAACAGTGAATATAATGTTTAATTTTTATAGACTTGAGACGAGTAAAATTAACGAAATTCCATTCTCCGCCAGGAATAAAAAACTATTGGTTGTTTTTATAATACTGAAATCTTTCAATCAGATACTTTCCTATTTTCGCCATATATATTGCACTTTCTTGTCTCATACAAACAGGTACATTGTTTACAAACAAACCTGCTTCATAATTAAGATTTCCTTCATATCCTATCTCAGCAAAAGCTTTCATAACACTTTCCCAGCCTATATTACCATAATACGGAAGAGTATGGCGGTCAGAAATTCCGTCATTATCATGGATATGAGTACAACCTATGTGCTTACCGATTTCCCTTATCATATCCGCAGGATTTTGTCCGCACATATTGGAATGACCCACATCGTAGCATACAGTAAAAGACTCATTATTTAAATCATTTAATAATTCCAATAACCCTTTTGCAGTTTGGGTAATACAGCCGGGAATATTTTCAATTGCAATCTTTACATTATACTCTTCAGCGTAAGGAATAAGACTTCTGTAATATTTCATATTGTATTCAAATAATTTATCATTATTTTCTTCAATATCTAAATTGATGTGAGATAAAGGATGAACAACTATCATTTTTGCTCCCAAATATGATGAATGCTCAATTCCTTTTATTAGACTATTTTTATGTTTTTTAAATTTTTCACTTTCTGCCAGATCTTTTCCAGGTCTGTACGGAGCATGAGCCTGGGTAATTTCAATGCCCAGATTATCACAAAGATTTTTTATATTCTTATAATATTCTTTATCATAAGTGTCAGTGTAGTATTCTTCTATATCACTATTGAACTCAACAGCTTCAAATCCTGCATCAGCAAAAATTCGAAGTGTTTTTTCAAGTCCCAGCACTTGTTGAAAAAGCATAATATTAGTAGATAATTTCATTGTTAAAGTCCTCCGTATTAAATGTATTTTTTCTTTGATAAATCATCTATAACTTTTGCAATTGCATTTTCCTCATTGCTTACGGTTATAAAATCAGCCTCATTCAAAGCTTCTTGACAGGCATTGGAAACCGCAATTCCTATTCCTGCTTCCTTAAACATTGAAATATCATTATTGTAATCGCCTATTGCAATAGTTCTGTTAACATTGATGTTCAAATGATGACAAAGATTTATAATAGAAGTTCCCTTGCCAATACCTTTGGGTAAAATCTCATACAAAGTTTTTTCGGAACGTATAAAATCAAATTCATTCGCTAAAGGATGAGATTTTAACATTTTTTCTATCTTTTGAATTTCTTCCTCGTTTTCGCTTCCAAATAGAATTTTTGCTATTGGTTCTTGCACATCATTATAATGACAAACGATATTTTCAAGCTTTGTTACTTTTCTAAAATTCTTCATTGTTTGATTCTCTTTGCAAAAATAGGTTTTATAATATGTATTAACCTGAATTCCAACGTCAGAGAAGTTATTATCAATATATTTGACAAGCTCGATTACATTATTCGGCATAACCGCTTTCCATACATACTCACCTTTGCGCCCATCGTAAAGGCCAGCTCCGTTAACACATCCAAAAGGAGCATTCGGCTTTATTGTATCTAAAACATACGAAACAAAAAACGGCATTCTTCCGGTAACAAAGGTAAAATATCCACCTTCATGCTTAAAATATTCTATTGCTTCAATATTCTCACAAGATATAGTTTTATCATTTTTTAGCAACGTACCATCAAGATCTGTACAAATCAACATTCCATCAAATTTACCCATATTTCATACTTCCTTTCGCAAATTTCGACATTGCGACACATAAGGTTTAGATGCAACCTTACAAAGACTCCCTTGTGTAAAGGGCCGTAGCGTTAAGACGATATGCCGATGGCATATCGGTAGCGCAGGATTGCAAAATGCGAGAGCATTTTGCTGTTAAGTGACTGAGGGATTGTTTCACTGTATTTACTATTATTTTTTCTATCCATTTACAACCCCTCCGAGTTGCTTTGCAACCCACCTCCCCTTACACAGGGGAGGCTTTTTTATTTCGTCATTTTTCGACATATCCATATTGCGACGCATAAGGTTTAGATGCAGCTTATTTTTAATAAGAGTTCATATTAAATTAGGACTTATATGTATGCAACCCTCTCACCATTTCTTAATATTTCTCCTCGTCCTCCATCTTCCGTAAAGAAAAATTCATATTCGTTTAGTTTGTCTTTATCAATTGTTTGATACATTATAGGCATACCATTTGTCAATTTGCCGCCATAAGCAATAAGATAAACAAAAAACTTTATAATGTACTCCCAGTTATCGTCTCCAACTTCATTAAAAACTTTCCAAAGTATATATTCCATTAATGTTTCATCTTCCCAAGCAATATTGGGATCCGCTCCATGATCAAGAACCAATTTGACAAGAGCAAGTTGTTCGTCCTCACTTATTTCGAAATCATTCCCATATTGTAAATCCCATAATACAGGTCCATCAATTTCAGCATAAAAATTTGGATCTGCACCTTTTTCTAATAATATTTTAAACATTTTAAAATTCTCATATATGAAAGCTGTATTTAAAAATGTTGTGTTATGATTTTCTATAATTTTGTTAAGAGGAACATCGTCAATAAGCTCAATACATAATTGTTCATCAAATTTTACATCTTTACACAATTCATAAAGTTGGTCTTCTTTCATCATAATACTCACCTCTAACTCCACTCCATCATAGCAAACATACTATAAAACGATCTTTGCATTTCGACAATATTCGACATATCCATATTGCGAGGCATAAGGTTTAGATGCAACTTGTTTATTCAATATAATCTTCCAAATTTTCACTATACGGGAAATCTTCCATAAAGGAATTTACTATTTCTTTTTCCTCACTTAAAACCAATGTTAACGAACTGTCCCATGGCACAATTTCTATCTTTGCTAAAGGGTGTTGAAGTGTTAGTGGTTTGTTCCAAAAACCTTCGTATCCATCTGCATAAGGCAAATCATATTTTAATACTTCTGACAATTCGATGCTTTTATCAAATCCTGACAGAACAGCCCATATCCATTGAAAATCTTCCTGATTGACCATTTCGGTTAATTCTTCACCTGATAACCAACAATATTCTTTGTTTAATAACTCTTTTATTTTTTGATTATCAGGATAACATTCACAATCTGTTATTAACCAGTTGTATTCTTTTTGCTTGTTGTCAATCGCATCAAATACTTTTTTCAAATATGTATAATACTTTTCGCCATTTTCATTAATTGCTCCATAAACCACATAATCACTTCCTTTCGACAATATTCGACATATCCATATAGTTTGTGTCAAGTCAGGACCAAAAAATAACTTTTTGTTATTTATCTTTTTTCTTCATAGAAATCAACTTTTCTGCCATTATGTATCCGGCTTCCTTGTCAAGTCGGCTTGAACCAGGTCTGGATTCATAAATGGTATCATAAAACATATCCCTTGTGGGAACATACCCAAAGGCTTCATTACAAAGGGTTGCTACAAGATTTATTCCTGTTCCGTCGCCTTTTTTTACGATTTTGCCAAACTCGGTAAATATTTCGGAATTAAAACCGTAAATGGTAAATTCTCCTAATTGAATACACTGAACAGGTACATCGAATTTTTCGGGTGTGGAATCTATAAATAAAACCAGTCTTTTAGCCATCGCCAGTTTATACTGTTCGGGGTCGGTATTGTCTGCCGAAATCTTTACACCTTTTTTCTCTTTGATTGTTGCTATGATATTTCTTGCCTCTTCGATTTTTTCTTTTTCTACTGCCAGTCTGGGAATGTTTATATATTCAAGCTGCGAACTGATTTCTGCCTTTTTTAATTCTTTGGCACTATCTGCAACTCTTATTGCTTCTGCTGCTAACTTCTTTCCCATCATAACATAATGGTCATCAGCATCAGCCTTTTTTGAAACATCAAAATGGTTAACATCTCCGCTGCAGCCAAGAAGAAATATTGTAACAAATTCTTCGCCGTAAGCTTTTTTTAATTCCTTACAAAGAATTGAAATATAGTCACCGGTTAATTTTTCACCACTTACACAATCTGCGTGGCAGGCAAAACCAACAATTGCGCCCATAGGCTGATTATTCTCGTCTTTTATCATCAGTACAGGAAGGTCTTTATCCGACTCTGTAACCGATTTTATTATTTCAGGACTTGTTCTTGGGGGATTGGTCTGTGGCGTGCCGTTTTTCATAAAGTAATCACGGCAAAACGAAATGCCCTGCACCTGGCCCTTGCCAAAATAAAGGGATGCCTTTTTTAGTCTTAAATTTGCCAACGTTACACAATCTGCGACCAATCTTGTAAACACATCAATGTAACCTTTTATTGAGTCGGCAACAATCTCATCATCTTCAAATGCAACACCTTCAAATCTAAATGGTATTGCTGTATGTGAATGGGTAAAAGCAATCATAATATTTTTACGTTGAATGCCTGTGTACTCTTCTATTCTTTTAACTATACCATTGCATATATCCGTTTTGGGATGAAGTCCGTCAACTGAAAGAATTGCAATCCTTTCATCGCCCGACTTAACCACAATAGCCCTTGCATAAAGTCTGTCAAGAACATCGCAGCTTCTGCGAAGGCTGAAATATCCGGGTATTCCGCTACCCAGCGGTGGTGTAATTTCTTTTTCGTAAAAACCGATTTCATACATAACAATTCACCTGTTTTTTAATTTTCTGCGCCCTGAAGTTTCAGCTTTTCACTCTGGTCGGTGGTGATAAGTGCGTCGATAATTTCATCAATGTCACCGTTCATAATAGCCTCGATTTTGTATAATGTAAGACCGATTCTGTGGTCAGAAACACGTCCCTGAGGGAAGTTATATGTTCTTATTCTTTCACTGCGGTCGCCTGTACCAACCTGGCTCTTGCGGTCTGCGGCAATGGCTTCCTGCTGTTTTTGCAGTTCTGCCTCATACAGTCTTGAACGCAGAACCTTCATTGCCTTATCCTTGTTTTTGTGCTGTGAACGTTCGTCCTGACATTCAACAATCACGCCTGTTGGAATATGTGTAATACGGATTGCAGACTCGGTTTTGTTAACGTGCTGACCGCCCGCACCGCTGGCACGGTAGGTATCAATCTGCAAATCGGCAGGGTTAATCTCAAAGTCAACCTCCTCTGCCTCGGGAAGAACAGCAACAGTAACAGTTGATGTGTGAATTCTGCCCTGAGATTCAGTTTCGGGAACGCGCTGCACACGGTGAACACCGCTTTCATATTTAAGACGGCTGTATGCACCCTGACCCTCAATCATAAACGAAACTTCCTTGATACCGCCAATACCGATTTCACTAAGGTTCATAACCTCGGTCTTCCAGCGCTTAGTTTCTGCATACATCGAATACATTCTGTAAAGGTCTGCCGCAAAGAGCGCCGCCTCGTCGCCGCCTGCACCGCCACGGATTTCAACAATAACATTTTTGTCATCGTTGGGGTCCTTGGGCAGAAGCAGAATTTTAAGTTCACCTTCGATACGCTCGATATTTGCCTTTGCCTCGGAAATCTCGTCCTGAAGCATTTCCTTAAAATCCTTGTCGGTTTCGGGGTCGTCAATCATTTCTCTGGCGTCCTCGATGGTGTTCATATTGGTTTTATATTCCTTATACTTTTCCACAATGGGAGTCATATCCGAATGTTCCTTGCAAAGCTTGCGCCAGTTGTCCATATCTGCCATAACTGCAGGGTCGCTGATTTTTGCTGCAAGCTCTTCGTGCTGTTTTTCTATAAATGATAATTTTTCAAACATAATCTCTATCCTCTCTATTTTTCAAGCTCGCCACGTGACAAAGCTGTAAGGTATGCATCAATAAATCCGTCAAGGTCGCCATCCATAACCGCTCCGGTGTTACCTGTTTCAAAATTGGTTCTATGGTCCTTTACCATACTGTATGGGTGGAACACATAAGAACGTATCTGGCTGCCCCAGCCGATTTCCATTTGAACACCCTTTAAATCCTCTATCTTTTCCTTCTGCTCACGTTCTGCAATTTCAACCAGCTTTGATTTCAACATTTTCATTGCTGTTTCACGGTTTTTGTGCTGCGAACGCTCGTTCTGGCAGGTTACAATTACACCTGTGGGAAGGTGGGTTATACGGATTGCCGACTCGGTTTTGTTGACGTGCTGACCACCCGCACCGCTGGCACGGTAGGTGTCAACCTTCAAATCCTCGGGGTTAATGTTTATCTCAATATCGTCATCAATTTCGGGCATAACATCAAGTGACGCAAACGAGGTATGACGTCTGCCTGATGAATCAAAGGGTGAAATTCTCACAAGACGGTGAACACCCTTTTCGCACTTGGCATAGCCATAAGCATTAACACCTTCAATCTGGAATGTAACACTCTTTATACCCGCTTCTTCGCCATCAAGAAAGTCAAGGGTTTCAACCTTAAAGCCACGGCGTTCTGCCCAGCGTGTATACATACGGTAAAGCATCTCGCACCAATCCTGAGCCTCGGTGCCGCCTGCCCCTGCGTGAAGGGTAAGGATTGCATTGTTGCCGTCATACTTGCCTGAAAGCAAGGTTTCAAGCTTCATTGAGCTAAGGTTTTCAGAAAGTGACTTAAAGCCCTCCTTCACCTCGTCTAAAACGGTTGCATCCTCTTCTTCGATAGCAAGTGCCACAAGTGTTGTCAAATCATCCCACGCACCATAGAGTGCCTCGTATCTTTCAACCTTGTTTTTCAAGCCCTTTATTCTTTGCAGAACCTTGCCTGCGGCATCCATATCGCCGTAGAAATCAGGCTCCATAGTTTTTGCATCAAGTTCTGCGATTTCTTCCATCGTTTTTTCGATGTTAAAGTGAATCCCTCAAATCTGTAATATCTTTCTTCATTCCGTCAAGCTCCAGCTTGTATTCATCGAACTCTATCACATTATCACATCCTTTAAAGATATTTTATTTACAATCCCTTCACCGCTAAAGCGGTCCCCTTAGGGAATCCTCCCACCGTCTGTGACGGTCCCCCCTCCTTTAGGCAAGGAGGGCCTTATAAGGGAGGTGTTTTTTACTGCTCGGTCTTGCCCAGACAGCAATGCTTATACTTTTTTCCGCTGCCACATGGACAGGGGTCGTTTCTGCCTATCTTATCAGCTTTAACAACAGGCTTTTTCTGTAGGCTTCCGTCGCCGCCGTGATTTTCTGCAATCGGTTTTGCAACCTGTTTACGTTCGATGGTTGCCTCGGGGCGTACATGGAAAAGACCTGTCACAGTTTCTTCCTTGATTGATGCAATCATTTCATCAAACATATCCATTGCCTCAAACTTATATTCAACAACAGGGTCGCGCTGTGCATATGCACGAAGAGAGATACCCTGACGGAGCTGTTCCATACTGTCGATATGGTCCATCCACTTTGCATCAACCGTGCGAAGAAGAATTATACGCTCTACCTCACGGATAACATCGCCAAACCTTGCTTCCTGACCGGCATATTTTTTAAGGACTTTTTCCATCAAATCATCAGTCAGTGAATCAACTGTCATACGGTCAATCTCGATTTCCTCAAATTCAAGCTCGCCCGGCTCAAATTCGCCAAAAACTGTGGTCAGTCTGTCACGGATTGTATCCCACATCCAATCTTCTGCGTGGGGTGTGCCGCCCGTATTCATTGACACAATTTCGCCGATTACACTGCGCATCATTTTTTCAACAGTTGCCTTTAAATCAACCCCGTCAAGAACATCATTACGCTGCTTGTAAATCATTTCACGCTGCTGATTATTAACATCGTCATAGCTCAGCACGTGCTTTCTTATATCAAAGTTGCGGCCCTCAACTCTTGCCTGGGCAACCTCAAGTGTATTTGAAAACAGCTTGCTGTCGATTGCCTCGTCATCGCCAAAGCCCGTAATTTCCATAATTCTGCTGATTCGCTCGGCAGCAAACAAACGCATCAGGTCATCCTCAAGCGAGAGGAAAAACCTCGACTTACCCGCATCGCCCTGACGTCCTGCACGGCCACGGAGCTGATTGTCAATTCTGCGGCTTTCGTGGCGTTCTGTACCTATGATGTACAAACCGCCTGCCTCAAGAACCTTTTTCTGCTCCGGCTCGATTTCTGCCTTGTATTTATCGTTAAGCCCTTTAAAGGTAGCCCTTGCATTGATGATTTCAGCATCATCTGTTTCAGCAAATCCCGTTGCCTGAACAATCAGTTCGGGAGTAAAGCCCATCTTTGCCATTTCGTCCTTAGCAAGGAATTCTGCATTACCACCAAGCACAATATCAGTACCACGGCCAGCCATATTGGTAGCAATTGTAACTGCCCCTGCTTTACCTGCCTGAGCAACAATCTCGGCTTCCTTTTCGTGCATTTTAGCGTTTAATACATTATGTTTTATACCTTTGCGCTTAAGCATACCGCTGAGCTTTTCGGACTTTTCGATTGATACTGTACCGATAAGCACGGGCTGACCTTTGGCATGTGCCTTTTCAACCTCGGCAATTACTGCGTTGTACTTCGCATTTTCTGTTTTATAAATTATATCCGGCAAGTCCTCGCGAATAAGCGGCTTGTTGGTAGGAATAACCACCACATCAAGATTATATATTTCACGGAATTCTGTTTCTTCGGTAAGTGCCGTACCTGTCATACCCGACAGTTTGTCATAAAGACGGAAGAAATTCTGGAAAGTGATTGTAGCAAGAGTTTTGCTCTCGTTTTCGACCTTAACGCCTTCCTTTGCCTCGATTGCCTGATGAAGACCATCGCTGTAGCGTCTGCCAAACATAAGACGACCGGTAAACTCATCAACAATTATAACCTGACCGTCCTTTACAACATAATCCTTGTCACGTTTCATAATACCATTAGCTTTGATTGCCTGATTCACGTGATGCGAAATTGTTGCATTTTCGGGGTCGGTAAGATTTTCTATTCCAAATGCCGCCTCAACCTTTTTTACACCCTCGGGGGTAAGGGTTGCAGTTTTTGCTTTTTCGTCTATAACATAATCAACGTCGCCAAAGAGTTCTTCGTCCTCGGCTTTGCTGTCGGTTTCGACAACTGTACGTGATTTAAGTGTTCTTGCAAAATGATTTGCCTGCTCATAAAGGGCGGTAGACTTGTCACCCACGCCCGAAATGATAAGCGGTGTTCTTGCCTCGTCAACCAGGATGCTATCAACCTCGTCAACGATTGCATAACTATGTCCACGCTGAACCCTGTTTTCCTTGTAAATCACCATATTGTCACGCAGATAGTCAAAGCCCATCTCATTATTCGTACCATAAGTAATATCGGCAGCATAAGCCTCGCGACGCTCGCTGTTTTCCTTTTCGTGAATAATAAGGCCAACACTCAGTCCAAGGAAGTTATACAGCTTTCCCATCCATTCGCTGTCACGCTTGGCAAGGTAGTCGTTTACTGTTACAATGTGAACACCTTTGCCCGACAACGCATTAAGATACGCAGGTAATGTCGCAACCAAGGTTTTACCCTCACCTGTTTTCATTTCGGAAATTCTTCCCTGATGAAGAACAATACCACCGATAATCTGAACACGGAAATGCTTCATTCCCAGAACACGCCACGCCGCCTCACGGCAAACAGCAAATGCCTCGGGCAAAATGTCATCAAGTGTCTCGCCGTTTGCAAGACGCTGTTTAAAAATATCTGTCATTTCCCTGAGCTGTGCATCGCTCTTTTTTTGCATTTCAGGCTCGAGTGCCAGAACCTTGTCAACAATCGGGTCAATTCGTTTTAATTCACGTTCACTATAAGTGCCGATAAACTTTTCAATCAGTCCTTTAAAGCTCATTGGTTTAACCTCCGGATTTCAATATTTTCAATCATATTTAATGCATAAAATACACAATTATACCATTTTACATAATTGTATTTAGTATATCACACTTTTACCAATTACACAAGTGTTCTTTTTAAATCTTAGCTAATATTTTGGAATAAATTTCATATATCAGACCATAATATATAATAATCATTACAATTGAAGGGACAGATGCAAATGTTGGCAAGCCTTTCCGCAAATATTGCAACCACATGGAGCAGGGTTATAAACCTGAAAAAAAAGTCCGATTACGCATATGAAAAGCGCATCAATGAGCTTAAATCAAACATCGAACATACCAAAACAGAAATGCAGCTTGCAATGGAAAATTTTAATAATGTTACAGAACCAAAGCTGATAGACTTTTATATTTATAAAATTCAGTCAGAACAGACAAGATATGAACAACTGATTTCGGAATATAAAGCAATTCAAAACATATCTATTGAATAATCTTTCTGCAAATAAAACAGGGAAGGCAAATATACCCTCCCTGTGTAAAATACTATTCAATTGTCATTGTTCCAAAATATGACGGTATATGAAAATCAGGCTTTTCACGATTTACCATACTCCAGCAGCCAAAATGCGGAATCTCGGTTTCGTCACCGCATTTATAGACATTTGCCGGATGGTCAAGACCTTTTTTAAATTCATAATCAGGAATATATTTTTTAAGCAGTTCAAAAGGAACAGTATAGTCAGCCGTCCAGTAATCTTCAAAAATTTCGGTCTTTATATTCATTGACTCAATGTCCTCAACGGTAAGAGGAGTATTGTCGTATCTGTCCTTACGGAAGCCAATGTTGGCTGTACCCTTTGCGTTCACCTCAATATTAAAATATCTGTCGGTATGAACAGGGTCAAAATTCATAAACCATTCAAGGCAACTGTCATCACAAACAGGGCCCTGATGCTCGGTTACTACTGCTCTGGGGTTCTTTTCGTATGCCTCAAAATGTGCGTGAAAGCCTTCGTCGCTGTATGTTGCACTGAATACAATCTTAGGACAGTAGCCCTCAGGGTCAATATAGTCAGTAATTGTAATTACAGGAATATCAGCAGAGCCTTTTTTCTTAATTGTATACATATCAAATCTCTCCGTTTCATAAGATACTGTTATGCTTACAGTATAACAGAATATTCCTGACAAATCAATACCTTTCACACATTTTAAACATCTTTAAACCGCACAAAAAATCTGAGCCAGACTGTAACCCATTTTCACTCTCTTTACAACAGCATGGCGACAAGCGGCAAATCTTTTAAAAAGCTTTTGCGCCTCTTCAGCATCCCTGTATACCTTCCACTCGCCGCATAAAAGACAGCCATAGTCTTTGTGATATAAAAAGCCCTGAATATCGTGCAGGGGATACCCCAAAAAAGCACCAATCTCGTGAGGAAATTCCTGATTTGTCATTCTGGATTTAAGAAAATCAATATACCCCTTTGCCGTCACTTTTTCGGGATAGCCGAAGGTACGCAAAAAGGTATATATTCTTTTTTCGCATAATGTTTTTTCAAGAACATCCTTGCGATAAACCATAACAAGAATACTTTTTTTGCACTGCCACAAAATTTCAAAAAATATGTTTTTCTTATTCAACTGTTTGTTTAATTTAATAATCTTTTCCTCTGCGTTTTTTATTTTCAACTTGTCGCACGAAACAGTATTTGCCGATTTAATTCCTGCCAGTGCAGGTGCACAATAGTATGCAAAAAAATAATCCATAAACTTCACCTCGGTTTGCCTTATTCAGTTTAGTCTAACCGTCAATTGAAAAAAAATACTGTAATATAACAGACTATAATGCCAAAATCTATCCAAAATTTATGTATTATCACCATTTACACAAATTTGCCTGTATGATATAATATTTTGTAATAAATTTATATACGGAGGTATATTATGGCAGAATTGTTAGAAATCATTATGCTTGTATGCTTTGGATTTTCGTGGCCGCTTAACGTCATTAAATCCTATAAAGCCAGAACAACAAAAGGTAAGAGCCTTCCATTCCTTTGTCTTATCATATTGGGATATGTAGCAGGCATTACGTCTAAATTTGTAAATGATGCTTATATGGCAGAATTTGATAAAAAATGGTATGTACTGTTTTTCTACTTTCTTAACATCATTATGGTAATTGCAGACTTGTTTTTATACATAAGAAACTATGCCCTTGACAAGAAAAACGGCGTTAAATAACAAGTGCTTTAAGAAAAAAGAGGAAATATCCTTTTGGGATATTTCCTCTTTTAATTTTATCTTGAAATTTTTTCGACCTTGATAATGTTTGTGTTTCCGCTTTGACCGTTGGGCTGTCCTCCGGTAAGCACCACATTATCGCCCTTTGAGAGTTCAAAGGTTTTCTTTGCCTCGTTAACGGCGTGATAGAACATTACTTCAATCGAATTGAACTGTTCACACATAACAGGTGTTACGCCCCAGCTTAAATTCAGCTTGCGCCAAACCTTTTCATCTGTGGTCATACCTATGATATCAACAGGACACCTGAAACGGCTGACCATACGTGCGGTTCTGCCACTAATAGAACTAACTATGATGCACTTTGCATTTACATCAATCGCCATTGAACAGGTAGAATGGGATATTGCATCAAGATTACTGCGTATTTCAAACTCTGCATTTTTAAAACGCTTTTTGTAATTAATACCCATTTCGGTAAATCTTACGATTTCAACCATATTCTTTACCGCCTCAACGGGGTATTTGCCTGATGCAGTTTCACCCGAAAGCATAACAGCAGATGTTCCGTCATATACAGCATTGGCAACGTCAGAAAGCTCGGCACGGGTAGGACGTGGATTGTAAATCATAGTTTCAAGCATTTCGGTTGCGGTAATCACACGGCTGCCAAGCATTCGGCACTTGTTAATAAGATATTTCTGCACTGCAGGGACTTCAACAAAGGGAATTTCCACACCCAAATCACCTCGGGCAATCATTATACCATCGGCAATTTCACAGATTTCCTCAACATTATCAACACCGCTACGGTTTTCAATCTTGGCAATAATGTCTATATCCTCGCCGCCGTTGGCATTAAGGAAATTTCGCATATCCTCAATATCCTTTTTGCGTGACACAAATGACGCTGCAACAAAGTCAACCTGATTTTTTATACCAAAAAGCAAATCCGCTTTATCCTGCTGGCTTAAAAATTCGTGCTTCATAACCTTGCCGGGGAAGTTCATACTCTTTCGGTCAGAAAGCTCGCCGCCAGAAAGCACCTGACATATTGCATCGTTTCCTTTAATTTCCGTAACCTTAAATATTACCAGACCGTTATTTACCGAAACAGTATCGCCAACACTTAAATCCTCAATCAAATGGTCATAATTTACCGAAACACGTTCCTGATTGCCTTGTATTTTGTCAATTGTAAAGGTAAATGTATCACCGTCATTCAGGGTGATTTTTTTATTTTCAAAGGTGCCGATTCTGTATTCAGGACCTTTGGTGTCAAGCATAATTGCAATTGGCAGATTAAGCTTTTCTCTTACCTTTTTGATTAAGTCAATTTTATTCTGGTGCTCTGCGTGGGTACCGTGCGAAAAGTTAAGCCTTGCTACATTCATACCCTCAAGACACATCTTTGTCAAAATTTCTTCATTTTCGCAGGCAGGGCCAATTGTGCATATTACCTTTGTCTTTCTCATACTGTCAGCTCCCTCAAATTTATTTCTTGCTTGTCACATTATTAAGAAGTGCTGTCAACAGTATTATAACACCAATAACAATGAATATTCCAAGCATACCAACACCCATATATGACAGGTTATTTATAAAATTCATAGGATTTATATTCATAATCAAATCAGTCCTTTCAAATTACATATTCATAAAGAAATTAAGAATCATACCGCCTGCAATAACAGATGCAATCTGTCCTGAAACATTTACACCAATTGAATGCATAAGCAGGAAGTTTTGCGGATCTTCTTTAAGTCCCATTTTATGTACCACACGTCCCGACATAGGGAATGCCGAAATACCTGCAGCACCAATCATAGGATTAATCTTCTTTTTAGAGAACAAATTAATCAGTTTTGCAAACAGAACACCGCCCGCAGTATCCATAATAAATGCAACAAGTCCAAGACCAAGAATCAAGAGTGTATCGGGCTGAAGGAAGTCTGCAGCCTGCATTTTAAATGAAATTGTGATACCAAGGAAAATGGTGATAAGATTTGCAAGTGTCTTCTGTGCGGTTTCAGAAAGAGAGTTAAGAACTCCGCACTCACGGATAAGGTTACCAAACATCAAAAATCCAACCAATGCTACCGAGCCTGGGGCAACAAGACCCGCAATAACTGTAATAATAATGGGGAAGAGAATTTTTGTGGTCTTTGAAACCTCTTTTTGAGTATATTCCATACGAATCATACGCTCTTTTTTGGTTGTAAGAAGCTTGATTACAGGTGGCTGAATGATGGGCACAAGAGCCATATACGAATATGCCGCAACCATAATTGCGCCTAAGTATTTTGTTCCCAAAGCCTGAGCAACAACAATTGATGTGGGGCCGTCTGCAGCACCGATAATCGCAATTGATGCCGCGTCCTTCAGGTCAAAGAACATTGATGCAAAGCAAAGGGTAAAGAAAATACCAAACTGTGCTGCTGCACCAAAAATCATCAGCTTGGGATTTGAAAGCAGTGGTCCAAAGTCAATCATTGCACCGATACCGATGAACAAAATCAATGGGAAAAGTTCGTTTGAGATACCTGCGTTAAACAGGGTTTCAACAGTTTCAACCGCACCCGACATAGGGAGGTTAACCAATATCGCACCAAATCCCATAGGCAAAAGCAGGGTTGGTTCCATCTCTTTTTTGATTGCAAGGAATATCAGTATTCCGCCGATAATCCACATAACAATCTGCTGCCACTCGATGTTAAGTAAGTTTTCGTAAAGTACTTCCATTTTAATCCTCCAAAGATGTTATTTCATTGCAGTAAATCTGCAACCTTATAATTATACTACATATTTTTCCTTTTTGCAAGGGATTTTACCTTGAAACTCATATTATAAAAGAAAAATAAACCACATACGCACCCGTATATGGTTTATTTTTATACAAAAATCTTTCTTTTATAATTTCTTAAGGAGGTTAACCATTCCCTCTACCAGAATATCATCGCTGCCCGGCTTAAGAGATGAACTCTTTGCCTCGTAGCCGCCTTCGTCATAAGCAGTTTTTGTGGGGATATATCCTCCTGCACTGTTTGTAAGGCAACACAAAACAGTTGTATCAAAAGGTGAGCCTTCGCATATACGGTTGCCAATTTCGGTAAATGGCTCGCCGCCTATACCCGCAAACACCAAATCACCGATTTTAACTGCTGACAAAGTGAATTTAAATGCATCGGGTCCGTTTTCAAGCTTTAAAATACGTGATGCCTCTGCCACTGCGGTTGTAAGCGCCATCTCCTTGTAGGGAAGCTCATCTGCACGGCCTGCCTCATACAAGTCATAGATTTTGCGCATTTCTGCAATACGGTCATTTTCCTTGTGTGAGGGAAGCATAACCTCGCTTGTTGCAAAAGAAATGTTGTCGCATTTAACAGGCTCGGTAATTGAACATACCGAAAGAACTGCGCCTGCAATTACTCTGCCCATATGTTCTGCATGCTTTATGCTTCTGGGAACACTGTCAAAATCAATTTTTGAAATTGCACTTTCGCCCTTTGTGGGGTTTACATTAACGTGGTTAACGTCGCCCTGAGGAGCAAGAAGGAACATACACTTTGTATTAGGTACTGCATTCTCTATTGTTGAGCAGATAAATCCCATATAGTCTGCACTGATATATTCATCACCAACCGAGTCGGGATGTGTACCGAAATTCACCATAAAGATGTCATCAGCGCCCTCTCTGATTATCTTAACCAGCTTTACTGTTTCGTTGGGTGTTCCAAGTGCGTGGTCGATATCGGGGTTGCCTACACCAGGGTTGGTGGCAACGCTGCCGTCCTTCATACGATAACGGCGAATGAATGAAACATTCTTTGCCTGTGCCTGTGCGGTTTCGATTGTTGACTCTGCTAAATCATCAAGTGCATACACAGCCGCATCACGCACGCAGGCAACCAGAAAATCATCATAAGCCTTGCTGCTGCCTGTACCGGAAGCAAAATCCTTGCCAACTAAGGGACCTGTGTGAGTATGGGAGCAGTTGATGAATATTGCGTCTTTACTAACGCCGGTTGCTTCGTTTATGGCATCCTTCATAGCTTCATAGTAATTCTGTGCCAAAAGACACAAATCAAGAGCGATAACCAAAGCGCGGTTTTCGCCGTCGTCAAATGCGGCTGCCCTTACATACAAATCATCCAAAATTCCTTTTACAAAACGCGCTTCATAATATCCCACAATGGGTGCACCATATGGAGGATTGATACAAATTTTTGAAAACCCTGTTTTCATCAAAAACACATCCTTAAATAAAACTTTTTAGCACTATTACCTTTTTAATTCAGTTTACATCATCTCACAAAAAAATGCAATATATTTAATCAAAGAAATTTTTCGTATTTTACGCTACACTGTACACCGTGCGGCGGCAATAGCTCTTACGCTTTGCTTTCTCATATTTATTTCGGCAAGGCCGAAAATATTGACCGAACACCAAACTAAAGACCGCTGGCAAACTGCCAGCGGTTTAAATTATTTAATATCCTTTGAGTATTCTTCAACATCGATTACCTTGCCGGTCAGTCTTGATTCTTCAGCGGCAAAACAAATCAGATGATTGAGATAAGAAGTTCTTATGTCAGATATTGATACAGCTTTCTCGCCGTCTCTGAGATATTTTATAAGGTCTCTCATTATGCCTGCATCACCGCCGCCGTGACCCGAATCTATATGCTCGCCGACTTTGGTTGTATCATATACCTTACATTCCCACTCACCTTTTCGTCCGTGGTCCAGTCTGTCATAATCAAAAAAGTCATAAACCTCGATTTCACATTCGCCTGCTCTTGTGCGAAGCTCTCCCTTTGTGCCGTAAATTCTCATACGTCTTCCGGGCTTACCAAAAGAATTCATCATAAACGAAACTGTACAGCCGCTTTCAAATTCCATATTAACAACCTGATGGTCAACCACATCGTTATCAGTGTTGTAAACACATTTGCCGTAAGGTCCGTTTTTCAGTGCCTCCAGAATATCTTCGTCTGTCGGATTTGGCTTGTTGGTAATAACAGATTTTAAAGATTTTTTATCATAATAAAATCTCACAGCATTATACAAGCATTCATCCCCGTGGGGGCAGCCCTCAATACATCTTTCAGGTGCGCCCTCTGGCATATTTTCCTTTTTAAAGTGCATAAGCGAGCCAAAAGAACTAACCCTTTTACATTTTTCGCCTAAAACCCACTGAATTAAATCAGCATCGTGACAGGATTTTGCAAGTATCATAGGTGCAGACCTCTCTGTGTTTCCCCAGTTTCCTCTTGCAAAGCTGTGACTGTGATGAACGCTGCCAACACATTCAGTATGTTCAATTCCGATTATATCGCCCAGCATTCCGCTGTCAACAATCTCTTTAACCTTTCCCCAGAAATCAGTATATCTTAAAACATGGCAAACAACCACTTTAACACCCTTTTTCTCGGCAGCTTCAGCTATTGCTTTGGATTCCTTCGCTGTGGGCGCCATGGGCTTTTCAAGTAATATATCATAACCCTTTTCAATTATTGCCAGTGCAGGCTCATAATGCATTTTGTCCTGAGTTGCAAGAATTATAAAATCAGCAACATCCGGAACCTCAATGAGTGCCTTCCAATCATCAAAAGCCATCTCAGGCTTTATGTTAAACATTTTAACTGCCTGCTCGCGTTTAGCTTCAACCGGCTCTGCCACCGCAACAATCTCCAGTTCTTCAGGATGCTGGAGAGCATACTCAGCATAGCTTTTTCCCCGAGAACCAAAACCCATAATCGCTGCTCTTAATTTTTTCATAATATTTCCCCTTTCATTGACAAATTTTTAATTGTCTGTTATCATTCTAATATAGGAAAAATTATAAGTATATACAAAACATAATACTTTTTCTACAAATTCAACTACTTTTGAGGTGTAAAATGTATCAAAACGTTAATTTAAGCAATCAGTTTAGATTCAAATCGTTTTATTCAATTTTTAAGCAGCAAATTCCGGAGGATTTCTCCTTTTCGGGAGAACGACATCAAATGTGGGAATTTGTTATCGCAACCAAGGGCAAATTAGGCATTGTTGCCGACACTAATGCTTTTATCCTGAAACAAGGTCAGGCAATCCTTCACGAGCCTTGGGAATTTCACCGTTTGTGGAACGAGGACAAAACCTCCGAATTTATTATTTTTACTTTTACAGCCGAAAATATGCCCTCGTATACCTCCAAAATTTTTGAGGTTAAGAATCTTGATAAAATAAATAACATTCTTGAGGAAATGCAATCAGTATACATATTCAAAGGAGGTCATATTACACAATCGCGTATAAACTGTGAAATAAAATCACAGATTATAATTAAAACGCTGGAGTCTTTTTTCCTTGAAACAATATCCCAAAAGGCACTGAACAAAGAAATATATCAGGGAAAAACTGCAAAAAGCTATGCAATGATTGTAAACCTTCTTGAAAATAATCTTGACAAGAATCTTTCACTTGACGAAATTGCCACGCTTTGCAGCATGAGTAAGGCAAATCTGGTAAAGATTTTTTCAAAATATTCGGGAATGGGCGTTATTTCATACTACAATCAGATGAAAATAAACTATGCCATCCCAATGCTCAAGGGAAATATGTCAGTAAAAGAAGTTGCAGAAAAGCTTGGTTTTGAAAATCAGAATTATTTTTGCACTGTGTTTAAAAAATTTAAAGGAAAAGCGCCCTCTCACTACAGATAATGCAAAAGGGGATGTTAAAATAGTCCGGACCACAAAAAGGCAGGGAAATCAATAGACACAACCCGCAGATCAATTTAAAAAGTATTATAAATGTTGAAAAATCGCATATAATATGCGATTTTTCCGCTTTTATAGTTTTTTGGCTACGCACAAACCAAGCCTGACAGTAGCTATCCGAATCTGCCTGAAAAGGTGTAATTTTGGCATATTTTAGCTTGTCGTCTTTGACAGGCGTCAGCCTGCCTGCATCCTCCGCACCAAAATCTTCTCAAAATTTCATCCTTTTCAGGTCGAAGAATTTTAAGAGAGCTGATTTTTGTCTGAACAAGGCAAAAACGGAGCTAATCCTTGTTGGCTTAGCGAGTATTTTAACACAGTTCAGGCGGAAATCAGCCACTTAAAATCAGGTTTGGATAACTTCTGTCAGGCTAAACTCTCGGTGTACACAAGTACACCTTCGGGTATCCCAAAGCTACTGCTTTGGTTCGGTTTGTGTGTTCCGAATCAATTTTACCTATCCCCAAATGGGAGGCTGTTTAAAAATATTGCTTTTAAACAGCTCCTTTTATTAAAATAAAATCAAAGCATACTAGACTTCTTCAATAACAATCTCGGTGGCATCATTCCATTTAAGAATAGTAGCTTTTATGCCTTCCTTCATAATTTCGGCACCGGTCTTTTTGGTTTCACCGTTTATCAGATATGTTTTTTCTGCGTCAAGGCAGGGATAAACACGTACATTCTCTTGAATTGTCTGCCTTGTGAAAATCTGAATATTGACTTTTGTATTTTCCATATCCGAGAACTGATAAATCGTAACTGTTTCGGTGTTTGCAAGTATTCTTGCAACCACATTTTGCCAATATTTGCGGTCTTCTTTAACCTTTGCTATACGCTGTTTGAAATGCTTGCGAAGGTCTTCGCTAATCTCTGACAAATCGCAACTGAAACAAATGGGACATGCGGTATGATATCCGTCAAGAAAAGACCTGTGAACGCCGTGAAGGTCGCCCCACTTAGCATCACCCGAGGCTATAATTCTTTCGCTTGGCAGGTTGAAGTCGTCAAAGGGTAAATAATGGTCAGCATACTTATCCATTGAATGAATAGCTGTCCATTTTTCAAAACCCTGAGGCGGCATACGCAGAATTGTATCCCTGAAAATTCTCATTCCGATATGTGGGCTTTCGTTGTCAGTTGGCCAGAAGCTGTCAAATCTTATATAATTGTTAAGCTCCATTTGTTCGCCACCGCCTGCACAGCAGGTAAAATAAACATTCGGATGTTTTTCTTTAAGCTCGTTAAAGAACTTTGAACGGTATTTGTGATAAGTCAAAAGGCCGTTATGCTGCTGGTCATAATGCATATTGGCATTGAAATCCAATTTTATGTATTCAATATTATACTCATCAATCAAGCCAGAAATGGTGTCAAAAATGCGCTTGTATGCCTTTGGGTTTGAAAAGTCCAGGAAATAGCTGCTACCCTCGGCAAAGAACTCATCGGCATTGGTTGTTATAATATCCGATTCCCCGCCTGCACGCTCGGGTTCAAGCCATACGCCAAATTTCATACCAAGTGAACGAACATAATCAGACAGTTCTTTCATTCTGCCGCAAAGTCCGCCTCCTTTATTTTCAACCCAATCGCCTACATGGGTAATCCAGATACCGTCTTTACCAAACCATCCTGCATCAATTACAAAATATTCAAGACCCATCTCTGCCGCCAGTTTTGCCTGCTCAAACAGTTGGTCGGGAGTAAAGTAGGTAAAGCGATACATCCACGAATTATAAACAAAGGGAAGTGTCCTTCTGGGATAATTTGTGTGCATATAATTGTGCAGCTTATAGCAATCAAAATCAAGTTTGTTTTGTGTTTCATAGCAGATTATTTCAGGGAGCTGCACTTCCTCACCGGGCTGAACCTGCAAATCAAGGTTATAGTCCTGAACACCAAGCTCAACTAAAATACTGCCAAGCTTTCCAACCCTTTGCATATGCTGTACCTTTATTTCCCAGGCACAGTTAGGAAGCAGGTGGAATACCACACCTCGGTTTTGCTGTTTGCTCCACACAACCATCATTGGTGATGCACCAACTGTGCTGCGAGTGCTGGCACAACCGCAGGTAACACCTGTTACCAATGGCTGCCAGTTGCCCAAGCTTTCGCATTGCCAGGCTTCACGCTGAGTGTATATGTCGTATTCGCCGCCGTCAAAGACAAAGCGCGACTTGAGGGAATTTACCCTGACTGCCTTATCCGACATATTTTTAAAGGTATCCTTGCGGCTAAATATGCCATATTCATCCTCTGTATATTCACAGGAAATACGGCAACCGTCTTTTTCGGAATAAATCACATTACCTTCGGTGATAACATCCCCTGCAATCTCGTCAAAACTGCCGTTTACTCTGAAGATAGCTTTGCTCTTTTCAATCTCTTTAAAATAACTTGATGTAAGCATAAAATTTTATCCTCCCAATAATTTTATTTACTTATACTTACGCCCATAACACCCATTATAACTTCATTTGCAATTGCCTCGATTTTAATATTTGCAAGAGTTTTATTGGGGTCAAGGTTGATTCTTTGAACAATTGCGTGGTTATACTTGCTGAAGTAGAAGGTTTCGTTTTCTTTTTGCAAAGCAGAAACCAGCCAGTCATCAATGTTGATGGGATAAACAAGCTTTGCAGAGGTCGTTTCACCATCTGCATATTCAACTGTTATACGAACATTTTCAACATATGACTGCATTGCATTGGTTGTTGCCGCAAAAAGCACCGCAATTTCATTACCTTTACCTTCAAGGGGAATAGCAATTTCTGTTGGGAAATTATCCCACAATGAAACGCAGGCAATGTTTTCATTTTCAGCAGGAGTTATAAATGGTATACCTGAGTTTGTGTAAATCATACCATTTGCCGCCCTGAGTGCACTATCGTCAATGACAACCTTGTTGTGTCCGCCCTGATTCCATTCCCACGCATAACGGCCGTTGGGGAACAGACCGATTGAATATCCTTCCGGACGTGGGCTAAGGAATTCCTGATTGTGAATTTCAGTCATATTGCAGTTAAAGAATTTTGAAATATCAACCGGCTGGAAGGTGCTTCTGGGAATAACCGGTGCCTTTTCGGTATCTCTTTCAATAATCTCATAATCTGCCGCAAGCCAAGAATCATACTGACCCGCTTTAACACGAATAAAGAATGTGTGGTGGCCTGCAATCTTCTTGGTTTTTGCGTATACCTTGTTGCCAACAACTGTTATATCCTCTAAAGTTTCACAAATATCAAGATATTCGAGCATCTCACCGTTCTTAATCTCAAATACAACATCGTTACCAGCAAGAACAGTATCAGTAATCTTAAGTGTGGGAACATCACCCTTGCCGTGCATAATGCGAAGCTGGAAGCGACCTTCCTTTTCTGTTTCAACCACGATAAAGCTCTTTGTAATTCCTGCCTTTATCTCATAAGGAATCACTTCGCCGTCAAGCATTACGGCATCAACAGCGGTTGATACCATAGGTATCTTTATACACTTCTTTTCGGCTCTGTCGCAGTAGATATCAAATGTTTCCATACAGCCTGTTCTGTTGTAATTAAGAGAAACATCCTTAAGAGTAAGGTTTGCGTGCTCCCAATCTCTCGGGAAGTTGGGTGCAATTGAAACATATCCGTCAAGGTTATTAATTCTGATACCAAACAAGCCTTCAACCATCATACGAAGATATGTGCTTGATACATCGGTAAAATCGTTATCTCCAGTATCTGTACATAAGTTAGATTGAACGTGTGACGCCATACCGGGGTTTGTTCCTGTGAAATAGCAATCAACAAGACCATCAAGGATTTCTTTACCCTTTTCTTCAAGTCCCAACTGATAATAAGCAAGGGCAAGGCACGCATTTTCAGCAGGGAAAAGTCCGCAGGTTGAATACTTTCTTGGATACCAGTTTGAAGAATATACCAAACGTCCGCCTGTACCGGGGGTTGTGATATTTTCGATATAGTTTTCGGTATATTTAAGCATTGTATATGCCCTGAAATCATTAACAGCACCACAGTCTATTGCAAGATATGTGGTATTAAGCTCGGGTGACGGATGTACCTGACAGTTGCCCATTGTGTCAATTGACTCTGCGATAACGCCGGTGTTTGCCAGCCACAGTTTTTCGTTCATAGCCTTTTTGATTTTCTCTGCACGCTTAATAAATACATCACTTGGCTTGCCAAGACGCTCTGCAATCTTTGCCATAACCATATTCGCACGATAGTTATATGCACTTGACTGCGCACAGCCCGCACCGTTGTATGAGTGACCGTCCGAAATCCAGGTGTTAAGGAAATTCTGATACAAGCCATCGTTGTCGGGGTCAAAGATTCTTTCTTCCCAGTCAAGCATTGCGCAGAATTCATCAAAATACTTTTCTGCAATTTCAAGATTTCCCGACCATTCGATATGATAAAGCATCATATCAAATGCACATTCCTGCATATTGTAATAGGGCAGCTCAAGGCCCAGGAAATAGGGCAGATATCCGTATGTGTTTTCAATCTGGTGGTATGGTGACGGAGCCTCGGGACCTGCTTCTCTCTCGCCCTTGCCGTCATACCAGATGCGTTCTTCGCCCTCCGGCTTTTTTACAATCTGATTAAGGTGTGCAGACATTGCTGCTTCAACCTTGTCGCTCCAACCCAGGGTGGTTGGCGCATACAAGGCACGCCATCCCAAAAACGGCGAATGATATGTAAATGTTCCGTGATGGAAGGAATTTCTGTGAAAGGATGCATCCATAGCAATTACAGTTGGCGCAATTGTCAAATCAAGGGGATGGTCGGGAGTGTTAAGGTTAATACACACGTGCTTTGCATAAATCTGCTGTCTTATGTATGTCATTGTGTCTTCCATAGCCAGCCATTTATTCAATGTTTCGTCATCGGTATTATGGATTGCGACAATAAAACCGTCAAAAACCTGACCCTGCTCAATTACTGCAGAGATTTTAACAACGCTTTCGTCAGCATTCTCAGGGGTACTGCCCAAAAACAGCGCCGGTGAAAGCTCTGCCATTGCTTTGGCACTTCCAAGTTCAATTTCAGCCGGGAAGCTTGTACCAATACGCATTGAGGCACCACTTGGATGGCTGACACAAGCGCAGTTTTTGCCAAGCTCGATAGTATTCTTCTCGCAGTCCTTTGGGCTGAAATATCTGCTTGTAGATTTTCTTCTGCAGAAATTACCAAAATAATCGGTTATACCGCCGAAGCCTGCGGCAAATACAACCCTCTGGTCGGTAGTAATTCTGTAATGAACTAAAAAACCGTCATCAGGAAGCAGCGGATATGCCTCGATATTCACCATTACATTGGGGAAATAGTCTGATGTATGGGATAGCTTATACTCCATCCAGCCATTCTTAAACTCCGCAATTACATCTTCTGCGTTATGAAACCACTGTGCACCTGATTCTGATACTTCGGTAGCTCCGCCAATGCGCTGACCGGGGGTCAGACAAAGTCCGCTTGAAAGTGTTCCTCGTTTTCCGAAGTCGCACCAGTCATGAACAGTCCAGTCGGTTGCCGAACCCATAAACTGCGGCACGTCACCTGCAAAGGTAGCAAACTTATCTTCTTTATCATCATTGGCATGTGAACCGTAAAGCAAACGATTAAAATACTCCTGAGAACAGGTGTTTAAAAAACCGTTTTCAGTAGGTGTATAATTTGTACTTGGATTCATATCGTCTTACTCCTTATATATAAAATTTAACATTATTATCATTTTGATTTAGTGTACAACATTCAATCTGAAAATGCAATAGATTTAACAAAAAATTTTTATCGTTTTTTTTGCATAAAATTTACGTGTATCTAAGTGTTGATATTTTTGATATAACGTGATATAATCACAACGTAAAACTCAACCGGTGGTAGAGTTTTTGGCAAAATAATCTTTATAAAAACCTTTATAGTTGAGCATTTTCGACTTATAATAATAGAAAAAGAGTGATTTCTACGAGGTGAAAAAGCTGTGAACGAATTTAATCCTGCGAAAATCAAAGAATTAAGAAAAAAGAGTAAGATGTCCCAGAAAGAGTTGGGCGAAACCTTGGGTATAAGCGACCGAGCGGTTTCAAAGTGGGAATCGGGATTATCAAAGCCCTCGGGACAGAACCTGATATATCTTGCCCGAATATTCAAAGTGCCGGTGGAATACTTTTTAAACGACAGAGGCGATACTAAAAAAGAGAGTATCACAAATGGGATGGAGTCTTTAAGAGAACTATACAAAATCGGACGAGGTCCATCAAGCTCGCACACAATAGGTCCCGAAAAGGCCTGTATTATTTTTAAAAACAAAAATGCAAATGCAGATAAATTCAAAGTAATACTTTTTGGTTCACTTGCCAAAACAGGAAAAGGCCACGGAACAGATACTGTAATCGAAAAAACACTCTCACCTTGTGAATGCAGTATAGAGTTTAATTTTATTGACAGCGATCTTCCTCACCCGAACACAATGGAGCTTATTGCCTATAAAGAAAACACCGAGCTTGACAGAACACGGGTTTTCAGTATTGGCGGCGGCAGCATTGCATTTGAAGATGATATTGTAAAAAAACCTGAAAAGATATATAGTTTGGATAAATTTATTGACATAGCTGATTATTGCGAAAAAAGGTCAATACGCCTTTGGGAATATGTTTTAGAAACCGAAAACGAAGACTTCCTTAAATATATGCAAAAGATATGGGAAGTAATGAAGGAATCTATTAAATGCGGTCTGGCAGACAGCGGAACACTTCCCGGAGGACTTGACGTTCAAAAAAGGGCAAAATCGTTGTTTAACAGTCAGCACATTGATGAAACTTCCGAAACCCGTGAAAACCGAATGGTTTGTGCGTATGCATTTGCAGTGGGCGAACAAAACGCATCAGGCGAAAGAATTGTTACCGCACCCACTTGCGGAGCTGCAGGGATTGTTCCTGCCGTGCTGTATTATCAGCAACAAAAAAACAATTACAGTGACGTGCAAATTATTCGTGCACTTATGACCGCAGGATTAATCGGAAATCTGATTAAAACCAACGCATCAATTTCAGGTGCCGAATGTGGATGTCAGGCAGAGGTCGGAAGTGCTTGTGCTATGGCAGCGGCAGCACTGGGCGAACTTTTTGGACTTTCGCTTGATAAGATTGAATACGCAGCCGAAATAGCCATAGAACATCATCTGGGACTTACCTGTGACCCGATTTGCGGTCTTGTGCAGATTCCGTGCATCGAAAGAAATGCCGTAGCTTCTATGCGTGCAATAAATGCCGTAAGCTTGGCAAGCTTTTTGTGGGGCACAAGAAAAATCTCTTTGGACGAGGTTATACAAACTATGAAGGAAACAGGCATAGATATGCATAAATCCTATAAAGAAACTGCCGAGGCAGGCTTGGCTAAAATAGATTTGTAAATAATGTAAAAAAAATACAGCTATCCAAATTTTATCGGACAGCTGTATTTCTTTTGGAGGTATATCACTCTTTACAGGAAATCTTAATCTTTGTTGCCATTACTCCTGTCTGGTCTATTATTATATCTTTGATTTTTGAAACACTTGCAGAATCCAGCTTCGCTGACTTTACCACAACGCTTACCCCTTCTTCGTCAACAAAGGCTACGCAATCGTCAAAACCTTTTGCCATAACCAGATTTTCGATTGCGGTTTCATTGTTGGCATTTTGAGCGTAAAGGGCAATTTTTTCGTCAAGTGCAGTGCTTTTTTCGCCATCAATTGCCGAAACGCTGAGAAGCTCTACTGCCTCTGACCTTGCACAATCCCTCTCATATCGGGCACGGGCAAAATAATTTGTGTCGTCTGCAGAGTCTGCGGTTTCATCCAATGCCTGCTTTTCTTCAACGGGCAACACCTCGTTTGAAACCGTCACCGTCTCCTCGCCGCCCATTGTAAACCTGAAGTACCCCGATGCAATTACCATAACCGCAAGAACTGACACAAGCAGTTGCTTGCCCCGCACTCCTTTAAAAAACTTTTTTATATTTTTCATAACATTCACCCTTTCGCCGTAATATATAACTTTATATAAATTTTATTTTTTATCAGCAGCCACGGCAACCTTGATTCTGTGCCCTGATATTCCGTAAAGAGCCTTGACAGACTCATAAATTTCAAGCCGTACACTCTCAGACCCTGCCCCCGTTGCTGTCACTAAAACACCTGTAGGGACAGGAAGTTTTTCCTTTAAAACAAATGGTTTTTCGTCACCCCCCGACCCAAAAAGCAATACATCCTCGCTGTCGGAGGATTTATTTGAAGAGCCGCCCTCTGCCACCTCGGTTTCGAGGTCGTTTTTGCGATTTGATGCAAGAACCTTTTCGTCGGCTGACTCAAACGTCATCAAAACCTTAACCTTTCCTGCACCCTTGACCGATGACAGTATTTCCTCAAGCTGAACTGCCATATTTTCGGCATATCGGCTGTCGTTTGCGTCGCCTTCTGCCATATTTTGATTTTTGACATCTTCGGGTTTTCCCTCACAGCTACCAAAGGCAAGTATGCATATTGCACCTATAACTGCAATTATAAGCCATCTGTTTTTTCGTTCAACCATACCTCTTTCTCCCTGGGTACTGACATCAATTACCCTTGCTCTTTTTTTGAAAAAATCAAAAAACATTTATCCACTCCCCGTTATCTGACTTTTATGTTGTTTGTATTCACATCAAACCTGTCTCCCAGATATTCTTTTATCTCATCCACGGATATGTCACAGCTATCAGCAAATTCAACACTTAAAGTCTTTATATTACCAAAATGGCTTTGGTCATCCTCCTCAACTGTTACATCAACCTTTGCCTGAGCTTTCCATTTTGTATATATCTCATTTTCAACCGATTTTGCCAGCTTTTGCCGATATATCTTCAAAAGGGATTCCTGCTCCTTCTCTCCCAGACGGTTTTTCAGTTCTGCCGCCTGCATACGGGTAGTTTGAGGAAGCTTAAATTCCACCATAGAGGGTGTTGCTTTAGTAACGGGTTGAATTATTGCAAAAATTAACACTAATCCCATCACCATTTTTACATACTTTTTCATCTCACCCTCGTTTATAATCATATCACAAACCGCACCAAGAACCACTATTCCGGCAATCTGCATAATCCAGTCACGCAGCCATTCCAAATCACAATCACCTTCCTAAAAGTGCCGCCGAGCTGCCAACGTTAATGATGATTGTCAGCATTATTATAAACATTACCGACACCACCATCATCATTCCAAAAACCGATGACATTGAATCTGCCAGTTCGGATATGCACTTTACTATTCTTTTGTCACAAACCGGCTGCAGAAGTGCCGCACACAGTCTGAACATAATAAGGCACGCCGCCACCTTTATCACAGGTACGGCAACAATCAATACCACAACAATTATTCCGGTAACACCTACTGCATTCTTTATTACCACACTGCAGTTCATAACCGTTTCAACCGTTTCGGAAAGTGCTCCGCCAACAAGAGGAATAAGGTTTCCTGCCGCAAACTTTGTCACCTTAACTGTAAGACCGTCGGCACTTCCCGATACAATCCCCTGAAGGCCCATAACCCCCACAAACACCGTCATAACAATGCCAATACCCCATTTTGTAGTTTTATTCATAAACTGTACCAGCTTTTCGGCATTCAGGTTTTGTGAAAGGTTGTTTACCATACCCAGTGCCGCAGTAATGAGTATAAGCGGCACAAAAAGGTTTTCAAGCATCCATTCGGCAAGTTCAATCACACCCATAAGTATCAGTTCAAAGCTTGCCGCAGATATCACCGCCCCGCTTGCCGTAAGGGTAACCAACGCCACGGGTGCCATTGTCCTCATAAACAGCGAAAGGTTTGAAATAAGATTTTTCCCACAGCCTACCACCTGAAAAAAGGACGCCGCCGCAATTCCCACAACCACCATATAACATACAAAGAACGCAGCATCCGACACCTCTTTTTTGCCAAAACTGTTTTGAATATTGGTAAGGTATGTGCAAAGCAGACCTATTGCAAGAATGAAAACAAGAATTTTAAGGGTTTCACGTATTTCGCCTGCAAGAAGGCTGATGCCTTTGTTTACAATTCCCTGCACAGAAAAAATATTTTCTCCCTTTGCAAGTCCCGATACAATCTCGTCAACATTGAAACCCGGAATAAGCTTTTCAAAGTCAACATCCTTTAATTCTTTGGTGCCCTCCTGAATTTCACCTCCATATATTTTTGCATACTCGTCAATTATTTCAAAATCAGAATCCTCGGCAAATACCGATTGACAGATGCACACCAAAAACATCATAAATACTATAAGTTTTTTCATCATTTGTATCCCTACCCAAATCTGATTACGGTTTCGATTATCTCTAAAAAGCTGTATAGTACCGGCATTGAAAGGGTAACAATCATAACCTTGCCGCCGAACTCAATTTTAGAAGCAAGAGCACTCTCGCCGGAATCACGACACAGCTCTGCCCCGAACTGGGCAACATAGGCAATCCCGATAACCTTTAAAACCAGACTTATGTACTTGACATCAAGCCCTATTCGGTTTGAAATATCCCTGAACATCTCAAGCAAAGCTTTAAGGTATGGAACCGCCATAAAAAACATAATTGCAGCAGCCACAAGTGAAATCTGAATTGCAATCTCGCCCCGCCAGTTTTTAACAAATGCTGCAAGAGCGGCTGCCGAAAGACCTATTCCCACAATTTTGAATATATCCATATCGTCACCTGCTTTATCCGCTACAAATCAAACACCGATTTAATTGTATCAAACAGCAGGCTTATTTTTTCAATCACCATAAAAAGCACTACCACAAGTCCGGCAAGCGTGGTCATCATTGCCTGGTCTTCTCTGCCGCTTCGCACAAGCAGTTGATTTAGCACCGCCACAAGTATTCCGATTGCCGCAACCTTGAATATCAAATCAACGCCGTCCACAAATATACCTCCTCATTGGTAACCATTTATTCCATCAGATTAAAACTATAACTATAAAAATCCCTGCAAGCAGTCCAAGACCACGATACATTTTTACGTTTTTCTTTGCAAGCTCACGTGCGTCAAACTCTGCAACTGCAAGTCGTGCCGATGCCATTTTTATGTTGTTTATCTCACATTCACAGTCGCCGCTGCCAAGAGCTTTTGAAAAATCTATCAGAATTTTTTTATCCTCTGCTGTCAGGCACAGCTCCTGACCAAATCTATCCAATGCTCTTTTCCAAAGTAATTGCATATCGCAGGTTCTGTCCTCTGAAAGTCTGTCGCAGACATACATCATCACATCCCGTATTCCATCCTTTGCCCTATCGCCGCACCGCATAAGCGCTTCGCTCAGGGGCAAATTCATAAATCCAATGTCAAACTCCAACCCCGAAAGGATATTCTGAAGTTCTTCAAGCTGAGCAACACGCCTTTTAAATGTATCGGCAAACAGCAGACCAAGATATCCGCATCCGATAATAATTATCCCTCCGACAACAAGCCTTAACATTTCTCATCAATCCCGACAGCTTTGCCGTATACCCGTGTATTAAGCCCCGAGCCTTCCTTTTGCAAAACTATTACCTGCTTAAACCCGATTCCTCCAAAAAGAGGCTTTAGACATTCTCTTTGCATAACCTCTTCAAAGGATGCCCCGTGAGCGCTTGCAATAACCGAAACCCCCGTACCAAATGCCTGCATTAAAGCCTCGGTATCCTTTGCTGTTGCAATTTCATCGGTAACAATAAGCTGTGGTGACATAGTCCTGAGCATCATTACAACAGAATCTGCCTTTGGGGCATTTTCGATTACATCGGTCTGCACCCCCACATCGCATTGCGGAACACCTCTTGAAAGGGATGCCATCTCGCCACGTTCGTCAATTAGTGCCGTTTTAATCCCCTTGTCTGAAATTTGTCTTGTCAAATCACGCAAAACCGTTGTTTTTCCTCCCATAGGCGGCGAAACTATAAGTGTGCTGACTGCACCGTCAGGCTTTAGCACATCATTAATTATGTAATTTGCCGCGCCAATTACCTCACGGGCTATCCGAATATTTAAGGAGCTTATTTCACGGAAATTCTCAACTTTGTCGCCCTTTAAAACTGCACGTCCTGTAAAGCCGATACGGTGACCGCCCTTGATGGTAATAAAGCCCTGCTTTATCTCGTCCATAAAGGCATAAACCGAGTTTTCGCAAACAGCCTGAAAGATAAGCTTTAAATCCCTTTCGCCGACTATATACGCCCCTCCTGTTGCGGGGGTAGGGCTGCCGTCAGGGGTTATAACAAAGCTGCCGTTTGAGGTTTCGGCAATCAGGGGCTTTCCGCAGCGTACACGGATTTCAAGCAAGGTATCCCCCACCGCCTGAACAGTTTTTTCAAGCATTTCCTTAAAATGTGCGGGCATAATCTTTTGTATCTCGGTGTATCTTGTGTTCATTTTTCTGTCTCCTTATTTTCAAAAGTTTACTCTATCTATATGACACTTTGTCCACCGCTAGAACATAATTTCTAAAAAATAAAAGAGGATGTAAAAATTACATCCTCAAACTATATATTCACTTATCCTATCAATAACAGTTATATCAGCCAGCACATCAGCCTTTATGCCCTCTGCCTCGTAGCTTTCCTCAAAAACCTTACCCTTTTGGCGTATCAGGTTCAGGACACCGGCATCGCTATACGGAACAAAAAGACTCAGCCGCCTTATCGTAGGTTTTAAGTTTTCGGCAATCATTTTAAGAAGCTTGTCAAATCCGTAGCCCGTCTTTGCCGATATGAATACCGACTTTTCACCCATTACAACAGTTTCTTCACCCAACACATCACACTTATTGGCAACGGTTATCATAGGAATTGCCTCGCCACCAAGCTCGGCAATCAAATCCTTTGTTATTCTTATCTGCTCCTCCACCAGATTCGACGAGACATCACACACATTTAAAATCAAATCGGCGTTTACCGCCTCCTCCAGGGTGGATTTAAATGCCTCCACAAGATTATGGGGAAGTCGGCTGATTAATCCAACCGTGTCAATAAGCATAACTTCTCGTCCGTCAGGAAGCTCCAACGCTCTTGACGTTGGGTCAAGAGTTGCAAAAAGCATATTTTCTGCCAAAACTCCTGCCTCGGTCAACGCATTAAGGAGTGTTGACTTTCCTACATTGGTATAACCCACAATGGCAACAGTTATCACACCGTCCTTGCGGCGTCTTGCGTGGGCATATTCACGGCGCTTTGTCAGTTCTTTAAGCTGACCTTCAAGCTTTTGAATACGGCCACGTATATATCTTTTATCAGTTTCAAGCTTTGCCTCACCGGGACCACGGGAGCCGATACCGCCGCCCTGACGTGACAGCACTCTGCCCATACCCGCAAGTCTTGGCAGACGGTATTTAAGCTGGGCAAGTTCTACCTGAAGTCTACCCTCTGCCGTCCTTGCACGCTGTGCAAAAATATCAAGAATAAGGGTTGTTCGATCTATTACATCAACATTTGTTGCCGCCTCGATATTACGCATCTGTGATGCCGTAAGCTCGTGATTGAAAATCACCATATCAATCTCGTTGTTTTCGCAAAATTCAGCAAGCTCGGCAAGCTTACCCGTGCCGATACAGGTTGCCGCCTCAAACCTTGGTGTCTTTTGCACAAAATGCGCCACCGTATCTGCACCTGCGGTATCTGCCAGATTTTCAAGCTCGTTCATTGAATATTCCATATCAAACTCGCCCGTATCAACCGCACATAACACGGCACGGGGTCTTGTTTCTGTTTCTGTTGTATTTATCATAAAGTTATCTCCAGTTATCAGCTTTAAATATTAAATTTAAATATCCGCACAAGCTCGTCTTTTGTCAAAACTACATCAGCACCATTCAGCGAATCCACTATCTGCGAAAGTCGGCTGCCGCCAATGATAGGAAACACCTCAGGTGCTACAAACGAGCAAAATGCTCCGCAAATGAGTGCCGCAACACTGCAATTATACTTTTGCGAAAGCTCTTTTATAACCTCAAGACGATTTACATTTTCGTCGCACAGATATCTCTTTTTAGCCTTTTCGGAAAGCGCACTCTCGCCTTGCTCTGCCATCTTGGAGAAAAAGCCCTTTGCCTGAGAAGAATATGCCGCAACGGGCATATTGTTTGATTTGTAAAATTCAAACTCGCTTTCATCCATTCCTACAAGCCCGCCACGTTCGCCGAGGCAGTATGCAGGGTTAAATCTTATCTGACTTGCCGAAAAGCCTACAAGTCCGTGTTCATTTGCATATTGGTTTGCCTCTGCAATTCTTCGAGAGGTCCAGTTGGATGCACCAAACTTTTTTATTTTACCCGATTTAGCAATTTCATTTACCATTTCGATAATTTCGCCTGCGGGGATATTCTCATCATCACGATGCAGCCAATAAAAATCAATTACATCAGTTTTAAGAGCAGTCAGGCTTTTTTCAAGGTCTTCAATTATGTCAGACTTTAAAAGTCTGGGGCGTTCATTTGCATCCATATCATAGTATCCACCCTTGGTAGAAACAAGCATATCATCGGGCTTTCTGTCGTGCATCCAGCGACCCACTATTTCCTCGGCTCTGCCGTCCGCATAAAGCCTTGCGGTGTCGATATGGCATCCACCCATTTCACTGAATTTGTCCATCATCAAAAAGGCATCATTCTCGCTTATTCCGTCACCAAAATATGCCGTACCCAAAAGTATTCGTGAACTTTTTTTGCCAAAAATATCCGAATATCTCATATATATCTCCAATCTATATTTGAAAGTATTTATATTATATCATAAAACGTACAAAAATCAATCATATATAAAACAAAAGGGCGGTTTTTGATAACACCAAAAACCGCCTGAACATTTTTAATTAAGAGCATAGCCCTTTTCTTTCATCACATCAACAACCCTATTTGCCATTGTTTCGCAAATAGTCTCGCCCTTTGCCTCTACCATTACGCGGATAAGAGGCTCGGTACCGCTTTTGCGGAACAAAATTCTGCCTTCATCACCAAGGTCCTTTTCGACCTCAGCAACCGCCGCCTTGACATCAGGGTCATTAAGTGGTGCGTCCTTGTCGGTAACACGAACATTGACAAGAAGCTGCGGAAATCTTTCAAAGCCGTCGCTGAGCTTTGATGCAGGAAGCTTGCTTTCAATCAGAACCTCCATTATCTTAAGTGCCGTAATAAGACCGTCACCCGTTGAGGCAAATTTTGAAAAGATAATGTGTCCCGATTCTTCGCCGCCAAGACAATAATCGTTTGCCAGCATTGCCTCATAAACATATTTGTCACCCACATCGGTCTTGACATAATCAATGCCAATCTCGTCAAACGCCTTATAAAGACCAAAGTTTGACATAACTGTTGTGGCAACTGTGTTGTTGTTAAGCTGTCCCTTTTCCTTCATATACTTGCCGCAGAAATACAAAATATTATCGCCTGTCAGAACATTTCCATGTTCGTCAACTGCAAGGCATCGGTCAGCATCGCCGTCAAAGGCAAAGCCGATATCAAGGTTATTATCCTTTACAAGCTTGCAAAGACCTTTCATATGTGTGGAGCCACATTCCTGGTTTATGTTAAATCCGTTGGGCTGATTTCCCACAACATAAGTTTCTGCACCAAGGGTATCAAATATGTTTTTAGCAAGCATCCATGTACTGCCGTTTGAACAGTCTATACCCACCTTAATTCCTTTATAGGAATTCCGTGCAAGCGAAATAATATAACCTGTATAGCGGTTTCTGCCTGCAACATAGTCAATTGTCCGTCCTATGTTTTCGCCTGTGGCAAGAGGCAGCTCGCCGATAACACCGTCAATGTACGCCTCGATATCAGCAATAATTGATTCTGACATCTTTTCGCCCTTGCTGTTAATCAGCTTAATTCCATTGTCGTAATAAGGGTTGTGGCTTGCAGAAATCATTATACCGCAGTCAAAATCCTCGGTGCGTACCACGTATGACACCGAAGGCGTGGTTGTAACGTGCAGAAGATAAGCATCAGCACCGCTGGCGGTAAGTCCTGCCGCAAGAGCATATTCAAACATATAGCTTGAACGTCTGGTGTCTTTTCCTATAACCACATTGCACTTGTGCTCCTTGCCGTAATGCCAGCCAAGGTATCTGCCGATTTTAAATGCGTGTTCAACCGTCAGGTTGATATTAGCCTCACCTCGAAAGCCGTCTGTACCAAAATATTTTCCCATTATAAAAATCCTCTCAAATTAATATTTAACATTCCGTTGTCTATATTAATTCTCACTGAAAATAACAGTTACATCGGGATGCAACTGAAGAATTGACGCCGGAACGTGTGGAGTGATGGGACCATTAAATGACTTTTCAACAATATCTTTTTTGTTCTTTCCGTTTGCTATAAGCAGAATCTTTTTTGCCTGCATAATTGACATCATACCCATAGTAATTGCTTTTTTAGGAACATCATCCTTTGATGCAAAAAAGCGGGCATTTGCCTCGATTGTAGACTCATCAAGAGCAACCTCGTGAGTTTCGCCGACAAATATATCATCGGGTTCGTTGAATCCGATATGTCCATCTAAACCAATACCCAAAAGCTGCAAATCTATGCCGCCTAAAGATTTAATAAGCTCGTCATAACGCTGACCCTCTTTTGCAAGGTCAGCCGCACAGCCGTCAGGAACAAAGGTCTTTGCCTTGTCGATATTGATTTTATTAAACAGATTATTGTCCATAAAATATCTGTAGCTTTGGTCGTTGTCACCATTTAATCCCTGGTATTCATCTAAGTTTACAGATGTTACCTGAGAAAAATCAACATCGCCTGCCTTGTTATACTCTGCAAGCTTTTCATAAGTGCCAAGCGGTGTTGAACCCGTAGCAAGACCAAGAACAGAGCAGGGCTTTGAAATAACCTGTGCTGCTATGATGTTTGCTGCCTTTTTGCTTAATTCGTCATAATTGTTTACTGTAATAAAATTCATATCTACACTCCTTAAATTTCAAAAACGGGAGATAACCCATTTTTTGTTCTTACCCTTTAAATGCACTTTTGTCTTTTTGTATGCATTCTTACGACACAGGCCGGTGCCGAAGAAGTACCCGCCGAAAATTTCGAATTTCTTCTTACCTCGTCACCGTACAAAAATGTTTGCACGGTCTGGCGCTAAACAGTTATCCCGCAAGAGATTCGGAACTGTCTTAAAAACAAACCTTCAGTGTCCCATAATCCTGAAATTGTTTGCTTTATACATTGCAACTAAATTTTAGTTACAACATTCTCTTGACTTTTGAATATAGAATTTTCTTTTAAATATCCCCTTACCCTTGAAAGCGGATAAACGGTACAATTTTTGCCGATTACAGTACCGGGACAAAGCACGCTGTTGCAGCCAACCTCGGTAAAATCGCCAACCATTGCACCAAACTTTTTAAGACCTGTCTCGATTTTTTCATCGCCATTCTTGATTGTAACAAGTGTTTTATCACTTTTAACATTGGATGTGACAGCCCCTGCCCCAAGATGCGACTTATAGCCAAGAATTGAGTCACCCACATAATTAAAATGCGGAATCTGAACATTATCAAAAATTATGGCATTTTTCATCTCGGTAGAATTACCTACCACACAATTTTTGCCAACAATAACACCGCCACGGATAAACGCACAATGCCTTATTTCAGAATCTTCGTCAATGATACAGGGTGCTGCAATATGTGCTGATGGATATACCTTTGCAGATTTTGCAATCCAAACCTGCGGCTGAACCTCGTCAAACTTTTCTTTGTCAAGAGCCTTGCCTAAGGCTATCACAAATTCCTTAATCTTGCCCAAAGCCTGCCAGGGATATTCACATTCTGACAGAAGAGATGACGCAATTGTATATTTCAGGTCAAAAAGCTCTGCAGTCTTCATATTTTCTCACCTCCTTTACCAAAATATTTTAACTTATTTTTTACTTTTTTGCAATACTTTTATTCAATATTTATGTTTTTCATCTATTCATATTCAACAGATAGCAGTGTCAAGCCCTTACCCGGAAGAGTTTCACCTGCAAGTTCACGGCTTTGGGTCTCAAAAACCTGAGCTATGGTATCTGCACCACGTTCGCCTGTGCCTATCTCCAATAATGTTCCTGCCATAATGCGAACCATATTGTAAAGAAATCCATCCCCCGTAACAGCAAAGACAACATCATCCCCAAACCGCTGAACACCAACGCTGTATATTGTTCGCTTTGATGATTTTTTAAAGCGCTTAACCGAGGAAAATCCCAAAAAGTCGTGTTCGCCCAAGAACTCCTTTGCCGCCGCCTGCATTGCCTCAACATCAATCGGCTTGGTCACCGTATGCATAAATCTGTGCTCAAAAACATCAGGTATATTGCTGTTGTGTATACGATAAAGATAGGTTTTACGTTTTACACTCAGTCTTGCGTGAAAACGCTCGTCTGCCTGACTAAGCCCGGTTACTGCAATGTCGTCAGGAAGGTATTGGTTAAGATATTCCTGAATTTCAGCATCGCTCTTATCGGTATTTATTTTAAAGCTTGCAACCTGACCTTTGGCGTGAACACCCTTGTCTGTCCTGCCCGAGCCATGAATTTCAACCTTATGCCCCGTCATTTTTTCTAAGACATCCTCTATTTTGCCCTGAATGGTATTTGGGGTGTTGCCCTGTCTTTGCCAGCCGTTGTACCTTGTGCCGTCATATTGAACTGTAATTTTATAATTTTTCATTTACTTTACCTGCTTTGCAAGATACTTATTCATCACCCTGCCTGCAATGGGTGCCGCAGCATCGCCGCCGCTTCTGCCGTCATTTTCCAAAACTACTGCAATTGCAATCTGCGGGTCTTCTGCCGGAGCATACCCCACAAACCACGCGTGGTCTTTTTCGGTTTCGTTTTCGGCGGTTCCCGTTTTGCCTGCAACTGTTATTCCGTTGATTTGTGCACGGGTGCCTGTTCCGCCCTTTACTGTATCTACCATAAGCTGCTGGATATACTCGGCACATTCTTTAGATATTGGCTGACCTGTTACCTTGGTTGCGGTTTTGCTTACCACAATATTATTCTTTGTAACACTTTCAACCACATAGGGTTTTACCATTTGTCCGTCATTTGCCACAGCAGAGCCAATCAGTGCCATCTGCATTGGTGTGGTAAGCAGTTGCCCCTGACCGATGCTTACAAGAGCACTGTCTTCTTTGGTCATCTTTTTATATTCTATTCGGCTGGTTTCGGTTGGTACATCAAAGCTAATGGCAGAATTTATCCCAAACCGTCGGGCAATCTCGGCAGTTTTTTCGCTGCCCAGTTCATACCCAACTGTGCAGAACACCTGATTGCTTGATACCTGAAACGCACGTTCTAAGCTGATTTCACCATACTTCTTGTTGTTGTAGTTTTCAACCTTTAAGTCACCTGCCGTAAAGCTGCCTGTATCTTCAAATACACGTTCTTTCATTCCGTTTTCAAAGGCTGCTGCCGCTGTCACAATCTTATATGTTGAGCCTGGAGGGTAAAGCCCCTGAACCGCTCTGGCAATAAGGGGCGAATTTTCATCCTCGACAATTGTGTTCCACTGCTTTTCAAGTGCCGCTGCATCAGGGTCAAAATCAGGAAGGCTTACCATTGCAAGAATTGCCCCCGTCTTAGGATTGATTGCAACAAGCGCACCACGCTTGCCACGTAACTGCTCGTAGGCGTATTTCTGAACAGAATTGTCAATTGTCAGATTAAGGTCAAATCCCTTTTTCTTGTCGCCCTGAAAAAGGTCAAGGTCGCCCTTGCCCAACAGCTGGGCGTCATACTCACGCTCAAGAAGACTTTTGCCGTAAACCTGAGAGCAGTACCCTATAACGTGACTATACAGTCTGCCCTGTGAATATACACGCCGGGTGTTTCCGCCATCCTCAATAGTTTCAGCAAGAACAAGACCATTTTTATCATATATTGTCCCTCGGGTAACATATCTTTCATCGTCCCATTGACGGCGGTTGTAGGGATTAGTTGAAACAGTGTCCGCCCTAAATAAATTAAAATACAAAAGATATGTCAGAAGTGCCAGAAATAAAGCCGAAATAATAATCAGAACACGAATAATTTTTTTATTCACATTCATTCATCCGTGCCTCCTTTCTGTCCTCGATGGCAGAAATCGCCTGCATTATGCCAAGTGATGCAAAGCTCACTACAATAGACGTTCCGCCATAACTGACAAAGGGAACCGTTATGCCCGTCAGGGGAATAAACTTTGTAACACCGCCGATGATTATAAAGGTTTGCAAAGCAAACATAAGGGTAAGTCCAAGTCCAACCGCTTTGTTGTAAGGATTTTCGGTGTTAAGAGTTATTTTAAAGCATCGGTAAGACAACAAGAAAAACAAAATAATAATTGCCGCACCGCCAAAGACACCCATCTCCTCGCAGATTGCCGAGAAGATAAAGTCGGTATGCACCTCGGGGATGTAATGCGGCGAGCCGTTGCCAAGACCTCTGCCAAAATATCCGCCTGATGCAATGGCAAAAAGTGACTGTGCAATCTGGTAGCCTTTGTTTGAAACATCCTGCCACGGGTCAAGCCACACGCCCACACGCACTTGGATGTGATACAAAAACTTATAACCAAGAAGCCCCACTACCGATGCCGCAGCTGCATTTGCCCACAGAAACCATCTGTTTTTTTCGTACACATATATCATAAAGATAAATATTAAAAATACAACTAAAATTGTTCCCCAGTCGCGTTGCAGAACAAGGAATAAAATATAAGTATAAGTAATTATACCCGTCATATACATTGGCTGAATTTTTAAAAATGGCTTACTCCAGCTTTCTGAATAATGACACGCAAGAAACATAACATAAAGGATTTTTATGATTTCGGAGGGCTGAAAGGCTACTATACCTATATCAATCCAGTTTCGTGAGCCGTTGACGGTTTTGCCGAAAACAAGTGTTACAACAAAAAGTGCCACTCCACCCATCGCATACAAAAACCACATTTTATTCCAGATACGCACGCTGTAATAAATACAGTATGCGGTAAAAAAGACAACTCCGCCTATGCCTATCCACACAATCTGTCGTGCCCCCATAATGATATCAAGACGGCATAACATCAAAACACCCATTGTCATAAGCATAGACGCAATCAGCATTAAAAACTTATCGCCCATACGACAGATAACCAGAATGGAATACATAAGAATAAACATGCAAAGTAAACCAAGCCCAACATAAAGTATGTTGAGCTGATAATCGTTTACCATATACAAAAGCAAAAATCCCAGCACGTTCATCACAATAAGAAGGTAGGCAGGGAGTCTGTAATTTGCCTTGCTCACACCTAGCCCTCCTCAAATATGAACTTAAGCTCTCCAAAGGCAATTTCGTCGCCATTTTCAAGTGGTTTTACCTTTTTCAGCTTTGAGCCGTTAAGATATGTGCCGTTTTTGCTGCCCATATCACCAATATACCACACGCCCTCGTCACACCATACCTGAAAGTGCTCTACCGACAAAAACATATGATTAACCGTGATATCACAATCCTTGCCACGGCCTATAATCACACCTTTTGCGCTTATGCGGTAGGCAGCCTTCATCTTTGCCTCGGCCGCATATCTGTTTTTAACCGTTTTAAGTACGGCATAGATATTTTGCTGCACATCTGCTCCCTCTTTTTCGGGGGAGGTGTTTTTTGTCCGTTCCTTCTTGCCTGTCTTTTTTATATCCATATAGATAAGAGCAATAACGCTGAAAATAAACAAATATATTATTGTTGTAAAAACGTAGCTCAAAAGCGATGATATAATTGAATAAACAGACATATTCTTCACCCTTTTCTTCTGTAGAGTAAGCGTGGTTCTGCCGAATTTTACTCCTCGGCTGGTGCAAATATTGCATCAAAATCTGCAGTAACGCCCACCTTTGAGAAATTGCCTTTTCTTATTTTTACATCTGCGTTATTTGAAAGATATGCAATGTAGTCATCAATAGTAAAGGTGCGTTCCATTCGCTGAATGATGTGATAACCATATGATGTTTCAACCAGACCGCTTGTTTCGCCGATTTCAAGAGCAAATGACGCATCGGTAAACTGCTGTACCATTGTGCCGTCATCAGCAAAGGTATAACCCTCTGGTGTTGCGCCGGGGTCGTCATTATATTCTGCCATCAGCTTATCAAAATCACCGCCGTCGTTAAGCTTTTTAAGAACTTCCTCAGCCTCTGTCTTTGCTGCAGCTTTTTTTTCGTCGGTTACATCACCAAGACCCTCTTCGTCAAAGGCAATAAGGATGTGCTTAACTGTCACCTTTTCAGCATCGCCCGCTGCTTTTTGCAATTCTTCGTTGGAGATATATTTACTTAAATCCTTTTCAGCATCAGCGGTTGTCTTTTCCATCAGCTTTTGCAACTTTTGCACTTTTGCAAGAGCCACTTCGTTTGCATAGCCATTTTGCTTAAGCGCCGTCTCAAATTCATCGCCGTAGAATTCTTTTAGTTCCTCTATCTGGTCGGCAATTTCCTTTTCTTCGTCTTCAGTCAGGGTAATACCTCTCTTTTCGCCCTCCGCAACAAGAGCATATATCGGTATAACATTTTGTGTAGCCAAACCCTTTGCGTATTCGGTATAGTTCATTTTTGTTTCAAACGCCTTTTCGTCCCAATTCATATCTGCGACATTTGTCAGCATTCCTGTCTGTAAAAGTGAATACACGCAGTTTGCACCCATCATATTTGTCACACATTCAAATACATCTTTATCTACAGTCTTGCCCCCAACTGTCATAACAGCGTCCTTTTTGTCGGTAAATGTATTGACTGCAGCCATAATGGGATTTTCGTACTTGATGTTGTCATTTTTTGCATCAGCACCTGCATTTTCCATCAGAACATTTGATACGATTGTATCTTCGCCTATGCCCTCTACTCTGCATACCCAATATGCCGCAAAAGCAACAACTACAACCACCGCTGCACAAATTGCAATAATCAGATTTCTCTTTTTCTTATTTGCCGCAGCAATTACCGCAAGTTCTTCCTCGGTTAATGTTTCTTGCTCCTCAGTTTCAACGGCTTCAACAGTTTCTGTCTGCCATTCGTCACCTATAACGTCATCATCGGTTGCTGTTTCAACTTCTTCAGCAACATCTTCAAACTCTTGAGCAGTTGCCTCTTCGATAACATCTTCAATCTCTTGAGCAGTTGTCTCTTCGATAACATCATCTACATTTTTTTCATTTAGATTTTCATTTTCCATATCAATTACTCCAATCTTTAAATAACTTTATTTTAATTATACACCCAATTATAAAAATCGTCTATATTTTTTCAATAAATTCTTTTACCATATTAAGATATTCGGTATTTTTTAAATTTTCCTTAAAGGTATATATGATTTTGGGTTTTTTGCCTGTTTTAATAACCGCCTTGCCGGATTTCAAATAATCGCTGTTTACAAATTCCGAAAGGTCTGGTGCATTGTCAGGCATAAAATGCAGGACAAGATTGTTTCTGCCGCCCTTAACCTCGGTAAACAGTTTTTCGGATGCCAGCTTTCGGATAAGAGAAATAAGCATCAGATTATTTACCGTCACGGGTACATCGCCGTATCTGTCAAGAAGTTCATCATATACGTCACTCAAATCCTCTGCACTCTCAATTGCCGCAATCTTTTTATAGGCAAGAAGTCTTTGGCTGTGTGCCTTGATGTAGCCCTCGGGAATAAATGCGCTGACAGGGAAGTCAACCGATGTTTCAATTTCCTCTTCAATGGGTATACCCTGCATTTCGCTTACCGCCTGAGCAAGGAGCTTGCAATACATATCATAACCCACGCTGTCCATATGTCCGCTTTGCTGAACACCTACAACATTGCCCGTGCCGCGTATTTCAAGGTCACGCATAGCAATTTTAAAGCCCGAACCAAACTCGGTAAATTCACGGATTGCTTTAAGCCTTTTTTGTGCATCCTCGTTAAGCACCTTGTCACGGTGATACGTAAGATATGCATAGGCAAGTCTGTTTGAACGCCCAACTCTGCCCCTTAGCTGATAAAGCTGTGCCAGACCAAGTCTGTCGGCGTCTTCCATAATAATTGTATTTACATTGGCAATATCAAGACCTGTTTCAATTATCGTAGTACACACCAAAACGTCAATTTCGCCCTGTGACATTGCCATCATAATCTTTTCAAGCTCGGTCTCGGACATCTGTCCGTGTGCCACAGCCACTCGCACCTCCGGCAGCATATCCTCGATTTCCTTTGCGGTTTTTTCTATTCCCTGAACACGGTTGTGAAGGTAATAAACCTGACCGCCTCTGCCGATTTCCTTTGAAATCGCCTCGCGGATTACATCACGGTCATATTCCATCACGTATGTTGCCACAGGATACCTTTCACCCGGAGGCTCGGCAATAATACTCATATCACGTATTCCCGACATTGACATATGCAAAGTTCGGGGGATGGGCGTTGCCGAAAGGGTTAAGACATCTATTTCCTTTTTCATTTCCTTAATTCTTTCTTTGTGTGCAACACCGAAACGCTGTTCTTCGTCGATAATCAAAAGACCCAGTTTTTTGAAAACAACCGATTTTTGCAAAATTTTGTGTGTGCCGATTACAATATCCACCTCGCCCGATTTGAGCCTTGCAACAATATCCTTTTGCTGTTTGGGGGTGCAAAATCTTGAAAGACAGGCAATATTTACAGGATAATCCTTCATCCTCTGCCTGAAATTGTTGTAGTGTTGGTTTGCCAAAATGGTGGTAGGAACAAGATATGCTACCTGATACCCGTCCATCACCGCCTTGAATGCGGCACGCATAGCAACCTCGGTCTTTCCGTAGCCAACATCACCGCAAAGCAGACGTTCCATCGGTCTGGGGCGTTCCATATCCTGTTTTACTTCCTCGATGCAACGCAGTTGGTCGTCGGTTTCTTCGTATGGAAACGCCGCCTCAAAATCACGCTGCCATTCGGTGTCCTTTGAGAACTCGATACCACGGATTGCATCACGTTGAGCATACAACTCCACAAGCTCCTTTGCCATATCCTGACAGGAATTTTTAACCCTTTGCTTGGCTCTGTTCCATTCCTGACCGCCAAGACTGCTAAGCTTCACCTGACCGCCATCTCGACCGATGTGCTTGTAAATCAGATTAAGCTGGTCGGCAGGAACATACAAGCTGTCGCCGCCCTTGTATACAAGCTTTAAATAGTCCTTTTGAGCACCCTCAACAGTAAGACGTTCAATCCCCACATACTGACCGATACCGTGGTTTTGATGAACAACAAAGTCACCCACGTGCAAATCAGTAAAGCTGTCAATGCGGTTTTCCTTTGAAATTCTTGCCTTTTTGCGTTTCTTTTTGCTTTCGCCAAAGATTTCCTTATCGCTGATAACAACTGTGCGGATAAGCGGATACTCAAAGCCACGTCGCAAGCCACCGTGTGTAACAACAATCCTGCCCGCCTCGGGGATATCATCAAAGCTCTTTGCCAATGTACAGGGAATCTCTTCATCACAAAGCTGTGTATAAAGATTTTCAGCACGACGCTCTGAGCCTGCAAGTATTACTGTGCGGTATCTATTCTTTTTATAAAAATCAAGAGCATCATAAAAAAATTCCATTTTGCCGCCAAAGCTGTTTAGGCTTTTGGCAGTAAAGCTGACCAATCTTTGCGGCTTTATGTCGGGGTTGGAATGTGAAAGTGCCGACATTACAACCATTCCAAGCTTCGACATCGTCTTTATATGCTCGTGATAATCCCCTGTATACTTCATTGTGCTTTTGGGAATTATTCCACGTTCAAGCATATCTTTAAGAGTTTCATCGAATCTGTTCTTTTCTATTTTTACCGCCTCGGAAATACCGGACGCATCATCCGCAAACACAATAAAATCATCACCGATATAATCTAAAAGGGTCGGGATTTTTTCGTCATACAGATATGGAATATACTTATCTCTCGAGGGAAAAACTATCCCTTGCTCTATCCTCTCGGCATCACGTTTAAGGCCTTCTATCAGCTTCAGGGTTTCTTCTGTCTGTTCCTTTTTTCTGCACACCCTTGATGCTTCTTCATTCAATGCCTTGACACATCTTTCACGCACGTCACGCTCTGCAACAAGCTCGCTTGCCGGAGTTATACGGGCGGAATCGCAACCCTCGCCCGATGCGGTGCGCTGTGTTTCAACATAAAACTCTCTTACAGAATCAACCATCGTGTCAAAAAATTCTATGCGGAATGCCATATCACTCCAATAAGGGAAGAAATCAAAAATTCCGCCCCTGACGCTGAACTGCCCGGGGCCTTCAACCATATCCTCACGCTTATACCCAAAATCCACCATTATGTTGCAAAGGTCATCAAGCTCGATTTCGTCACCAACCGAAAGAACAAGTGCCTTTTCGCTGTATAATTCCTTTGGAACTGTAGCACTCATCAGCGCTGACATTGTGGTAACAACGCAAGATAAGTCACCGCCACAGCTCAGACTATCCAAAACCTCAAGACGTTGTGCCTTTATGTCGTTTGCCGCTGCCTCAATATCATAAAACACCAAATCCTTTTCGGGGAAAAACAGCACATTCCCCTGAAAAAAGAACTTTAAATCTTCGTAAATTTCCTTTGCCTTTGCCTGATTTGCCGCAACCACCAAGGCTTTCTTGCCCAAGGCTTTTGCTGTACAAAAAACAAGGTGTGCCCTTACCGAATCAGAAACACCCACAACACTAACAGGGGACTGTGCTTTTTTCAGTCCCCCCGTTATTTCTTCAAAATCAGCTAAGCTTTCTAAAATTTTCAGAAATCCATTCATAGCCTCACCTTAAATTCTGCCTGACAACACCTAACCGTTAAACTTAGACATTGCCTTTTCGGTACCGTTTTTAATAATTTCGCCAACAGCCTCTGCCGCCTTTACCGCAACAGGAACAAGTACCTCTATTTCTTTTTTGCTGAAATGTCCAAGAACATAATCAGCCAAGTCGTAATCAGGGTTTTCGGGGCTGCCCACACCGAGTTTTATTCGGGGGAATACCTCCGACCCTGTCTGGTAGATAATGCTTTTAATCCCGTTGTGTCCGCCGGCACTACCCTTGGGGCGAATACGCATTTTGCCAAGTGGCAATGAAATATCGTCATAGATTATTATTATTTGGTCGTTTTCAACCTTATACCAGTTTTTAAAATCCCTGATACATTCACCGCTTAAATTCATAAAGGTCTGCGGCTTTACCAGAACAACCTTCTCGCCCGCAATTGTACCCTCGCCGTAAATACCGTTGAATTTAACCTTTTTTATATCAATATTATATTTTGCCGCAACCGCATCCAATGTATCAAAGCCTATGTTGTGGCGGCTGTTTACGTACTTTTTCCCCGGATTTCCCAATCCTGCTATTATATACATAGAATTACCGTTCCTTTATTTTTTCTCAGACTCTTATTGAGATTTTACTTTTGTCCACATTTCAGCATAGTATTTCTTTGTTGCAGGTTCCTGATACCTGAAATATTCGTCATTGCCGTTGTCCTGCCTTGGGACATATGCTTCATTCCCTGAATAAACAGTATCACGGATTTCTTCAAAGGCACTCTCTACCGGCGACGAATATCCAACTGCCTCGGAATTTGCTGCGGCGTTCTCGGGCCTTAGCATAAAGTCAATCCACTTGTGAGCAAGGTCAGTCTTTGTACATTCGTTTGTTATAACCATACCGTCAATCCACAGATTTGTGCCTTTATCAGGAGTGAAAAACCTCATATTTTCGTTCTCAGACATAATGTATGCCGCATCTCCCGAATATACAATTGCCATAGCCTTGCTGCCGGTAATCATACTGTCAATAACATCATCACCAACATATATGGGATTCATAATCTCACGTTGCTCCACGAGCCAGTTGTATGCCGCATCAATCTCGTCTTTCTCGGCTGTGTTAAGCGAATAACCCAAAGCCTTTAGTGCTATCATAAACGAGTCACGTTCGGAATCATACATATAAATGTTGTCCTTATACTTTGGATTTCTAAGAAGTTCCCAGCCGTCGTTGAGATCGGATTGGTCAACCACGGTTGTGTCATAAAGTATGCCCACATTCCCCCAGAAATAGGGTATTGAGTATTTGTTGCCCGGGTCAAATGGACGGTCAAGAATTGATGGAATTATTCCGTCAAGATTGGAGAGCTTTGATTTGTCAATCTCCTGAATCAAATCCTCTTTGGCAAGACGTTCAATCATATAGTCAGATGGGATAATTATGTCATATTTTTCGCCGCTCATAACCTTGGTATACATTGATTCGTTTGAATCAAAAGTTTCGTATATAACCTTGCAGCCATACTCCTCCTCAAAGGCAGCTATAAGACTGTCGTCTATGTATTCGCCCGCATTATATACCTTTAAAGTCTGACCGCCGCCGTTCATTGCTACTGCAGCAAAGCCCACCAATGCACAAAGAGCAACAATTCCTATCACTTTTATTCTGCGTCTGTTTTGGTCGCTGAGGTTTGACAGGAGAATTTTAATTCTTCCGCCGGGTGCCAGCTTTACAACCGCAACACCAATTACAATAACAAGAATAACTATTGTGGATAGTGCGTTTATTGTCGGATTAATACGCTTGGTTGCATTGTATACAATCATTGAAATATTTTCAACACCGTTTCCGCTTACAAAATACGAAACAACAAAATCGTCAATTGACATAGTGAATGCAAGAAGCATGCCTGCAACAATTCCCGGCTTTATCATCGGCACAATAACCTTGATAAGTGCCTGAAAGGGTGTTGCACCCAAATCCATTGCAGCATTTGCAATATTTACGTCAAGCTCGCGGATTTTAGGGTACACCGATGTTATAACATACGGCGTACAAAAACATATATGGGCAAGCAGCATCGTAACATAGCCCTTTTCAATCTTCATTGCAGTAAACAGTATCATAAGCCCGATTGCGGTAACAATGTCGGGGTTCATAATGGGAATGTTATTTATATTTAAAATCCATTCTTTAACTATCCTGCGGCTTTTTGAAAGCCCGATTGCCGTGATAGTTCCCAAAACTGTAGAAACCGCTGTCGCCAGAACTGCAACCGATACAGAAATCCACACAGCCGACATAATCTCGGCATCGTTAATAAGTGCCTCGTACCATCGAAAGGAAAAACCCGTAAACTTAGCAAAGGAACGTGACGAATTAAAGGAAAATATCATTGTTATAATAATTGGCACATAAAAGAATGCAAAGCACAGTGCCACATAAAATCCCGATGAAATACGTGCTAGCTTTTTCAACACACAGCCTCCTTTTTACAAAAATCAGTTTTCGTCCCTATCAATCTTCTTCATCCATTTGATTGATATTAGTATGATTACAGCAAGCAAAAGTGATACGGCACTGCCAAAGTTCCAGTCGCCCACTTCGATAAACTGCTTTTCAATCAGGTTTCCGATTAACATATACTGACCGCCGCCCAGTATTTTGGGAATCATAAAGGTTGAAATGGATAGCAAAAATACCATAATCACACCGTTTAAAACACCGGGGATTGACAGCTTGAATGTCACCTTTAAAAAAGTCTGTATAGGGTTTGCACCCAAATCATATGCTGCCTCAACAAACGACTTGTCCATTTTGCTGAGCGATGTGTGAATGGGAATTATCATAAACGGCAAAAATTCGCAAATCTGCCCAACCATAACGGCAAAATCGGTGTACATAAGACCAAGCGGCTCTAAAATGCTCTTCCAAGCATAGATTCTGATAATCATATTTATCCACATAGGAATTGTTACAAGTAATATAAGTATACTTTGTGTACGTTCCTTACATCGTGAAATTATGTACGCCATAGCATAGCCCAAGACCAGACATATCGCCACAGTAATAAGACCCATTTCAATAGAACTTATAAACACCTCAAGATACACAGGCTCGACAAATTTTGCAAAATTGTCAAGAGTAAACTGTATATTTATAAGAGAATTACCGCTGTTTGTCACAGCATATAAAAATATCATAAAAATCGGAACAAGAATAACTACAACCGACCACACCATATATGGTCTTACCAGATTTTTAAAGTATTTCATAGCCTTATCCTTTCAAATCAGTTCATCTTCCACATAACGTGAATATCCTCAGGCCCGAAGGTCAAACCCACTCGCTTTCCAACATCGTGATAATCTGTGGTATGTATCATATACTGACGGTATTTTGACTGTACCATTATTTCGTAATGCACGCCCTTGAATACAATGCTTGTAACCGTACCGCGAAGCTTTGCCGCATCAGGCTCGACAATATCAATATCCTCGGGGCGAAGAACAACCTCGATTTCCTCGTTTTCCTTAAAACCCTTGTCTACACATTCAAATTCAAAATCATCAAATGCAACAAGACAGTCACGAATCATAATACCCTCGATAATATTCGACTCGCCTATAAACTGAGCAACAAAGCGGTTTTCAGGCTCGTTGTACACATCAGTGGGAGTGCCGATTTGCTGAATGTATCCGTCGTTCATAACAACCACGGTATCAGACATTGACAAAGCCTCCTCCTGGTCGTGAGTCACATATATAAATGTGATGCCTACCTCCTGCTGAATTTTTTTCAGCTCGAACTGCATTTCCTTGCGGAGCTTTGCATCAAGAGCACCCAAAGGCTCGTCAAGGAGCAGCACTTTTGGCTTGTTGATAAGAGCACGGGCAATTGCAACTCTCTGTTGCTGACCGCCTGACAGCGATGTTACATCACGCCTTTCGTATCCCGAAAGACCAACCAGCTTAAGCATCTTTTCAACCTCTTGCTTAACAACCGACCTTTCTGTCTTTTTTATGTTAAGACCAAAGGCGATATTCTCAAAAACATTCAGATGCGGAAACAAGGCATATTTCTGAAACACCGTGTTTACCTCACGCTTATATGGAGGCACCTTTGAAATCTCAATGCCGTCAAACAAAAGCTCGCCGTCGTCAGATTCATCAAAGCCCGCAATTATACGCAATGTTGTTGTCTTGCCGCAACCCGAAGGACCCAGCAAGGTTAAAAATTCCTTTTCATTAATTTTAAGGTTAATACCCTTTAAAATCTGTTGGTCGTCAAAGGTTTTAGTAATGTTTTTAAGTTCAATTAAAGCATTCACGTTAGTCCCTCCTTTAGAAAAATGGCGGGGTTGATATCCATATCAACTCGCAATTCCGCCTGCCGTTGTTTTCTATATAATAATTTTCGTTGCACCTGACATAAAAGGTGTCGCCCTTTTTCAGATGGTGTTTTTCGCCGCCGTAAAACAAGTCTGCACAGCCACTGAGAACAAACCCAAAATCCTCGCCGTCGTGCGGAGTAATTTCCTGAGATTTTCCGCCTGGGAAAATTTCAATTTTTATGGGTTCCATCGCATTCTTCTGGGCATTGGGAACAAGATAATCAATCTTATACTCCTCCTGCTCGTTTACGTAATAATCCTTTTCTGAAAAGGCAATTGCTTCCTCTGATTTCTCGGAAAAGAATTCCTGAAGTGACGAGCCTAAAACCTCCAGCAAATCCTCCAGCGTAGAAATCGACGGAGAGCAGTTATTATTTTCAAGCTGTGATAAAAACCCCTTTGAAAGCTCGCTCCGGTTGGCAAGCTCCTCAAGTGTCAGTTGATGCTTGATACGAAGGCGTTTAAGCTTTTTACCTATGTCCACAGAAATCACCTCTGAAATTTAGTATTACAAAACTTTTGATTTAATACTATAAAACAAGTGCTATTATACATAATAATAACAAAATAATCAAGTACTTTTACAAAATTTGTTTATTTTTTTGCAAGCAAAAAGGTCATAGTTTTGCTATGACCTTACAGACTGTCGAAAAACTTGTTCTACCGCAAGCAAATTAAAGTTAAATAGATGTAGGGTATGGCATTTATGACATACCGTAATGTATTAAACGGTGCGACACTCATCGAGAATGCCGCACCGTTGCTTGCTTTTTGCGAAATCGTTCTCTACCGTACCCACGTACGCCGACGAAAACGATTTCACAAAATATACCTGCGTTTTTCGATGTCTTTGTCAGGGTGTCGACTTTATCGACACGCTGAAAGGTCATAGTTTTGCTATGACCTTAATTAATTTTATTTTAATAAATAATCACAGTTGACAACCTTCTCCATAAAAGATGTTCTTGTCACATAATAATGATTTGCCGCTTCATAACCAACCGAGCTGTTGCGGAGCATAATTTTGTATGCCATAAGTGCCAACTCCTTGTCTGACTGCACAAGCTTGTCCATCTCACTTTTATCCGGCTTGCCGTCACGAAGCATATAGTATCTTATCTGATTAAGCGATGCTTTAAAGAGTGTATATCCATACACCGCCATATCCTTAAACTCGCAATCAGGCACATCTGCAAGCACCCCAAGTCCCTTTTCCCACTCGGCACACAGCTTTGCATACTGCATTTCAAGAATTTCGGGGGTATACACACCTGCACACCAAGCCTTAAGGTCATCATAGGGATAACAGGTCATTGTTGCATTTATACCGGTTGGCTGAGGGTATATAATGTTTGCAGCGCCTGAATTTGAAGGCCCGTCATATATATGCTTCCAATCAAAGGGATATTCCGAAAAACCCTTGCAAAAATGGTTTGCTGCTGACTTTACCTTGTGGGCATATTCACCATAAGAATTTTCAAGAACCACATCGTATGGGTTGTCGTTGTTTTCTGTATCCTCAAAAAAATACGCCGATGCAATTTTGATATTGTCCGAAACATATCCACCCAAAGTCCAGGAAAGCATAATATGTTCAATTCCCGCATCAATCAGATTTTTCATGTGCTCGGTAACATTTTCGTATACAGGCAAAAATGGCGCTGTTGAACATTCCCACGAATTATTTATCTGCACCTTTGCCGCAACCTGAAGCCCATGCTTGCGTGCCACAGACCAAAGGTCCTTTGCCGCTTGACCCGGCCCAACAATAGACAGCGAATAATCGACCACCTTATTGTCAATTCCGCCACGATTAAATTCTATTCCGGTTTCGCTTACCTGAGTTATTATCACATTCTTAGGCAATCTGCTTATCAAATCCTCAAGCTGGTCTGCAAAATGCCTTCCCCATACCCATGCATAAACAAAAAATTTAATATCAGGGTTCACATCCGATGCGGCATCTGCCATAACCTTCAGCACTTCGGCTGTAACCTCAGACCCTTTACGTTTGCCACATACAGGACAAAAACCTTCTTCCTTAAAGTCCTCGGTGCCCTGTATGCCATTTGAATAACAAAGAGTTAAGTTTTCGCTTTGGGTAATGTTTAAAAATCCACCCAAAAGTGGGGCACTTTTGCATATTGTCTGTATCGTTTCCCTGAGATACTTATGGGTTTCGGGGTGAGAACTGCACAGGCAAGCATAACCGCCCAACTGTTCTGTTCCTTTAAGTTCAGGATTTTTTTCAAAGAACGCCATATCAAGATTGCGTGGCTCGTTTATGTACATATAAACCTTAATTCCATAACGTGCACAACGCCTGGTCAGTTTGTCAAGATTTTCAAGGCGAGCCTTCCAGCCTTCACACTTTTCAGGAGCAAAGGAATAAGGCGCAAGTTTAAAGAATACACCCTGAATCCACACACCATTTATCCCCTGCCTTGCATATCCCCGAAGAAGTTCGTCGGGGAACGAAATGGAGCTATCCTTATCAAGAACGTCACCATACAAACCACAGAACGAATAGATAAAACGTGTTTTAATTTTGGTCTTTCTTTTATATTTCTTTTTATCAAAGCTAAGTGCTCCACTACCGTTGGCAAGGTCAAGAATAAAATAAAGCGCACGCATTATTCCCAATGGGGTCGCCGCATTGATAATTATTTTGCTGTCGGTTATATCTATCTCGTGATATTCCTCATCATCGGTTCTTGCAGTCATACAGATTTCGATATATCTTCCGCTGCCGCCGTTAAATTTCACTCCGTAAACACGCCTTGCCTCGTCAACAAAGTCCTTAACGAAATCTTCAGCACCACGGCAATTGCACTTTATCTCCCAACTGTCATCTACGGTCACCTGTCGGCTCTTTTTGGTTGTTATTGGAGCATAACGGTCGGCAAAAAAGCTAAATGGCGGCTCTGCCTTTGATGCATCAATGCTAAGAATTTCTTTTTCAATTACATTCTTGATTTCTGCCGTTCTCTTTTTTTCTTCATCGGTAAGAGGTCGGTATACAACTTCACCGCAATCTGTTCTTGTAAGATTCCATCCTGCAAGCTTGATACCAAGAAAATCATCTTCTTTAAGGATATAATCAAGCCGCTCTTCGCTCCAGTCAAGAAGCTGACACAATTGGCTGTACGGCAAAATATTCCAAGCATGTCTTAATATAGAAATATATCCCCTTGTCATCCAGTCATCAAGCCATTTCTGTTTGCCCAGTCCCATATCAGCGGCAAGTTGTTCCACAGTATTCTCGTCGGTTTTCAAAACCTCGGCAAGCCGTTTTGCAGGAACACACTCCCACAATCTAAAAACAAGCGCCTGAAATTTGGTCGGAAAATGTTTTATATCAAGATTTTGACCCTTTTTGATTTTTGGTAACATCACTATTCCTCCGCCTGAAATTTATTTTTAACATTTTATCCTATAAATATATTTTTGTCTTTGCACTTTCGTCAACATTTTTTGCATAATATCAAACTTATATATCCAAACCCAAAAGTCTGACTGCGTTTTTATAATATATTTTTTCCTTATCCTGTGCCGAAAGGTCTAAAGATTCAATCAATCTTACCTCCCACGACGGTCTGTGCCACGGCATATCCGAACCGAAAAGCAGTCTGTCGGGCGTATGCTTGTCTGCAATTTCCTGAGCAAAGCTCTTTGGCATATTCCCATAGCCAAATGACAAGTCAAACCAGACATCCTTTCCGCAAAGGTGTTTTTGAACAAGCTTTGCACAGCCTGCACCGCCCCAATGAGCAGCAATAACAGGTGCCGAAAACCATTTAAGCGCACGCTCTAAATTTTCGGGCATACAGTGAAACGGCTCGCTGTAGCCATAGTCGTGCCCTGCGTGGAAAAGTGTTATTAATCCAAGTCGGGAAATTTTTTCGTATATAGGTTTCATCCTCTCGTCATCCACAAAAAAGTTCTGATACTCGGGATGCAGTTTAACACCTTTCAGTCCAAGAGCCTTAATACGTTCAAGCTCGTCCAGTGCGTCAGGTGAGTCAGGATGCACCGACCCGAAAGCAATAATCTTTTCGTCCTTGTTTATCTCTGCTGCAAAATTATTTACGTTTGTCTGCTGATGGGGGTTTGTGGCAATTCCCAAAACAACCGAAATGTCTACCCCATCCTTTGCCATTTCTTCTTTAAGGCTTGCAAGAGTCCCCCTGTGCTGAGGAATAAGCCCGCCTGATGTATGGCTTAAGGTGTCAATGGCACGTTCTGCAATCTTTTCAGGAAATGCGTGTGTATGAATATCTATAATCATAAAAATCTCCATTCCGCCGCCATACGTCGGCATAAAAAGGATAAAATATCTCTTATCCGTATGGCAAGGAATGATAAGAGATTTTTACGCCCATGTGCGTTTTTGAGCGAACGCGAAAAAATTTCGCACGGGCAATGAAATCCGCCGGAGGCGTAACGGGAAAGGAACTTTCACGTTAATCTCCATTCCGCCGCCATACGTCGGCATAAAAAGGATAAAATATCTCTTATCCGTATGGCAAGGAATGATAAGAGATTTTTACGCCCATGTGCGTTTTTGAGCGAACGCGAAAAAAATTTCGCACGGGCAATGAAATCCGCCGGAGGCTTAACGGGAAAGGATCTTTCACGTTAATCTCCTCCGTTTTCAATATTATCATAAAAGAAAAAATTTGTAAATAAACCAACCTTATTTTACACCAAAACCCAATAAAATATGAAGGCACCAACCAAGTTAGTACCTTCATCCGAAATTATTTAATCAGTTCTAAAACGCCCTGTCCGTCTTCGTAAAATGCCGCCGCAACCTCCAGATATTCTGCCTCATTTATAACGCATACATAATAGGAAAATTCTTTATCGGGGACATATCTAACACCTTTGCTTGTCACAAAATCTGCAATACTCTTTTTCGTTTCTGCATCGGTTATCCTTTCAACTCCGGTAATTTCATTAAAGCTTTTTATTCTGTGAGACTGTACTGTGGGTCCCTTGCCATAAGAGGCTACTGTTAATTCGTCACTGGTTGTATATTTATCCCATTGTTCAGCAGTCATCACGCATAAATCACGGTTTCCGGTGTTAAACAACTGATTTTCAAAGCCGTTGTCCCTTATCCACTGTATAGATTTTTTGTAATTTGCATTGATGCTCAAAAAGATACTGTTAAGATATCGTTCTGAATCATATCTGTCCATATCTTCTGCAGGAACATACTCAACCGATACATTCATACTCCACGCATCGGCAGTATGCATCTGGCTGTAGTCAAGCCGCATAACATCTTCTTCCAGGCAGGAGTAGAATTCCTTTATCTTTTCTCCATCATTAAAGCCTACATTATTGTGATTAAAGCTAATACTATAAATTTTGCCTATATTTTTGTCAAACAACTCAACAACCTTGCGTTTGTATTCATCGGACTTATAAAGGTTTTCAAGAATTTCATACGCCTTTGTCTGATTTACAGGATAACGTCTGACTATAGTTTTGCCGTTTTTCAGCTTGTACCTGATATGCATAGCCGTATTATAATTATAGTTATCTCTGCGTTCTTTAACGATATATATGTTTTCCTTTTCTACAAGCTCTTCGTGAACAGATGTTGTATAGCCAATTATTTCGCTATCTGTAATCCAAGGTACATCCGGCTGATAATAGTATTCATAAATCGCTGCACTCTCGATATCCTTAACATCCGGAACCCTTGTTTCGTATCCAAAAAAGCTGGTAAAGGCAAACACGCATATCATTGCAACAAAGGCTGCCGCAAATACAAGGTAACCTTTGTATTTATCCCACACCTTAAAAGTTTTACGCAGTATCATTTCTGCCGCAAAATACGCAATCACGCTGATTATTAACGTAACAATTATTGGCACCATAGGTCTTTCGTCCATCAAATGACTGAAAATCGCAAATGAGCCAAGTGCCGCAATAAAAGTCACCAGATATTTGTAAATGGGATTAAGGCAGTTAAATGCCGCCACATCCTCGGCGACCTCCATTCTGCGTTTTTTGTAAAGCAATAAGCCAAAAATGTAAAACACCACCGCTGTCACAATCATAATTATCAGCTTTACCCAGTCAAAATCGGGAGAATTTTTAAAGCTTAGCCTATTGGCAATTTCCATCACATATGCTACAAAATTCCACTCCATTGACTTATTTAATAACTCATTTGCCTCATAGTACCCATAAATAAAGCAGGATGCCAAAGCCGAAAATGCCGCTGCAAATATAATCACAAAGCAATGAATTAAGCCGTTTAATCCCACAGCCGCAAAAGTATTGCCCGTAAGCATTGCAACAAAAGTGGAAATCGAAAACATTAAAAATATTGTTAGCAAATTTACGCCCAGCCAAATCAGGCAAGAGGTAATATTAAAGAATTCACCATAGCCAAAAACGCTTAAAAGCATTAGTATTAATCCATTAAGAACAATTGGAGCCATCATAAGTACAAATGATGCCAGAACTGATGATATATAATTTGCCGTTCTGGAAACCGGCAGGCTGTGTACAAACACAGAGGTCTTTTTTGAATGAATAAATCTGTATACCAGCAGTGCCACCACGGTGGGAACAAAACAAGCAATTATCACCGGAAGAAACAAGTAGTGTTCGTCAAGAATAAGTGCCGTGCCGCGTTCTGCCATCATATACCATGTCGCATCCTTATCCACACCCAAAAGCACCACTAAGGATGTCACCATAAAAAGTGCAATAGCATAAAGAACAGAGCCCCATACATACCTTCTTACCGTTGATTTAAAAATGCCTTTGTTAAATAATGATGTTTTTGAAGTCATAACCCAAACCTCCTAACTCATAAATGAATACTTCCTCCAGCGTAAGGCTGATATGTTCGCAAAGACTTGGCATCAGGCTTTGCATCTGTCGGTCAGTTTCCTTAGCGTCGCCACGCACTATCACGTTGTAAACCGAGCCAACTCTTGATTTATGCAAAACGTTCTCCATAGCATCAAGTCTGTCTGCCGCATCATCACGCAACACCAACTGATATTTATGAACATCGCCCTTGAGGTCGTCAAGTGACTTTTCAAGAATCATCTTTCCTTTATGTATAATACCAACCCAATCGCATATATCCTCAAGCTCACGCAGGTTGTGTGATGATACCAGCACCGTCATTTCACGGTCGGCAACGTCGGCAATCACAAGATTAAGCACCTGCTTTCTCATTACAGGGTCAAGGCCGTCAAGAGGCTCGTCAAGAATTAAAACATCGGGCATTGCAGAAAGGCTCAGCCAGAATGCAACCTGCTTTTTCATACCCTTGGAAAGCTTTCGTATCTGCCTTTTTTCGTCGATTTTAAAAATCTGGCTTATCGCTTTGTATCGCTCCATATTAAACGCCGGATATATATCACGGTAAAACTTTGCCATTTCTTTAATACTGAAGGTGCTGTAATAAAACCAGTCATCCGAAATGTTCAGAACTGTCTGCTTTACACCTTCGTTTTCATAAACATTTTCGCCATTAATTGTTATCTCACCCGTCTTTGGGGTAAGTACGCCGTTTATGTGATTGATTATTGTGGTCTTGCCCGCACCGTTGGGACCGATAAGACCGTATATTGTACCTTTTCTGACTTCCATATTAACATCGTCAAGAACCTTGAAGTCATCAAAGTATTTTGTAACACCTTTTACCTTTATCATAAGGACTCCTCCTTTTCTGAATATACATTGTTAATAATGTTTTGAAGCTTTTCTTTATCTTCGCCTAAAAAAGCCAGTTCCTTTGCCGCAAGCCTCAGTTCTTCATACAACTCCTCGCACCGCTTTTGACTGTTCTTTTGTGATACGGGTGAAACAAAGTTACCTTTGCCCTTGATGCTGTAGATAAAGCCCTCCTGTTCAAGCTGCTTATACGCCCTTTGAACCGTGTTGGGATTAACCGTCAGGCTGATTGAAAGCTCTCTCACCGACGGAAGCTGTTCATCGGTTGAAAGTATTCCGTTTATAATCAGTTGCTTTAGTTCCGCCTCAATTTGTTCGTGCAGTGTCCTGCCATCCTTATAATCCAGATTTATCATTTGTTCACCTCCTTGTATTCGAACTAACTGTATTATTTGTATTAATACAGTTAATATAGCATAGATTTATTCGTTTGTCAACAATTTTGGCAAAAAAATATAGAAACCCGAATTTTACGGATTTCTATATCTTTCATTATTTAATTCATACTTGTCATTTGTTGTTGGGCTGTGTCATATCGTCAATTACCGCATTTCCCATATCTGCTGCGTTGTTAACTGCCCTTTTGGTTCCATCCATCATTCTTTCACCGGTCTGCTTAACATCTTCTGCCGTCGATGAGTCAGTATTGTTATTTGTTGTACATCCTGTAATCAAACATACGGATGCCAGAATTCCAACCGACACAGCAAGCAGTTTTTTCATAAAAACTACCACCTTCCTATACAATATACGGAAAAATCAAGAGATAAATATGCCAAATGTAATTGTAATCAGGCAATACGTTGACTTTTTCGTTTCATATCTTATTCTTCCCTGAAAACTAAAATTTATAAATTAAATTTTTTTACATAAAAAGTGCGCTGACGCATACTTTTTTATAGGATTTTATGTACAAAAAAACATTTACTTTTTTTACTCTGTATGCTACCATAACCATATAATTGCTATAATGTTTCTGTTCGCAAAGGAGCTATCATTATGTCAAAAATTGAAAATCTGGATAAAAATTTTAAACCTCAGGAGGTCGATGAAAACGGCTTAATCTTTCGCAACTGTCTGGATGAGCCTTTTACCCTTTATGGATTTTCTTCGCCAAATGAAAGCGGAGTGTTTTCACGGCTTCCCATTTCGTTTACGGAAAGTGACGGTGTAAGCGAATTTGTACAAAGGCTGATTCTGCACACCTCGGGCGGAAGAGTCCGTTTCAGAACAAATTCAAAAAGAATTGCAATTCACGCAGAATTGAGAGATACCTTGGTTATGTACCATATGCCCGCAACAGGGAGCCACGGCTTTGACCTTTATGCATCCCCTGCTAACAGTCCCGGTGACTTTACATTCAAAGGTGTTTTAACGCCTAAATCCTTCAAATCCGGTGAGACGTTAAGCGAGGCTTCATTTGAACTTGACGATAACTCTCTTCGTGAAATTATAATAAATTTCCCCTTGTACAATGGTGTAAAAAGCCTTTACATCGGCCTTGAAGAAAACTGTGTTCTTGAAAAAGCTACTCCATATTCAATAGAAAAACCTATTGTTTGCTACGGCTCCTCTGTATCTCAGGGCGGTTGCGCATCAAGACCTGGCACAAACTATCTTCCTCTTTTATCAAGATGGCTTGATGCAGATTTTATCAACCTTGGCTTTTCAGGAGCCGACAAGGGCGAGGAGGCCATTGCACATCATATTGCCACTTTGGATATGTCGGTATTTATTTATGCCTATGGGTATAATGCCCCCAGCGTAGAGCATTATGAGAATACTTACTATCCTTTTTACGAAATTGTCAGAGCAAAAAATCCCGACCTGCCCATTATTATGATGAGCCCGCCTTTGTGTCCCCAAATCAAAAGCAAAAAGATGCTGGATGTTCAGACCAAACGCAAGGAGGTCGTAATTAATGCCTTTGAAAAAGCTAAGAAACGTGGCGATAATGTTTATTTCATTGACGGCTTTAAGCTCCTTGAAAATCCTGAATCAACGGTAGATTCAATCCATCCTACCGATTTGGGATTCTATGAGATGGCAACAAAAATTTATCCGTTGCTTCGTGAAATACTTAAATAATGCTTGCAGACAACCCTTCTATTTTTTCAACAAGCTTTCTGCAGACTTCTTTGGTGTGCGAAGGTAGCGTTTAAGCATAAACAGGTCTTCGGGATTGCGGCTGATATGGTTCATACCGCTTTCGCACGAAAGGCTTGCCTTAAAGCCCATTTCCTTTATAATCTCAAACGAATCGTTGCTTACGCTGCCAAATGGATATGTAAAGGTGTTGGGTGCATACCCTGTATTGCTTAAAAATGCATCCTGCAGCTTGCCGATATCATCGGTGAGAACTGCCTTGTATTCGGCAAGGGATTCGCCCTTTTTCTTTTTTGTTCCGTTTCTGCCCTTGTCTGTGGTGTGCAGATTGTAGGAGTGATTTTGAAATTCCACAAAGCCTGATTTCATCATATTTTGAACGTCCTTCCAGGTAACGTGCGAGTATGACGGATTTTCGTCGGGCGATTTGGTGTAAAGGTCGGTATAATACCCGATAATCGAAACAACCGCTTTGGAGTTGTATTTCTTAAGCAAAGGAAAAGCATAGGCGCAGTTGTTAAAATATCCGTCGTCAAAGGTCAGCACAACGGGCTTTTCGGGAAGGTCGCCTTTATTCTCGGTATAATTAATTAAATCCTGCATAAAGATTGTGGTATAGCCGTTTTCTGAAAGGAATTTCAAATCCTTTTCAAAAGCGGCTTCGCTTATGATATAATCCCCGTGGGTGTTGCCGCTCCTGAAAATGTTGTGATACATAAGGATTGGCACATCAACCTCTTTATCCTTGACGTCGCCAAGCCATGCAGAGCTTTGTGGTGCGGCATCGGTTGGGGTATCAATTGCGGCTGCGGGGGTTGATGGATTGTCATAAAGTCTGATTATGCCGATGCTGGCAAGTGATATCACCAGAATTGCAAAATAGTAGATAATTGTTTTCATTTTAATAACGTACATAGCTTAAAGCCTGCCTTTCGTGATGTTTTATCTGTATCATTCCATATTCTCGACTGATTTTTCAAGAAAATCGTATTTGCGGCGGTACTCACCCGTAGTTTCATCCTTTATAACCGCACTGGCATTTTTTGCAAGGAATTTTGATATTTCATAGCAGTCAATCCATATTTCGCCATTTCCATCCTTTTGAGATTCGTCAAATATAAGCTGAAGACCCCAGTGAAGATGTGGGGTGTCAATGTTGTTGACATTCTCTTTTGAACTGTATCCCGTCATTCCCAGATAGCCAATTACGTCGCCTGCCTTTACCGTGTGCCCGATAGATAAATCTTTGGGATAAGGATGATTTTTTCGCAGATGTGCGTAATAGTAGTATCTTTTTCGGTCGAAACTGCGTATACCTATTCTCCAGCCTCCGTATTGATTCCAGCCTATTGCCTCCACAGTGCCGCTTTCTATGGCAATTATAGGTGTACCGACACTTCCCATCATATCGTGACCAAGGTGTCGCCGTTTGTAACCATAGCTGCGGCTTGCCCCAAAATCATCATAGTGTGAGTAGCCGTAGTTTTTTGCAATAGGCGAAAATGCTTTTAACCCATATTTCTTTTCCCATACAGGATTATTTTTTTCATTATATTTCTGGATTTCATATTCGCCCGCAAATCCGCTCAGCACAGCCGAATATGCCTCTTTGTAGTAAGGATAGTATTTCATATCGCGGGTTATATCTGCAATACTTTCGCCGTCTTTTATTCGTTTTGCCAGAGTGTTAAGGTCAGCTACCTTAAACCGCTTGAAATCACCGCCGTATCGTGCTCCTAAAACCGCCAGCAGCTCAATCCAGTCCAATGGTGTTTCGGTGTCCTGACTTTCTGTGTCCAGCTTTAAGGCTGCCTGCATTGCCGAAGACGTTACGCCAAAATCAACCCATTTTATGTAATCTGCCTTTGCCGGCTTGGAAATGCTTGTTTCGTTTTGGGGTAAATCATCCTTTGCGGTTTTTACCGAATAGTTATGGCAGATGCCTGTCAGCGTTGCCGACAAAATAATAATTGTAAAAATAACAACAAGAAGTCTTCTGCTTAGCCGAAAAGAGAAAAACATAAGAAAACCCCTCCCATATATCTTATGGAAGGGGTTAAAAAAATATGATGATTTATTCTTCATTGTTTTCAAAACCGCTTTGCAAAACGCCTATCGCCCAGTCGCGGTCAACCTTTGATGTATCGGCAAACTTTTCGGCAGATGCCCTGAACTGTTCGGCGATTGCATCATAGGTTTGCATTGACAGCATTGCCCGGCAGTTTTCGGCATTTTCGGTGATTATAAAAAACATCAGGCTGTTATTTTCAAAATCTCTGCCACCATAAAAAATTCCTAAAATTTTTGAGCCGGGGCGTTCGTCTTCAAACTGGTCTTCAAGCATAATTTTATAAAGCTCTACAACCTTGTCGTCAATTTTATCCTCGCAAAGAGCAATTTTCTCGACAAAATCGTTGATTGTGGTGACAATTCTCAAAGTGTAATCTTCAACCCTGAGTGCAGATAGATTTTCTTGCTCCATAGCCGAAACAAGTGCAATAATGTATTTATTGTCAGGGTCGGTATAGGTACAGTCATAGGCTACTAAAATTTCCTCTCCGCACGATGGACAGGTAAATTTAAATATCTCACGGCTGAAAATATCCTCTTTAAGTCTGGGATTTTCGGATACATCAATTGACGAGTATATCCTGAAGCTGCCGTCTTCAAAGCAGGCAGGACAGTTTACTGTAATATTTTTTTGCTGTGTCATATTAATCTCCCTTTATGGTTTTGATATCATATGGTGTTGTCTGGTAAACATAATAGTTAAGCCAGTTTGAATAAAGCAGATTTGCGTGGGCACGCCAGCTGACCACTGGCTCTTTATCGGGGTCATCATCAGGGAAATAGTTTACGGGAACCTTAATATCAAGGCCCTTTGCCTTGTCACGGTCATATTCCTTTTTAAGAGTATGTGAATCATATTCAGAATGTCCTGTGATAAAAAAGCGCCGTTCATTTTTATCGGTAATGATATAAACGCCCGATTCATCCGACTTGGCAAGGATTTCAAGAGCCGGAACTTTATTTATATCCTCTTCGCGCACCTCGGTATGTCTTGACTGAGGAACGTAAAACACGTCATCATAGCCACGCAGCAGCATTTTGTGTTTCTTTTCGGGAACAACTTTATGCGGAAACACACCAAAAACCTTTTCTGGCACCTCGTACTTGGGAACACCATAATGGTAATAAAGTGCCGCCTGAGCACCCCAGCAGATGTGAAATGTAGAAGTAACATTGGTTTTTGACCACTCCATAATCTCGCAAAGCTCTTCCCAGTAATCAACCTCTTCAAAAGCCATTTTTTCAACAGGAGCGCCGGTGATAATCAGTCCGTCAAACTTGCTGTCTTTAATATCATCAAAGGTTTTATAAAATGTTTCGATATGGCTCTTTGATGTATTTTTTGATTCGTGGGTTTTGGTGTTGATAAACTGCACGTTTATCTGCAAGGGAGTGTTGCCCAGAACACGCAAAAGCTGGGTTTCTGTTTCGATTTTTGTGGGCATAAGATTAAGTACCGCAATTTCAAGAGGTCTGATGTCCTGTGTCAATGCTCTTGTTTCGGTGATAACAAATATATTCTCGTTGTTCAATATTTCAATTGCCGGCAACGAGTCTGAAACCTTAATCGGCATAATATCACTCTCCTGTGGTTAAAATAAGTCTAATCCAAACAAGTATATCACAACCGCATAAAATTATCAACATTATTTTAAAGGAGAATTTCAAAATGCCTGAAGAAAATAAAAACAACGAAGAAAAATCTCAGATAAAGGATATGGGCAGTGTTCTTGCCGAAGGCAAACAAATGAACATATACTGCCTTAGTATAGTTGGTCAGATAGAGGGACATACAAACCTCCCTTCAGACACCAAAACCACCAAGTACGAGCACGTTATTCCAAAGCTTGTGGAAATCGAGCAGGACGAAAGCATCGACGGACTTTTGATTATGCTTAACACCGTTGGCGGCGATGTTGAAGCAGGGCTTGCCATAGCCGAGATGATTGCCAGTATGAAAAAACCTACTGTTTCTATCGTTTTGGGCGGCGGTCACAGCATTGGTGTGCCGCTGGCGGTTTCGGCAAAGCACTCGTTTATTGTGCCCTCTGCAACAATGACAATACATCCCATACGCACAAGCGGTGTAATTATCGGCGTGCACCAGACCTTTGATTACTTAGCAAAGGTGCAGGAGCAGATTTGTGATTTTGTAGAGCGAAACTCAAAAATCTCGGCAGAAAATTTTCTCAGTATTATGCTTGAAACCGAAAATATTGCCAACGATGTGGGTACAGTTTTATTTGGTGAAGAAGCCGTGGAATGTGGCCTTATCGACAGTGTTGGCGGATTGGGTGACGCAATAGAACTTTTGCAAAAAATGAAAGAAAAAAGTTTTGCCGTAAAAAGCACAAAAAAATATTAAAATTTAGGCTTGACATAAGCGAAAAAAGTCGTTATAATTGATAAGGTAGAATTTTTTTAAAACTTATTTGACACAAGACAATCCACATTTCCAATTCATTTTGGAGGGAGGGAAACCGATAATGGCAGAAATCAGAGTTAAAGATAACGAATCATTAGATAGTGCACTTCGCCGTTTCAAACGTTCTTGTGCAAAAGCAGGTGTTTTGTCAGAAGTTAGAAAAAGAGAACATTATGAGAAACCCAGCGTAAAACGTAAGAAAAAGTCAGAAGCTGCAAGAAAGCGCAAATTCAGATAATTTTTTACAGTATATTTTAAGTCGTCGTCATACTATGGCGGCGACTTTATACATTTTAGGAGGTAAAGATATGGATTTAAAGGAAAAACTTATGCAGGATTTAAAGGCGGCAATGAAGGATAAAGACACAATCAGAAAGAACACCGTCACAATGATTCGTTCGGCAATTCTGCAGTTTGAAAAAGACAACCTTACCGAGCTTGACGAGGAAGGCGTTATCGAGATAATCGCAAAGGAACTTAAAAAGCGTCGTGATGTTTTGCCTGAATACGAAAAGAGCGGCCGTGACGACCTGATTGCCGATATTAAACGCGAAATTGAAATTCTTCTTGCATATCTCCCACAACAGCTTACCAAAGAAGAACTTGAGGTTATTGTTGCAGAGGCAATTGCCCAAACAGGTGCAACATCAATGAAGGATATGGGCAAGATTATGGGCATTGTAATGCCAAAGACAAAAGGCAGAGCCGACGGCAAAATGATTAACGAAATTGTTAAAGAAAAGCTTTCTTAAACGGAGATTGGATATGGCAAATATATTACATCCCACAATCTTTGTTGATACGGTTTTTGATATTGATTTAAAAGCCCTGAAGGATAGCGGAATTAAAGCATTTATTTTTGATATTGACAATACTTTAGCACCCTATGCCGACCCTGTTCCTGATGAAAAAACAGCCGGTTGGCTGAAGGAACTTCAACTTATGGGCTTTGGCGTGTTTTTTGCATCTAATAATAATATCGAACGTGTCAAACGGTTTGCCGAAAGTGCAGGATTTCCCTACAAGGCAAGGGCAATGAAGCCTTTGGGCATTTATCTTAAGAGGGCGTGTCGCAGTATGGGCGTTACGCCAAAAGAAACCGCCCTGGTGGGCGACCAGCTTTTCACCGACGTGTGGGGCGGCAACTGGCTTAAAATGTATACAATTCTTGTAAAGCCTATTTCAGAAGTCGAAGACAGATTTGTTAAATTCAAGAGAAGGTTTGAAAAAAGAATACTTAAGAGTATGGAGAGATAGATATGAGTGCAATATTCGGCCCTGCGGGCAACTGTGAGGATTTTTATGCCGCAAAGCATAAATCGTCGCTGGAGGCTCCTTTGTGGGTAAAGGAAAATGGTCTTGGCGCATACGAATACCAGTGTGGCAAGGGTGTTAAAATTTCTGACGAAGCGGCACAGATTTTAGGCAAAAATGCGACAGAGTGCGGCATAGCCTTATCTGTTCACGCACCTTATTATATAAGCCTGTCATCCACCGACCCCGAAAAACGTGACAACAGCATAAATTATATTTTAAAAACTCTTGAAGCGGCAAAATGTATGAATGCAAAACGCATAGTAGTACATTCCGGCTCCTGCGGTGACATTACAAGGAAAGAAGCTTTAGAGCTTGCCAAGGACACTCTTTTTCGTGCGGTAAAGGCGGCAGACGATGCAGGCTTTGGTGATATCGCTATCTGCCCCGAAACTATGGGCAAGGTAAAGCAGCTTGGCACCGTCTGGGAGGTTTGCGAGCTTTGCAGTCTTGACGAGAGGCTTATCCCCACAATTGATTTCGGACACGTAAATTCACAGACACTTGGCGGTCTTAAAACTATGGAAGATTATCAGCAGATTTTTGATACAATCCACAAACACCTTGGCGAATACCGACTAAAGCATTTTCACGCCCATTACAGCCGGATAGAGTATACAAACAGCGGCGAAAAAAAGCATCATTGCTTTGCCGAAACAGAGTACGAGCCGGAGTTTGACCCAATTGCGCAAATTGTTGCCAAAATGGATTTATCCCCGATTATAATATGTGAATCCCGTGGCACACAAACCCGTGATGCGCAAGAGATGCAAAGAATATATATGGAGGCACAAAATGCAAGATAGGCTATGCGAAATTCTTAATAAATATGAAGGTTTTTTGCTGACCTCGCCTCATAATATGCGCTACTTCAGCGGTTTTACCGGTGGCGAGGGCGCTGTGGTAATCACAAAAGAAAACAGCGTGGTTTTTACCGATTCACGATACACCGAGCAGGCTCAAACCGAGGCAGCAGGATTTTTAGTTGTTGAAACAAATGATTATCTAAAATCGGCTTGTGAATTTTTTAAAGAGGTTTCTTTAAAATCGGTGATTGTTGAAGATAATGTTTTGAGTGCGGCAGATTTTAAGAGGTTGACAGACCTTTGTGACAATTGCGAGTTTATTTTCGGCTCTGCAGATATCAATAAATTAAGAATGAAAAAAACCGATGCCGAGCTTGAAAAAATCCGCACAGCCGAGGAAATCGGCAGTCGTGCATTTGAACATATTCTTGACTTTATCCGTCCGGGTGTTGCCGAACGTGATATTGCCCTTGAAATTGAGTATTTTATGCGAAAACAGGGAGCAGATGGATTATCCTTTGACACCATCGCAATTTCAGGTGCAAGAACAAGCCTTCCCCACGGCGTGCCTACTGCAAAATTGGTGGAGCTGGGTGATTTTGTGACGCTGGATTTTGGATGCGTTTTAGACGGATATTGCTCGGATATGACACGTACTGTGGTTGTGGGCAAGGCAAGTAGCGAGCAAAAAAAGGTTTACAGCATTGTCAAGCAAGCCCAGCAGATTGGTCTTGACACAATCTGTGCAGGGATTTTGGGCTGTGATGCTGACAAGGCGGCAAGAGATTATATTGAAAGCTGTGGCTACGGTCAGTATTTCAGACATTCTTTAGGCCACGGTGTCGGCTTGCTTGTTCACGAACTGCCAAACCTTTCTCCAAAATCACAAATCGTTCTGGAAGAAAATATGGTTGTCAGTTGCGAGCCGGGGATTTATATTCCCTCATTTGGTGGCGTAAGGATTGAAGATTTGGTTGCCGTAACTTGTGATGGTTGCGAAAATCTTACCCGTGTCACAAAGGAATTAATTGAATTGTGATAAATATTTCACGATATTGTAAAATTTCTCTTGATTTTTTTACAATAGTAGTATACAATATATTATAGAATAAAATGTTTAGGAGGAAATACCAATGATATCTGCTGGTGATTTCAGAAATGGCATTACCTTTGAATTTGAAGGCAATGTATACCAGGTTGTTGAATTTCAGCACGTAAAGCCCGGCAAGGGTGCTGCGTTCGTAAGAACAAAAATGAAGAACATCGTTACAGGCGGTGTTGTTGAACGAAGCTTCAACCCCACAGAAAAGGTTGAAAAGGCTCATATCGAACGAAAGGAAATGGAATACCTCTACGAGGATGGCGGTCTTTACTATTTTATGGACGAAGAATACGAACAGATTCCTCTCAGCGAAGCTGAACTGGGTGATGCTCTTAAATTCGTTAAAGAAAATATGAAGGTTATGATTCTTTCATACAAGGGCAACGTATTTGCTGTTGAACCCCCCACATTCGTTGAGCTTGTGGTTACTGCTACAGAACCCGGCGTTAAGGGCAACACTGCAACAAACGTTACAAAGCCTGCAACAGTTGAGACTGGTGCGGTTGTTACTGTTCCTGCATTCATCAACGAAGGTGATATGATTAAGATCGACACAAGAACTTCTGAATATCTTTCAAGAGTTTAATTTGTTGTGCACAGCCCGAACTTTTTTGTTCGGGCTTAATTTTTAAAATTTCAAGGAGGCGACTTAAATGTCAGAATTAACCAACCGTGCGGCATACCTTAAAGGACTTGCTGACGGAATGAAACTTGATAAGGAAAAGTACGAAGCAAAACTTCTTTCAGCAATCATTGAGTTTTTGGGCGATGTTGCAGACGAAATAGAAGCACTTGATGACGAACAAGGCTTTATTGCAGACGTTATTGACGACATCGAAGAAGATATCGACACAATTTGTGACGAGATTTTCGACGAATATGATGAATATGACGAGGATGACGAATTTGAAGTTATCTGTCAGAACTGCGGCGAAGAGCTGATTGTTGCAGAAGAAGAACTGATGGAGGGCGAAGTTATCTGCCCCACCTGCGGCGAAACAATTGAGTTTGATTTTGAATGCGAATGCGAATGCGATTGCGACTGCGAAGAATAAGATTTAATCCAGACACCCGAATCTTTTATCAGGTTCGGGTGTTTTGTATATTGGAAAAATTTTTCAAAAAAAGTGAAAAATCTTTTAAAAACCTATTGACAAACAAAATTTTTTTGTTATAATAATAGTAACAGTTATCAATATTGAAATGAGGTGCTGTTATGGTTACAACAAAAAGAAGCAGGCAGCGCGAGGCAATCCTTGAGGTAGTTCAAGGGACAAAATGTCATCCTACTGCTGACTGGGTCTACTCCGAGGTAAGAAAGCTTATACCAAACATAAGTCTTGGTACGGTGTACAGAAACCTTTCGATGCTTGCGGAGATGGGCACAATTCAAAAGTTAAACATCGGCACATCTGTTGAACATTTCGACGGCAATCCAATGCCACACTATCATGTTTGCTGCAGCATTTGCGGACAGATAGATGACATTGACGAAGAGCCGCCGATAAATATCAACAAATGGGCAGCCGACAGGTTTAACGGCGAAATTTATGAACACTACACAATGTTTGTGGGAAAGTGTTCAAAGTGTAAAAATGTTAAAAATTAAATTTTATTTTTAGGGGGAAATTTATTATGAAAAAATTTGTATGTTCAGTATGTGGTTATGTTCACGAGGGCGATGCAGCACCTGCACAGTGCCCTGTATGTAAGGTTCCTGCAGACAAGTTCAAAGAAATGCAGGAAGGCGCAGCTCTCGCTGCAGAACACGAATATGGTGTTTATGGCAAAACAGTAAAAAATAATCCTGACATCAGCGAAGAAGATAAAAAGTATATCTTTGAACAGCTTATGGCAAACTTCAATGGCGAATGTGCAGAAGTTGGAATGTATCTCTGTATGGCAAGAATTGCTCATCGTGAAGGCTATTCTGAAGTTGGTCTTTATTGGGAAAAGGCAGCTTTTGAAGAAGCAGAACACGCTGCAAAGTTTGCAGAACTTCTTGGTGAAGATTTAGAACCCAATATGAAGGCTACAACAAAGGACAATCTCAGATGGAGAGTTGACTGCGAATATGGTGCAACTCAGGGTAAGTTTGACCTTGCATCCTGCGCAAAGAAAAACGGTCTTGATGCTATTCATGACACTGTTCACGAAATGGCTCGTGACGAGGCAAGGCACGGAAAGGGCTTGGAAGGACTTCTTAAGAGATACTTCGGCTAAAAATGCAAAATGCGCGGTCATGGGATTTTCCTGTGACCGCAATCTTTAACAGGAGGATTTTATATTATGTTAGATAAAAATGTTTCAAAATTACTTAACGAGCAAATAACAAAAGAATTATATTCTGCATATCTGTATCTTGATTTTTCTGTATTTTACGAGGCAGAAGGTCTTGATGGTTTTGCAAACTGGTATATGATTCAGGCACAGGAGGAAAGAGACCACGCAATGCTTTTTCTCAGATATCTGCAGATGTGCGGCGAAAAGGTAGAACTTGGCGCAATTGATAAACCTGATAAGGAGCTTAAAACATTGATGGATCCTCTTAAGGCAGGCCTTGAGCACGAGCAATTTGTAACAAGTCTTATCAACGACATTTATGCGGCAGCATACGATGTAAAAGATTTCAGAACAATGCAGTTCCTTGACTGGTTTGTAAAAGAACAGCTTGAAGAAGAAAAGAATGCTGATGATATGATTAAAAAGATGGAACTTTTCGGAGGCGACGCAAAAGGACTTTACTCACTTGACAGCGAATACGCCGCAAGAGTTTATACTGCTCCCTCACTTGTTCTTGACTAATAGTACATGGTTGTAAATACATAAGGGGTTAGAGTCTTGAATCATACAAAAAAGACCTTTATGGCAGCTAATCTTTAAACAACATACTGACATCGTTTTTCAAACGGTGTCAGTTTTGTTTTAATCTGCCATAAGAGGTCTTTTTTATAAATGTTCAGCATTTTTTCTCAATTTTTTGCTGCGCAATAAGTTTGCATTGCAAACTCCTATCTGTAGTTCTGTTCGATAAACTCTATAATCGGTGTGGGGTCTTCAAGTCCGTGAGGATGATGTCCACAACCGGGCTTTAAGATTGTCTTCATATTGCCGCCCTTGGCTTTGTAGTGTTCAACAAGCCACTTACCGCTTTCTTCCCATATTACTGCCTCGTCTGCATCGCCATATACCAAAACAATAGGAATATCATTATCGGTCAGCTTATCCATAAAATCAATGGGGCTTCTGCGGAAGGCAATCAAGGATTCGGCATCAAGGTTATAGAATTCATACATCTCTCTTGTTGTTTTTTCCTTTGTTACAGTATTACGACCAAGACCGCACTGGCTAAGCATATTAACAGCAGGTGCATCGACGTACATAACCGCAACAAGCTCGGGATATTCCTGAGCAAATCTTAAAGCCTGCATACCGCCTGCACTCATACCCTCGGGGATGCACTTTTCCTCTGTGCCAAGCTTCTTTGCACAGAATTTCACAAACTCTGCCATTACCCTTAAATCCTCGTCAATTGCCCAGCGACATATATGATTAACATGGATGATGTAGTAGCCTCTGTTAAGCATCGCAATATCAAAACCGGGGAAGGCACTCATATATTCAGTCTTGAGCACCATTCTGCCAATAGGCTCGCAATCGGGATATACAATTATTGCATCAAATCCCTCAAATTCAAATTCTTCACTTTTAAAACCGTTCCACATTTTCGATTCCCCCAAATATATTTTATTTAATTAATTTACCGTTGTTTTAAAACCCTTCTTTTTGCGTATGCATATACACCGAGTGTTGCAGTTAATGTCACAATCCACGAAGCCGGGTATGAAAGCAGCAACATTTCATAAGTGTTGTGAAGGGGCAAAACCAGCAGCACCCACACCACACGAAAAAGACATATACCCAAAAGATTTATTACCATAGGAGCACTATTATATCCCATTCCCCTTAATGAGCCACCCAAAATATCGCTTATTCCCAAAACAAAAAACGGAGCAACCACAATTGCAAGATATTTGATACCTTCATCTATAACCGATACTTCGTTGGTGAAAAAGCCAAGGAAAAATCTGCCGTTCAGCACAATAATCGCATCAAAAGCAATTGTTATGACAGATGTGGCTATCATTGATATTCTTATAACTTTTTTAATTCTTTCATACTTTCTTGCACCCATATTCTGCCCTACAAAGCTGACACAAGCGTGTTTTCCCGATGCAATCAAAGTATTGCTTAACTGATTATACTTAAGCGCCGCACTGTTTGCCGCAAGAACGGTACTTCCAAAGGAATTAACTGCCGACTGTATAACCGTGTTTGACAAGCTAAACATTATGCTGTCCATTCCGGCAGGAATACCTATCTTTAAAATACGCTTTGCCTCATTACCGTACAAACGCAGTTTTTTAATATCCAGTCTGAGTTCAGGCTCTATCTTTGTAAGATAAATCAAAATCGAAGCTGCAGAATACAGTTGGGATGCGACTGTTCCGATTGCAACGCCTGCAACATCCATTTTAAATCCCACAACACACACGACATTCAAAACAATATTCAAAATACCGGAAACAATCAGTATGTATAAAGGCTTTTTTGTGTCTCCTATGGCACGCAAAACAGATGTGGCATACCAACTGATCATTGATACAGGAGTTCCCGAAAAATATATCTTCATATAAAGAGTCGCCTTGCCGATTACATCATCAGGGGTGTCCATCATTCTAAGCAGTGGCTCAGATACTAAACAACCAAACAATGCAAGGGGAATGCCCAATACAACACCAAACATTATGGATGTGTGCATAGCTTTTGAAAAACCGCCGTAATCCCTTGCGCCGTAATAATTTGCACACACTACATTGCTGCCAACAGAAAGTCCCATAAACAAATTCACGATTAACGCAACCAGAACTCCGCTTGTTCCCACAGCCGCTATCGCCTGCATAGCGTCTGCACCTGCAAATTTACCTACAACTATAGTGTCGGCAATGTTATAAAACTTACCTATAAAACTGTTCAGCAATATAGGCACGGTAACCTGTATAAACTTCTTTAATATCGGTCCTTCGGTAAGGTCAAAGCCTGTTTTCACACAAACCACCTCTTGAGATTTTGTGATACTTATTTTTACCAAGTTCATTTTATCACTTAAAAACCTTTTGTCAATAGAAAAAAAACAACTATATAGAAAAAATCAAACTATTTTTTGTAACCTTTTGTCGATTTGCTACATAAGATAAATCGAGGAGCTTTTACATCCTCAGGAAAGGAATGAAAGTTTATGTTAAATATGCAAACTATTATGCCCGAAGGCTATGCATATGTTCCTATACAAATAGCAAACGACCGTAACCTCTACAGTCCTGAGATGGGTCTCAGCCGCGGAACAATCTTCCCGACACTTGACCTGCCTCTTGGAGTTTATGGTAAACAATCTCTTGGCAAGGAGGCGTCAGACAGATGAATGACCGCAATTCTCTTATGAAAGAAATTATGGCATACACCTTTGCCGCTCACGAATGGAACCTTTATCTCAACACCCATCCAACCGACCGGATGGCACTTGAGATGTTTCGCCGTATGGCAGACAAGGCTGCTGAACTGAAAAAAAAGTACGCCGAAAAGTTTGGTCCCATTGTTGCCGAAGATGTAGACAGCACACAGGAATGGACCTGGGTATGCGACCCATGGCCATGGAATAATTAAGGAGGTATTATCGATATATGTGGAATTATCAAAAAAGATTACAGTACCCCATAAACATTAAAAATCCTAACCCCAAGCTTGCTGCGTTTATTGTATCCCAGTACGGTGGCAAATACCGTAACCGCTTGAGCCACTTTATTAATGTTTCCAAAATATAAAACTTAATCGTTTTCCATCTTTTCCACCCTTGATTATTTCTTTAAATATTGTTCGCACCATTTTATTTTTCTCTGTGTTACTAACCTCAGAATCTCTTAAGATTTCGGTAAGCCTTCTCAATTCCTTTTCATCTAACTGAACTTCTTCCTCCGGTTCTTCCTCAACAATTGTTTCCAGCATATACTTCAATTCTTTTATTTCTTCTTCAATAGATTTCTTGCTTTCTTTGTACTCATCAAGGGTATCAGCACCATCCATATAAGCTATCTTTGAACGTTCTAAACGTTGTTCAAGTCTTTTTATTTGCCCCTTAATAATTGTATTGTCATCAGACACAGTTATTTTCTCGGTATATCCCGGTTCTGCAAAACTTAATACTACATTTGGAAGTTCTATTTGAGATAAGATATCAAGGGTAATTTTAGCCAGTTTATCTGCCTTAATATAGCCGACACCTTCACATGTGCCACGGCATCTGTTTGAACACCCGAAAAATCCTCCCTGATTGGATAACACCGCTCCACACTTTTCACATCTTACGATACCGGTAAGCCAATGAGATATATCTTTTCTGTCAGCATTATAATACTTACCAAATTTTTCTTTTTGTAACTTCATTCTCTCAAAAACTTTATTCCATGTTGCAATGTCAATTATAGGAGTATGTGTACCGTCGCTTATAATAGCAGTATCAGCAGTATAATTTCTAGATAACTTGCCGTCGGGATTCCAACGTATTTTACCTATGTACACGGGATTATTCAGCCAGTATTCAATTGTACGATTTTCTATTTTATTGCCTCTATGCGTTCTTATGCCCATGGCATTTAATGATTTTGCAATCGTAAGATAACCTTTACCATTTGCGTAATCATTGAAAACTTTACGGACAACCTCTGCTTCTTCAGGAACAATAACATACTGTCCATTTTCTATTTTATAACCAAAACCCGGTATTGAAAGTACTCCGCCTCTTTTGGCCTTTTCTGTCATCCCTCGTTTAACTTCTTCGGCAAGATTGATGCTATAGTACTCATCCATTGCCTCAATCATTGCTTCAAAAAGTATTGCCATCTTGTCGTCACCGACATCTTCACTAATAGAAACAACATCAATATTCAGTTCTTTTCTGAGCATTGACTTGTAAACAACACTATCTTCTCGGTTTCTTGCAAATCGGCTGAACTTCCAGACCAAAATTACATCAAACGGCTTTGGTTTGCGCTTTGCTAATCCTATCATTGTATTAAATGCAGGCCTTTTTTTGGTATTTCTACCACTAATACCTTCATCGAGAAAAATGAAATCTTTAGGTAATAACATTTGATTCTTTTCTGCATAGAGTTTGATTTTTTCCAACTGACTGTCAGGACTAAACTCAATCTGATCATCGGTAGAAACTCTTATGTAAGCTGCCGCCACTTTCATTTTATTTAACCTCCTTCCTCAATAACGGCAACTATTTATTCCATATTATAATTATAGCAAAGTCGCCTTTTAAATCAAAAATTTCTGTTCTGAAATTATTATTTTTCTTTTGTAATATTCACTCAAGGCTCGTGCCTCCATTTCTTCTTTCCATTCTTGCTTATTTTCTTCGTTTAAACTTAAAGATTTCACATTTTCATCTTCATCACTTTCTATGAAGACTTCGATACAATATTCATTCAATCTACACCACCTCTCATAATTTTATGTTATAAAATTCACTTAAATAACAACTCATACACACTTTTAAGCACAAAAAAGACCGGCATAAACCGATCGTTAAATACAAAAGCGACTGACATCTGTCAGCCGCCGTTTGCATATACTCTTTACATTTTACATTGTAACATACATAGATAACCAATTGAAATTCAAAAGCAGTACAAATTTAGTGCAAATTTGTTGTATTATATTTTATAATATTTGATTAAAAATATAGTTAAATCCATAACTTGCTTGTGCGGCTTTACATGCTATTGCGTAGGTAATTCATTTTTTCGTTTAGCCGTATCAACTATGTACAATTCAATATGATTCAAATCGGGGAATACTCCATATCCAGGACGTGATCGCCCACAACGAACACAATACAATGAACTTTCATAGTCGTGTTTTTCTGCTAACGGCGTTCCGCAAGATTCACAAACCGGATGCAAGTCATCAACCACATATTTACCTTTGTAGTTTTTACGCCAAGTCCATTCCCAAGCCCAGCCTTGAATTGTATCCTTGGTATATCTAAGAAATTCAGGTCCTTCCTCTCCAAGCTCCTTAATTTTAACCACAATCCACAAAACGAGTATCAAAAGAGCAATACCAAGAAGCACCCACCAGAGTTTCAATTCAAAATTTAAAACACTTATGATAAAGTTCCATATACCACGTAGTATGTTTAATAAAGTACTCAGTATTTTTTTCCTTTAAAAATATCATAAATAATTGTTAACACAGAACCAAATAATGTTGACACTATACTTATTGTCCATGGTGATTTTAGAAATTTTTTCAATTGATACCACCTCAAATCCTATTGCTAAATGGCAATGATTTTATATAATCTTCCATGAATTTATAATCAGGATTTCCGGTATCATCTACAGGTAAATATAATTTAGTTTGTTTAATCAAGTCTTTGGTGAATGCACGACCAAATACAGGATAACGGTATTTTTCCTGATTTAGAATAGTAATTATGAAATTTGCAGTATAAACATTTAACCAATCTGCTCTGATTACAATTATATGAGGACCTGTGATAAAGTTGTGCTCTTGGAAAAATATCGTAGCAGTAGTATCTCCAATAGTAATTGCATTAGCTCTTTCTAACCCTTGATAATCTAACGCTTGCACATACATAGAAACACCGTTGTTTTCATCAGTTCGAGTTACATATGATACATATTCTTCACTATCTGAAACCACCAAATCTGATGAGTTGTATGATTTTCCATTATGGACGCTTGAAACAATGCTGTCTAACACAAAATAATCCCAGTTTCTATCAGAAAGACTTATTTTTTTTGCTTTGCATGCTCCAGCATAATTATTTTCGAACTCCTCTTGGTTTATAGTGTCTAAATATTGACAAGCCTTTTTATACCCTTCGTTTAAAAAATAATCTGGAATATTGTTAATTGAACCATCTAAAGAATCAATATATTTCTCCATAAAGGCATAATCAGGGTTTCCATTTTCATCTACTGGGAGATATAAATCTGTGTTTTTAAGTTGTTTTTCAACAGTCCATTTTCTACCACCATATGAATACAATTCTGCTTCGAGTTTGATTATAGTTATTAAAAAGAGGGCAATTTTAGGCGTTAGTTTATGTTGTTCTAAATCTATTGTAACTATTTTTTCACTCGCAAAAAACGGTGTTTTTTGATAAAAACACGCCCCAATACTGCCATCATAAGCTAATGTAATTAAATTACCGCGACGGTTATATTCTGATACATAAGCGCAAATTCCATTATTCTCTCGCGTTGTGCTTATGTATGGATAATCTCCAAAACACATAGCTTTTAAATACTTTGATTCACCGCGTTCCAACTTAAATACTTTTGTATCACCTAATTTAAAAGGTTTCCATGATTCTTTGTTTAATATCATTTTACACCTCCAACAAACCATTCTCATCCATAAATTTAAATAAAGAATACTTTTTTAAAACTTTCTCGAAATCATCATCACATAGTTTTGAATAGTCTGTTTTTATATATGCTTCAGCTAAAGCCTCGTCAGAAACATTGATTTTTCGTTTTAGCCAAACATATTCATCTACAGGAGCAGTGCCATCCATTTGGTTGATCCACGTTTCACAAATTTGCTTCCACATTCCTGTATCCTTTCTTCCATTATGGGGTATGACCTTAAAACCGTCATCTTGCCAACGGGCAAAAAACACAGATTTGGAGATATCGTGCCTTATATGTGCCTTGAACACCATTATACAAGTTGCAGTACCGACATGGCTGTCAAAGAACAAATTAGAAGGCATTGTCATACAAGCTAGCAAAGTGTGATGTTCTAAAAGTTTCTCTCTTAATTTTGTACCACTATTCCCAGCACAAGACATTGGAACTATTGCGATACCAATTCCACCTTCTTTCAAATAATGAAGCATCGAGGCAACAAAATCCAATTCATCTTGTCCTTTTGAAAACACCACTTCATCTAATCGTGTTTCGTCAAGTTCCTTATCAATTTCTTGTATTAAAGAAGTTTGCTTATCTATTTCATCTTGTATTTTCTTCACCTCAGAAGGCGTCATATTCTTTTTTTCTTTTAAGTATTTTTTCTTTAATATTCTAATCTTTTCCTCGCATTCTTCTTTTCTTAAAACAATCTCATAATTCTGAGATGAAGAATTGTCTTTTTTGTCAAGTGAATATGGTGGATTAATCATACCAATATCAATGTCCCCAAAACTTGACAACGCTTCATGAAGAGAAATTTTATTGTCATTAAGATAAGTTTTTCCACTATCATCCACAGGCGCATATGAATCAATCAAAAGTGAAGAACAATTAAATAAATTTGATTTGCCATCACCATGAAATCTCATATTTGCGTAAGCTAAAGCATACATTGATGGATCTCTTTCTACACCAATTAAGCTATTGGCTTGTGCATCTTTATATTTCTCTTTTTTCTTTGTTTCACTTGTCTTTTCGCTGAAAATATTTTCTTTAATTCTTGCAAGCGAAGATATTAAAAAGGCACCTGTACCACAGCAAATATCAATTATTTTTGTTTTTTCAGTCATTTTCTTGTCTGAATAAAACTCAGCAATATCACAAAACAATTCCGTAATATGTTTTGGTGTTAAAACTATGCCTTTTTCTTTAGCATTACCCTTTGTGAAACGAAGAAAAGTAGTATAAAATTCTCCCATTACATCTATACCAGTATAATGTTCTAATATCTCAATAACATTTTCATATAGCGAATATATACAACGAGATAAAACAGTATCTCCATCAACAAAATCTTTATTTTCGCCCTTTGGCGCACGTAATAATTCATCCTTAGCCAATAAGTTGTTATAAAACTTTTTCAAAGCAGTTCTTTTGCCTTTAGGAATTTCGTCTATATCCCAAATACCACGAATATAATCGTCATCGAACTCATTGCCGTCACCATATAATGCAGCTTTCAACATTTTGACAGAATTTTTACCAATAGGGTCAAATAACATTCTTTTGAATTTTGTTCCTCTTTTGGACTCAATAGCTGACTTTGTATCTTGATACAATTTAGATTCATGGTTGGTTAATCCTAAAATGATAGCGGAAACAAATCCTGCTTTTGAATTATCTTCAATTCCATTTGAACGTAAGAAATTAGCACAAGAAAGTGTATATCTTCTTAATTCTTTCTTGACTTCTGCTTCTGTAGCTGCAAATCTTTCTAAAACAATATCAATATCTTTTTCATATTTACTAATTGATTGCATTTCGTTTTGCAATAAACCATCAGCTAATAGTTCAACATCCAATACATCTCCATTTTTAGGCCACACAAAAGACGTCAACCTGCTTTCCATTATATTTTGACCAGAAACAGCAATTGCGACAACATCATATTTATCTGCTAAAAACGAAGCATACCACAAAGCACCATCTATTGCATACTTCGCCGTATCCTCTGACGAACCGTAACCATTGATTTTATAGTCATCTAAGTTTGAATATTTGCTATGGTCAGATGTCTTTGCCTTGCACTCGATAACAACGATAGTATTAGAATTATCCTTTACAACCATAAAATCAGGAGTACCTTTGTTCTCCATACTTTGCTTTTTGCTCGCTTTTTCAAAAACAGAAGAAAGCCAATCATAGTCTGTTCCTTTGTAACTATCTTCTTTGAACCAAGTAATTCCATCAACTTTTATGTTTTGATTAGATGGATAATCTATAATGTCTTTTAAAACATCTGCTGTTAAACCTTTTGTTGTTTCTTCGCTTACATGTGCCATTTTATTTTTCCTCCGTTATCACACATTCTCCAACAAATCCTCAATCTTACACCCAAGCGTTTTTGATAATGCGAGAAGAGTTGTTGTTGCTGCTTTATTTATATCCTTAGCTTTCAGTTCATACTGTTGCAAAGTTCTTAAATTTACTCCTGATTTTTCGGCAAGTTCTCTTTGAGAGTAGCCGATGTTTTTACGAAGTTCTTGCAATTTTGTTGTTGTGGTTTTTCTTTCAATTATTGAATTTACAACATCAACAAATTTATCTTCGTGCGCTTCGTGAAGTGTTGGATAAAGCTTTTCAATTTCTTTTGCTGATACATTTTGAAAGATATCCTTGAATGTTCTGCCGGTATTCCATTGATAGTAAGCTACAATCCACCCGCACCAATATTCAGGTGAACAATCATATTCTGTCTGTACTTCCGGGAGGTCTTGTTCAATACCTGCTTTTACAACAATTTCGTGAACAAGCTCTGTTCCTGACAATCCCGAAATAATTTTAGGTACGCCGTTTCCAAATTGTGTAGCAAAACCTGTTGCAACGAATAAATCAAAGAATTTCTGCAATGTCATCTTACAAGCATTGACTGCATAATCTGCAGCTTCGCCAAGATTTCGCATTGCATCATCTAAATACTGTTCATCGTAAGCGTGCATCATCAGGTGTTACCTCCTCACGAATAATATCTCTCATATAAAGTCCTTCTAAATCTTCCTTTTCAACTTCTGCATTAAATGCTTCTCTTGCTTCGTCATCTCTTGCTTTACGCTTTGCATAATAGATTGTGTTGTCGCAAACTTCATAAGAAACAAACTTAATCTCATCAAATGCCTTTTTGCTCTTCAAAACAACCTGCTCTCCAAGTTTGCCAAGTCGCATAGCATAAGATAACTGATTAAGTGAAATTTCATTATTAACAAAAGCTCTTGCAAAGGAGAAATACGAGTCATCAGCTCGATAGCCGATAATGGCATCATAGCCTTCTATATCTGGCATAAAATGTTCAATAAGCCATTCACGTCCACGTTTCATAACTGGAGTTGATAAACGAACCTTTCTGTTCTTCATCAAAATCGCAAGCCAATGTAAAATGGTATATTCTTCAGATGAAAGATTCAAGACCTTAAGATTTGAAATATCAATCTTATATTTATTTACAAAGCCGTCAACATCTTCGGTACAAGCCCATTCTTTTGCAAGCTCAATATGTTCCGTGCAATAAAAACCTCTGCCGTAATCGTTATAGCTTTTACCCTTGCCGAACTGAGGTTTTTCAATGATTTCAGGCGAACCGTGATATATAGTAAGCTTACTCATTTCATCATCTCCGTACTTCCATAGAGTTATACACTTACATTATACTCCTACGGAAGTATTTTGTCAATAGTTTTGAAAAAATACTTCTATTTCTTTGCATAAAAAAACAGCAGCATAAAACTGCTATTAACAGTACTCAAACAATTACGATTGTGCGGACCTCATGGTGAAATGGGAGCATCTATGCGTTATCTTGCACAACGCTTTTCAATGCCCAACGGCATTACAAAGGCTACACTTACAGATATCGGCACCGAAGAACTTGCGCACCTCGAAATGGTTGGCACCCTTATTCACCAGCTTACAAAAAATGCTACAACTACAGAAATAGAGAACAGTCCGATGGCACCATATTATATAGACCACGGCAAAGGCGTATATGCAATTTCCTCAGGCGGAAATCCATTTAAGGCTGAAACCTTCTCTGTTACCGGCGACCCCATTGCCGACCTTGTGGAAGACTTAGCAGCAGATGGCACGATTTTGTAAGGACAACATTTTTCTGAAACCCCTGATTTTACGCCATTTTCAGGCGTTTTTTTGTTGTACGAGGTTTTTCGGGGTACGACCTTGTAAGAACAACAAAAGGCTGTTGTTGATATAGGCTTTCCCTCCTGCGTTGCTCTAAGAACAACTAAAAGTTCCAATGTATCTCAATGGGAACATTTCTTGTGCCGGGTATTCTTCTGCCGACTTTGATATGGTCAATAAGTGTTACCACCATCTCACGGGTAAGATGCTCCAAGTTAGTATATTGCTCTATAAGTTCACGGCGATTATCTCCCGTTTCAATTTGCTCATCAAGCTTAATTAACTTTTTCTCTCCATCGGCAACCATTTTTTGTAATCGTTCTTTTTCTACAGAAAAATCTCTTGACATTTCCACAAAGTCATCATCAGTAATCAGTCCCTTAACTTTATCCATATAAATATCACGAATACCTTTTGTGTACTCTTCAATCTTTTTGGTGTAAGCGGCGATTTCTGCATTGAGCTTTTCTTTTTGTGCTTGCAGGTTAGAGCAAAATTCTATGTTCTGTTCAAGCTCATCTTTATCAAGATATTCTTGGCTCAATCTTTTGAGTTCATCAAGCACCATCTTTTCCAACTTATTTACGGAAATAAATGCACCCTCGCAAGCATCTTTCGCAACGTGCTTATTTGCACATTGCAGAAAGTGCTGCCCGTGGCTTTTTGATGAACGCATTATGTAACCACAATTAACGCATCGCACTTTTTTCGCAAATAAACCAATATTTCCGGTGCTGAATGGTTTTGCTCGTTCTGCAACCATCGCTTGTACTCTGTCCCATAATTCTCTGTCAATAATCGGCTCGTGCGTACCTTCAACAATGTACCATTCGCTTTTAGGGCGTGGCTTGTTAATTTTTGTTTTATATGAAATACTTCCGTATTTTCCTTGCACCATATTCCCGATATAAATTTCATTTATAAGCATATCGGATATAGCGAAATATTTCCACAAGGTACTGTTCTTGTTGTCAGGCTGTTTATACCTCAATCCATTACGGCGTTTGTATTCTGTTGGATTTGGAATACCTCTGTCATTAAGCAAACGGGCTATTGCAGTTTTTCCCATTCCCTGAGAGAATAAGGTAAAAACTTCCCTTACAACGGCAGCGGCTTCTTCGTCAATAATCAAATGTCCCTTTTGGTCGGGGTCTTTTTTATATCCATAAAGTGCAAATGCACCTATATGGAAACCATTTTGCCGTCTGCTCGTCAAAACGCTTTTTATGTTGTCGGACATATCTTCCAAATACCACTCATTAACAAGTCCGTTTATCTGTCTTGATTTTTTGTTTCCTTTATTTGCCGTGTCAGCATTGTCAACAATACTTACAAAACGAATACCCCATAAAGGAAACAAACCGTGTATATATTTTTCAACCAATTCAAGCTCACGAGTAAAACGGGATTGTGTTTTACAAAGTACAATATTAAATTTTCTTTCTTCTGCATCTTTTAGCAAACGATTAAATGCAGGTCTCCTTCTGTCAGAACCCGTATAATCATCATCGCTGTAAATTTCGTACACATCCCACCCTTGTTCATCAGCATACTGCGTTAGCATTGCTTTTTGATTTTGAATACTATTAGAGTCATCAGTTTCAAATTGTTTGTTCCTATCTTCTTCGGATAAGCGGCAATATATAGCTACTTTCATTGTATAATCTCCTCCAAAAGCAGAACAAACCGTTGCAATTTGATTATACTACAAATTGAACGGCTTGTCATAATTTTTTATTTATGATGTTAAGCACTTGGATTTTTCTAATCTATTGATAAGCTCAACCCAAGCTCTTGTAAATTCTCTTTTATTTGTGCTTTCGCCGCTTTTAAAAACGCTTTTGCACATTGTTTCATTTATATTTGTTTTACTCATAATGTTATCCTCCTAAAAATCGTAGTCATCCGCTATTACAGTAATATGATTGTCTGCAAGTCCGTTATTACAAAAAATGAAGTGTTTTACAAAGCTTGACGAAAGGCAGTTTGCGAAACTGCTCCATAGGAATTTCACCTTTCCGGCTCCGCCCGAACTGCACTCAATGCCTGCGACGCTTTTAACGCTCGGACTATGACTATGCAGAAGTATCATTATGCTGATACAAGGTCATTGCCCACAAAGTAGCACTTTGTTTTACAACATCGTATTTCTCGCTCGTCCGTCTTGCAGGGTATCCCGAAAAGCAAATTGCTTTTTGGGAAGAGGAGGAACAGCTATATTACTGAGTTTTCGCTTTTTAAGCGGAAACGAAAAAATATCTGCTTGTTCCGACGAAGTCTTGGCGTACCTGCTGCGTAGCTCACTCATATCAGAATGTTTCCGTAAGCTGATATACTGCATCGCCGTTATCTTGCGTGCTTTCTTTGTAACGAAAGGATTTATTTTTAAAATCATTTAACTGAAATTTGAAGTGTCTGAAAAAATACCCCTTCACTTTATGTATAAAAAACGGGGTTTTGACGGGGTGTTTTTCAAAAAAATTCATAATTTTATAAAAAGCAACTATAAAATTCATCCTCTCACCTTATGCCAAAAAAATGGTGTTTTGACGGGTAAAAAATCAAAAGTTCTTTCATCAAGAAAATATCCTTTCACTTAATGTACAAAAAAGGCTATTTTGAGGGGGATAATGCCAAAAAATAAATCAAAAAATTTTATTCCTTTCACCTTATGTGATTTAAAAGCCGTTTTGACGGGGTATGAAGTTGAAAAAAAGCAAAAAAATAACACAGAAACAAAAGTTTCTGTGCAACAACAAATTATAATTCATTATAAATAAGCAAAAAAATAAGCCTTGCAATTAGTATCACTACTAAAAGCAAGGCTTTTGAATTGTGGACACAGTGTGTCGATAATTATTATTTAAGTTTTAATCCATCGCTGAATGCTTTGCCGACAACATCACCAAGCTTTCGGTATGTGTGATGTACCGGCTCATAAGTAATTGGACTGAATTTTGTCAAGTCAATTTTACCGTTATCATCAAGGATTTTTTCATCAGCACAAACATTTACTATCTCGCCGACAAGACGGCAAGTTTCTTCGTCATAGCTGATGAGCTTACATTCAAGTGCCATAGGTAATTCTTCAAAAAGCGGAGCATCTACAAATTCACTCTTTGTTGAATGCCATCCAGCTTTTTTTATTTTATCAGGCTCATTGTTACCCGAAACAATACCAACATAATCTGCGGCAACAACATTCTCTGCATCTGCAACACTTACAGTAAATGCTCCACGAGCAAGAATGTTCTTTGTTGTTTTATGGTCTTCGGAAACACAAATGGAAATCTGAGTTTCCTCGCTGATACCACCCCAAGCTGCGTTCATCGCATCGGGGACATTGTTTTCATCGTAAGAGCCGATTATAAGTACCGGCATTGGATATAATATTGCTTTCGCTCCAAAATTTTTTCTCATAACTTTTCGCTCCATTCACTTTCTTTAAACCCAACTAAAACGAAATCATTACCTACTAAAAGAGGGCGTTTTACGAGCATTCCGTCTGTCGCAAGTAGTTTTAACTGTTCTTCTTCAGACATTGTAGGAAGTTTCTCTTTAAGCTCCAATGACTTATATAAAAGACCTGATGTGTTAAAGAATTTCTTTAGGGAAAGTCCGCTTATTTTATACCAAACAGACAATTCTTCAAAATTAGGGTTATTTTCTTTTATATCACGAAGTTCATATTTGATTTTGTTTTCATCAAGCCACTTTTTAGCTTTTTGGCAAGTTGTGCATTTCGGATAACAAATAAACTTAATCATCGCTTTTCTCCTGTCCTCTTATAATTCATCCATATAACATTATTCACGATTGCTTTTTATTCCAACATCTACCAAACAATTCTCCACCATTAGGACTAAGTGTTAGCACATTATTATTTTCAATAATTTCTGTAGATTTTTGTGTTAACGAGTTTATTTTATCAATGGAGATAAATATTTGTTTGCCTGATTGAATATATAACTCTAATATTCTTTCGATTGATGTATCTTGAATTTGTTTAAGCAAATATGAGTCGTGTACTAAAATTGGCAAAGAAGTCAGTTCTAATACTGATAAGTCATAAACAATCATACTTTTATAAGATGTACCTGTTCCTGTATCATCAGGAGTTGTGAAACTATAACTTGAAGTTCCTAATTTAATTATTGGTGCTTTGTTTTGCCCGTTATAGATATAGTCATTTAAGCTCTCCATTTTTATATTTATTTGGTTCTGTATCTCGTCTAAATATGATTGCTTTATCTTTGAAATATAATCCTTTAGGTCTGTTAGCGAAGTTTGTATTTCTTTATATTTATCATAGAGTTCATTCTGCTTACTTAATTCCTCCATTTGTTTTTGTAATGATGTTAGTTGAAATAGAACATTTCTTGATAGTGATTGTATTGTGCTGCGTTCTTGAATTTGAGATTCCAAAGCAGCTATAGCTTCGGACAACTCGTTAATTACCGCTTCATAACGCTGAAGTTCCTCTTTTATTTCACTATTAAGAATTTTCTTTATACTTTCGTGAAAACTTTCGAGTTCGTTAATTTTCTCTAAATTAACATCAGGGAAAAATTCTTGTAATTGTGCGTACTGCTCATCGGTTATTTTTGAAGAATTATATTTACTTATTTTATCCCTTTCGTGAATATTGCGGCTTTTACTTATGCGAAGACTTGAAAGTTCTTGCTTTAATCGAAGCACTTCATCTGTTACGGTGCTATTATTATCTTTAAGACCAGCATCGGTTTCGTTAATAATCCGTTCAATTTGTTCATTTAAGCTTTCAATCGTCTTGATGTTATTTTTATAATCTCTTGCACCAATTTTTCTTACTAAGCTATATGTATCAGCGGTATCTATTGCCTTTTTCTCTTTCTCTTTCAAAGTGTATTTATGTTCAGCTTCGCTAATAGTTGAGTATTTATCAAACAATTTTAACAAAGAATTTACACATTTTAATGCATTTTCGGCGTGGAAAAGATGCATTGGCTTCTTTTCTTGCAAATTTTCACGCCCATAAACTCTAAAGAAACGACCAATTTCATTTCTGAAAGACAATTCTGTATAATTTACACCATAGTTATTCTTTAAAAATGTAAAATACTGTTCAAGGGTAATCGTTCTTATCTTGTTGTATGAGTCATCGCAAATATAAACAATACTTTTCTCAAGAGTATTTCTACAGAAATATGTTATTTCATTGTTAAATTTAAATGCAAAAAACACATCGTGTTCACCAATATTTTTATGCACATCTGTAGATACATCCAAATAATCAGAGCCACCAAACACAAAATCTACTATCATAAGAAATGTAGATTTGCCAATAGAATTGCCACCATCATCACTTCCGACAACAATATTAAGTCCTGCGTTGAACTGTTGAGGCTGCACCTTAAACTTATCACATTTAATTTCTAACAACATCGATTATTCCCACCTCTCTATCAAAAGTTATTTTATTCAACACAAATAAGCAGTCCAATGCTTCGACATATCTATCTATACTCCCAACCTGATTTTTAACCTTTTTATATAAATCATACACTCCGATGGGATGTTTTATCGTAGAAAGTATTTTAATCATATCAATAAAAACACTTTCATTGTATCTATATAATTTATTTGGTAATCGCATCGAAAACCTCACAATTCTGAACGAAGAAAGATGCTACTATCTCGCAAGCAATCTTATTATCGTTCTTGCTTTTACTCTGTATCCATTGGCTTATTTGGTTGAATATTATATTTTTATCGTGCGTTAAACTATAACACTTTTTATAAAAACTTTTAATTTGAATGGCGATATTCTCAAATTTTTCAGTTCCCATTTCTTTAAGCATTTTTTGCACTATAGCATAATACTTTGTAACATTGCTTTCTATGTTTCTTCTTAAAAGTGAATATTCATCTTCAACTTTTTCCCTTATTTTAAGTGCGGTAATGCTTAACGACAGTGACGAGAGTGTTTCATCATCAACAACCAGCAATTTAGATAGAATATCGCTGATGTCAGATTCTAAATGATATTCACCTATTATGCTTCTAATTGAATTTTCTGCTAAAAAACGATTCTTTATATTTCTCAGTTCACTATAGCGTTCTAATGTTTTATCGTCATCATAGACTTTATGACATGAGAGGCAAAGTGCTATTTTATTATCTATTGCCTCAGTATCTGCCGGTGCAGAAATGCCGGAAAGAACACTTAAATCTTTTGCAGTTGGATTACAAGGATAGATGTGTGCAATCTCGTACTGTTTAACATTTTTTGTACGCCCAATTTGCATTAGTGATTTCCCACATAATGGACATAATCCATTCGCTTCAGCAAACAAAATCTGTTCCTGATTAGGGGAAGATTTTTTTCTGTTATCTTGTGGCATATTTTCATCTCCTTGTATACTATGCTTTCGTATTCTTTACACACCCAAACGATGCCTTATATCATTTAGCCATTCGCCATTATACTTGAAAAACTTCGGGCCGGCTATTGAGTATTTAATGCCGCTTAAAAGTTTTGCAAGGGCGGTCAATGACATTGTTTCGCCGTTGTATTCCACAAGTCTGTCATCAACAACAGTTGCAGTAATTGTTTCATCGTTTGAATATGTAATTGTTGCACCGATGGGAATGCTGCATTTTGTGAATGAAAAGTTAGACGCTCTCTCTGTAACTTCGGTGTCAATCTCTTGTGCCGTTGCTTCAGCCTGAGCTTCTTTTTCATTTGGAGTAACAAGTTTTAAGTTATCCGTACATCCGTGAATTTCTGCAATAGCTTCAAGAATAGAGTAAGCATCTTCGGGAGTCATCGCATAAAATTCTCTTACACGCTTCTTTCCGTCATTGTTCTCAATAGAACGCAGATTGGGATTGAGCTTATCAATAATACTGTGAATTTTTAAATCTGAAAGTCTTGAATTTACCTCGTATGTAGCATACACTCTAAAAGCAAACGGAGTACATTCACTTCTGTTTAATTGCTTTAATCTTTTATCAATATCATCAGCATATCCAATCTTTACATATTCAGGAAAAGACGGATTTGTTAAAATATATATTACACCTTTGTTTTCCATACTGCACCTCGATTATTCAAAATCCCATATTGTTTCATCACCGCAGATGTTGCGTATTTTTATGCGGAGTGGCTTTTCTGCACTATAAACTGTTCCGTCCCAAAAATCTTTTGTTTTGTTGCCATCTTTTATAACAAAACCATTTTTATCAATTTTGATTTCACTATCGGAATGCCATTCTCCATCAGCAGCAGAACAGTCAAGACTTATAAATTCAATCAGTTCAAGAGCATCTTCGCTTATTTTTATAGGATTATATGGCTTTTTCTCCGATGAATTAAGAAATGCTTTTTGATTAAATTCTTCAATCTTTTGCATAACTCTATCGCTTGCAAATTTATCAATTATTGTGTTATATCCGCCAAGCAAATCTTTCTTATTTTCTTCGATATGAAATTCTGCATAATCGCCGATAACAACATCATCAAGAATTGATTTTAAATCTCTTAATTCGATTTCTACAGTTGTACTGTCATCTTCTTTAATAAACTTCTGTATTTCTTCCTCGCTTGTTATGTCTATGTAGTAAACAATTACTTTTTTGATATTATTATCAAGGTCAGGTATAGCCTGATGAATGATACGATTGATTAAAACTACATCAAGGAGCTTTGAACTGCTATCCATTAAATTCGGCACATAAACGGGTACAGTTCCGAGTTTGCTATCGGATATTGCACCTTCCCAAAATGAGTCCAAAGAGTCCTCGTTTTTAAGACCGGGAATTAAAGATTTTATTTTATCCATAGTCTGTATGGGATTTCTGTAAAGCTGCACTCCGTCTTTGATTTCAAGTACATCAAATTCCGCACCATCGGCTTTTAATCTATCACGAGTTGTCTGTATAGAGTTTACACCTATATCACAATGTATAAATTTTCTATTTAGCTTATTGGCAACGGCAGCAGTTACACCACTTCCGCCAAAGAAATCGGCTATTATCATATTAGAATCGGATGAGAGATTTAAAATTCTCTCTAATAATTCCTCCGGCTTTTGTGTACTATAATTGACAATTTCGCTATTACTGCCTTTTAAAGTTGAAATATCTGTCCATAAATTATTGATAGCTTGTCCTTGATATTCATCAAGATATATTTTTTTATAAATTTGTTTGTCCTTCGAGTCAGGATAATGTAAATATCCCAATCTGTCTAACTCTTCCATTTTATCACGAGTAATAGCCCATCCATTCGGCGGCATCTTATATCCTTTATAATCATACATTAAGTTTGGTCGTGGATTAGGACTACGCATAACTGTAATCATATATCTTCTGCCATCTTCATCAGAGTATTTGAATTGTTGATTTATATATTCTTCAGATGCTTCAGTATAAACAGGGTTAATACAGTATTCCGCAGAATTTGAATACCAATAAATATTATCATAAGCAACTGACAATGAATTCATTGACCCCAAAGCTGTGCCGCCTTTACGCCGCCAAACAATCTCATTAACACAGTTTGTTTCTCCAAAAACCTCATCTAAAAGGATTTTCACATAAGCTCCAATGTGGTAATCTAAATGCACAAAAATCGCTGCATTTTCACTCATAACAGATTTTATTGCCATCAAATTTTCATACATCCAATTAAGGTATTTTTCTTTATCCCACACATCACCGTACATTTTTTCTTCAAATGCTTTCAGTTCTTCAATATCAAGCTCTTGTTCAGCTTGTGCGATTGCTTCTGCCACTTTAGGATTACGGCGAATATATACTTGTTTTGCATAATCTGCTCCACTTGCGAATGGAGGGTCAATATACACAAGGTCAACCTGAATACCTTGCTCTTTTAAATAGGCACAAGCAGAAACACATTCGCCACGAATAACCATATTTCCGTCTGCATTTTTGCCGACAGTTTCCTGCTTCTCCATTTCATATAAAGGCATACCACGCTGAATAGTCATAGAAACATCATCAGCACCTTTGTATTTTAATATTCTATTGAAATTTGATAAAACCGCTTGTCCTTCGATTGGCTCAGGTATAAACGGCACATATTTAACCGGCATTGTTGTTTACCTCCGTATTTTATCTAAAAAATTCACATATCTTTTTATGCGTTAATGTCAGTATTTCACTTATAGGCATAGAGTCTTCGATATACAGATACTCAAATCTGTCATATCCGAAAGCAGTATTATTTTGTTTCATAAATTCAGTTTCAACAAAAGTTCTTCTGTCTTTAAAATCAGGATTATTTGCATATATTTTACCTTTTGTTTCAACAATAATAACTTTATGAATTTTACCAAATTTACGCTTGATTATTAAAAAGTCAGGTGTATATAGTCCGATGTATCTCCACTTGTTATTAACTTTTTTATAACATTTAATCTTAAATTCAGTTAGACCTCTATCGCCATTATAGTACATTTCCAAGTCAAGAGTTTTGGTAGATTCAAGTGCCAAAGTTTCTTCTAAAAACAACTTTTCAAAATCACTATCTGTATGATACGGCAGATAATGGAATGAATTATTTTTACGAGGATGTGAGCATAGTTGTTTTTCCAGCAAATTCAAAATCTCTGTGTTATTCATTGCCTTTGCCATTTCAAACATCTTTTGAGTTTCTTTATTTGGCTTCAGCTTCCCTTTATCATCTGCAATTATTCTTTCAACCATTTCCGCATCAGGATAGTAATGCTTCGGCATATCAGTTTGTATCTCCGTTGTGAAATTTGATATATTTAGCAAATTCGCTTCTTCAGGGATAATTTCTTCTTTAGTTGAAAACTCGCATTTATCACAAAAAGCCTTACGGATATTTGCTTCAATCAAATCAAGATTGTATTTTGAGCTATAATATCGGTTATCATCTTTTTCGTATGTAATTTTATCAAATATAACTTTTAGCTCATTTTCATACTGTAACAGTTCTTGCATTGTAAGCGTACCGAAGCTATTTTTTGTTATTTTATATAGCCAAGTATTGAATGTTGCAGACTTATCTCCACGCTCAACATCGTCAACCTCAGTTTCCTTAGTCTGCATTGTAAAATCTGTTGTTCGTATAATGGATGCTGCTTTTTCTGCTTTATCGGCAGATGTTTCAATACCTTTTTTCGCATCAGCAGGTTCTACAACTAATGTTTCATAATTGATTTTTAACTGATAAAAGTCAACTTTAGGTAATTTAAGATACTCTGTTCTGTCATATCTTTTTAATGTCTTTTTATCGTTATTTGCTTCGGAAAATTCCTTAAGCGAAATATGATGTTGTTGCTCAAGCTGCGTATTAAGCTTTTCTGCATTTGTATTATTTAAGTAAATAAGTGCGGTTTCGGGAGTGCCTTTAACCACTTGTCGCAAGCAGCGGCAAGAAGTTTGCAGCACCATATTTTTAGGGCAATCACCCTCTTGCGATAAAATGATACCCGTCAGGCTCTTACAGTCCCAACCTTCTTTACCAATTTGCACCAATAAAACAATTCTTATCTTTGAAATTGCTTTATCTAAAATATCAAATTGCATTTGACTATCGGCAACTTGCGGATATTGTTTATTACCCTTATGAAATTTCAAAATAACATCGTTAGAGAGTCCATATTCTGCAATTACTCTTGAAACTAATGGATATACCATTTCTTCAAGTTTTTCGATTGTTCCGCAGTAAATACCGAGCTTTGCTACAGTTCCGTCATCATATACTGTGTCTTTATATGTATCTAAAAATTCTCTAACACCTTTTTCAATAATCACAGAGCTATCTGCTATTTCTGCAATTTTAACAACAGGTCTTTTTAAGAAATTTCCAACACCTTCTATGAGGGGATAATAATATACGATGTTTGTGATTTCTGCCGTACCTACAGACAAACCATCTGTAGCTTTAATTTTTTCTGCCTTTTCCAAATACGGAGTTCCTGAAAAGCCTATTACAGAATTTACTGTTTTGTTTTCAGTCCATTTATTTACAACGGCACGGAGCTTTATTTCATCGCTTACTGCGTGATGTACTTCATCAATGAATATTGATAAAGACGGGAGCTTACCGATTAAATTTCTTAATTCATTAGCTTGTCTATCTTTTTCGTCATCGCTTTCCTCGAATAATGTTACCTGACCGCTTTTTTCTTGGATACGGTCAAGAATGACTTTTTCTGCATTTGTAACTGCTACTAATCCAAAAAGTTCTGATAAAGGTTGATGATTAGCAATTTTCTGAACATTAGGATTTTTAGTTTTATTTGATTTATTTGCAGTTTTGCTTTGGTCTAATACTTCAAAGGATATAGATCTTTTAATTTCTGTTGCCGATGGTTCAGGAATAATCCAAGCTGGATTGAAATTCTGTATTGTTTTTAAGCTCGGCACAACAGATGATTTCAAGCCTGAAGGTGCAAATATAATAAAGTTATGAGCAAACGCAGTATTGTGTGGCTCATTCTTTGCAAAGTACAAATCAAGATATATAAATGCTGCCATCAAGTATGTCTTTCCGGCTCCCATAGGCAAGCTGAAAAGATAGTCAGTATATGAAACACCATAAAACGCTTCTTTGAAAAAATCATAATAATTTATACTATCAGGATTTTTCTTAATTTCTTTTTCCAATTTAGTAGATACTTGTTCGCCCTTGTCATTTTTCATGCAAGAATATTCGTACAAAGCAGCAGCTTCAGGGTGCGATACAAGATAATTTCTTGTGTTTTCCGAAACTTCAATTTCTGCTAAATCTAATGTGTTAAAATAACCCTCACAAAATAATTTTTCAAGCGGTTTACATTCGCACGCAATCTTTAGAAACAAATATGTTTTTATAGCTTCTATCTGTGCATCACGCATTTCGCCCGTTTTAATTATATAGTCAATCAAAGATGTTATCGTGCAATCAGGAGCTGATAACCATTGATTTCTTTTATTTTCTATCATCTTATAGAACATATTTGTTCCTCCATAATATTGTTGTCCAAGTATGTCGTAAGTTGTACGGACACATTGAATTTTTTGAATAGTCTTTTATAGTTCCGCAAGCTCTGGTGCATATCGTTCAAAGTCAAACATATAGTCTTACTTTATGGAATATGTATTCACCGAACGTCTCGTACCATTTCCGTCCGTCACACCTAAATCGGATTTTTTTACTAACCCCTCATTGGTCAAACCACGAATAATTCTGGCTATAGTTGCATGAGAGACACCTAATGTTGAGGATATTTGAGAAATTGTTAAATCGCCTCGTTCCTCAATGAATTTTAGCACTCTTTCCTTGTTTCCGATTCTAATTTTCTCGGATGGATGAGGATGTTTATTTGCTGTGATATTTTCTCGCAGATACTTTAAGAATCTTTTTTGAAACTCTGGAATAACATCTTTGTCAAAGGCATTTTTAATAAATTTGTCAATTTCTTGCCAATATTCGCTTGGGTCACCAATGTTAATTATAATATTCTCAAAAAAATCAGATACTTTTTTTGCGTTCTTTTCTGCTTTTATTGCACAATAAAGGGTATTGTAATAATGTGGAAGCCAGTTTGATTCTATAGCGACATCTATGTATTTACGCATATTTTCTGCGTTTGAAAAATATTCGTAATCTAAATATCTCATTATGTAATTGACACCTTTTGATGTTTTTTCTTCTGTGCATTCAAACTTACACTCTAATTCTGCCATATCTTCGTATACTTCTTCTGTTAAAAGCACACCTGCAACTTTAGCGGTATCTTCTAAAGTATAAGCGTCAACATAAGCTTGCCCTACCATCAGACCTTTGCTTAAATTTGTTAATTCAACAGCAGGTATTCTTTCAAATTCCCCTTTAGCAATAGCTCCTCGAATCAATATTTTATTTTCTGAAAACTCTTTTTTACAAATTTGATCAATAATTATCAGCAATTCCTCTAAAGCCATCTTGGATGTATCTTTTGTATGTATTATAAAAGAATCACTTACAATATAGCCCTCTATAAGCTGGGGGTTAATCTGTTCCCATTCGTGATATGCTGTAGACGAAAAAGCACTGATATATTGCTTAGCGGTTGCTTGCCCCAATTGTTTTAACTTGTTTTTAAAACCTAAAATGTCCAAAAATGCAACATACTTGTTCATATTCGCCCTCATTTCTGTTTTAAATTTTATCTATATATTATTTAAATTTATACTAAAACTTCCGTCCATTTAATCGCATTATCAATACGCTCTGTAAGCTCGTTATATTGTCTTTCAGACAGATATGTTTTCACTTCTGTTAAATCTATTGTTTTTAACTTTTCTGCAATATCCGTATGTTCCTTTATAAACCTTTCGCAAAGGTCATCAAGAGGAAGAGAAGCGGAATTACCCATTGTTGTTCTTGTAAGTCCTAAAAAGCCTTCCTGAAATGCTACATTATGGTCATAGCAAGGCGATACGGATTTAAGTTCAAATGTTTTGCTATCATAAAGCAAACCATAATTATCATCGTGCAAATCAGGGTTTGCTATAATGTAATTAAATATAAACATTCGCTGCAAGCCTTTTGTTATATCCTCATTTCTGCTATCCTTTGCCAAGATGTTATAAATTTCATCGGTTGTATCAAAATATGTTTTCAGTTCGCTTGCGTGAACAAGTGATGTATCATAATCAGTAAAAATTTTTATTCTTACATATTCATTTTCTAATGCAACCTCAGCAACATCAACAGCAAGTTGTTTGCCGATAAGGTATGCCGGATATTCTAAAATTGCATCTTTTTTGAGCTTGTAAATATATCCGCCGAATACTGCTTTCGGGAAATAGCCCTTTGTTGTAAAAAGTGATGTAAAGCCTTTTAAAAGGTCATCATTTTCCTTTACTTCACCCGTTAATGCAACATTGTTAAGTGCGATATTGTCATCACGCAGCTTTTTCAGTTCGCTCCAATCCGCAATAGTATCCCTCGTTTTTATCCAAAAGTTATCAGTAAAGGATATACCGGAGCTGTCTTTTATAATTTTATCTCTATCTCTACCGACCTTACGTGCAATATACACCACATTCATATAGGTACGGCTTAAATTATTCACTCTATCCGATAACCATTCAAAAACAGAAACAGCAGAAAGTTTTTCTTTATCTCTCAGACCAAACGGCAAAAGATTTTTATTGTAAATTTTGATTTCGTCTGTTTCTCTATTAAATTCAAGAACAGGCGTGTCCTCGTGCATTATTGTATATCGTTTAACCTTTTCTTTTATCGGCTCATTGATTGTTGCAATCACAAAATGCACCTCCTCAATTCTCTGTGTTTTTATTTCAATTCTTCCGTCTTAAAGGTTGTATATCCCTCGTAATAATAGCTATGGTCTATGCCTTTCATATACACCTCACGGTTTTCTGTTTCATCGGTCAAGGCGTTTTTCAGGATATGTTTTATTTCAATATCCTTAACGGGACTTCTCTCCATTGCAAGCAGATAATCTTCCTTGTCAATCAAGCTCCAATCCACAACCTTCCCAAGCTCTTTTTTGAAAATTAAATCAAGCCATATTCGTGTTGCTCTGCCGTTACCTTCACGGAAAGGATGAGCAATATTCATTTCAACATATTTCTCTACTATTTCATCAAATGTAGATTGTGGCATTTTGTCAATATTTTCAAGTGCCGCCTTTAAATACATAAGCGGTGCAAATCTAAAGTTACCTTTTGAAATGTTTACTTCTCTTACTTTGCCTGCAAAATCATAAATTTCAGCAAATAAATATTTGTGAATAAGTGAAAGGGCTTCAAATGTTCCAGCTGTTAATGTATCAAGATAACCTGATTCAAACATTTCAAGAGCTTTTTTCTTGCTGATTTTTTCTTCCTCACGGGCAAGGTCAGCAGAGCTTTCAATGCCCAATTTATTTTCGAGTGCCATATAAAACACCTCCGTTATAACAATTCTTTCGCCCTTGATTGTATCATTTTCTCAAGCATTTTCAATCTCTTATCAGGCAAGTTATATCTTGAGTTTTTCTTGAATTTAAAGCCGAGCAGTTTTCTTAATCCCTCACGATGTTTTTGTGTAAGAGCGGTTTTAGCAGTTCCTATAAAATCATCATATACGCAAGGTAACAATGTATCTGCATAAGCCTTTAATGCTTCATCATTCTCCAAATCGTCCTGTCCTGCAAAGTTTAAGAGTGCGTTTCCGTGGTCGAATAAAGGAGCAGGAGCAATAATCTTATTTGTCTTATTATCAATGATAACTCCAAAATTGCCGAAGTGTCTGTCTGTATTCATAATGATTGCATCAAGCACGAGCATATCATTTAATGCTTCAACAAATTCTTTGCCGAGCTTTTCATAATATTCTCTAACAGCTTTCATTCCGCCGGAGGTTACAATTCTACCTACGGGTAAGAACGAATACTCCTTTGATGAAAAAAGCTCACAAGTAGAACACAGTTCGCCTTTCCATTGAGATAGTCCGTATTCGATAGCATTTACGCCAAGGACTTTTGCTACTTGTGCAGCATAATATTCCGAATAAGGCTCATTACCCGTATTGGAAGCTCCGCTTGTTCCACCTTTGTATAATAAAATTTTTCCGTCTTTTCTTCTCCAACATTTCGGGAGCATACCATTTGTTGTAAATTCAGGGCAAGAAGCGAGAGAAGTTCTTATGCTGCTGCCATATCCCGTAAATGCGATTAAAGCAAGCACCTGACTAAAACGATTGTCATATAAATTATATTTGTCATAAGTGCCGTCAAAGCCTTCTTCAACTACCCAATAGCAGTCATTTAAGGAAAGTCCTTTTGAAACCTTTATAATCGTCATAGGGCGATTGATGTTAAGTCCACATTTGCTCAAAAAATTATGCACATACGCACGATTTTTAGGTATCGTTCTATGCTTAAGCCATTTTGCGATTCCTTCTTCAGTCAATTCCAAATCAAGTGGGAACAAGTCTTTTTTTGCATCATTCTTCCACAAAATTTTTATCTCAGGAGTATTAGTATCTTCAGTTGCTGAAAAACGCACAAGAGTTGTGTCGAAATGTTTTAATTCGTAATTCATACATAATCCTCCTTATATTATTTTTCTGCGGCAACGCCAGATTTCATCCATGCGTCAACCTCGCTTATTTTAAACTTCCAAAGCCTGCCGATTTTTGCTGCGGGCATTTCTCTTTTCTCGATCCAAATTAGGACAGTATCACGGCTCACACCGAGATATTCAGTAATTTCTTTCATCGAACACCAACGCTCAATATTGTTATCCATAGAGATACCTCCGTTAATATACAAAAATCCAAGTATAATTATATCAAATTATTTCAACTTTGTCAATGATTTATGCGGATTTATGAGGAATTGTTCAGTAGAAAATTCAGGCAAAAATAGTGGCACTTTTCACAATTTTTGACGCCACTTTTAAGCCGACCAATTTTTTGTGGCTAAATTATACGGTTTTTGACACCAAAAAAGTTTTGGCGAGGACACAAAGCCCTCGCCATTTTAATTAGTTAATACAGTAGTCAAACAATACTTTCTTGATATAATGATATTCTTTTCTAATTTCATCAATAGTTTCTATACATTCAGGATTGTTCCTTCTTGCAACTCTTGAAATTTGGTCAAGGTTATTTTTTATATATCGCAATTCTCTTAAGACTTTCAAAGTTTCAGGAGATGGTTTCTCTTTTAACTTCTCCAAATTAAGTAATCGCCTAACAATTCTTGAACCATCCATACCTGCAAATTCCTTCAATTCCTGAAGCTTATTATATTCTTCATCGGTCAATCTTACTACGACTCGATTTTGCCTTGTTCTCATTGACATCACCTCCTCTCGTTGAAATTATGCTTTATGCGTGGGGTTTTAGGGGAGTTATCCCCAAACAAGTATGCGTTTGTATGGACAAATGCTATGCTTGTCGCTAATGCAATCAAAGATTGCAAACACCTATATTGATGTCAAAGTACTTTATAATACATTTACATTATTTTAAAGGTATCGAATTTACGACCTTTGAAAAATCGTGATGGATTACATATATTTAATAAAACCTAATGTGATTTTAATCTTAAACAAATAGTGGATTTTCAAATA
>JAZNBG010000013.1:0-125179 GCA_045586925.1 Clostridia bacterium | reverse complement strand
GAAACAAAAATTTTGAGAAGCTGCTCTTCAAAGGCTGTTCTGGATTTCCAGAAATCCTGCACACCCTTAATTCCCGCACTGTCAAACAGCCATATATCAGGGGTGTAGCTTTGTTTCATCTCAGGAAGAGGTTCAAAATGCATACGGTACACCGAATATCCGTCTTCTTCCGAGAGCTTTTCCGAAAGCGGTTCAGCTGTTTCCTGCGGCTTATATCCAACCAGCGGCCAACCCAGCATTTTTTTAAAATCATACCTATATTCTTCCTGTTCTGCAAAAATGTTTTTTATATAATCTCTTCTGATTTTTACAGCTTCTTCCTGACGTTTTCTTATGAGATTATTTATTCCTTCAAAATAATTCAACCTATACCTTTTGGTTTCAAGTCTGTCTTCACGATATTTCAGAATTTTCTCCTCCTTTTTATTATTTTCCTATACAATTTTATCATAATATTTTTTATATTTGAATGATTTATCTTGCCCACATTATGATATATATTGCGCTCTTTACATTTCGGGATTATCTTCCTATTTACGTTACTTATCTTTTATGTTAGACTATGAAAAGTTTTTAAATACATACAATGTCAGAAAATGTATGTCGGACTGTCGAATAATTAAATACTAACTTGTTGTTTTGATGGTAGATTTATATTCTAAATGGCGATTTAAAGATTACTCTTGATAAACAAGATCATTATTTAAGCGGTGGTGATATATTTCTTGTCAATCCGTTTCAGTTACACTACGGCGAATATCCTATTACAAATAATTCCGTGGAATATTTAGCATTTACCCTAAATATACGAAAGTGGTTTCATATACCTTACATAAGCTCCGTATTTGAATCAATACTTGATTGTTCTTCCAAATTTGTTAATTTAGTATCTTCAACAGATAAGCTTGCATCGGAATATCCGATTTGCTTTTAAATATAGAAAAACTCTTTAATAATTTGAATACCTCTAATTTTTTTCTAATAAGCACGGAAATAAACAAACTTTTTCACCTGTTTTTTGATAACTTGCTTGTTAATTCAAACACTTCAGTTCAAATAAAATACGATTTTGATTTTACAAAAAGCGTTGCTCAATACATGAAAAAAACTTATACCGAAAATATTTCACAATCTGATTTATCACGCATAATGCATATGTCTTCATCATCTTTTTATAAAGAATTCAAGAAGAATTTCGGTATGTCTTTTACAAACTATATAGGTTTTTACAGAGTGTCCAAGGCTGCTGAAATATATCAAGAAAAACCTATGCCATTTACTCCTATGCAAATTCGTGGCATTTTTTCTGTCTTACGCATTTTTCGTGTCTCCTTTTGTTTTATACAGCAAGACAGCTTCTGTTTGACAATCCGAGCCAATCTCCTATCCGATCTGACATTTCTGTCGATCATTGCATGATTCGATGCTAACCCTTCATTCTCCTTAAGCGATCTCGAAGACCATTAAATATGTCGAATTAGTATCTACTCTGTCTTTCTGCTACTTCTATTGTATCAGATTTTCAGAGTTCTCGCATTGTCTACCACTTATCTTTTTATCATGCCTCCTTAAAAGTTTTCAATCGTATATTCTTTTCTCGCCAGCCATGTACAGACAATTCCAAGATTTGCTTTATCATGAATCGTATAGCGTGTACGCTTATTATCGATATAAAGTAACTGTTTTGGAAATGTTTCAATGCAATTGGATATAATAATAGACGGTCGTTCTAAAAAATCATATTTCAGTTCTCTCCCGTCTTCTCTTGTATATCTTATTCTATACCCATGCTGACACTCACTGTACTTGCATCTTAAAAGTTCAAAAGATTTACATTTGAGCTGTACAAGTCCATTCGGGCTTACAAATAATACACTTACATTTTCTCTTTTTTCCTGAACACAATCGAAATTATGATTCAAAACAATAGACATTGTCTTTTCCTTTTCAAACTCAATCGCCTTAAATCCAATGTTGTCACAAAAGAAAAAATCACTCTTGTTTTCAGCATTAACAACTTCCAAAACATCCGATACCGACATTGAACGTCCTTTGTATTCCGCAGGGAATTTTGTGTTAAATATTCTAAAAACATCCTCACAATTTTCCGCCTCAATCTTACCCGAAAACACAACTTCATAAATCTCTGCGGGGAATTTATCCCCGCACGATTCTTTTATGTATTCATAGCTGTTAAACATCAAATGTTCTGCGTCAAGTTCAGGAATAATCTGATACAATACAATTTTCATATCTTATTCTCCATTCTTTAGTAGGAAGCATTTGTTTCCCACTCTTTATTTTTCAACATTTCTCTCGCTTGCTCAACCGCTACATCCTGAATATCTAAACATTTATGTTCTTTAGATGTTATAACCGTTGCAAGTCCGTTTAAGTAACACAATTTTTCTCTTCCGATTTCGTAGATAATGACAGCATCATCCTCCGCAACGAGCTTTTGTATCTCATCTACAAAACGATCATATGCTCCTTCATCACCTTCGACGCTATCTTCAATATCTGCATTTTCCGAGTCTGCATGTATTCCGGACAGTTCACTGCAACATCCAAAACCGAATACTGTTTTTCCCTCTTTATCTTTTTCTTCCCATACTTCCAAATCATTGTCATTGGAATACAACTTCTTAGCAAAGTTTCTGAATTCTTCTTCATCCTTTACATGAAAATAGTTTGTGCGTACAGCACATATGTAGTTTACCATCTTATTTCACCTTATCCTTTCTGAAACGTATTTTTAGATTTTTCATTTTTGTTTCCGTTTTGATTTTCAATAGCTTCTGCCAGTCTGTTAATTGCCTTAATCAGGTTGGGAAGCTGTGAATCAAAAAACTGCCTTCCGTATGGTGTTTCATGGAGTTGTGGTCCCATAATAACCTTCACCTCCCATCAACTCATATTTGTTCATTTTTTCTCTCCTTTCTTGGAATAAAATATATATTAAAAGCAGCTATCTGCTTTTAAGCAATAAAAAAAGCAGAAACAAATAACTCGTAAAATGAGTTAATCATTTCTGCAAATATTAAGTACGGTTCCCCGTATAAATAGAAAAAAGCCAACAGCAGCTACGCCTCAAACGGACATAGTTATACTGTTGGCTTTAATTACAAACACGACATTAGTATGCTAAGACTTTATGGAAAAAGTCTCGGGAACCCCACGCACAAATTCATTTATGTTGTCATTTTACCACAATATATTGTGGTTGTCAAGTAGTGCCCCACGCTATATTGTATAATTATTATATAAATATCAAATCTTTTTAAAACATATTACCGTTGATCAGATATTGCTTTCATTGCAGCATTACTTAATTCTCTTACGCTCATATCTGCAAACAAATCATTTTGCCACTTGGTGTAATCAAATGGTTCTTTTATAATGAGACTGATAAATCGTTCTGCATCGACTTTACCAAGTCCATCAAGTAAAATTTTCATTCCTTCCGTTCTAACCAAAGTATCATTTCTCATCATTATGTTCACTCTCCGTTTCTATTATAAAATCAATTGGATTAACAACCTTTACACATTCAATATTTTTCTTTAGTATGCCTATATCCGTTGTTAAGAAATAATCACATTGAGATTCAGTTGCACACGCTATATGAAGTGCATCTTTTGCTTTAAGTCCCTTTAATAGAAGTTCCTCTGCAAGCAGTAAGATATTTTCGCTTTCTTCAATGTAAGTTTGTGCAACATTCTTCCACTTTATAATTGCGTCTTTTCTAATTTCAAAAGGATTTTGACCATTTTCATATTCAAGTATATATGACCAAACCAAAGCATGCTCGCCGTTATATATCATGTTCTGAACAGCAAGCTTCGCTTGTGTTTCTAATTGAATTTTTAGTTGTGTCTGATCGTCAAAAGGTCTGCTAAAACAACAATTATCCAAATATAATTTCATTATAAGCACCTACCTTTCTGTTTATATTATATCCTAATTTTATGAATTTTGCAATAAATTCTTTTAAAAATATACTTTGGCTATACTCTATTCCTTTTTAAAACTGAACCAACAGGACCTTCTGCTTGCTCATAATCTTGCACGTTTTGTATAAACAACTTATTTTTCAAATGCCATATCTAAAACAAAATTATATTATCTTTTTCTATGTCATCATCCGGTATAAATTCTGTTGAAAGAATTTTCCCACACCCAAGCATTATGTCGCTTGTGATATCAAGTCCGGGAATATTCTGATAAACCAACACACCGTCAATTGCATCATCAGGAATTACACAAATACTATTTACAAGTGTATCTTCAGTAACATCCAATTCAGCACATCTTTCATCATCAATGTCAATATCGACAACAACTCTTAATTTACTCATATCATTCTTCCTTTCAAATTACGGAGAAGGCATATAGCCTTCCCCGCATAATCATTATTTGCTTACAAGATATCCGTTTTCGTCAAATAACACGGGATTATCCCTCTTCCAGAGGAATGTATCAATTTCTTCTTCGGCGCACTCACACTGTTCTATGTCATATCCATCTTCCTCTAAGATTATGTCTCGGAGTAAAAACCTTGCGTGGTCTTTTGCTCTAAGTTCAGAAGACATACAAGCACAATCTATTGCACGCTCATAAAGTTCATCCCATGTATATTCTTTCTTAATTTCACTCATCTTGTGTTCCTCCTAAAATCCATTCCAGACGGCTTTCCCGTTATAATCAAAGTATTCTGCGTCATTGCACTCTTCAGGCAACAAATCCTCAATTCGTTTCCTTGACCGTGATATGTATATCTTGCTTCTGATTGCTGTATATGGTTGCATTTCGCCAATCATCCTGTCAAAAGCCACCGTCTGTTCATAATATAAATATATATAAAAAAAAGCCAACAGTGGCTACACCCAAATGGGCATAGTTATACTGTTGGCTTTAATTACAAACACGACATTAGTATACTAAGACTTTATGGAAAAAGTCTCGGGAACCCCACGCACAAATTCATTTATGCTGTCTTTTTACCACAATATATTGTGGTTGTTAAGCATTTTTATACAATATATGGTTGGTTTATAGAATTTACTGTGAAAAACTTTTAAAACTTTTTCAAGAACTCTTCAACATTTACATATTGAATTTCATTTATCGTTTTGCTTACTCCACGATATATAACATACTTTCCTTCAATTTTACCATAACGATGTTCGGTTTGAGCACATTTTTCACTATCGCTTAAATGCCTGTACTGGTTCTTGTCTGTTTCTTCGCTATATTTAATCTCATATACAGAGCAAGATGCCGTATCCGGGTTAAAAACAACCATATCAAATTCACCTGTTGCAAATGTTAATTTGAAAACCTCACATTCCGGATGAGCTGCTTGTGTTTCCAATAAAACTATATCTTCAAGCATTCTGCCCTTCACATCACTTAAAATACGATTCTGAACGAGATTTCTCTCATCTAAATTCAGCATTCTAAAAACATCATCCTCAAGCAATGCTTTTATTAATGCTTCAGCCTGAGAATATCTCATACCCGGTTGTGAAAAAGCTACACGATTCTCTTTTTTACTTAAATCTGTCATATTTACTATCTTGATATTTACTGTAAGGTCAAGTAAATCAAGATATTCCTTGATTTCAGTTCTATGAGCATCGATTATTTCTATCGTTTGCTCCGGCTTGTTTTTTATTTCGAGCATTTCGCGAAGTCTTTCAGTTACGGCAGTTCTGTCAACACGATATAAAACATCGTTGGATTTTTCTCTATCTTTAAGCAGGTTCTTAGCTGAATTTGACAAATCTGCTGATTTAAATTCTCTTGTCAGTATTTCAATAGTAAATCTATGATTCATATCCTCTATAATTCTATTTATGGCACTTGTAAGCTCGTTTGCTTCATATAGCGTTGCAAGATTGCGAAAATGTTCACCATTCTGATAATTTTTAAGAGAGTACTGGATGTTGCTTGCAATGGCACTGTCAACATACTCACTCGTGCTTTTTTTTGAAGAAAATGTCATGCCGGTGTTATTATAGTCAATACCGCCAAGACTCATTGTTCCGCCGTACTTTATATAATTATCTATGCCATCTATACCCAAAACATTTGAAAACTCTCTATATGATATAAAGGTAGTGTGTAACATAAAGCATCTGTCATAGAGTTCTCTGTCCTCAGAAAACAAAAAGCCCAGTGAATCCGTTCCGGATAAAACAATTTTCATACCACTCGCCGCATACACATCCGAAAAAAGAGCTGCACTATCTATGAAATCATCCATAAGTGTAACTTCATCGATAAAAACATATTTATATCCAAGTTTTAACAATCTTTTAAGATCGATATTTATCTTCGCCAAGTCAATTGAACTATCCATTTGGATAAATGCAGTTTTTAGCAGCGTCTCCAGATTCATTTCTGATATAATCTGACGAATCATTGTTGTCTTGCCTGTTCTGCGAAGACCGTACAGAATAAAAACTCTGTCCACGGTATCTCCGTAGACATAATCACAAAGCTTTTGATAGCACTCACGTTTTTTATATTTTTTTACCACACTGACGTAATCTACTAACTCTGTACCCATCATAACAGTGGAGAAAAATCGTTCTTCACTTATCCGATTTTCAGTAATATTAGATTCCTTTAATTTTTTCTCTAAATCCTTACGCTTTGCAATTTTTTCAGATAGTTCCTCAAACTCATCTGCTTTTACAACCCGGCTTCTCTGTTTCCCGTTTTCGCTCCACTGATAATATGGGTATCTCTTTCCGTTAATTGTCTTATACGTAATGTTTCCGGACGGCAACTGTGAAATCCACTCTTTTATATATTCAACTCTTACCATATCCATATAAAATACCTCCTTGATATTGATTTTAACTTATTTAACTTAGTTTGTCAAGTTTATAAGTTAAAATTATACTATATGTATTTATTGATATAGTATTTGAAATGAATGAGCTTTCATTCTACACTTGGCCTCCCCCAACCAGCTCAAATCCAAGAAAGTTTTCTGAAAGAATTTTATTTTTGAGCCAATCGCTACATTCTTCGGTTATAAATGTGCTTTTTTTGAAATACAGATTGTATTCTTCGTTAACTTTTAGATGCACCGATTTCGGCACAGATATCTCTATTACTTATTTCGCAGAGACATTCGCTTTTGTCTACGAGTGTTGCAAAGATACAGTTGGCATCAGCAACAGATATAAAGACCGGTGCTCCATTTTTATCAAAGCTCACAAGTATATCGCCACAACATAACCCTTTTTTATTTTTACAAACACTACAGGTAATGTGTATAAAATTTCTGAAGTTAATGTTTAAGCTATTTTATAAACTTACCTATGTTCTGATAACTTGTGCAGCTCTTATTCACAAAATCCGCCTCCAAAAAAATTGTGGCGAAGAAACAGCTCTCCGCCGCCGTAATTTAATGAATTGACTGTTTAATAATCTTTGTTATGAAACCTGTTACATTCCCCTTCGAGTGTATAATGTACACCGTATATTCTACCAAAAGAAACCAGTATCCCCAAAGCTCTTGAATCAATATCTTTTTTATGATTAGGAATCCTGTTCTTTATTTCCACAGATGTACAAATTCCAGAGTTGTTTTCTGATAAAGTCTGTGGGGTCTGTAGTGTCTGACCCAAAAATGATTCATCTAATATCTCCGGCAAATTATCCGCACGATATTTCTTGCCTTTTTGAGTAAGTCTGAATGTTGACTTATTTTCGTTTTTTAAGTTCTTTATGTAGGACTCTTTTTTCATAGAAGTTATCATTTTTTCTGCATACGATACACTGCTTGAAAACTTTTTTATTTCGTCCGAAGTTGCCTCACCAAGCAACGAAATCAACTCTAAAATACGTATCATTATTGTATCGGTTTTTTTGCACTATACCTCGCTTCTTTCTGTATATCTTTTGTCCCTTAATATATAACCCGGGACATTTTTTCTTCAAAAATCGACCTCAAACCCTTGATATTACAAGGTTTTCTATGATGGGATAAGAAAACCGTATTTTCCGACATACTTTTCCGATATTATTTTCATTGAAATATAAGGGACAATTTTTTCTACTCAAATGTGCATCACATATCCTCTGTAACAGAAAAAGGCAATCCACCACAAGCAATACAAGCTTTAAAAAACAGTACTACTGCTTCTTCAACGGTATAACCTTCCTTTTCAAAAATAGATTTTGCCTTCTCATATAAATCAGTTTCAATATTTACTGTTATAGTCTCCATTTTCATAATTATCAACCATCTGCGAAGATTTTATCGCATATTCCTTTCATTTCAATTTTTGTACGTTCCTACATATGTTTTATTTAATATTTGCCGATTTCGTTATATCCTTTATACACTAAAATATTATTTATATCAAGTTTTCCTCTGGCAAACTATGCACGAACTTATAATACGCAATAATGCGTAATAGGACGTATTATTGCGTATTAAAATCCCAGTTATTCTGTTCTTAATTTTGCTAATACGTATTATTACGCATTAACCCTATATAATCCAAAGTAACACAATTAAATTGCCAACAACCAATCAATCACATTTATTTGCTTTATGCCCTCATAATTTGCTCCGTTGCCAATATCATCAAGAGTTAACAGAATTTTAGGATAATTATCTTTTATCTCCTGTAGTGGTGCCAATTCACGTTCTAAAGTCTTTTCATCAATTACACTTGCAGAAACCTGATAATATTCAACCTCATTCATAGACGTTGCAACAAAATCCACTTCTTTCTCAGCAAGCTTTCCAATATGAACCCTATTTTTTCTTCTGAGCAATTCAAGATAAACCACATTTTCAAGAAGATGTCCCAAATCGCCTGCCGATTGTCTTATAATATGATTTCTGATACCGCTATCTACAAAGTAATACTTGCCAAGTGTCTTTAAAAATTGTCTGCCCTTTATATCATATCTAGTGGCATTATAAAGAATATAACTATCTGTCAATGCTCGGATATACGCTTCAACCGTATTGGGAGAAATTTTTCTTCCGCTTGATATAAGCGTATCACTTATTTTCTTTGTTGAAATAGGACTTCCTATGCTTGAAGCAACCGTTTTCAATATGTTTTCCAATACAGATACATCGTTTATTTTCTCTCGGGTTGCAACATCTTTTAAAAGAATGGTATTATAAATACCTTCAATATACTGGTTTATAACCTTTTCATCATTTTCAAGATACGAAACATAGGGGAATGAACCATATCTTAAGTAGCTGTCAAAAAGTTCCCTTTTACTCTTGCCACTTGTATTTGTTGCTTCATAGTATTCTTTAAAAGAAAAAGGCAACATATCAATTTGAATGTATCTTCCCGAAAGCAAGGTTGCAAGTTCTCCTGAAAGCAAATAAGCATTTGAACCCGTAATATAAACATCACAGTTTTTCTTTATAAAAAGGCTGTCAACCGCTTTTTCAAATCCATTACACTTCTGAACTTCATCAATAAAAATATAATTTTTTTTGCCCGAAACAAGTTTTGAGGTTATATAGTTGTATAACAGTTTATAATCAAGCAAATCGGCATTTTCTAGATCTTCAAGATTAACCGATATAATTTGGTTTTCCTCAACACCCGTCTGCTTTAAATGTTCAATATATAACTCAAACAAGGTGGATTTACCGCATCTTCTGACACCGGTAATAACCTTTATAACCTGTTTATCTTTTAAGGCTATTAAATTATTTACGTATTCTTTTCTCTGAATCATTTTTTGTTTCACCTCTTTTAGTCTATATTAACACAAAAAAATCTTCCCGTCAACAGTTTTTGCTCATTCCAGAAAAAACTATTGAATTTTATTAACTTTTTTCACGAATATTTCCCATAAATTCTTATTTTTTTTTTACTAAAAACAAATAATTTCTTTAAACTACTTATTTTCAGCCATACATATTATGTTTCACCAAGGTTGTGTAATAGCTGTCAATGGTATTTGGGGCATTGAAAATCGTAGAAATCAGATATTGTTTTATATTTCCGATTTTGGTTGTATTTTTGCTTATGCACGATATGATATACTCAATATGTTCTCTGTTAATACTCAAAAATTTGCGTTTCACATACTCTGTCTGATATGTATTTCCCGAAATTATTATTTCCGTTCTGTTGGAGCAGATTATTTCCGTCATAATTTCCACAATCTCATCAATCATCCCTTTATGCACGGGATCCTCTTCAACCAAAATATCATACTCAATGTTTTCTTTTATGTTTTGTCTGCACATATCCAACTCTACCAACCTTATACTTACTTTGTTTCCTGATTTGATAGGATTTGATGGATTATTAATAGATGTAATATTACTATTTCTTGTTTTATATATTATGTTATTATTTACACGTGCATTTCCCGTGTGCGGCGTATCCATCAATTGCGACTCCATCATCGGGTTTTCCACGGATGGATTTTCAACCTCATCTAAATCCGGCTCTTGGTCGTACTGTACCTCGGTTTCAGTTAATGTAACCGGTTTTTCAAAAATCTCATATTCCATCTTTTGTATTTTTCCTTTTTCATCCCGAACCATACTTCTTTTTATGTAGCCCGCATCTTCAAGTTCTTTTACGGCAGTAGCAATACTCTGCCTGCTTTCTTTACATCTGCTTGCTATTCCCTCAATGCTGAAATTCCAGCTATCGGGCAAAGACAGCATAAGCGAAAGTAATCCTTTTGCTTTCAGACTTATTCCGTTACTTGCAAAGATGCTGTTGGGTATCTGCACAAAATCCTTTTCCTTTTTTGTTGTATGTTTAATCATCTTATCTCCTCCGTTTTAACTATTTTTATATAAACCAAAAGGAAGCATTAACACATTTGCTAAGCTTCCTTTTATGCAATATCTTAATCTTTCTCTCCACAATATTTTTATCTCTTTAACATATAAACTCTGTTTCTGTTGCTGCCATCAGTTTCAAGAATACCTTCTTCGATCATTTCTTTCAGAATAATTCTTGTTCTTCTGTCACCCGTTCCGATAAGTTCGGAAATTTCAACCGTTTTTGCAGTTGGGTTTTCTGTTAAATATTCTATGATTAATTCTTTTTTAATTACTGTTTTATCGGTACTTTTTATCGGCACTTTTTTATCGGCACTTTTTTCAATCTGCAACGATAAAACAATTCTGTCAGGATTAAATGCTTCCGTTAGTTCCGGCACCTTAAAGCCTTGCTTTTCCCATATCTTATAAATTTTAGGAATACCGCTGCCTGCACGCTCACCTATGTTTATAAGATTAAACATTTTCATAAGCGTTGCATTACGAGGGTCGGATACACCACCGCTTTTTGCATCTTCAATATTCATTCTGAACCCACCGGGGTTAGATATTTCTATTCCGTCGGTGTTCCGTTTAACAACAACTCCCGATTTCCCATAATAGTCTGCATTTATAATAGCATTTGCAAGAGCTTCTCTGATAGCCTGATGAATAGGAGTATCGTCTATCCTGTCTCCACCCTCAAGTTTAAATGGAACCTTTAACCCTTGAGCAATCTTATTATAAACTTTAAAATAGAAATCATAAATATTTCCGTTCCAATCACCTGAAGATGAAATAATCCTATCAGTCCATCTTGTTTCTTCATTAAAATTCTCCTGATAGTCCAGAAAATATGACGGAAATTCTTTTACTATTTCATATTCAAATCCAAACATCAACAGACCGGCGGCTGTTGGATGCATGTTTCCGCTTTCATCACGACCTATGCCACCGAGTCGATATAAAAATTCGTTATCATCAAGTTCTTCCCAGACATGCCCGGGGCGGTATGTCCTCATACGCTGACGATACCGCTTTACACATTCGTAATCAAAAACATCAAGTGACATTTCCGATAACACTTGCATATCCTGTGTTTTAACTGCGGCATCCCGCATCATCCCCTGAACAACATCTTTAGGACATTTATAGTCTCCTTCACCATCTCTGCGGTATGTGCCTGTCATTGGATTACCGTCGATATAGATAGGCTTGTCTGTTCTTTGTGCTCTGGGAACAGTTATTGCAATAATAGTCTTATCCCCGTCCTCTATCTTCTTAAGGTGCCTTTCACTCAGTATGTTCAAGTTAACCTTGTTCGGATTATTTATTATATTCCAGAATTCTTTTATAAGTTTATCGGGATTGGGTAATTTAAGCGGATGCAAAGAGTTAGCTTCATCTTCTTCCACCCCAAGCAATATGATTCCGCCCATAGTATTGGCAAAAGCAGAATATGTCTCCCATATGCTTTGAGGAAGTCCTCCTAAAGCCTTTTTAGCTTCAATTCTGTTATTCTCTCTGTATTTTTCAATTTCGTTATAATTAAGCATATCATTTGCCCTCCAACGGAACGAATAGCATCACTTTAAAATATTATAGCATACGCATTATTTTTTTACAAGCATTTTTGTTTTGCATTTCTTTATCACAATTTATACTATTTTTTGAATATCAGATAGCTGTTTTTTGTTAAGACCCATTCCCCACACGGCGGTCCCGACCCCGGAGCTGTGGGCAACGGCGTTACCGAAGAATTTGTTAACCTTAACGTTTCGCTGGAGCTTGCAAGACTTTTGCGCGAGGCAGGCTATGACGTAAGACTTTACCGCACAACAAGCGACGAAAACGTCCTTGAAAACAAAAATGCCGACCTGCGCAACCGTGCACAAACTGCCAACAACTGGGGTGCGGATTATTTTATAAGCATCCACACCAACAGTTCGCAAAATCCTGCTGCAAGCGGTGTTGAAGCATATGTATACCGCCTTGGCGGAACTTCTGAAAGGCTGGCGCAGTCAATTGTTGACTCAGTTGCATCTGAGCTTGGCTCAAGAAACCGTGGTGTTATGCAGGCAAATTTTGCGGTTCTTAGGCGAACAAATATGCCCGCCGTCTTAGTAGAGCTTGGCTACCTTACAAATGCAACCGAGGCACTTAACCTCAACAGTCCTGCGTGGCAGCGAGCCGTTGCCGCCGCAATTTTTAACGGTATAGTAAACGCCGTAGGTCTGCCAAGACCATAGTGTTAAAATTAAGGATGGTTAAAAATTTTAACCATCCTTTAAATCATTCTGCTATATCTTCTACACTGACTTCCGGCACAACAGCATCTGTCGGTTCTTCATCAACTACGATTTCGGTCTTTTCCTGTTCTTCAGGATTTTCAGAAATTTCAGGGCTTTCAGCCTTTTCTGCCTCTGCCTTCAATCTTTCCTGTTCTGCTTTATACTCTTCCTCGATATAAACCTTAAGGGTGTCAAGCGGTGTTTCTTTATCTGCAGGGTTAACCTCTACCTCGGTGTTTGCCGCACGATAAACGCTGCCTGTCAGCTTTTCTTCCTTAATAACCTCGCCTTTAGACCTTACAATTCGCTTTGATGCCACGCGATAGCCTTTTGCACCCTTGTTAATTATTTTTTTGTAGCCTGTTGGAATTGCCGAATTTTCTGTTATCTCGTTCTCTGGCTCAAGAACAGCGGTTGTGGTATTTACAATTTCAACCTTTAAATCAGGGTCTTTAACACCCAAAAAGTCGCAAGTGAGCTTTCTGCCGTTTACAGTTGCACGGATTTTCACCGGATATTCTGTATTGTTTTTAATCTTCAAATCAATATAACCCTCGGCAATGGTTGCATCCATTCCTGCAGGAACATATGCCACAGGCAGCGAGTGTGACGTACGCTGAACAATCTCAAGATTGGCATAAAGTGCGGCGCAGTAAAGTGTTGACGAGGTCTGGCAAATTCCGCCGCCGATACCCGACTCCACCTTGTTGCCTATGTATACGCCCGCCTCTTTGTATCCGTTGGCGGCTGTACGTCTGCCCACGGTTTTATCATACGAAAACACATCGCCCGGCATAAGAATATATCCGTCAATGCGGTTTGCAGTAAGATTGACATTGCTTGCACGTGATGCCGAGCTTGTTGAAAAGTCTGACGAATAGCTTGCCAGAACATCACGGAAAAGCAATTCCTTCAGTTCATCCGCCGTAACATCGGGTAAATCTGCCTCTACCACAATGGTATATCTTTTTTCATTTGATTCCAGCGCCTTTTTAAGCTGACTTTTTTCAACCTTGATGCCGCCCTTTTGGGGAATAATAACAACCTCGCCATCCTTTAAGGCATACTCTGCATTTGTTACGGGCTGGGTAAGCTCCTTGTATAAAACATCTAAATCAACCTCTTTGGGCTGCGCATTTTCAACCTTAAGTTCAATTTTGTTAATTTCGGGGTTAACCAGAGCATCTGCTATCAGGCGAACAATCTTTTCTCTGTCAACCATTTTGCCGGGATTACCCTTGATAAATGTTAAATTGTTGCCCTCAACCTCATATGTGGTTTCGGTCATAGGAACTTCAAATTCTCCGGCAACCTCGTCAATAAGTTCTTCAACTGCAGCGTTATCTGCCTTTGCGGAAATCGGCACCTCTGTTTTTTGGAACATTGCACAAAGCATAGCAATTCCCCTGCCGAAAAAGTCACCTTCGCGGCCTATGGCATAGACATCATCGGCAATTTTCTCGCTGTTCAGCCCTGCACCAATGTCTGACAGCAGAATTTCCTTGCTGTTTTCGCCGCAGACAAAAGAAACTGTCCTGTCTGCCCCGATATTTTCAAATTCAATATCAAGACGTCTTCGCACATCATCACGCGTCAGTCCGCCCATATTAATTCCTGCCGCCTTGACATTGGGATAAACCCCCTCATATGTCGCAGAATATACAAAAAATCCCCCTGCGATCACAACAAGACAACAAACTGTCGCAATCAGGGCAATTATACCTTTTGGTAACTTCTTTTTTTGTTCAGGAGTATTTTTTTCGTTTTTTTCACTCATCTGATTTTCACTCTCCGATTAATTTATATGCCGTATACTCTTAAGTAAACACTGATTAAACCAGGTTTTTACAAACAACCCTTCCGACACGCTTCGCGTACCACCTTCCCTTACACAGGGAAGGCTCAAAGCACGGCATTATTGGGCTCCCTTGTGTAAAGGAAGCTGTCACGAAGTGACTGAGGGATTGTAAAATAAGAATAAATCATCATTTACTTAAATGTATACACATTTCTCTCCGTTTAAATTCTATCATATACTTGAAAAATGTCAATATTTTTTCAATAAATATTTGAAAACAGGGGAATACTTTCAGTGAGGTGAATATTTTGAAAATTAAGGATTTATTTATATACTCTCCCAAGGCAGAAAACTTTTCTGCTGAAATAACACCATCCCCCGAAAAAACCGAGAATAACCCCGGTGAAAATCACTACATCAAAAACAACATCAAAGACAAAGACACCCGCACCTATCAAACGGGCAAAGTCAGCCGCACGCTTTCAGAAAACCTTTCATTTATCGAAGATGCCTTTGAAACAAGCAAGAACTTTGACCTTGTTGTGCGCAAATTCAAGGTTAAACTTAAAGACAGCTTTGCAGATGCCTTTCTTATCTTTTATGACGGGCTTGCCAACAAGGAATACGTCAATCGTGACATTTTAAAACCCCTGATGCAGCAGGGCATTGACAAAATACAGGGCAGTCTTGCCGACACCATATACCAATGCCTGCTTACCCAAGCCCCCAATACAATGCAAACCGAAATGCAAGCCATCATCGAGGCAGTAGGCTTTGGCAACTGTGCCACGTTTGTAGACGGCTGCGATTGTGCCTTTGTTGCTGACATAAAGGGCTGGAGCAGCCGCAGTGTGGGACGTCCCGTTGCCGAGGCGGTGCTGACAGGTCCTCAGGAAGCCTTCTGCGAGGCAGTTATGCCCAACATTGCCCTTGTACGCAAAATCCTTAAAGACCCAAATTTGATTGCCGAAAACATCACCGTGGGTACAATCAGCAAAACTCCCTGTGCCCTTATGTATATAAACGGCATTACAAACAAGTCACTTGTTGCAGAGGCACGAAGGCGTCTTAAAGAAATCGAGGTTGAATACATCTTTTCGTCCACCGACATCGAAATGCTTATGGAAGAAAGCTCCATATTCCCCCTGCCCCAGCTCCTTAAGACCGAACGCCCCGACCGTGCGGCATCCCTGCTTTCTGACGGAAAGGTTGTAATTATGGTTCAGGGCAGTCCGTTTGTTCTTGTTCTGCCTGCAACCGCACGTGACCTTGCCGAAACCGCCGAGGATAATTATGTGCGCACATCGGAGGCAAACTTTATGAAATTTATCAGGGTTCTGGGGTGCAGTCTTGCTCTTTTGCTGCCAGGCTCATTTTTAAGCATTGTTCTTTATCATCACGAAAGTATTCCAACCGATTTGCTTCTTGCAATCGAGGCAAGCCGCAAGCAGATGCCCTTTCCCATAACGCTGGAGCTTATAATTATGATACTTGCCTTTGAACTTATAAAGGAGGCATCAATCCGTGTGCCCGACCCAATCGGCTCGACGCTTGGCATTGTTGGCGGCTTGATTTTGGGGCAGTCGGCAGTAAGCGCAAACATTGCAAGCCCGCTTTTAATTATTATTGTTTCAATTTCTGCTCTTGGAGCATTTGCCGCACCATCAGTTTCAATCTCACGGGCACTTTCGGTTTTGCAGTTTGTTTTTGTATTTCTTGGTGCCGTTGCCGGATTTTTGGGGATAGCTCTTGGAATATTTACAGGAATTATATATCTTGCATCCACCGTAACATTCGGGGTGCCTTATCTCTCGGGCGAGGCTTTTGGAATTGGTGTCCCGCCAATCTGGAAACGAGAACTACGCCCGCATAATCTGCATCCGCAAAGCAAATACAAACAACCCCACATCAGCCGAAAATGGAAAGGAGACAACCAATGAAAAATACAGCCACGCAAAATGCAGAAATATTCTGCTTGTGCCTATCCCTTACCGCCTTTCGCATATTTACAAGTCTGCCCCTTATCTTCAGCTTTACATCGGGCACAGGTGCGCCCCTTTCGGCATTGCTTTCAGGAATTGGGGCAATAGTCTTGATTCTGCTTTGCTATCAGGGACGCAGCATTATGGACAGCATCAAATCTCCTTTTGCGAAATACAGTCTTTCCGTTTTGGCACTGATATACCTTGCCGCCTCAGCTTGCTTTACCCTGACCGAATTTTCACAGTTTGCAAAAGCCACCGCCTTTCCCGCCACACCGTTGTGGTTTGTATCACTGTTTTTTGTAACAGCCGCAGGGATTGGAGCACTAAAGGGAACCTCACCATGCCTTAAGCTTTGCCGTTTTTTTATCCCCGTTTTTGTGGCGGTAATTTTTATTCTTGTTCTGTCGGTTTTATGGAAGTCTGACCTCACAAACCTCTTTCCCCTGCTTGGCAACCAAATCACCGACACTTTAGGCAAAGGCTTATGCGGAATTTTATTTTATTCCGACCTGCCGCTGATTTTACTCATTGACCAACCATCCAACGCCCCGAAAAAGATGCGTCGCTTTGCTTTGTGGGGCACGATTTTTGGGGTTTTGGTATGCACATTTACCGTCATTGCCCATACCGCCAAAATCCCATATCCGCTGTCCAAAGACGGACAGTTTCCATTTTATCTGCTTATGAAGGAAGTGTCCTTTGGCAGATTTTTTCAGCGTGTTGATTCAATTGTTCTTTTTATCTCGGTGCTTTGGGGAATGTTTTCACTTTGCCTGAACCTTAGCCTGATGGCAAAAATCCTTTGCGAAACCTTTGAAATAACCTCAAAGCCCGCAATTATATTCCCGTTGAGTGCCGTATTATTCTTTTTGAGTGTTGGGGGCACAGAAAGCATATTCCCGATACTTCTGTTCTCAGCCGCAGCCTTTGCCGCCGCAATAATCATTGTTTCGCTTTTCAAAAAGGAGGCTCTGCAGAATGAAAAATAAATTTCTACTCATTTTTCTTTTACCCCTTCTTCTGTCTGGCTGTTATGACAATCGTGAAATTGACGAAACCGCATATATAGTGGCACTTGGAATTGATAAGGAAGACAACCGCGAATATTCCTATACCTTTCAGTTTTCAGCACCGCTGGCAATCTCAAAGGAGGGCGAAGGCGGCGAAAAATCCGAAGAATCCTCCAAACAAGACGAAGGTGGCAAGGACAAAAACTCAACCGTCCGTAATTTAACCATCAACGCCCCCGATTTTTATGTGGCAAAGAATATGATAAACAACTTTATGTCAAAAAATATCGATATGTCACACCTTAAACTGATAGTATTCTCGGCAAAGGTCAACGAAGGCGACCTTGAAAACCATTCTCAGCTTCTTCTTCGTGAACGTGAGGTCAGACCCCACACCGCCATTGCTGTTGCGGCAGAGTCTGCGGCGGGCTATCTTGAAAAGGTCAATCCCGAGCTTGAGGCAAACACCTCAAAATACTACGAACTGATGTCGCTTAGGTCAAACAACCTTTACGCACCAACCAAGCGTCTTCACGATTTTGTGGACGAGCTAACCGCCAAAGAGAGCGATACCGTTCTTCCCATCGCATTAAGCGGTTCACAGACTGCTGACTTTCCCGCCGACAGCTCTGTGCCCGAATGGATAAGTGCACATAATTCATCCGTAACATCAGACCATTCAGCACTTTACGGAATGGCAATCTTCAAGGACGGTAAGCTGACCGCGGCTATGGACGGCGACAGTGCAATGATTTTTAACCTTCTTACCCAAAGTATACAAAGCTGCACCTTTACCGTAAAAGACAAATATACCCCATCAAACACCCTTAGCTTTCGCCTTATAATTCCCGAGAGAGCAAGCTATAAAATCCAACCCGATTTAAAGCAAATAACCGTCTCTCAAAGCCTTCAGGCAGAATTCCTTGGCGGAACTCTGCCAAAGGGCTACCGCACCGAAGACGCACTTTACTCTTATGCCCTGTCCGTTCTCAGCCGCCGCATCGAAGACTATTTTACCGACCTTTCAAAAGAAAAAGATGCCGATATAATGCAGCTTCGCAGGCATCTTCGCAAAAACTTTCTCACATGGGATGAATGGAACAACTTTGACTGGAACAGTTTTTACAAAAATGCAAAATTCTTTATAAACATTAAATTTATTTAGTGAGGTACAACAATGCCGGAAATTTTAAAAATACTCCTTACCCTTGCGGTTTTGTGGAGCACAATATATTCTGCAAGCTATGCCGCATTTCAGTTTAAAAATAAAAAGCACAAGAGTGGTATTGCCGCCCTTGTGCTTGTAATGTTGATGCTGTCAACCTTTATTTTATCAGATATTTTACCAGTTTACCCGTAATACCATCATCACTATCAACCAAAAACTCCATATAGTTTGCCGCCGTTGCATGGTATTTTCCGTCACGTGTTTTCTTCTCGGCAAGAACTTCAATTTCCCTGCCTTTGAATGAATTATAAAACTCCGCCTTCATTTCTTCGCCAAGAGCAATCATCCGCTGACTTCGCTCTTCCTTTACAGGCTCAGGAATTTGATTGTCAAAATCCGCCGCCGCCGTACCCTTACGGACAGAATACTTGAAAATATGCATCTGCATAAAGCCGATACCTTTGCAAAATTCATATGACTTTTCAAACTCCTCGTCTGTTTCCCCGGGAAAACCCACAATAACATCTGTGGTAATTGATACATCGCTGATTTTGCTCCGCAACAGTTCAACCGCAGTTCTGTATTCTTCGGCGGTGTATCTGCGCCTCATTCGTGCCAAAGTTTCGGTGCATCCGCTTTGCAGTGACAAATGAAAATGCGGGCAAAGGTTTGAAAGCTTTGAAATTCTTTCTACAAATTCTTCGGTAATAACAGGCGGCTCAACCGAGCCAAGACGCACACGCTTAATACCTTCAACCGAGCAAACTGACTCAATTACATCACAAAGGTGCGTGCCATCCTTCAAATCTTTTCCGTAAGAGCCTATGTGAATACCCGTCAGCACAATCTCTGTATAGCCTCCTTGGGCAAGGAGCTTTACCTCCTCCAAAATTTTATCCATAGCCCTTGACCTTACAGGACCTCTTGCATATGGAATAATGCAGTAAGCACAAAAATTGTCGCAGCCGTCCTCGATTTTCACGTTAGCCCTTATTCTGCTCTGGATGGATGCAGGGCACAGTTCCTCAAAAACTCTTACCTTCATAATATCACCGCAGGCAACCGTCTTTTTACCCTTTATGGCATCCTCCACCAATTGCGGCAGGTTTTCTTTGCCGTCATTGCCCACAACAACGTCAACCCCGATTTTCTTCACCGACTCAACATCTGTCTGGGCAAGGCAACCCACCACCGCAATAACCGCATCGGGATTTTTGCGTTTGGCACGGCTTATTTGCTGCCTTGACTTTTGCGCACCGATTGAAGTCACCGCACAGGTGTTTATCACAAACACATCCGCCGCTCCTGTCTCTGTAATCTCAAAGCCCCTTCTGCGAAATAATTCAGCCATTGCCTGACTCTCATAAAAGTTGGTTTTACAACCCATTGTAATAAATTTAACCGTCATATTTTAATCATCCAATTCATAATTTGCTGTTATTTATTAAAAATTCATTGTTTTGCTACAGAATTTTGTTATAAATTTGTGATAAAATTATACACTTTTTTATTGACTATTGCAAGAAAAAATTATATAATATAGAAGAAAATATTTACAGGAGGTGAAAATATGAAGAAATTTGAAATCCTTTTAAACTCAACAAACGATGTAAAGAACTTTGTTAACGCAGTTACAAAGTACGATTTTGACATTGACCTTACATCAGGCAGATACGTTGTTGACGCAAAGTCAATTATGGGTATATTCAGCCTTGACCTCAGCAAGCCCATCACTATCGAAGTACATTGTGATGATTGCGACGCATTGGTTGAAGAGCTTAAACCCTACATTCAGTAAGAATAACCAAAAATTTGCACGGGCAAAATCCCACCTTCGATCTTCTGTTTTTTAACAAACGGAACTTGATCGTGGATTTTTGTGCCCTTTTGCACGTTATACAATTATTTATTATGGATAAAAATTATTTTATGTCACAAGCCTTGCGCGAGGCAGAAAAGGCATATGCTTTGGGCGAAACACCAATCGGCGCAGTTGTGGTAAAAGATGGCGAGATTATCGCCCGTGCCCACAACCTTCGGGAAACGGGAAAGAATGCCCTGTACCACGCAGAAATTCTTGCAATTGATGCCGCCTGCAAAGCACTTGGCGGCTGGCGACTTCACCAATGCGACCTTTATGTAACATTAGAGCCATGCATTATGTGCAGCGGTGCTATTGTTCAGGCACGAATAAAAAACCTTTTCTATGGAGCGGATGATCCAAAGGGCGGTGCGGTTAAATCAATCGCACAAATCCCGTCAATGGACAAGCTTTGCCACCACGTAAATGTCGAGGGTGGTATTATGGCAGAGGAATGCTCTGAAATCCTTAAAAGGTTCTTTCGGGATTTAAGGCAAGGGAATGTGACCCCCATCAAGTAATAAATTAATTAATATATATTATAATAGGAGGAATTTTTGAAATGAGCAAAAAATTCGTTTATCTTTTCAGCGAAGGCGACGCTTCAATGAGAGAGCTTCTCGGCGGTAAAGGCGCAAACCTTGCTGAAATGACCAAAATCGGCCTCCCTGTTCCTCAGGGCTTCACAGTATCAACCGAGGCTTGTACTCAGTACTATGAAGACGGCAGAAAGATTAACGCAGAAATTCAGGCAGAAATTATGGAATACATCACCAAGATGGAAGCAATCTGCGGCAAGAAGTTCGGCGACAAGGAAAATCCCCTTCTCGTATCAGTACGTAGTGGTGCAAGAGCATCAATGCCCGGTATGATGGACACCATCCTTAACCTCGGTCTTAATGAAGACGTTGTTGAGGCAATGTCTGCAAAGTCTGGCAATCCCCGTTGGGCTTGGGACTGCTACAGAAGATTTATTCAGATGTATTCTGACGTAGTTATGGAAGTTGGTAAGAAGTATTTCGAACAGCTTATCGACGAAATGAAGGAAGAAAAAGGCGTAACTCAGGATATCGAGCTTACTGCTGAAGACCTTAAGGTTCTTGCAGGTCAGTTCAAGGCTGAATACAAGAACAAAATCGGCAAAGACTTCCCCAACGATCCTAAGGAACAGCTTATGGGTGCAGTTGAAGCCGTATTCCGTTCATGGGACAACCCCCGTGCAAATGTTTACCGTCGTGACAACGATATTCCTTATTCATGGGGTACCGCTGTTAACGTACAGATGATGGCATTTGGTAATATGGGTGACAACTGTGGTACAGGTGTTGCCTTCACACGTGACCCAGCTACAGGTGAAAAGGGTCTTATGGGTGAATTCCTTGTTAACGCACAGGGCGAAGAGGTTGTTCTCGGTGTTCGTACACCTATGCCTATCGCTGAAATGGCTGAAAAGTTCCCCGCTGCATTTGAAGAATTCAACAAGGTATGTGCAATTCTTGAAGACCACTACCGTGATATGCAGGATATGGAATTTACAATTGAAAACGAAAAGCTTTATATGCTCCAGACAAGAAACGGTAAGAGAACAGCAAAGGCTGCTCTTAAGATTGCTTGTGATTTGGTTGACGAAGGTATGATTGATGAAAAGCAGGCAGTTGCTATGATCGACCCCAGAAACCTTGACACACTTCTCCATCCTCAGTTCGACGCAAAGGCTCTTAAAGCTGCAACACCTATGGGCAGAGGTCTTGGTGCATCTCCCGGTGCTGCTTGCGGTAAGATTGTGTTCACCGCTGAAGATGCAGAGGCTTGGAACGCTAAGGGCGAAAAGGTAGTTCTTGTTCGTCTTGAGACTTCACCTGAAGATATCACAGGTATGAAGGCATCACAGGGTATCCTGACAGTTCGTGGTGGTATGACATCTCACGCAGCCGTTGTTGCTCGTGGTATGGGTACTTGCTGCGTATCAGGTTGCGGCGACATCAATATGGACGAAGAAAACAAGAAGTTCACACTTGCCGGCAAAACATTTGTTGAAGGCGACTTCATTTCAATCGACGGTTCAACAGGTAACATCTATGATGGTATTATCCCCACAGTTGATGCTGAAATCGCTGGTGAATTCGGCAGAATTATGGACTGGGCTGACAAGTACAGAACACTTAAGGTTAGAACAAATGCAGATACTCCTGCAGATGCAAAGAAAGCTAAGGAACTCGGTGCTGAAGGTATCGGTCTTTGCCGTACAGAGCATATGTTCTTTGAAGCAGAAAGAATTGCCGCATTCCGTGAAATGATTTGTGCTGACACAGTTGAAGAAAGAGAAGCAGCTCTCGATAAGATTCTTCCTTATCAGCAGGGCGACTTCGAAAAGCTCTACGAAGCACTCGAGGGCAACCCCGTTACAATCAGATTCCTTGATCCTCCTCTCCATGAATTCGTTCCCACAGAGGAAGCTGACATCAAGGCTCTCGCTGATGCACAGGGCAAGAGTGTTGCCGACATCAAGGCAATTATCGCATCACTCCACGAATTCAACCCAATGATGGGTCACCGTGGTTGCCGTCTTGCTGTAACATACCCCGAAATCGCAAAGATGCAGACAAAGGCTGTAATCCGTGCGGCTATCAATGTTAAGAAGGCTCACCCCGACTGGAACGTAGTTCCCGAAATTATGATTCCTCTCCCCGGCGACCTTAAGGAATTCAAGTTCGTAAAGAACGACGTTGTTGCAACAGCTGACGCTGAAATCGCAGCAGCAGGTGCTGACCTCCATTACGAAGTTGGTACAATGATGGAAATCCCCAGAGCTTGCCTTACAGCAGACGCTATCGCAACAGAAGCTGAATTCTTCTGCTTTGGTACAAACGACCTTACACAGATGACCTACGGCTTCTCACGTGACGATGCAGGTAAGTTCCTTGATGCTTACTACGATGCAAAAATCTTCGAGAACGACCCATTTGCAAAACTTGACCAGACAGGTGTTGGTCAGCTTATGGAAATGGCTGTTGAAAAGGGTACAAAGGTTAGACCTGAAATCCACTGCGGTATCTGTGGCGAACACGGCGGCGACCCCGTATCAGTTGAATTCTGCCACAAGATTGGTCTTGACTATGTGTCATGTTCACCTTTCCGTGTTCCGATTGCAAGATTGGCAGCGGCACAAGCGGCTATTAAAGATATGAAATAGTCCGGTTAAAACGCTAAAGAGGATTACTGAAAAGTAGTCCTCTTTTTTCGTTGCCGCTTGTGCCATAGTTAAAACATCTTCGATGTTTTCTCCTTATCAGTGAAATGTTCTCACATTTCACAATCCTTCGTTAAAAATATGCCACAGGCATATTTTCTTAACACTTCGGCAGGCAGCTATCAAGGATATGAAATAGTCTGGTCAAAACTGTCAAAAGGCAAACTAAAACAAAAAATCGACCTTGTAGAATTAATTTTCTACGAGGTCTTTTTTTACGCTAATAGCCTTGCAAATGCCGTGATGCAAGCTTTTTTATTTTCTCGTACTGTTCTTTGCCATATTCTATAATTGAGTTTTTTACTGTTAATCAACACAACTTCTTCTTATACTATTTATCGAATAAAATCCGAGAAGCTAAAAATTGATACGTGAAGAAAGATATAACTTTACACAAATATCTGATTTGCTTGCCTTTGATAACCCTCACTATTTTTCAACCGTTTTTAAAAAATATGTCAATATGACACCCACAAGCTACAAAAATTCTGTTAAAATTCCATAGTCAATGTTTAAAATAAAGGTCTTGACTTTTTGAGAAAATATGCTATACTACAAATGATACAGAGTTTTGGAGACGTATCAAAGTAAGACATTGGTCTTATTTTGATGCGTCTTTTTTGTTATTGTCCTAAAAAACGTCAATAACAAAGAACATAAAAACACTATGGAGGGATATTTAAAATGTATGATGTGGTCGTAATTGGAGCCGGAATAGTTGGAGGAATGATTGCAAGATTACTTTCCTTTTATGAAGGTAAGATATGTATTGTCGAAAAGGAGTCTGATATAGCTATGGGTGCGACAAAAGCAAATTCAGCTATTGTGCACGCAGGCTTTGATGCAAAGGCCGGTACTTTAAAAGCTAAACTTAATGTTCTTGGCAGTAGGATGATGAAAGAAATTTGTGACGAACTGAGTGTAAGCTATAAAAATAATGGGTCATTGGTTGTGGGCTACAACGATGAGGATAAGGAAAAACTTTTTGAACTTTTAGAAAACGGAAAGAAAAACGGGGTTAGCGGTTTAGAAATAGTAGAAGGCAAAAGACTAAGAGAACTGGAACCCAATCTGGCAGATAATGTAACCTGTGCTCTTTATGCACCCACAGGCGCTATTATATGCCCATACGAATTGACAGAAGGCTGTATAGGAAACGCAATGGACAACGGCGCAGAGTTAAAGCTTGATTTTTGCGTTGATGAAATTAAACGAAATGACGATGGTTACGAAATTATTTCAACAGACGGCGATAAAATATTCAGCAAATGTATAATAAATGCTGCGGGATTGTATTCTGACGCCATATCCGAAATGGTAAACGAAAAAGAGTTCAGCATACATCCAAGACGAGGAGAATATATGCTGCTTGACCGCGAGTGCGGCAATATGGCACGCCATACTATATTTACCGTTCCTACAAAAATGGGCAAGGGTATATTGGTTTCTCCTACTGTTGACAACAATTTGCTGCTTGGCCCCACATCTGTTGATATTGAAGATAAAACGGATAAAAAGACAACAAAAATCGGGCTGGACAGCGTTGCAGAAAATGCAAAGAATATGGTTAAGAATTTAGATTTAAGAATGGTAATTACATCTTTTTGCGGACTTCGTTCGGTTGGTGACACAGGTGACTTTATAATAAATATGCCACAGAAAAATTTTGTAAATGTTGCGGGAATCGAGTCACCGGGCTTATCTTCAGCACCTGCTATTGCAGAATATGTGATTAATATGCTAAAGACAAGCGGCTTTGAACTAAAGGAAAAGCAAAATTATAAAAAAACCCGTACAAGCTATAAGCATTTTCGGTATTGGGATATTGAAAAGAAAAATGAACTGATTAAAAAAGATGCAACCTTTGGCAATATAATTTGTCGTTGCGAAGGCATTTCAGAAGGTGAAATTCTCAGCGCAATCCGTACAAACCCCAAGCCTCGTGATTTGGATGGCGTAAAGCGCCGTACCCGTGCACAGATGGGCAGATGTCAGGGCGGTTTTTGTTCGCCATATATTATGAAACTTTTAGCAGATGAAATGGGCGTTCCGCTAGAAGCAGTCAAAAAGAGCGGCAAGAATACCTATGTCTTAACAAATAAAACAAAGGAAGGAACAAAATAATGCGGAATGTAGATTTAGTTATAATCGGTGGTGGACCTGCGGGTATGTGTGCGGCGACAAGTGCGTACAAGGCAGGCGTTAAGGATATTTTAATATTGGAAAGAGATAAATCTTTAGGCGGAATTTTGCAGCAGTGTATTCACAATGGCTTTGGATTGCACAGATTTAAACAGGAACTGACAGGTCCTGAATATGCTTATAAGTGCGAAAAAGAATTAAGAGAGCTGCCAATAGCCGTGCAGTGCAATACAACTGTAACAGAAATTTCTAAAGATAAGGTTATTACAGTAACCTCAAAGAAAAATGGTATTGAACAAATTCAGGCACGCGCCATAATACTGGCAATGGGTTGCCGTGAACGGCCCAAGGGTGCATTAAATATTGCAGGAACACGTCCGTCAGGGATATTCAGTGCCGGAACAGCACAGAAATATGTAAATATGATGGGATATATGCCGGGCAAGGATGTGGTTATCCTTGGCTCGGGGGATATAGGTCTTATTATGGCACGACGTATGACACAGGAGGGTGCAAAGGTCCACGCCGTATGCGAGGTAATGCCGTATTCGGGTGGATTGGAGCGTAACATTCAGCAATGCTTAAGGGATTTTGATATTCCGCTGATGTTAAGCCATACCGTCACCGAAATACACGGAGATACCAGAGTCACAGGTGTGACAATTTCGCAGGTGGATAACAAGATGCAGCCAATTGACGGCACGCAAAAGTATATTAAGTGTGACACGCTTTTGTTGTCTGTTGGTCTTATTCCTGAAAACGAGCTTTCTAAGTCTGCCGACATTACATTGTCAGGTATTACAAAGGGTGCGGTAGTTGATCAGGACAGACAGACGGATGTTGACGGAATCTTTGCTTGCGGTAATGTTTTGCACGTTCACGATTTGGCAGACTTTGTATCAGAAGAAGCAGAAATCGCAGGTGAAAGTGCCGCAAAATATATAAACGAGGGTGTAATTCACAATGGAGATATCAGCATAAAAACCGATGGTAAAATACGTTATACAGTACCGCAGAAAATAACGAATACAGATAAAGACGTAAAAATTTTCTTCAGGGTGGCTGACATTTATAAAAATGTGACCATAAATGTAAATTGTGGTGACAACCTGATTTTAAGTCAGAAAAAAGCAAAGGTTGCACCCGGAGAAATGCAAACCATTACAATTAAGGCAGAAAAACTTAAAAGTTCCGGTGAAGAGCTTTTGTTTTCTCTTGACTATAAGGATTAAGGAGGATATAATGAATAAGGAATTAACTTGTATTGTTTGTCCGTTGGGTTGTCAATTGAAAATAGAAATTGAAGATGAGAAAATTAAATCTGTAACAGGTAATAGCTGCATGCGTGGCGAAAGCTATGCTATAACAGAAATGACAAATCCAACAAGAGTTATAACAACCACTGTCAGAACAAAAACAGGAGAAATTGTTCCTGTCAAGACCGATGGCACGGTTGAGAAGAATAAGATTTTTGACTATATGAAGGTTATCAACGGCATTCACCCCGATTTAAGCGAATGCAACATAGGAAACGTGATACATACACTTGATAACGGAGTGAAGGTTGTTGTTACCTCGCAAATAGCTGGGAGAGATTAGTAGTGAATAAAGATAAAATTATTGCTGCAGTAAGAGATGATAAGGCGTTCCTGGAGGCCTTGAAATCAAAGGTAGGAATTATATTTGATTTATCCCCAAGCATCGAGAGTTTGGAGGAAAAGGTTGAAAAATGCCAAAAATATGATAAGCTTTTCTTTATACACATTGATTTGGCTGAAGGTATAGGCAAGGATAAGGCAGGGCTTAAATATGTCAGGAAATGCGGTGTGGACGGAATTATTTCTACAAGAGTGCAGCTAATCAAGCTGGCAAATGATGTGGGCTTAAAAACCGTACAACGCACATTTATTGTGGATTCGCAGTCAATAGATACTGCCATATCCAGCTTTAAAACAAAGCCTGATATGGCAGAAATTATGCCGGGAGTTTTGTCAGCAAAGGTCATAGAAAGAATATGTGAAAGTGTGGATATGCCTGTTATAGCCGGTGGGCTTATAGAAACCGGGGAAGAGGTTGATGCGGCGCTTTTGGCAGGAGCCACTATGGTTTCAACAGGCAAGGCGGAATTATGGGATAAATAGCGGAATGGAGATTTTTATGAAAGAGTTACTGAATAAAAAGCTTTTTTTACTTGATATGGATGGAACAATTTATATTGACAATGATTTGTTTGACGGCACACTTGATTTTTTGGAGTATGTAAAAGCTGTTGGCGGAAGGTATATGTTTTTGACTAACAATTCGTCAAAAAGTGTTGAAAAGTATGTTGAAAAGCTGGGTTCGTTAGGGATTTCGGCAACCGAGGATGACTTTTTAACATCGGTAAACGCAACAGAAGAATATTTGCTTAAGAAGCAACATAAAAAAATCTATGTTTTAGGAACTCAAGCCTTAAAAGAACAGCTTAAAAACTTTCCCGTAACGGATAAAGTAGAGAATGATATTGACTGTCTTTTAATAGGCTTTGATACCGAGCTTACCTTTCAAAAATTAGAGGATGCGTGCATTTTATTAAATCGTGAGATTGATTACGTTGCAACAAATCCTGATTATGTTTGTCCTACCTGGTACGGAAGTGTTCCTGATTGCGGCAGTATTGCCGATATGATATACAACGCCACAAAAAAGCGGCCATATGTTATAGGAAAACCAAGGCCCGATATGGTGTACCTTGCAATGAAAAAAACAGGCTTCGGCCCTGAAGAAACTGTTATAATCGGCGACAGATTATATACAGACATTGCCTGTGGCGTAAATGCAGGGGTTTCGTCCCTTTTTGTGTTAAGCGGTGAGGGAACAATGCAGGATGTTGAAAGAAGCGATATAAAGCCTACGTTCATTTTGCAGAACATAAAAGAGCTTTATGAGTTTTTAACGAAGTCTTGAGAAAATTAAAGAACTGAGTTGATATAATATGAAAAGCTTGAATATTATGATTAAACCGGCATCCTCTCTTTGTAATATGCGGTGCAAATACTGCTTTTATGCGGATGTTGCAAACAACCGAGAAATCAAATCCTGCGGTATTATGACCAATGAGATACGAGAACTGCTACTGAAACGGGTCGAAGAAGAATTTGACGACGGCGACAGTGTCAGGTTTATATTTCAGGGCGGCGAGCCTACCCTTGCAGGACTGCCTTATTTCAGAGAGTTTATACATACTGTGCAAGGATGGAAAAAAGACATAAAAGTGTCGTATGCACTGCAGACAAACGGAATTTTACTTGACAGGGAATGGTGCAGTTTTTTAAAGGAAAACCATTTTCTGGTGGGCGTATCCCTCGATATTCTGCCCGAATGTCACGATGCGGTGCGACTTGATGCACAAGGAATGGATACTTATAAGCGTGTTCTAAGCGGCATTAATCTGTTGGAAAAACATGGGGTAGAATACAATGTTTTGTGCACCCTGACAAACCAGATTGCAAGATTTCCCCAAAAGGTATGGAACAAGCTTTTGGAGTTAAGTATTAAATATGTTCAATTTACCCCCTGTCTGGGCGAATTGGATGACAGCATAAGTTCATCCTATGAATTATCGCCAAGGCGATTTGCCTCCTTTTACATTCAACTTTTCAGGCTTTGGTATGATGCATACAGGCAAGGCAGATACATAAGCATAAAGCTGTTTGAGGACATTGTAAATCTTATCGTCCTTGGCAGACCAACCTCCTGTGGAATGAACGGCATATGTCAGCCGCAGTTTGTTGTAGAAGCAGATGCAAGTGTTTACCCTTGTGATTTTTATTGCCTTGACCAATACAAGCTGGGAAATTTAAAGAAACATAGTATTGCACAACTGTTGAACAGTGACGGTGTGCAAAAATTTATGAGCCGACCGCACATACAGCCACAGCTTTGCAATGGATGTCGCTATATTTCTTTTTGCGGCGGAAATTGCAAACGTATGCAAAAGGAGATATGCAGCTTTCGTGAAAATTCACATTGCGGATACAGAGAGTTTTTAGACGCCTGCGGAGAAGGCTTTAACCAAATTGCAAAGGAAATAATTTATAAAAATAATATAAAAAGGAAGTAGAGAAAAATGGGAAATTCAACAGATTCAAGACGTAATGTAGTGCTGATATTGTGTGACCAGCTGCGCCCCGATTTTTTAAATGCCTACGGTGCGGACTTTATACCTACACCAAACATTGACCAGCTTGCGGCAAATGGTGTTACCTTTGACAATGCCATCACCGCATCAACAGTTTGTGCCCCTGCACGTGCGTCAATAATGACCGGTGAGTTTGTATCGGGACATTGCGGATGGACAAACGATATGCCCTGTAGGGACGGCATCAAATACCTCCCCGAAAGACTTAACGAGGCAGGCTATATGACTGCGGCAACAGGCATTTTTGACCACGCTCCCGCAGGCAACAGAATCGGTTTTAAATATTTAAGACCTCAGGATGTTGTTCCGGCGGCAAAATACCTTTGTGACGGCGAAAAGTATATGGAATACTTACAATCCAGACATCCCGAAGCAACAAGACCCTGGGCGACAGACGGTATGTATTTTAAATATTCCGAAGAGGACCATCTTGACCGCTGGGCAGTAGACCGTGCAACCGAATTTATTGACAGTTATACTTCCACAGGAAAGGCACCAAACGGAGCAGCCCCTGAAAAAGAGGGTGCCCCCTTCTTCCTCTACTGCGGACTGCACGAGCCTCACGGCCCCCTTGTTGCACCTAAAGAGGTTGCAGGAACTGTTGATATTAACAAAATACCAACCCTTATAAATTCTACCCGTCAGGATATCGGCGATGTAGAAAAGTATCGCAGAGCGTATCTGAACTCTCACGAGGCATTGGTTGACCCCGACTCTGTAACCGAGGAACGAATGGAGGAACGCCGTGTCTATTGCGAGATGATTGTAGAGGTTGATACCCTTGTGGGAAGACTGATAAAGTCCCTTAAGGATAACGGCGTGTATGAGAACACAACCATTATCTTCTCCTCTGACCACGGAAGTGTGGACAATGACTATAACACTTGCACAAAGGGCCCGTGGCCCTATAAGTCGCAGCTTTTTGTTCCCCTTATTATGGCAAATCATCCCGAACTCGAAAAGGGAACCCATTGCGATGCATTATGCGGTAATCTGGATATTGGTGCAACAATGCTGGATATAGCAGGCGATGATGCAAGATTTGGCGTGTCAAGGTCGGTAATCGGTCTTGCCAACGGCACAATTCCCCAACGCGAAGTAAATATGAGCGAATTCTGCGACAGCTCAAAAACAATCGTTGACAAGCGTTATACCTATATATACTATCCATTTGCAGGACAGTCTTACCTCTATGACAGAGAAAATGACCCCACTGAAATGACAAATCTGACAGGAAAACCCGAATATGCAGAGATTGAACGCAAGTTCCTTATGCATATTATCGACTTTTTGGCAATAGCAAAAGGCGTTAAAATTGAGGCTCACGATATGGTACCAAGTGTTCAGGAGGGACTGAAGAAAAAAGACCCCAAATTCCTTGAACCATTTGAGATCTGTTATCCCCTTGCAACCATGACACAGATTGAAAGACTTAAAGCGGCAGGTCTGGATTGTGATTTCAACGAATTCTGCAAGGAAAAAGAAATAAAAGCACATTATGGAGTATACTTTAAATAAAAAAGGCGGTTATTATTATGAGCGAAAAAACTTTGTTTAACGGATTTGAATGTGAAATATTTGATTTTGAAGATACTGTTGGGTATATAGTTTTTCCAAAAACAGCACCAAATGGGAAAATGGCTTTTAAAACCGAGTATTGGAATGCTTTTCCCGAGCTTGAAATTGAACTTTTGAAACGTGGCTATCATCTTGTTCACGTAAAAAACCACACAAGATTGGCAAATCGTGCCGATTGCGACAGAAAATCAAGGTTTATAGAATATGTATCAAAGACATATGACCTTGATTGCAGATGCATTTTGGTGGGAATGAGCTGTGGCGGTGCACAGGCGGTAAACTTTGCAAGTTATTATCCCCAATATGTAGCCTGCCTTGTTATCGATGCACCCGTGCTTAACTTTTTGGATTGGCCCGGACGTTTTAACGACGCAAAATGCGAGGGAATATGGGAGGCTGAATTCAAAGCGGCGTATCCCGGCGTTAAACGATGCGATATTTTCAAATTGGCAGAAAATCCCATAAACAATGTTCATAGACTTATCGAGGAAAAGTTCCCGGTAATTATGTTATATGGCACCGAGGATATGACGGTGAATTATTATTCAAACGGAAGATTGCTTGAAGAGGCATATTCCGAAAATATGGACTTGCTGACAATTATACCCAGAAAGGCTCAGGGACATCATCCCCACGGTATGCTGCAGAAGTCAAACGAATTAGCTGATATTATTGAGTCAAAACTATAACAAGTGTCCTTTGGCGAAATAGCGTAATCACGCTATTTCGCAACAGCAAATATTCTGCTGTTGCGAAAATTATTTTGTAAAATAATTTTCGCGGACCTTGTTGCAATAGGTACGGGCTTTGCAAACATAATGTTTGCAAAGGGTTTGCGATTTTCGCAAACTGAAACACTAACGTGTTTCGCCGTTCACTATTATAAAGGTAGTTTATTTGGTTATTCCCACAGTTTAGTATTAAAATGTTCAGGAGTGATAGTTATGGAAGGAAAAATTGTACTTTATAAATCTATGTTTGCAACGGATGAGAGACTTATTTTTGAAAGCGGCTCGCTTTCGGTGTCAACATTTACATATTCAACCGGTGTTGAGGCTGTACGCTTAAAAAACGACAAAGGCTTTTTAACCCTCCTCCCCTTTATGGGACAGATGATTTGGGAGATGGAGTTTTTGGATCATAATCTGGTTATGAAGTCTATATATGACGAGCCAGAGGTGTGCTATAATACATATAGCGAAAGCTATGGTTGCTTTATGATGCATTGCGGACTTACTGCCATAGGAAATCCGTCGGATAAGGACACGCATCAGCGACATGGCGAGCTTCCCATAGCAAAATACAAAGAAACATACATCTTATTTGGCGAAGACGAAAGAGGCAAATATGTTTCCCTTGGCGGAGTATACAGTCATAAACGAGCATTTCAATTAAATTATGACTTTATCCCTGAATGCAGACTTTATGAAAACGCGTCTACCATAGATTTAATTATAAACATCATCAATAAAAAAGATTTACCTCTTGAATATTTTTACTTGTGTCATTTGAATTTTAAACCCATTGATAATTCAAAGCTTTTATACACAGCAAAGCCTGAAAATATTAAAGTTCATCACGAGGTTCCGATGGGTTATCCACGGGCAAACGAAACAATGGATTATCTTGAAAAGCTGGACAAGGATATATCAATAATGGATACTATCGATAGTTCCACTCAAAGCTATGCACCTGAAATCTTGTTTACCTGCAAATATGATTCAGACGAAGAGGGTAATGCGCACACGATGCAGATTCTTCCTGACGGATGTGCCTGCTATGTGTGTCACAGACCCGAAGAACTACCCCTTGGACTAAGATGGATTGCAAGAACTGACGACGAGGATGCACTTGGCATGGTGCTTCCTGCCACTGCAGAGCACAAGGGCTATCTTTATTGCAAGGAGCGCGGATATGAGAAATATCTTGGCAGCGGCGAATCACATGCATTGCATATTACGGCAGGGATTCTATCGCCTGACGAGAGCAGAAAGATTGAAGATAAAATAGAGAAACTTTCAAGGAGGTAAGATTTATGAATAAACTGAACAGAGCTATCCACATAGACTTTCACACATTGCCCGGTATTGACAAAATTTGCTGTGATTTTGATGCAAAGGATTTTGCACAAACACTAAAAGGCGCAAATGTTACATACATCAATATGTTTGCAAGGTGTAATATTGGCTTTTCATACTATGACACCAAGGTGGGCACAAAATATCCGGGACTTCGCAGCAATATGCTGGCTGATGTCATTGAAGAATGTCATAAGCAGGAGATTGGTGTTACTGCCTATATAAACGCTGGATTAAATCACGAACTTTGTTATCAGCATCCTGAATATATGGTTATAAAAAAGGATGGCAGTGTTTATACATTGGGCAATGCAAGAAACAGTTTTTTCAGGTTGGCCTGCTATAACACGGGATATAGAGAGCATTTATTGGCTGAAATTGACGAAATGGTGGCGTTAAATCCCGACGGCATTTTTTGCGACTGTTTTAGATCTCATATCTGTTATTGCCCAAAATGCATAGAGAGAATGAAAGCCGAGGGCGTGGATTTCACAGACGACCAACAAGTTGCTGAGTTTGCAGATAAGGTCAGACTCGAGTTTTTGGAGCAAATACGCGAAAGAGTTCCCAAAAGTATGCGTCTGTATTTCAACTGTCCCTTCCACCTCTTCCCTCACTTATACAGTCATTCGGAAATCGAGTGTCTGCCCACCGGTAAAGACTGGGGATATGAATATTTTGGTTGCTATGCACCTTATTACAGGCATTTCAGCGATGACAGACTGTATATGACAGGAAGGTTTGTTGACACCTGGGGCGACTTTGGTGGTGTCAGAACAAATGCCGCTTTAGAAAACGATATGTATGATGCTTTTATGCAGGGATATGGCATATCCATGGGCGACCATTTGCATCCCCACGGCAAATTGGATAAAGAACTTTATGATAGCATCGGCAAAATGTTCTCCTACGCAAAATCGGTTGAAAACTGGACTGCAAACAGCCAAGTTCTGTCAGACGTGTGTATTTTAAGAAACAATGCTACAATCAAGCCCGACGACAGCAATCGTGGTGCTTGCCGAATGCTTGCAGAACTTAAAATCTGCTATGATATAAAAGACGAAAATATGGATTTGTCGCAATATAAGTTGCTTGTTATACCTGACAATGTTGAAATCAACGACAAATTCAAAGAAAAACTTGAAAGGTTTGAAGGTGCTGTAATATCCTGCGGAAAGAGTTTGTCGCAGGAATTAAAGCCGTGGCAGCATATTGAGTATTGCGGAGAGGATAATTCTTCGCAGGTGTATTTCAAGACCCAAGGCGAAAGCATCAGGTCAGGATATTTGGCATCTGCTTTAATCAAGAGCGACTACTCGGTTTCGCCATACATAAACCCGTATTTTAACAATGTCTGGGACGGCAGACACGGATATGTATACATTCCGCCAAAGGGCGAAACGGAGTATTCTGCAGTTGTCAAAAAAGACCGATATGCACATATATGTTTTGATATATTCAGAAGTTATTTAAGTTATGGCGCAGTTTATCTTAAGGAACTGATTTCGTCGCTTATAAACGAATTTGTTCCCCACAGACTGATACTTGCACAAGATTTGCCGTCAAGTGCAAGAACATCTCTTTTGTCATATGGGGATGACAGAATATTTATGGTAAAGACCACCCACCCCGAACTCAGAGGCAGCCGTGGTATTATCGAGGAGCATACCGTATTGCCGGCAGGTAAAAAAGTAAAGGTATTGGGTACATACAAAAAAGCCGTAACCCTGCCGGACAAAAATCCGGTTGAAATCTCGGTATCTGATGGCTATACAGAGATAACTTTGCCTGAAATCAGCGGATTTGAAATGATTTTACTTGAGAAATGATTTAAATCGCGAAAGGTTATACCTACTATGAGAAATATTGCAGAGATAGATAAAAATTTTGTGCTTAAAACAGAAATTGATAAAAGCGATATTGTCTTTTATGATGTCTTAAATAAACCATTCAGTATTCACGGATTATTTTATAAAGACGGCATGTTCCGCAGAATACCCGAGGATGTGGCAAAAACGGTAAGTAAGGATGTTTTTTCGCTACATACTCATACAGCAGGTGGCAGAGTGCGTTTTAAAACCAACAGCCCATATATAGCAATTAATGCCGAAATGGGCCATATACACAGAATGACCCGCTTTGCAATGACCGGCTCCTCGGGTTTTGATATGTACATAAAGGACAAAAACGGTCAAAGGTATTATAAAACATTTATATTGCCTGTTGATATTGTTGATGGGTACTCCTCTGTTCATGAATTTAACACAAATGAAACCCGGGAAATTACCATTAATTTTCCCCTTTACAGCGAGGTCACAAAGTTGCACATCGGTGTTGCAAAGGATGCCTTTGTTGAGGCTCCTGATGAGTACAGTATAAAGACGCCCGTTGTGTTTTATGGTTCATCTATAACTCAGGGTTGCTGCGCATCAAGACCCGGCAGCAGTTACGAAAGTATCATATCCAGAATGGTTGACTGTGACTATATAAATCTGGGGTTTTCGGGCAGTGCATTGGCTGAGGACGAAATCGCAGAATATATTAAAAAGCTGGATATGTCAGTTTTTGTTTATGATTACGACCACAACTCGCCCTCGGCTGAATATCTTGCTGAAACACACGAGAAAATGTTCAAAACCATTCGCAATGCAAATCCTGATTTGCCTATTGTGATGGTGACCAGACCAAAGGTATATTTGGATGAGTCAGAGCAAAAGAGGTTTGAGATTGTTAAGCAGACCTACGAAAACGCAAAACGAGCAGGCGATAAAAATGTCTACTTTATCTCGGGACAAAAAATTATGGAACCAACCAATAACGAAGGCACGGTTGACGATATTCACCCAAATGACTATGGCTATGCAATGATGGCAAAGGTTATTGGCGAAGAAATTGAAAAAATACTGAAACCGTAAACTATCTTTATTATAAAAGGCTTATATGCTTATCGACATTTTTAAGCATTTCTACAAGGAGAATTGTTTGAAATAATTTAAAAAGGAGAAAACCACTATGCTGTTAAGAGATAAATTCTGGCTTTGGGGACATCCGGAGGGATGTTACAACAATGCATACGGGAACACAAAGGCGTCACGAATGACACCAATGGAGGCGTGCATATATTTAGGCGTAAGAAATGTCTTTATGGTGCCTGATGGTGAGCATAAAAATGTAAAGGTTAATCGCAGACAATACAACAAATCCTTTAAAACCTTAAAACAAGTAGGCTGGGAGTTTGGAAATGATGCGATTGCTGCCAAGGGCGACATAAAAACTGTTGATGCATTTCTTGAAGATGCAAAGGAATTTCCAAATATCGGCTGTACAGTTTTAGATGATTTCAGAACAACAAATGCAGACCAAATTACAATTGAGGATTACAAAAAAATACACGAAAAATTCCGCAACAATGACGTAAGACGTCTTGATACATGGATGGTTGTTTATACCAGAGACTTTGGACTTGATGCGGCCGAAGATGAGGAATTTGCAAAATATATGTCAGATTATGACGGAGTTATTATGTGGACCTGGGAGGAAAAGGATGTTCCCCTTATTCCCGAAAAGTTTGAGTTGCTAAAGAAGCTGGCACCCAATCAACGAAAAATGTTTGGATGCTATCTCTGGAACTTTGGCGAAGAAAAGGAAGCAACAGCCAAAGCGGTTAAATGGCAGCTTGACTGGTATCGTGAAAGGGTTCTTTCAGGCGAAGCAGAAGGTGTTGTTCTGCACACAAACACAATGGCAGACCTTGATTATGAAGCATACGATGCTGCTGTCGAGTGGATGGAGGAACACGGTGACGAGATAATCTCCGAATAGCTTTTCAAGGGACAGACATATGCAGTTCCTGTTACAGAGGTAAGTGTCGCTAAGTGTGTGTATTCACTCTTGGCTTGTATAATCTGTTTTTTTACAGAAAAACTGTCGGGCGGATAATATATTGTCCGCCCGCATTGTTCTAAAATAAATTCTAATATAGGGGGAGCAAAATGGAAAAAGAAAAAATTTTAAACGGCTTTCGTATTGGTGAGTACAGTATGAGCGACAAGGAGTTTTACGAAACCTTTGAACAAAAGTATGCTGAAGGTATGAATTATGTAAGTATTTCATTAAATCAGGCAAAGGAACCCGTAACTCAGGAAAATTTTATTGAATGGGCAAAATTTCTTGCTGACAAAAAGATGTATTTTTATTTTACCGGTGGTGGCAACAGAGCAGAAGCGGGTTTTACAGATGAAACAGTGAAAAAGATGAAGGAAATCGCAGGCGATTATTTCTTTGGATATTATATGGGCGAAACAGGCTCTTCCTTCTCATGCAAGGGCTCGGGCTACAGCGAAAATCCCCACATTGTATACGATGATTTGCAACAAGCAAAGGATATGTATGTTAATCGCGTTGCAAAATATGCCAAGGGCAACAGCAAGGGTGACACTTTAAATACATCGGTTGTTGAATCAACTGCTATGGTTACATATAATTGTGAAGCAGGAATCACCTTTCCATCAATGGAAATCTGGCCCGGAGATGTTGAAATTGCTACAGCTTATACCCGTGGCGCTGTTAAGGCATACAACTGTCCCGGCTGGGAGGCATATATGGCGCATGAATTCTATGGCGGTCTTAGATACGATGCCATAAGGGAAAAGCGTTTTAAGATGGGTTATGAGTTTTCGTATCTTGCAGGTGCAACGTATTTTATGACCGAAAGCGGTGACGAAATGGCGGGATTTCATGCGGAGTATACACAGGAATATCCCGAAGGTCAAACCGTAGACGAGATGATAAGTCGATGTGCCTTTGGCTATGACCATCCTGTCTGTCAGAATTATCGCAAAGTTATGCGTGACTTTGCAAAGTTTACAGCGAAAGATGTACGTCCTGCAGGCGGCCCCAAGGTAAGAGTTGCGTTTGTACGTGGCAACCTTGACGGCAGCAGCTTCCGTCACAGTGGCGGCTCATTATGGCGCGGACATCTGCAAAAGGAATATGGCTACGGACCGGCAGAATTCTCATGGAGAATACTTGAGGACCTTCAGCGCAAGCGCCGTTGGTGTGATGTACACAACTATGGTGATGTAGATACATCAGGCGCTCCCGGTTACGGTCTTTATGATGTTATCCCCGCAGATGCTTCGGCAGATATCTTCTGCAAGTATGACTACCTTATCTTTGTTGGCTGGAACTCAATGACTCAGGAAATTTATGACAACCTTAAAGAATTTGTTAAAAAGGGCGGACGTCTGTTTATGATGGCGGCACACCTTAACACATCAATCCAAAGAGACGGCAGCATCGCTCTTTTAAACGGCGGTGATGTAACTGACTTATTTGGATGTACCCTTGATGCTGAAAACATTGTATGCAAGGACGAAGGCAGCAAGTTCTGCAAGAGTATTGTCCCCGAACTTATGTATCCTTCCCTGCATTTTGAATGTGGCGATCCCTATTTTGCCGAGGGTTATATAACCTATGCAGGAACAAAGCTGACAGGCGGTGTAGCTGCGGCAAGGCTTTCAAATAAGTTTGTTGACAGAGATATTGATGCAATGCCTATTTCGTTGGTAGAAAACAAGGTGGGCGAAGGTTATGCGCTCCTTATGACCAATCTTGAATACCCATTTGGTGCGGCAGTACCTATGTATACCACTTTAGTTCGTGAAATCCTGGCGGCAAGCCACAGATCAGCCGACATCAAGGTATACGGCAACGATTCAATCAGATTTAGTGTTTATGAGGGCGGCAAGGTTTACCTTCTTAATACAGACTTTGACAACCCTGCAAAGGTTACTATTGACTATGGCACAGAAAAGAAGGAATTTATTCTGGAGCCTTGTGAATTTAAACCCGTTGAAAATGACTAAATTATCGATATACAAAATGCTAAGATAAAAGGGGCTGTTTAAAAACCTTATTTTTAAACAGCCTTCCATTTTGGGGATAGGTAAAATTGATTCGGAACACACAAACCGAACCAAAGCAGTCGCTTTGGGATACCCGAAGGTGTACTTGTGTACACCGAGAGGTGAGGTTTGTGCGTAGCAAAAAGACTATAAAAGCGGAAAAATCGCATATAATATGCGATTTTTCAACATTTATAATACTTTTTTTCGTTAATCTGCAGGTTGTGTCTATTGATTTCCCTGTCTTTTTGCGGTCCGGACTATTTTAACATCCCCTTTTCTCATCATTAAATCACATTCAATTTGTATCTGTCTTTTATTTTGCACTTCAGCTCTTTATTTCCTTTCTGAATTCACCCGGACTTTTACCCATATATTTCTTAAATATCCTGTAAAAGCATTTTATGTCCTTATATCCTACGATTTCCGCTATCTCAAACACCTTTTTGTCTGTTGACGAAAGCAGTCTTAAGCTGTTTCCTATCCTTACCTTTTGCAGATACTCGGTAAAAGTCATACCCATTTGATTTTTAAATTTAACCGAAAGATACGGCAGGGTAAGTCCCAGCTTTTTTGATATCTCAAAAAGTGAAGGGTTTAGCATATAGTTTTTGCCAATGTAGTCAACAGTAAAGTCTATATCGCGGTCAATACACTCATCGTTTACTGTCACGCAACGCATTGTCGAAATAATAATCTCAATCAGCTTGCATCTTAAAATTTCTGTATAGCCTTGCTGCTTTTTTTGAAATTCTTCTATCATTTGATACAATATTTCCCTTATCTTACCTGTGGTATCCTTGTAAACATAAGCAGTGGGATTGGTGTTAAAAACCGCCCTGTCAAATCTTATCAGATAGTTTCCAAGAATCTCTTTAAAGTTTCTGCAATTTTTAAGGTTTAAATCTATAAACTCCGGCATAAAAAGACAGTTTATAATTTCAAAGTCACTATTATCAAACACCTTATATTTGTGCCAACTTTGATAGTCTATTATAAAATAGTCGCCCTCCTTTACAACTGTGCTTTTATCGTCCCAGCAATGAATTCCCTTTCCCCTGGTCACATACACAAGCTCCAGAAAATCGTGTGTATGGTAGCCGGTGTCCTCCTGTTTAAGTGGATATATATTTATTTCATCATTGTTAGCGTTAATCATAAAAACACCCCCTAATTCTTGCAAATTCACCCTCTTGTTTTTATATTTTTTTATTATATAATATAAATTAGGAATAGTCAATCAACAAAAGAGGTGTTTTATCTTGTTCTACAAAAATAATTCTACCAAGGATTTAAGTATCGAGCTGTTTAAAAACCCAACCTGCGAATACCGTGGCACACCCTTTTGGGCATGGAACGGCAAGCTTGAAAAGGAGCTTTTGGGTGATGAGATTGATGCGTTTAAACAAATGGGCTTTGGCGGATTTCACATGCATTCACGTACAGGACTTGCTACTCCATATTTAAGCGATGAGTTTATGGATATGGTTAAGTTTTGCACCCAAAAAGCAAAGAACAACCATATGCTTGCATACCTGTATGATGAAGACCGCTTTCCTTCCGGTGCTGCGGGTGGCTTTGTAACCTGTAACCCAAAGTATCGTGAAAGATTTTTAAAGCTTACCCTTGAGCCAATTGAGCATTTCTCCAAAGAACAGGCAATCACCGGGGGTCTGCCCTTTTTGCTTGCCACCTATGATATTGTTTTAAACGAAAAAGGCGAGCTTAAAAAATATTCACGGATAAACGAAACCGACAGTACAAGGGGTAAAAAATACTACGCTTACCTTTGTACCAGCACAACAACAGAATGGTACAACAATCAAACCTATCTTGACACCTTAAACAAGGAGGCAGTTGAAAGGTTTGTTAATCTGACAATCGGAAAATATAAGGAAGCCGTCGGCGAAGATTTTGGCAAAACTGTTCCTTCAATTTTTACAGACGAGCCACGCACCGTAAGAAAACAACCTCTTACCTTTGCAACAGGGTCAGAGGACGCCATCTTTCCCTGGACCTTTGATTTTGAACATAGATTTAAGGATAAAAACGGCTTTGATATTCTGGATAAATTTCCTGAAATCGTATGGGATTTACCCAAAAACAAGGTTTCAAGAGCAAGATATCTTTATCACGACTATCTGGCAGAAGCCTTTACAGAATCTTTTGCAGATACCTATGGCAAAATATGTGAACAAAACAATCTCGCATTAACCGGTCACATTTTTTATGAACCTACATTAGAAACTCAAACCAAATATTTTGTAGGTGAAGCAATGCGTTCCTACCGCAACTTTGCAATTCCCGGAATTGATATTCTTGGTGATGATTCTGAATTTTCATCTGCAAAACAGTGTCAATCGATAGTTCATCAGTATGGACGTGAGGGAATGTTGTCAGAGCTATACGGCGTTTCCAACTGGGATTTCGATTTCAGAGGCTATAAATGGCAGGGCGACTGGCAAGCGGCACTTGGAGTAACCATTCGTGTTCCTCATTTATCTTTTTATTCAATGGCAGGTGCGGCAAAGCGTGATTATCCGCCGTCTATCGGCTATCAGGTGCCTTGGGCAGAAGAATTCCCGTACATAGAAAATCATTTTGCAAGACTTAATACCGCTCTTACCCGTGGCACGCCCGAGGTTAAGGTTGCGGTTGTACATCCCATTGAAAGCTATTGGATAAACTACGGACCACTTGATTATTCAGCGGCAATCCGCAAAACTCTGGATAAAAGATTTAATGACATTGTCGAATGGTTGCTTTTTGCGACTATTGATTTTGATTTTATATCCGAAGCCTTGCTTCCTTCACAAGTCGGAGACATTTCAGAGTCTTTAGAAGTTGGCAAAATGAAATATGATGCGGTTTTGGTGCCTGCCTGCATTACCTTGCGAAAGTCCACTCTTGACATACTAAAAAAGTTTAAAGCGCACGGTGGCGAGGTTATATTTGCAGGAGATTGTCCAAAATACATTGATGCAATCGAAAGCAACGCCGCAAAAGCACTCTATAAAAAATGTACTACAGTTGAATACGAAGAGAGTGCCGTAATATCGGCTGTTGAAAGATTCAGAACAATTGAAATCGTATTGAAATCCTTTATAAAATACGGTTGTCTGCTAAGTGACCCTCATACAAACAACCTGATATATTCGATGCGTAATGACACATCCTGCAAATGGCTTTTTATTGCACACGGCAAAAAGGGCAAGACAGACGAATACGGCAGAGCACTTGACTGGAGACGTGATTCGGGCAAGGAAGAAATTTTAATTAAAATAAACGGCGAATATACACCATCCCTATATAATACCCTTGATGGCACAATTTCGGCAATTCCATACAGCATTAAAAACGGAAAAACAATAATTGATGCTGAGCTTTATCTTACCGACAGCCTGCTTATACGTCTTGATGAACCCACAGTAAAGCCTCTGCCCTTGCCCCAAGAAACGTGCAGTAAGCCAAAAATATTCTATCATCTTAAGGATAAGGTTTTATACAAAAGAAGCGAGCCTAATGTTCTGTTGCTTGACCATGCAGAATATTCATTAAACGGCGAGACTTTCAGACCTGAAGAGGAAATTTTGCGTATTACCGGACTTTGCCGTGACAGGCTGAATTGGCCAAGTCTCAGGCTTCAGCCCTGGTTAATCCCCGAGGAAGAGATTACGGATTTTGTTACCCTGCGCTTTGTTATCAACAGCGAAATCACAGTTGATAACACAAAGCTTGCATTGGAAAATGCCGAAAACACCCAAATCACATTAAACGGTGCTGCCGTTTCGCCCGATGTTTGCGGATACTTTACCGACAAGGCTATTAAAACTGTTCTTCTTCCCACTATAAAACAGGGCGAAAACGAGTTAATTATTAAATTTCCTTTTGGTAAAAGAACGCCTGTTGAATATTGCTATCTCCTTGGTGAATTTAATGTAAGGCTTGAAGGCACTGCAGCAACTATAATCCCCAAAACAGATACAATCGGGTTTTCGTCACTTACGTATCAGGGTATGCCCTTTTACGGCGGCAACGTTACATATGAGTTGGAAATAAATACCCCCAAATGCGACCTTAATATAAGACCCTTTAACTTTAATGGTGCACTTGTTAAGGTGTTGGTTGACGGCGCGGAAAAAGGTATAGCCGCTCTTCCTCCCTACTCGGTGCTTGCACGCGACTTAAGTGCAGGAAATCACAAAATTGAGTTTGTTTTGTTTGGTACTCGTATAAACACCTTTGGGCCATTGCACCACATAGACCATCCTACAAAAACAGGAGCCGGTCACTGGCTTACAAAATACGACCTGTGGTGCTATGAATACAGAATAAAAGAAACCGGAATTCTATCAGGACCGATAATTGAAATTTTTGAAAAAGCATAGGCAACAGATACAAAAGCTGCTTATAACAAGTGTCCTTTGGCGAAATAGCGTGTTTGCGCTATTTCGCAACAGCAGAATATTCGCTGTTGCGAAAATTATTTTATAAAATAATTTTCGAGGACCTTGTTGCAACGGAATCCGTGTAAATTTGTTTCACAAATTTACTATCAAAGCTATGCTTTGGACGAAAAACAATAAAATTCATTGTTTTTCTACGGATATCCGTTATAAACAAGTTATGGAGGAATGAATGTGAACAGATACGAAAGTGCAAAAGAAATGCTTAAAAAGTTTCAGGACGAAAACAGAATGACAGAGCTTATGGTTATTCAAGAGGAACTGAAAACATATCCCTTTGGTGATGTTTGGGAAGAATACTTAAGTCAATGTAATGTTCCAAACGGCGAAGAGTGTATGGATATAATAAAGGCGTACGAGAAGGATGTTCTTTTAAAAAGGTAGATTACTATAAAAGGGACGAGCTACTTAAAGTCAATACTTTAAGCAGCTCGTTTTGCCTATACCCTATTGAACCAAGAGAAAGAGTGAATATTTTTTTGCAAATCCCCTATAATATTAGTATAATATTGTTGACAAAAAGTATTTAATGTGATAAAATTCAATTAACTTGGTTAAAAATCAGCATTTTAACTAAGTTAACTTTAAAAACTTTTTTGAAATTAGTTTTTTAAGAGGAGTATAACGATTATGGGTTATGTATTGCTATCTCATTTATTTCACAAAGACAAAAACGAGTATACAGCTTTATATGAAAAAAGAATATCATCCGAATCAACATATATTTTACCCATAAAAATTGGAAACAACCAGGCCTTTTACTGTCTGTGCCCCGAAATTCATAATATCAGTTTAAGGATAATGCAATTAAATAATCGTGTTGCAGCTATTAAAAGGGCACTTCCTTCCGATGCTTTATTTCAGTTTACTAAAAAATGTTTAATTGATGAAATTAAACTTACCAATGATATCGAAGGTGTTTACAGTACAAGAAAGGAACTTGTCTCTGTATTGAACGAAATAGATAAAAATGGCAAGAAAAAGCGTTTTTATGGGTTGCTGAATAAGTATAATATGTTGGGTAGTGATAGTGAATTTCCATTAAACACCTCGAACGATATAAGAGAAATTTACGATGACCTTGTCTTAAAAGAAGTTGCCGAAGATTTTCCTGACAATGTTCCTGACGGTGAGATATTCAGAAAAGATATGGCGGATGTTACCACTCCAGCCCAAAAGGTGATACATCACGGAGCATATCCTGAAACAAAAATCATTCAGCTTATGGAGCAAGCCCTGAACATTTTAAATCAAAAGGAAATACCTATACTAATCAGAATTTCAATTTTTCATTATCTCTTTGGTTACATTCATCCATTTTATGATGGTAACGGAAGAACGTCCCGTTTCATAAGCAGTTACTTACTTTCAAGGGAATTCGAATTTTTGATTGGCTTCAGACTATCATACACAATAAAAGCTCATATAAAAGATTACTATGATGCCTTTAAAGAGTGTAACAGCGAAAATAATTTAGGTGATTTGACTCCTTTTATAATTATGTTCCTTAAAATCATTCTTGAAGCATTTGAAAATTTATACGATGCTCTGGAAAAAAGAAGCAATCAATTATCAAAATACACAGATATACTTGACAACACTATGGATATGTCAGATGGGCTCAAAGCCTTTGCTTTTGTTTTAATACAAGCTGCATTGTTTTCCGATGAGGGATTCACTAAAAAACAGCTGGAAACAGAATTAGGAATCAGTCCATCAACGATAGATAAGCGTTTAGCAAAATTAAGGGCAATGGATATATTATTAGAGGACAAAAGCAGCAGAGCTATTAAGTATTTAATAGATTTAAACAAATTGTCTTAGTTTTCACTTTTGCGTGTTGAAGATATGAAGTAATATCATCTTTTGATAATTTAAGAGGGTTACCACTCGGTAGCCCTCTTCTTTCTTTATTAAAAATCGTGACAACTACCAAAATCAATGTCATATTTAGAAAAAACCATAACAATTTCTTCAATCTTTTCAAAGTCGTCTAAATCATTACATTTTAAAATCTCCTGAATTTCGCCAAGCATCCGAATTGCAACTGTGTCTGCAATCTTTTCTTCATCAATCTCAAAATCCGTTATCATACTGCATACGCTATGGGCTATGTAACTTTTTATAAGTTCTGTTTTTACAGTCATATAAACTCTCCTTTTTAGTACTTATAGGTTCTATATTTTTAGTTTTTCATAAAGATGTGATAAAGTCAATATAAGTACTTATAGATACTATGAGAGGTGAATGGGTTTGCTATTCAGAAGGCTAAAAGATTTAAGGGAAGACCACGATTTAAAACAATCAGAAATTGCTGAATTTCTCGGCATACAGCAAACTGTATATTCACGATATGAAAGAGGGTTTCAAAATATACCGCTGGAACACTTAATAAAGCTCTCTGAAAAATACAACGTAAGTACCGACTATATTCTTGGTCTTACTAATGATCCGCAAAAGTTATAATTTAAAAATTGTTTATTAAAGGAAGTGCACAGCGCACTTCCTTTATCATTCATCTACTAAATAACTATCCCTGTATATATGCGTTCCCCGTCCCCAATGGGGAACGCATACTTTATGGGTGGACTCCGTCCCCCCTTCCCCCCTTAAATATTATTTTAAGCGGACAAAACGGAAATTTCGGACAACTTTTACAAGATTACGAATAAAATTCGTAATCCGACGTACTAAAAAAATATAAGAAAAAAACTGGCGCGAAAAATGTCGAATAACAAGCGGGGCGGATGCGGTCACGGCAGCAAACGGGCAGCATTTGTGTTTGTGAAAGTGTTGACACCAACACTCATTTATGATAGTATAAACAAAAACGGAAAGTTGGGTGATACTATGCTTATTGAATTAAATAGCGAGATTATCAAACATCTTACCCATACAGAACTTAAAGTTATCCAGTTTATAAACGAGAATAAAGAAAGATTATCTGAGCTTTCCATAGTTGACATTGCTTTTGAAACCTACACCTCCCCCTCAACAGTTTCGCGGGCAATAAGGAAATGCAATGTTAACGGATTTAATGAACTCCGTTGCAGATGTGCAAGTATTACAAGCGATAATAACCTGACCCGGGCAAACGATATTATGGTTCAGTCATTAAATGAAATTCAAAATATTATCGAATCAATTTCTACCAGACAGATTTTGCAATCAATTGAGCATATTAACGTGGCAAAAAAGATTTATGTTTTTGGCAGAGGTTTAAGCGAATATGTTGCAGAAGAGTTTTCATTCAAGCTGCAGCTTATGAATAAAGACTCTATGTTTATAAAGGACCCGAATATTATCAGGCAAAAAGCAAAACAAATAACCGCAGATTCACTTGTTGTAATTTTCTCATTAAACGGGCATACTCCTGAACTGATTGAGGCAGCACAAAATGCAAAATTTGCAGGAGCAAAAATCCTTTGTTGCTGCTGCAATCCCGACTCGGAGCTTGTTGTCTTATCAGATATTTCGTTGATTGGATACAGCGAGCCTTATTCCCAGATTACACAATACGAGGTAAAATCACGACTGCCGCTTTATGTTATATCAAGAATGATAACTGAATATTATGCACAAAATTAATAATACAGGAATGAAAATTTTCATTTTTTGAAAAGATTTTCATTCCTTTTTTTGTTATGATTATAATCGGAGGCGTATGAGAATGATATATACACTTACAATAAATCCGGCAATAGATATGAATGTAACAACAACAGATTTGGTTTTTGGCAAAGTAAACCGCACTAAAGATGCAGTATATTCTGAAAATGGTAAGGGCATTAATGTCAGCAAAGTTCTTAAGCATTTCGGCATTGAATCAGGCATTATAGGCTTTTTCGGTGGATTTTCGGGAGACTTTATCGTTGATACTTGCCGAAAAAACGGTTACAAGGTTTGTGACATAAAAACTGATGGTATTACGAGAATAAATGTATTTGTTAATGTAAACGGACGTGAATGTAAACTGGTAAACAATGGTCCTTTGATTAATCCGGCTAAGCAGGAGGAACTTCTTGACCTGTTGCAAAATCTGAATGATATGGATATTCTTGTGGTAAGCGGAAGTCTTGCTGCCGGAATTGATGATAGCTACTACGACCGTATACTAAGCCTGTGCAAAGAAAAAAATGCCAAAGTTATTCTGGATATCAGCGCACATAAATTAAAAGACTTGCTAAGCTATCAGCCGATGCTTATTAAACCTAACGACGAAGAAATCAAAGAAATTTTCGGCTATGACATTTCTGATGAAAAATCCGCCGTATACGCACTCAGGCAATTAAACGAAATGGGCGCACGCAACATTCTTATGACCATGGGCGAAAGGGGCTCATACTTTTACAACGGCTGTGATATATATTTTTGCGAGGCATATCCCATCAGGCTGAAAAGCTCTGCCTGTGCCGGTGATGCCTGTCTGGGAGCTTTTTTAAGCATATGGCTGGCAAATCCCGAAAATATAGAATCTGCAATGAAGCTTGCCTCAGCAACAGGTGCAAATGTTGCCGAAAGCGACGGACTGGGCGATTTTTCAAAGGTTGCAGAATATGAGAAAAAAATCAACGTGAGAAAAATTATATAACAAAAAGGAGAGAAATATGGGTCTTGTATCTTTAAAAACAATATTAAAAAAAGCACAACAAGAAAGGTACGCAGTTGGTGCGTTTAACGTGGAAAATATGGAGATGATACAGGCAGTAATTTCAGCCGCAGAAGAACTAAAAGCTCCTGTTATCCTGCAAACAACACCATCAACCTTAAAATACGCAAGCCCTGAATTATTTTTTGCAAATGCACACGCATTGGCAAGCAGGGCAACAATTCCGGTTGCTATGCATCTGGACCACGGAAACTCCTTCGAAATTGTTACAAGAGCCTTCCGTGCAGGATATACCTCTGTTATGATTGACGGCTCGGCATACAGCCTGCAGGATAATATAGCTATTACACAAAAAACAGTTCAGCTATGCAGACCATCAGGGGTTTCTGTCGAAGCAGAAATCGGATGTATCGGTGGAAAAGAAGACTCTCTTGTGGCAGAAAACATTTACACCAGCACCGAAGACGCCGTCTGCTTTGTTAAGGAAACCCAGATTGATGCCCTGGCGGTGGCAATCGGCACGGCACACGGCGTATACAAATCAGAACCCAAAATAGATATTGAAAGATTAAAAGAAATACACAAAGCAGTTGACACCCCCCTTGTGTTGCACGGAACATCAGGAGTGGCGGATGAAATTGTCAAAGAATGTATCAAAAACGGCATTTGCAAGGTGAATTATGCCACCGATTTGAGAATTGCATTTACAAAGGGTGTAATGTCAGTTTTGCAAAAAGACAGCGGCGTATATGACCCCAAAAAATATAATTCTGCCGCCCGCAAAATGGTAAAAGAATACGTTATGGGCAAAATGATGGTTTGCGGTTGCACGGATAAGGCGTAATGAGTTATAAAAAGGAGCTATTTATATGGAAAACATCTTAAGCTTAAATCCAACAGTTTGCGTCGTAGGGAAAACATATCAAATAATAGTTATAACCGAGCGGGATGCCTTAATCAGCGTGCATGTAGGTGAAAAAACTTACTATAACCACTGCAACGGAATAAGAATATCCTCTGCAGGGGTTCATAAAATATCGGTGCCTGCGGCAGAACTTGATAAAGAACGTAGTTATACCATTGTTGCGCAAAAGATGATAAAAAGGCTGGCATATTTCCCTGAAACCGGGCCCGAAATCGAAAAAATATACAAATTCAATCCACTTGAAAAAGAAGATAACATAAACATATACCATCTTGCCGATGTGCATAATGACTATCAACAAGGCATTAATGTGGTAAAAAATTGCGAAAAGGCTTTTGATTTGCTTATACTGAACGGCGATATTGCATCCAAATCAGACAATTTCGAACAAATGATTTTGTGCTATAAAATCGCATCCGAGGTTACAAAAGGTGAAATCCCGTGCATTATAACCAGAGGAAATCACGAATTAAGAGGTATAGATGCCGAAAATCTTGATAAATATCTGCCCACGGATTGCGGAAAATCATATTACACATTCCGAACAGGTCCTATTTGGGGGATGCTTTTAGATGCAGGCGAGGACAAGAATGACGAAAGCCCCGAATATGGTGGAACAATATGCTGTCACGATTTCAGGCTTGAACAGGAGAAAATGATACATAATACAATCAAAAATGCAGCCAGCCAATACGAAGAAGACGGCATAAAATATAAACTAATAATTTCCCATGTGCCGTTTACTTTCAAGAAGGACAACCCAAAATTCGATATTGAAAGAGAACTGTTTTCAAACTGGGCAAAAACAATTAAGGACAATATTAAGCCAGACCTTATGCTTTGCGGACACATCCACAAGGTTTGCATTAGCTGCCCCGGAAGCGAACAGGATGACCTTGGGCACCCCTGCACTGTAATTTCTGGTGCAGCAAATACCCCTGTACCAGACAACAAATATATCATCACAGGAATATTTATCAATATTAATAATAATGTTGCGATGGTTGTTGCCAACACAGAAAACGAAATACTTTTTGAGGAAAAAATTGATTTAAACTAGATCTCTTTATTGAAAGTTTGCAAACCCCATATACAAAAAAATTAAAAAATTTTCACTTTACCCCTTTACAAATTCCAGATTTTGTGATAGAATAATATCCGTTGTGAAAACAACACAAGCCGTGGGGGTGTAGCTCAGTTGGGAGAGCACCTGCCTTGCAAGCAGGGGGTCAGGAGTTCGACTCTCCTCATCTCCACCAAAAAAGACTTGTCAATCGACAAGTCTTTTTTCAGTTATATTTCCCTTCAGCAAGTTTATTGCAACTCTGAACTTGTTAAACTTGCATCAGTTTTGTTCTTTTATATAGACAATTTTTAATCTTCGTTGTAGCAAGCAAAAATTTCTTCTATTCTCTCGGTATCCCGATTTTTAGTGAAAGCACTAACAATGGGCACAATCACAAACGAAATTGCCATTGCAGCAACGCCCATCTCGGGTGATTTTGCAGCCGCAGCCGAAAATCCTGAATTAAGAGTAATAACCAAAGTCGAAATACCTACGGTCAAAAGACCCGACAAAATACCTGCATATGCACCAATCTTTGTAATCTTCTTTGAGAACAGTCCCCAGATGTATGGTCCGATAAAGCAACCTGAAACAACACCCCACGAAAACGACATAAGACTTACAATAATCGGAATATTCTGTGTAGCAAAGATAAATGAACAAGCTACAAACACAAGGCAAAGAACTCTTGTAAGAAGCATCTGTGTTTCGGGCTTTGTTTCTTTTTTTCTTACAGTAGGGATAAGGTCAACCGCAACTGCTGATGCAGATGTATGTACTACTGCCCCAAGTGTTGACATTGACGCCGAAAGCAGAAGAATCATAATAATTGCCAAAAGGATTATGCCTGCTGTTCCGCCGCTCAGAACTTCCATAAGAACTGTGGGGATTACAGAATCTATGCCTCCTTCGGGAAGAACCCCGCCAAGAACAAGTCTTGATGTCGAGCCGATAAGGTATGCACCACATCCGATAATAACGCAGAAAATAGTTGAAATAATAGTACCACGTTTAATTGCCGCTGTATCCTTGATTGCATAAAACTTGCCAATCATCTGCGGAAGTCCCCATGTACCAAAGCTTGTAAGCATAATGTTGAAGCACAGGAACTTAAAGGACGAGCCTCCAAAAATATTTGTAAGCTGTTTTCCGTCTTCGGGAATTGCTGCAAGATTTGCTACCAATCCTGAAAGTCCTCCGACTGCATCGTGGCGAAGCACCGCAACAATAAGGCAAATAACGCCGACAATCATAATTACACCCTGAACAAGGTCAGTGTACGCTGTCGCTACATAACCTCCAACAACAAGGTATACCGCAGTAAGACAGGCAATAATCAGCATCCAAACCCATGTTTCAACCCCTGGGAATACTGCACCAAAGAGCGAGCCAAGACCTTTGTAAACTGCTGCAGAATAAGGAACAAGGAATATAAAGATTATAACTGCCGCAAGAACCTTCATACCTTTTGATGCATAACGCTTTTCAAAATATTCAGACATAGTCTTTGCCTGAAGCTTTCTTGTCATCTTTCTTGTTTTGTTTGCAAATAAAAGCCACGAAAGAAGGCATCCAAGCACTGCATTACCAATACCAATCCAGATGCTTCCGAGGCCAATATTCCAGCCGTGCTGTCCTGCATAACCAACAAATACAACTGCCGAAAAATATGTAGTACCATAAGCAAAGGCTGTTGCCCATGCTCCTATATTTCTGCCTCCGATAAGGAAGCCGTCAAGTGTTTTTGATTTTCCATAGCTAAGACAGCCAATCAGTGCCATCACAACTGCATAAACACAAAGAGCAATGATGGTATAAAGTTGTGCGTTTGTCATTTGTTTTTTTCCTCCATAACTTGCTTTTTTCTGTAACATAGTATATAATACATTTTAAGATTAGTCAAACGAATAGTTTTGATGTTTGCTATCGATATTTTCGATTACGGAGAGATATAAAATGGAACTTAAAAACCTGATTACATTTATCCACGTGGCAGAGCTTGGAAGCTTTACAAAAGCTGCCGAGCAGCTTGATTATTCGCAATCAACCATATCCTTTCAGATAAAGCAGCTTGAAGAAGAGCTTGGCTGTCTTTTGTTTGAAAGAATAAATCACACGATAACATTAACCGAGCGTGGCCACGAGCTTGTTTCGTACGCTCATCAGATACGCACATTGACAGATGAATTTAAGGACAGTTTTGAAGGCGAACAGGATTGTCACGGACATATACATATAGTAACCCCCGATTCCGTCTGCGACGAACTTATAAATACCAACTACATAGATTTTCACCGCAAGTTTCCTTCTATTTCAATAAAATTTACTACCGCAGATACATCAGTAATGTTTGATATGCTTGACCACAACGAAGCCGATGTTATTATAACGCTAGACACACATTCATACCAAAAAGACTACATCATAGCCAAGGAAGAGCCGCTTTCTGCACATTTTATTGCCAATTCCAAATCAAAATTTGCAGGTGCTAAAGGACTGTCAATTAAAGATATCATCAACGAGCCGTTTATTTTAACCGAATACGGACAAGGCTACCGCCGTGTTTTTGACAAGGAGCTTGCAAAAAAATCCTTAGAAATAACGCCTGTTTTAGAAATCGGCAGAACCGATATTATCACCTCGCTGATCGCACAAAGTGATATGATTTCGTTTTTGCCGGATTTCGTCACAGATGATATGGTAAAGTCAGGAACATTATGCTATCTTGATGTATGCGATATCAGCGTGGACATCTGGAAACAGCTTATTTATCACAAAAACAAGTGGATGTCAAAAAGTCTTAAAGCATTTATCGAATACGTAAAAACATCAGAGTTTTCGCATTAAATGCTGTCAATTGCTAAAGAAACATCCCCACCCGTTTATTCTGGAGGGCACAGAGACCCTCCCCTGCAATACCACCTCATCCGAGTTTTGCTATGCAAAACCCATCTTCCCCTCAAGTAAATGATGATTAATTCTTATTTTACAATCCCTCAGTCACTCAACAGCAAAATGCGAGAGCATTTTGCAATCCTGCGCTACCGATATGCCACCGGCATATCGTCTTAACGCTCCGGCCCTTTACACAAGGGAGCCTTGTAAACCGCATCGTTAAGCCCTCCTTGTGTAAAGGAGGGTGGCAGCCGAAGGCTGACGGGAGGATTGTTTCAAAAAAATCTGATTTAATCAGTGGTTACTCAAGGGGAAGGCTTTCTGACAAATTTATTTACACTACTCTTCAATTCTTCAAACCATTTTACATTTTCAAAATTCTACTTTGCTCTTTTTTTACCGTTTAAGCTCTTTTGAACCACCCAAGGCTTAGCGTGGTTTTCGTTATACAACAGACAAGCCGCATCAAAGTGATGCGGCTTGTCTGCATTTTTTACAGCTTAACAATCTTACCTGTTGTAATACTTTCGTATACAGCATTCATTGCCTCGATGGTCTTTTTGTGCCATTTAAGGTTAATAAGCGGAGTTTTATTGTTGCGGATATTATCAACAAATTCATCTATAAGACCAACCCACTCGTCAAAGTATGTATACTGAACGGTGTAACGGTCATTGGGACAACCATTGTGATAAACATTGGGTCCAAAGCAATCTGCCATAACAGTTCCCTTTTCGCCGTTGAGAGTAATGTTTACCTCCATTCTCTTGGGGAATACCTCCCAACCGGGACCCGGAACAGGAAGTCTTTCCTCCATCTTTGACCAGGATGGGTCAAGCGAGAAGATTGTGCCGTCCTTCATTCTGCCGATAACTGAGAGCATATCCTCTTCCTCGATATCGGGGCGGATGTTGGGTGCAACCTCGGCATAGATACTGTCAAAGTCGCTGCCTGTCATATGTCTTATCATATCAAAGATATGCGGATGGTCGCAAAGAGCACCGCCACGGAAACGGCTGTCGCCTTCTTTTATGCTTACACGCTTTCCGTAGCTCTTTTCGGGAACACCCTGCCATGGGAATGCCCATACGGGAGAGAGTGTAATGTTTGTTGCATTGAATGACTTAATTTTGCCGATTTCGCCCTTTTCAACAAGCTCTTTCATTCTTGCAATAACAGGGTTATAATGCATTTCAAGCTCTATCTGGCAAACAAGGTTATTTTCGTCAACAAGCTTTATCATTTCGTCATATTCTTCCATATCAAAGGTAGGAATTTTCATAGAAAGGATATGTATACCTCTTTCGGCACAGAGCTTCATCTGACGAAGGTGGTCGCTGTTTTCGCTGGCAAGAACAACCGCCTCGATTTCAGGATGCTCGTCAAGCATTTCTATTTCGCTGTCATAGCAGGGGATTCCGTCAACGCTGTTTAAGAATATCTTTTTAACATCCTCATTAGCAGTAGAAACTGCAACCCAGTCAAGCTTTGGGTTTTCTTTCAAAACCTGATAATATTTTCTTGTATGGCCGTGGGTCATACTCATCATAGCAATTTTTAAAGGTTTCATTATCTTACCACCCTTTCTTCTGTTGCAACAGATTTTTCAGCCATTTTTGCAAGAATGTCAATCTCGTTACAATCAGATAAAATTTCGTCATAGTTCTTGTTCTGTGCAACAGAAAATGCACATCTTACAACCGCAATATCCTCAATTGACAGTCCATAAAGCTCAAAGTCAACATCTGTGTACTTTTTGTTTTCGCCGCCGAATACATAGATTGAATCCTGCTTAAGCTGAGCATCAACAACCACATCGCAGGCAATACCACGCTGTGAGATAATTTCGTGCTTGTCGATGGGCTTTTCGCCATTTTTAAGTGTTGCAGAAATCTCAATAGTGCACACAACGCCGTCCTCAGTTGTGGCAATAACATTTAACACATTGTCGTTCTGCATTGCGGTAACAGATTTAATCTTTCTCTGCAATATCCATTGACACAAATCCAGTTCCCTTTTGAGTGCGCAGAACAAATCGCTGCCCTTTTCAATAATTCTTGCAACACGCATAACGCTGATGCCCACAAGTGTACCATTATTTACAATATTTTTAAGTTCAACAAATCTTCTTTCGTTTCTGTGAGAAAGCAGAGGGATTTCCTTGCCGTCAACCACAACTGTTTTGCTGTCCTTTAAAACAGCCGATGCATCCACAGAATATTTTTCAAGAAGAAAATCAAGTTTTTCCTGTAATATTTTCATTTTAATTCCTCCTTAAAGCATTTTAATCCTTGGCTTATATTTTTCAAGGTATGCGGCATTCTTTTCGTCGCCGCCGGGGGTATTTGCACTTGACCATACAGGTGGTGTTATACCCTTGTCGATACATTGCTTAACGCACTCGATTTCAAGCAGGTGTGCAATGTAAAAGTCAATAATGTTTGATACCGGTGCAATAGGTGTATCAAGACCCGGAACATTTACCACAGCATCACCAACAGGGTTAAAGTCCTCGATACAAACATCCGCATAGTCAAACAGATTTGTCTTGTTTGGATGGCGGATAAAGTGGTCCTCGGGCATTTCCTCCTGCCAAGCCGCACTTGATACCGCAATAATCTTAACGCCGTTTTTCTTTGCCTCCATTGCCGCATCAATTGTTGCAGGGTTGATACCGATGTTATGGAAAATTATCAGCAAATCATCTTTTTTAAGGTCATAATACTTCATAATTGCGCTGCCGTAATTTACCGTTCTTTCAAGCTCTAAGTATTTAAGAGCCTGATTGAACACCGAAAGACCTGTTTCCATAATGGGGTTAATACAGGAAAGTCCACCTGCACGGAAGAACATCTCGCCCATACAAAGAGTTGTATGTCCGCCGCCGCCGTAAACATTGATAAGGCGGTCGTTTGCGATTGCGTCGCACATAAGTGCCGCCGCTTTTTTAATGTTTTCGCCCTGAGTTTCGTTAATCTTTTTGAAGTTGTCCATTAGACTTTCAAAATAACCAAAATCATTCATCTTTTAATCTCCTTTCTACCTCATTGCGATAAGGTATTGAATTTAAAACATATTTTTTACTTACACTTATTCCAGATGCCGCAACTGCCCACCTTGAGGCATCTTCAAGCGACATTCCTTCGGCGATGCAAACCGCCAAAGTTCCATTGAAGGTATCTCCTGCGCCTGTGGTATCAACCGCCTTAACCTTAATTGAAGGAACTGCAGTCTTGCCGTTTATCAGGCAACCGGCATCTCCGAGAGTTGTAATGCAGTTTTTAAAACGACTTATATCAATCGCCTGCATCTCCTGCTGATTGGGGGTTACTGCAAAAACCTTTTCTGCAATTCTGCCAGAAATCTCCCTGATTGGTGCAGGATTTAAAATTACTTTTACGCCATGCTTTTCTGCAATTTCAACAGCTTTTTCATTAACCTCTGTCGGAACTTCGTTCTGCAGCAAAAGTATATCACTTTTTGCGATTTCATTTTCAAAGGAACATACATCATCCGCATCAAGCTCTGCACTTTTGTGCACAGTCACGCGATTTTCGCCGTTTTTATCGGTTAGGATAAAAGCAAGAGGTGTCGCCTTGCCATGTTTGATTTTAAAGAAGGCATTTATGCCCTCTTCCTTTGCCGCCTGAATTGATTTTCTGCCGTTTTCATCATCACCAATTGCACAAAGGAATGAAACCTCGGCCCCCATTCGTTTTGCGGCAACCGCCTGATTGATACCCTTGCCGCCGATTTCCTCAAAGATAGAGTCGGCAACCAAAGTTTCGCCCTTTTGGTGAAAGTGGTCTGCGTACATAAAGACGGAATTTCCGCATATACCGATAACAGAAATTTTTGGCATTTTCTGCGCCTCCTTACCCATACAGCTCTGACGAATCAAAGCCCGACTGCCCCTTGCATTCTGACAGTTCTTTTTTGCAGTTCAGCAGCCACTCAAAGGGTTCGGGGTTATTATAGACATAGGTCCATACACTGTGCTGATATTCGTCAAGGATGGTTAGCTTTGCGTTGCCGCCTGCTTTGTTTATGCACTCTACCATTTTAATGCTCTCTTCACACAGCACAACAGGGTCTTTTCTTCCGTGGAATGCCCATATGTGTATATCTTTCAGTCTTTCACCATTCCAATACATTCCGCCGCCGCAGATTGGTATAGCCCCCGCATAAAGCCACGGGTCAGACCTCAGCATCTGCCACACCGCATAGCCGCCCATACTTGCACCAACTAAATATAACCTCAATTTGTCGGTGTTCTTTTGTTCATAGACAAAACGTGCAAATCTGCGAATCCTTTCAAACATATCAAACCAGGAATCCTCGTCGCACAAGGGAGCATATACGATTGCCTTTTTGAGCAAAACATTGTTTTCTGCAAAAAAGGGATTGTGCGAAACTCTGTCCGGATTGTCGCCCCGTGTTCCTGCTCCATGCATAAATATAACTGTGGGATATTCCAACTCGCTGTTGAAATCAGCCGGCTTTGAAACTACATATTTAACGCCTTCAAATTCCATTCCAGCCACCCCCTATAAATGCTTAATCCGTGGCAGATATCTGCTTATAAGCGACTTGTTAAACTCGGCGCCGCCGTCGATATTTCCACTCATATAAACAGGGATTTCTGCACCCTCTTTTCCTGCAAGTGCCGCCCCTTCCATCAGTATTGACTGCAGTATAAAGGAGCTTGCCGCAGTGGACACACTGCCCATTTTGGTCTGCGCCCCTTCAATTTCCATAACTGCATCACCGTGAGGAACACAGTTATCAATATAGATGTCACTGCACTCATAAAGCAGCGGGGCATCCTTTTTGTCGGCAAAATAGGCAGAGGATACAACCGAAATATTTTTTATTCCGTTCTTTGTTGCCTCTTGCGCCATTTCAACAGGAACAGCATTCTTGCCCGATGTAGATATTGTTATCAGTATATCCTTTTCGGTCAGGCAGTATCTTTCAAAAATGCTTTCGGCAATGCCACTCATTTTTTCAAGCTTGCTGCTTTTTGCGCCGCCATTATGGAGCATCAAATCGGTATCAAGAATTGGGCTGACATTTGCAAGGCCGCCTGCACGATAAAAGCAATCAAGGGCAATCAGGTGTGAATGACCGCATCCAAAGATATAAATAATGCCGTCATCCTTGATTGTCTGTGCAATAAGCTGTGCCGCCCCTGCCATTTTTTCGGTCTGGGTTGTTTTTATTTCATTCAGCACCGAGATGATTTTTTCTAAATAAACTTCGGTAATCATTATTTTTTCAGCACTCTCTTGTAGTTTCTGCCGATGTTGTCCCAAAGTTCGATTGGGTCTTTTGCGGCAACAACTGTTCCGTAGCCGCCACGGTATGTCCATGTTGCTAAGCGGTCAACGCCAAGCTCCTCGTACATATCAACAACCTTGTCAATCTGCTTGAAGTCTGCAGGACGCTTGTTGTAGCCCATAAGCCAGCGTTCAGACTGCTTGCCGTATTTCTTTGCCATAGCAACAGTTCTTTCGGTGATATCACGGAAGAAGCTTTCAGGCAATTCCCAGTTGATGATTGTTGTTGAGAATACGTCAAAATATGGGCAAGCCGCTACCATTTCCCAGTTGTCATAGCCGCGAAGCTCGGTTACGTAGTATGTATTAAGGGTTGCGTGAACGCAGCAGGTGATTTCAAGATTGGGGTTAAGCTCTTTAAGTGCCTTTGATGTATCCTCTAAAGTGTAAAGAGCCTCTCTCCATCTGAACTGCTTAACATCATCATTCATAAACTTGGGCATTTCATAGCCGTAGTATTCTTCAAACTTTTTCATACATTCAGGACAACGGCAAGCCCAGTCATCGCCTGCACCGCCTGTGATTGATGCATATGATTTGGGGTATGCATAATGAGGCTCGTCCCAGAAAAATCCGTCAACCTCGGTCTCCCTTGCAAGCTTCAGGCAAAGACGCTTGAAATAGTCACGGAATGAGTTTGTGTTAAAGCAAGCCGCATTGAGCACTTCACCTGTGTAAGCTGAAACCTGTCTGTGATGAATGTTGTTCTGAAGGAACAAGCTAACCTGCTCGCCGCCGAAATACTTACCGATACCCCATGTGTCAGCAAGAACACGAAGGCCCATATCGTGAGCAAGCTTTACAATATTATTGATGTTGGGGAACCAGAAATCCATATCGAATTCTGTGATTGCAAGAATAACTGTGTCGCAACCGTGTTCAATCATTTCCTTAAAATCTTCTTTTGCGTGTTCTACATAGTTAAAACCATAGTAGCTAACCGCTGTGTGTTTAATTGACATAAAATAAAACCTCCTACAATACTGGATTTACTTTCATTATATAGTTGACATCCTTCAAAATCAACTCACATTTCATAACACAAGTTGGACATTTCATAACTTGACACGCCTTAGAATTTATGATAGTATGTCAAAAAAGGATGGTGGTAAACGTGTTTTTGGATGGAAGCAAAGGAATTCGCATAATTTCAGCGCTTGAACTAAGTTGGACAAATAATAAACGCTATGCAAAACCCAGACCCTTTCACGCTTTGTCATTCAGAGTTTACGGCGACACAGAATTTGAACACAGCGGAACAATCCACCACGTATCAAGCGGAGATGTGGCATTTGTTCCCAAAAATTATGACTATACCCAAACCCACAAGGGCGAGCATTTGTATGTTGTACATTTCGAAATGAACGACGACAGCAATGAAGACTTTTTTTCAATAACCCCACGGGATACCATCGGTATTCGAAAGCTTTTTGAAAAAATCTATAAAATCTGGGACGAAAAACAAATCGGATATCAGTTTGCCGCAACATCAGTTTTTTACAAATTACTTGAAGAACTGCAAAAGGACGTTTTAACCGAAGGTATTTTGTCATCATCCGCAAAAATGAAAAAGATTTTAGAGTATATAAACGCAAACTACAGCGACCCCACTCTTTCAGTCAGTCAGCTTGCCGAAATGTACGGCACCAGCGACACATATTTCAGGCGGGAGTTCAAAAAGCTGTTTGACGACACACCGCTCAATTATATTAACAATATCCGCCTGACATATGCCGAAGAGCTTTTGCACACAGGCTATTATTCGGTCAGCGAGGTTGCGTATAAAACGGGATTTTCTGACCCGAAGTATTTTTCACGATTTGTAAGGAAGGTTAAAAATGTTCCTCCCTCAAAACTACAATAAAACAGGAGTGATTTATTTTGGAAAACAAGGCAAAAGTATTACAGTATATTGAAGAAAACAAAGACGAATTGTTTTCGCTTCTTTCGGATTTAATAAAGATTAATTCCGAAAATCTCGGCACAAACGGAAACGAGGCAAACCTTATGCCCTTTATTTCTGAAAAGCTTGCCGAGGCAGGAGCAATATGTGACATTTATTGCCCCGACACAGTTGACGGCATCCTTGAAAACCGCGACTATCTTTCAGGAAGAAACACCGACAAACGTCCCAATATCACGGGCACTCTTAAAGGAAGAAAATCAGATAAAAAGATTATGCTTGCCGCACATACCGATACTGTTCCCATAGGCGACAGAGCACTTTGGAAGATGGACCCCCTTGGCGGAACAATAAAAAACGGCAACATCTACGGCAGAGGTGCATGTGACGACAAGTATGCAATTGCCACATCTCTTTTTATATTCAAAGCACTTAAAGACCTTAGTCTTTCTTTAGATGGTGATTTATACTTTACAGGTTATGTTGACGAAGAATTCGGCGGTGGCAACGGAGCACTTGCCGCAAGTCTTAAATATCCCTGCGATGCAGTAGTCAACCTTGACTGCAAAAATATGCGAATCTGGAACTGTGCCTGTGGCGGCAGACGTGATACACTCACCCTGATAAAAGACGGAATCTCTGACACCTGTGATGCCACAATGGACGCACTTCTTATAGCTAAGGAAGAGCTTCACAAGTTTGGTGCAAGACGCAAAGCAGAGCTTGACGAAAACGAGAATTTCAGTGGAACAAATATCCCCGAAAAATCAATGCGGATACTCAACTTCCAGTCAGGGCTTAACACCAACGACCGCAATATGGCAAAGCTAGACTTTTCGTTTTACACCGACAAGCCCGAAGAGGTTATAGCCGAAGAATTAAAGGCTTTGGCAGAGAGTATGAACGAAAGAATGAAACCTTTAGGCATCAGGGTTTTAAGCATCGAGCCTATGACAAGATATTTCAGATACGCCTTGTCTGCAAAAGGCAATCAATATATAGAGCTGCTTAAAAAGAGCGCAAAGGATGCAATCGGTGAAGAAATAATAACGGAAGCATCCTGCCTTTCGGATTTGAATATTCTTATAAACAACTCAAGCAAAAACAGCTTTTCGTTTGGCATAGGCAGAGATTTTGACATCGAAGGCGGAGCACACTTAGCCGATGAATTTGTCGAATGTGACAGATTGGTTGACTTTGCGAAAGCCGTTGCCGCCTTTGTATGCGATTGGGGGAATATAAAAAATGCAGATTAACAGTTTTTTTGAAAAATTAAACCTGAAACCGCCTGCAGATTGCTTTTATAACACATTTCTTGATGCAGAAAAGGAATATAAATCATCAGGTGTGTTCTTTCTTGAAGATGATTTTATTGAAAATGTGTGCTCTGTCTGCGATTGTTTTCCTGACTTTCGCAATCAGCTAAAAGATGCTGCCGCACTTGCACGCAACAACTCCGACATTGCCCTTTATGCACTTTTTGTACACAAGGCTATGCAGGACCGAGAAAACTTTAAAAGACATCTTGCGGAATTTGTCTTTCCCACAGGCGACACAGCAGACTATGACTTTCTGCCACTGCTGATTATGCTGCCTTCAATCCCAAGCCTCTATGATAACCTGAAGGCACACAACGTCCCTGAAGATATTATAAATGCCACAATGCATCAATATGAGTTGTGTATTTATCTTTTTGAAGAACGCTTTGACAGACCGGGCTTTGACAAGCGTTATTTTGACCATATGCAGTTGTATGTGGATGCACAGGTTTTAAACATCGACAGACTGCGTTTTCAGATGATTGAAAGCTTAGATAGTCCCATCATTGTACTCGAAAACAAAGAAAAAGAACTCGCCGTTTTGTTTAACGGTGAAAATATAAATAGCCGTGGTATGATAAAGGGCACACCGCCGTCTGCAGAAAATGACAACTGCTTTTATGCCGAGGTTAAGGAAACAGATGACTGTTTTATCGGTTATCGGGCAACAGATAAAGGCGTTATCTCAAGCACACCCGAAAGCTTTCCAAAGAGTGAGTGGAAGGTGGTTTTAAAGCAGGGGGATGGTGTAATTTCGGTGCACATTCCCAAAAACGGAGCCTTGACCCGTGAGGCTTGCGAAGCAAGCTATCAAAGAGCAAGACAAGTTTTCAAAGACTGCTATCCTGACTTTGATTATAAAGCCTTTCATTGTCACACATGGCTGTTTGACCCACAGTTGAAGGAGTTTTTGCCGCCTACCTCAAACATATTGAATTTTCAGGAGAAATACACCATCTTCCCCGGCGAAACCGAGGGCACAGATGTTTTTAATTTTGTGTTTAAGCTAAGGTTTAAAGAATACGCCGATATGCCCGAGGACACAAGCTTGCAACGTGCAATAAAGCAGCATTATCTGAACGGAAAATATATATACGAATTTAACGGAATATTCTTTTAATCCCTTGACAATAATTCTTTTTGTGATAAAATGTATTTGTATTATTTTACAAAATTAAGGAGGTTTTATTTATGGCTAAAAATATTTATGCAGGAACAAAAACTGAACAAAATCTTTGGGCAGCCTTTGCAGGTGAGTCTCAGGCAAGAAACAAATATACATATTTTGCATCGGTTGCAAAGAAGGCAGGCTACGAACAGATTGCAGAGCTGTTTTTAAAGACTGCTGACAACGAAAAGGAACACGCAAAGCTCTGGTTCAAGCACCTTGGCGAGCTTGGTGATACTGCCGAAAATCTGCTTCACGCAGCCGAAGGCGAAAATTACGAATGGACAGATATGTACGATAATATGGCAAAGGATGCCGAGGCAGAAGGCTTTACCGACCTTGCCGCACAGTTCCGTGCAGTTGCCGCAGTTGAAAAGGCACACGAAGAAAGATACCGTGCCCTTCTTCACAACGTAGAGGCAAAGGAAGTATTCGAAAAGAGCGGAGTTCAAATCTGGGAATGCCGCAACTGCGGTCACGTTGCAGTTGGCACAAAGGCACCCGAGGTTTGCCCAACCTGCTTCCACCCCCAGGCTTACTTTGAGATTAAGAAGGATAATTTTTAATCATAGATGTAACCCGTACATTCAGGAGAGCACAGATGCCCTCCCCTACAAAAGAAAACCGCCTATCTTTTGCAGATAGACGGTTTTTATTATGCATCATTTTACAGTTCCAAAGCTTTACGATACTTTCCAATCTCTGAGTCAATAACATATCTCACCTGACGGATTTTCCATTCAAGATGCCACTTGTCGGTCATATACAGCATCGACGGCTCCCAGCCAAGACGTGAATCGTGCTCAACAAGGGGTATTGTATCATTTACATTTTCAAGCTCTTTGTTAAGCAGGCTTTCCATCTGGTCATATATACCGCTGAGAAGTTCTTTGGTATCTGCAACATTCATCTTGCAGATAAGCATATACCATTTTTTAGCATTTATACCTGTTTTAACACAGTTGGTTATAAAGTGTCCAAGCACCTTTAAATCCTGTGTCTTTTCGTTTTCTGCAGGAAGGTTATAAAGAATATTTGTTCCCTCCTCCATCAGTTCAAGCATCTTTTCAAGAGATTTAAGCTCCTCGCCTATTCTCATTCCCAAGGGTGAAATTCTGTCGTCTGCTACGTTTCTGTAAGTCATTTCAACAATACGGCTTCCAAAATGCGCCTCAGGGTCAGAGGGCAGCATACAACCAAGTGGCTGGGGAAGTGCTTTACCTGTTGACAGATTAAAGGGATACGAAGGGCCAACACGAAATGCACCGTATTGGTCGGAATCGCAGGCGATGTAGTGGCGTATAGCCTCGCTGTAAAGGGATAAAGCCTTGTCAACCGCTTCATAATTTTCTTCGCCGTATTCCGAAATCAGGATTGTCTTTAAAATATCCTCCATTGGCACTCTTGGTTCCATAAATGCGTGCTTTGACAGCTTACTGATAATGGATGGAGTAAAACCAAAGTGATGACATTCCATAAGTCCCACAAGACCCCATTCATCATGAGCTTTAATCATATTTTTGTACCTTCTCATCCACTGATATGGCATGGGCAGGTATGGCACAACGCCAAAATCCCATGTAAGACCGCCTGAGTTAACCATTGAATAAAGGGGTATGTTATTTCTCTTTGCGGCAATTGCTTCACTTGAGAAATATTTGCCCGGGCCCTCAAATGACAGGCTGTAATCTTCAATACGGCCCACAGCATTGCCATACTCTCTTCTTTCAGCCATTTCAAAGGTTGCCTGAATGCTTACATCTGTTGGAAGGCTGTCAATCAGCTTTACTCTTGCATCCTCGGGCTGACCGCACCAGTTGTATGTCCAGAAAACAATGTCTGCATCGGGTCTGTATTTACGGATGATTTTCTTTATAAAGTTAAGCCAGATGGGATAGTCATAGCAGGGATACCAGCCTGCGCTGAACTTGCCTGTTGGAATTCCATCAACAACAGTGTCAAGGTGTGTTCCCTTTGAAATGTGGGGGTCGTTGCTTGGGAATTCAACCGATTCACCAACCAATGTCACACCCTTAAGACCGGGACATTCACGGAACAGCTTGCCGTATGTACCTTCGTAATATTCCTCTGCCGCAGGGTCTTCGGGGCTGACAGGGCTTTTCATATAGCTGTATGCATACACGTCAAGGCCATACTTTGCCGCCCTTTGAATAAGCAGATTAAAGTTAACAAATCCGCAGGGGGTTTTGTTTACATCCTTTGCAAAAATAAGAATTGCATCTCTGCCCTCGTGTGCAACACGGGCAAGATATTCGTCGGGATATTCGTCAAGGCCGTAGCCCGAATGTATCATCTGTGGCGAGAACATAGGCTTTTTAGCAATCTTGCCATATTCCATAACAGGAGCCTTGGCAAAGGTCATTAAATCCTCGATATAATAAAGAGCCTGACCTGCACCACGTTCATCAAAGGCAATAATATCAATACCATTTTCGTCTGTTGTAATCATAAAGCCCTTGTATGTGGCATATTCGCCCATATCTACGCCTTTATTTTCAGCCAAATCAATGCGCACCTGTGCCTCGTCGCCATATACAACGCCTGCATTAAGATTCATAGATACCTTAAGATAATCGGCAAAATCCAATGCCGCAGTTTTAAGCACCTCGCCTGCATTTTCAGGGATGCTGATGCTTATACTGCCTGAAAGTTCATATTCGTTTTCCTTTTTTGCACGGTTTAAGTTGCGAATGTCCGCTTCGTGAACGGTAAGCAACCTCTTTCTGAAATCGTACTTGTTTTCTTTTCTTAACTGAGCCATTTGTCCTCTTCCTTTCACCTTTGTAAGAATCATCTTTACCTTGTTAATTTAATGCCATATTTTAATATACCAATTCACCACGGAGCATAACCTTTTTTACATTGAATCTGTCATCCACAAACACCAGATCGGCTTTTTTGCCGATTTCAACCGAACCGATTTCATCATACATTCCAATCGCTTTTGCAGGGGATGCCGATGCCATTATAAATGCCTGTGCAATACCGCAGTTTGTGTGTGTCATAACATTGCGGCACGCCTGATCCATAGTCATTTTGCTACCCGAAAGGCCACCGTTCTTGTCAAAATTAAGGTCTTTGATGTTGCCGTATTTTTCGGGGTTCGGCTCGTTATTCGGCGTGCTGTCGGTAATAAGCACAACCCTTTCGACCCCTTTGCTGTGAACAACAAGCCTTTGATTAGCTGCCTGAACGTGAATAGCACAGGAATCACTTATCATTTCGCAAAACACATCAGGGTTCTGCAGACCGTATTCGTCCACACCGCTGCCCCTTGTGCCGCCACTCAGCGGAGGAAGCACCGGATTTGCACAACCGTAATGGGTGAGAATTGCGGGGCGGTATTTACTGCCCATAGCACGAACCATATCAGGAGTTGCGTGGCTGTGGCCGATAGCAATTTTAACATCAGGATTAACCTGACGTGCGTATTTCAAAAATTCAACAATCCCCTCTCTTTCAGGGGCAACCATCCATACCTTCACAAGGTCGCCTGCTTCGTCAACAAGGGGAACAAACCATTCGGGGGTCAGCTTTTCATCCCAGTCGTAAACCTCTTCTATTGAACCGTATTTTGCATTTTTATAAGGGCCTTCCATATACATTCCGCGAACGTTGCGGAGTTTGGGCAGATTTTCCCTTACAGTGCGGATTCCTTTTATAAGCCTTTCAAAACCGAAGTTGTAGGATGGGGTTGCCAGGATGGTGGTTTCGCCGTGTTTCAAGAAATGTTCGGCTGCAGGAATGGGGTCCACAGCCGTATGGCATCCGTCACCGCCGTGAACGTGAATGTCAACAAATCCGGGCCCTACATATGCCCCCTCTGCATCGATTATTTCAGCGTCTTCGGGAACTTCAATATCATTTCCAAAAGCAAGGATTTCTTCATCTTCTGTTATAAGTGTGCCGTCCCAGATAATACCTGTTTCCAGCACAATCTGTGCGTTTATAATAGCTTTTTTACTCATTTCCCCTCTTGCAGACCAAACGCCTTATGGGTTTTGTCTGCCATCCCCCTTTCACCTTTGTAAGAATTACCTTCATTCTAGCAGAAATGATTGCCCTTGTAAAGGGCAAAATCCACCATTTTCAAAGAAACTTTTTCGTTTATTTATTAAGGAACATTCTATCCCTGAACCAGCCCATATCCTGCCTTAAAGCTTTATATAAACAGGAGCTGTAAAGGATATAAACAGACACCGTAAAAGTCATTGCCGTCATCACCGCAGACACAGTTGTGCCCTGTGCAAAAAAAGTATAAAATGACTGCAGAGTGACAAGACATGCCGCCGCCGTAAAAAAATGACGCAGCATCCACGCCGAAAGGTTAAACCGCATCTGTGCCGAACGCATTACCTGACCAAAGGTGTGGTATGCGGTAAAAATATTACTTATTATTATAATAAAGAACAATGCCCTTATTCCCATTCGGGGGATAAGCAGATAAATCAGCATCAGTCGCAATACCGAGTCGGAAAGGCTGTATACAAGAAGGGATGTTTGCTTTCCTAAACCGTTAAGAATTCCGCACGAAACCGAATCTAAAAACATAATAGGTGCAAGAAGTGCAATTATCCGTACCGACCGTGCAATCTGCGGTGCAGAATACACCCAAGCCGAAAGCTCGTTTGCAAATGCAACAAAAACCGTGCATACTAAAAAACCGCCAAACAAGGTAAACCTGAAAATCCGCGCAACCAGCGTTTTAAGGCGTGTTTTGTCAGCCATTCCCTGTGCCCTTGAAATCTCAGGCACAAGCAAAGTAAAAAACGACGAAAGCAGCGTCAGCGGAAACACAATAAGCGGCATAACCATCCCCTTTATACTTCCGTATTCGCTTAGAGCAAGGTTTTGACTAAGTCCCGACTTCCGAAGTCCCGAAAGAATAAAAACATCCTCCTGCATCCGCAAAAACGAGCCGAGCAGTGACGACGTCATTGCAGGCAATGCTATCCTTACAAGTGCAGGCAAAGGATTTTTGGTGTCTGACCTTTTGACTTTTTGCAAACACGACCTTATATAAAACGCCGTAAGATAAAGACAGGACGAAAATTCCCCGATTGTGATGCCCAGAAAAACCGCCTCGCAACCGTGAACAATTCCACGAGGCAGCCATATATTTAAAAGATATGTAATAACGGTGATTTTAACCGCCTGCTCTAAAAATTCCGAAGATGCAGGGATAACAACCCTTCTTGACGCATAAAAATATCCTTTTATGCAATATGAAATGCTCATAAACAAAATACTGGGGGCAAGAAACACAATACATTTCTCTACTCTGGGCTCTTTAAGAAACCCTGCAGCAATCTGTGCAGAAAAAAGACACACACCAAGTATCACCGCAGAGCTAAGCACCAGAACCGAAGTTAATGCCGCCAACATAGTGCGTCTTATTCCGCCATAATCTTTTTGTGCATACTGTCCTGATACAGTTTTTGAAACAGCAACACCCAAGCCACCTGTGGCAACTGTAAGAATTAAGCCGTGAAAAGAAAAAACCAGCGAAAAAAGTCCCATCCCCTCACTGCCCAGACGTGTTGAGTAGTAGGCACGGAACAAAAAATCCACAGTTTTTGCGAAAATTCCCGAAATCATCAGACCGGCGGCACTGCGAAGAATGTTTTGCTTGGACAAAAAAACCACCTCTTTAATATATACATCAAAGAGGTGGAGATTATTCACTTTAAATATTAATCGTGAAAATAGGCTTCTCGCTTGGCAATATAGTCAACAAGAATTTTAACACATTCTTCCTGAGTCAAATCAGCGGTGTTAAGGCACAAATCATAGTTTTTAACATCGCCCCAGGTTTTGTTGGTGTAAAAATTATAATAATTTGAACGACGCTTGTCAGCCTTGTTAACAGCCGATATAGCCTCTTTCTCGCTCATACCGTCACGTTCCATAAGAGTTTTGATACGGTGCTCCTCGTCAGCACAAAGAAACAGTCGGATAAGGTGCGGATGGTCACGTAAGATGTAATCAGCACAGCGTCCTACAATAATGCAGGGGCCTTCATCTGCAATAGACCTTATGACATCTGCCTGAATTTTAAAAATGTTGTCACCGTTTAACATATCATTGTACTGATAATAAAGACCCTTGGTTGACTGAACACCCATCACCAGCGAATACAACAAGCTGTGTGTTGGTTTTTCTTCAACTCCGTCAAAAAGGTGCTCGCTAAGACCGCTGTCCTTTGCTGTGCGTGCAATCAGTGCTTTATCATAAAATGGAATCCCAAGCTGTTCGGCAAGAGCTTTTCCGATTAATTTTCCGCTTGAACCAAGCTGTCTTCCTAAGGTAATAATAGATTTCATAGAGTAATATCCTGCCTTTCCTTATATAATGAAGAATGAATAGTGAAGAATTTATGGTGGAAAATCGCTGTAGCGATTTTCTTTCATTCTTTTTAATTTAATTATAGCATATTTTTTACATTTTGACAATTTGTATATTTGTATAATAATGTTTAAGAATTTCTGTGTATTTTTTCCCGTTTTTTGCCATTTCGTTGGCTCCCGTCTGGCTCATTCCAACCCCGTGGCCATATCCAAGTACATCAAAAATAACCTTATCGTCTGAAACCGTTACGGTAAAATTAGCCGATTTCAGCCCGAATATACTGCGTATTTCACCGCCCCTGAAGGTTTTTCCGCAAATGCTTATCTCTGCAATGCCGCCCCCCTCTGTCCGTTTAGGTGCGGAAATCTGCGGGGCTGTAGCCCTTGGCAGCTTGTCAGCAAAATAAGGACTTATTTTCGAATAAAACTCATCAAGGGTAAACACCGCCGAGGAGTAATAATTTTTGCCGTTTTTGTCCTCAGGGCTTTCAACCGACCTCAAATAAGGAAGGCTTGTACTCCATACATCCTCAGAATTTTCGGTTTTGCCGCCGCTTGTGGCAAAGAAAAACGCCTCCACCACCTCATCTTCATACATCATATACTCACCACGTGTGCCTTTAACCGCCGATTTGAGTTTTTTCCAGTTCTTTTTTTGCTCCTCGGTTTTCCATTTTGCCAATGCGTCCTCCTTTGACAGCCACCCCTTGCAATGATTGGGGTCGGTGCAGATGATAGCTGTGGGGTGCTGGGCATTTGGCACATTCATTTTACTTAGAATATAGCTTCTGGCGGCTACAGCCTGTGCCTTAAGTGCATCAGGCTCGTATGCCGCAGGCATTTCTGCCGCAAGAACACCAACAAGATGCTCCTCAAGATTAACCATTGACACCTCGTTGGTTTTTACGTTAAGGCAGGCAACAAACAACTCATCCGCCTTAACCTGATATGTACCTTCAGATTCCTTCGGCTGTATTTCTCTTGGAAGACACAGGGCAAGCAAAACAGGAAAAAGCAATAACACAGACATCAAAAAAATAGCTATGTGCTTCATATTCATTGTCCTTTGCAAATATTTTTACCTTAATTGTATGATAGCGGCTTATAAAATATGAGAAATTTTTCTAAAAAGCTTGACAATGTGATTTATTTGTAATATAATCTATTGGTTAGTAAATTCCTTACTTTCGGTATGCCCGAAAGTCAAAGTCCATAAGGAGGTGAAATGAAATGGTTGAAGTTATTAACAAGTACGAAACACTGTTCGCCCTTGACGCAACTAAAAGCGAGGAAGAAACAGCAGCATTGGTTGATAAGTTCAAGTCATTGATTGAGGCTAACGGTACAATTGAAAGCGTTGACGAATGGGGACGCAGAAGATTGGCTTATCCTATCAATGATATGGCTGAAGGCTATTATGTTTTGGTTAACTTCTCTGCAAAGGCTGATTTCCCGGCAGAGCTTGAACGTGTGTTCGGCATCACAGACGGAGTTCTCAGAAACATCATCATCAAAAAAGACGAGAAATAATTGTGCGCAGAATTTTGCACAGAAAGCGAGATTGCTTATGATTAACAAAGCTATACTAATGGGTCGCCTTACCCGTGACCCTGAACTCAGACACACAGGTTCAGGCACACCCGTTTGCAGTTTTTCAATTGCAATCGACAATGGTTACGGTGAAAACCGTCAGACAGATTTCATCAACTGTGTTGCATGGAACAAAACTGCCGAATTTGTTGAAAAGTATTTCACAAAGGGCAGAATGATTATTGTTGACGGCCGTATTTCAACCCGTACATGGGAAGGTCAGGACGGAAAGAAAAACTATGTTACCGAGGTTGTAGCAAATCAGGTTTCTTTTGGCGAGTCTAAAAAGAACGCTGAAGAAGGCGGAAATTTCGCACCTGTACGCAACAGTGGTGATATAAGTATTCCTGAAATGCCCGCAGACACAGAGGACGATTTTGTTGCTCTGGAAACTAATGATGATTTGCCGTTTTAATACGGCTAACCTTTAAATTGAAAAGATAGGAGGAAAGACCAATGCCTGAAAAGGAAAGAAACGATAAAATGAGAGCAAGAAGACCCAAGAGAAAGGCTTGTGCTTTTTGCGTTGATAAAGTAGATTTTATTGATTACAAGGATGTTGCAAAGCTTAGACGCTACATCACAGAAAGAGCTAAGATTCTTCCCAGAAGAATCAGCGGATGCTGTGCAAAGCATCAGAGAGAGCTTACTGTTGCAATTAAGAGAGCTAGATATATGGCACTTCTGCCCTATTCTGCTGACTAAACAGAAAACAGCTTAAAAAGTAAGACTGCCGCACTTTTGTGCGACAGCTTTTTTCTGCATTAAACATATCGTAGGGGAGGGTCTCTGCACCCTCCCTACAATACCTAATCATCGCCTTTTTAAAACTCCAATATCCCCATCAGTTCATCTTCTGTTTCTCCTACATTTCCCAATACAGCCAGAGTCATTTTTTGGCTATCAAAGACCTTATCAATAACCTCGGCAACACGTTCTTCATTTACTTTATCAATAAGACCGATTATATCATCCATACTTTTAGGTTTATTTTCCAAGAGCATAGACTTGCCATAGGCGCTCATTCGTGCCGAAACTCCCTCACTGCCCATTACTGCTGAAGCTTTCAGCTGAGTCTTTGCCATCTCTATTTCTGCTTTTGTCAGCTTGTCTCTTTTTAAAACTTTAATCTCATTACAAATTATCCCAAGTGCCTTCTTCAGCTCTTCAGGATTAAGTCCTGCACAGACTGTAAATACACCGTTGTTCTGATATGAAGACGGATACGAATAAATCGAATACGCCAGACCGCTTTCCTCCCTTACCTTCTGGAAAAGTCTTGAGCTCATATTGCCGCCAAACAAAGCATTAACAACCGACAAGGAATAATCTTTTTTATTCAACCTTGCACAGCCTTCAAAGCCAATACACAACTGACACTGTTCGATGTCCTTTTTCACAATTGCCGCATTTCTTTTATGATTTAGCTTTTTCTGCGGCTGACGGATTATTCCTCGCCTTTCAATGCATCCGAATTTTTCTTCCAGCATCTCAAGGGCTGATTCCTCGTCAAAATTTCCCACTACCGAAATCACAATGTTGTCGGCAATATATCTGTCATTATAATAATCAAGTATACATCCTCTGTCTATGTCTTTAAGTGTTTGAGCTGTGCCTGCAATGGGAAATCCAAGTGAATCATCCTTCCACATTGTGCGGCTTAAAATATCGTGGATTAAATCCTCGGGGTCGTCCTCACTCATATTGATTTCTTCTATAATAACCTTTCTCTCGATTTCGATATTTTTCTCGGTAAAGGTTGAATTTTTAATCATATCAGCAAGAATTTCAAAAGCCATCCCCAGATGTTCGGTCAAAGTTTTGGTATAATAACAGGTATATTCGTGACCTGTTGCCGCATTAAGATGTCCACCCACAGCATCCATATACTCTGCAATTTCTCTTGCCGAACGGCTTTGTGTTCCTTTAAACAACATATGCTCGATAAAATGCGACACTCCGTTGTTTTTTGAATTTTCCATTGCCGAGCCTGCATAAATCCACACGCCTGCTGACACCGATTTCACATAATCTGTACTTTCTGTCACAACGGAAATTCCGTTGCTTAATTTAAAAACCTTGTGCAATTTCAGTTGCCTCCTTTTTATCAAGACAGTATAATCTGAATGCCAATTATTGAAGGCTCCCTTGTACTCCTTCCACCGTTGAGGCACTTTCTATAGGCTCCCCTGCGTAAGGGGAGCTGACAAACCGAAGGTTTGGCTGAGGGGTTGGTTCTCGCCTTGTGCCTCACGGTCCCCCTCCCTCGCAAGCGATGGAGGCTAGACGGGAGCTGTCAACGAAGTTGACTGAGGGATTGTTACTTCCCTTTACAATCCTCCAGTCACACAAAGCAAGCCACCCGCCTTTACACAAGGAAAGCCTTTTTATCCCTTACATCTCAAACTTTGTAAAAACTGGCTAAACCAGTTCTATCATTTTTAACTAATTGGTTATTACCATAAAATCTCGCAATACTATACTTAGAATACTATTTTGCACGAAATTTGTCAATAATTTAAAAGACTGAAATTTACTTTGCAGTATGATTTTTGTCTTTTTTGTTTATACTAACCCAAGAATAATCTAATTATCGGAGGAAAACCTATGCTTGAAATCAACGGAAAAAGCGTCTACAACGCCTTGGCAATGGGTAAATTACACTTCTTGTGCAAATGTCCCGATATGGTAAAACGCCTTAAAGTTCAAGACCCCAAAACAGAAGTTTTGCGTTTTAATGACGCTCGTTCATCAGCAAAGACCGAGTTACAAGCACTTTATAAAAAGGCAATCACTGAAGTTGGCGAAGCAAATGCTCAGGTTTTCCAGATTCATATAATGATGCTTGATGACGAGGACTATCACGGTGCAATCACAGCAATGATAGTTAATCAATCGGTAAATGCCGAATATGCCGTCAGCTATACATCCGACATCTTTGCACGTACATTTGGCGAAATGGATGACGAATATATGAAGGCTCGAGCAGCAGACGTCAGGGACATTTCCAAACGACTTATATCAATTCTTTCAGGCAACTGCGGCTCACAGGAAGAGTTAACCGAGCCATCTATAATCGTTGCAGACGACCTTACCCCCAGCGAAACAGTTCAGCTTGACAAAGAAAAAATACTGGGCTTTGTGACCTTTCAAGGCTCGCCCTCGTCGCACACAGCAATCCTTGCACGGACAATGAACATCCCCGCCCTTATCTGCACAGGTGAAATTGAAAATATCCATCATCAGAAGACGGCAATCCTTGACGGAGCCAGCGGAACACTTTATATCGACCCGGATGACGATAAAATTGCAGACTTTAAGCAGCGAAAAGAGCTTGAAGATAACCGCACACGCCTGCTTGCCCAGCTAAAGGGAAAGCCCAACGAAACAAAATCCGGAAAATCCGTCAAGCTTTATGCAAACATAGGCAGTCCTGCAGACCTTGCATCTGTTATCCAGAATGATGCGGGAGGAATAGGACTTTTCCGCAGCGAATTTTTATATCTCGAAAAAAACTCTCCGCCCACCGAGGACGAACAGTTTGTGAGTTACAAAGAGGTTGCCGAGAGAATGCTTGGAAAACAGGTAATCATCCGCACCTTAGACATTGGCGCTGATAAAAAAATCGGATACTTTAATCTTCCCGATGAAGAAAATCCTGCTCTTGGTTTCAGGGCAATCCGCATCTGTCTGAGCAACACAGAGCTTTTTAAAACACAGCTCCGAGCCATTCTTCGTGCCTCGGCCTACGGCAATCTTGCCATAATGTTTCCTATGATTATCTCACTTCAGGAGGTAAAATCAGCAAAGCAAATTCTTGAAGAGGCAAAATCCGAATTAAGAACCGAAGGTCTGCCCTTTAACGAAGATATCGAAGTTGGAATTATGATTGAAACACCTGCGGCGGCGTTAATCTGCGACCAATTAGCGCCTGAAGTCGGCTTTTTCAGCATCGGCACCAACGATTTAAGCCAATATACCCTTGCCATCGACCGACAGAACGCACACTTAGAGCCATTTTTTGACCCACATCACCCCGCCCTTATTCGCCTGATTGAAATGGTGGTTGAAAACGCCCACAAGCAAGACATCTGGGTTGGAATTTGCGGCGAGCTTGGGGCAGATTTAACGCTGACCGAAAAATTTATCCAAATAGGCGTCGACGAGCTTTCTGTTTCGCCGCCCTGTATTCTCACCATTCGGGAGAAAATCCGCAGCATTAATTAACGAAAGGAGCAGCTATGTTTAATTTTTTTAAGAAGGAAAAAACACTTACTTCTGTCGCCAACGGACGGATTATCGGCATTACCAAAATCCCCGACAAGGTATTTTCGCAAAAAATTCTTGGCGACGGGTTTGGGGTAATTCCCACCACCGGTGATTTTTTCAGTCCGGCAAACGGAGTTGTCAGTGATGTTACCGACACCTTGCACGCATACTGCATAACCACCGACGACGGGCTTGAAATTCTTGTCCATATAGGAATCGACACCGTAGAGCTTAAGGGCGAAGGCTTTACGCCGCTTGTAAAGAAGGGCGACAGACTTACAGCAGGTGATGCCATAGCCCACGCTGACCTTGACTTTTTAAAGGAAAAGGGCTACAGCACCGCTACTGCCGTGGTAATTACCAACACCGAAAAGCTGAAAAGCTTTCGGGTGCTTGAATCACCAACAGCAAAAGCAGGCAGCCCTGCTATGATGTATAAATAGTTTAATCTTTGAGGGACATCCCCTCACCACTTTTAAGAAAGGATTTGAAATCTATGAAAAACAAACGTGAAAACGGACTTTTCAGTATTTTACAAAGGGTTGGACGTTCATTTATGCTGCCCATTGCACTGCTGCCCATTGCGGGACTTCTGCTTGGCATTGGCTCCTCCCTTACCAACCCAACCACTATACAGGCATATAACCTTGGGGCAATTCTCGGCCCCGGAACATTCCTGAACTCTGTAATGCAGGTGCTTGCCCAGACGGGTAATATTGTCTTTGCAAACCTTCCTATAATATTTGCTATGGGCGTTGCACTTGGTATGGCCGAAAAAGAACACGGAACTGCGGTACTCTCTGCCGCAATTGCATTCTTTATTATGCATCAGACAATCTCCACCCTTCTTGCAATCAACGGTCAGCTTGCCGAGGGCGTTATGCTTGAAGGTACGGTTGCAAATGTTGTAGGTATAAGGTCTCTTGAAATGGGCGTGTTTGGCGGTATTATTGTTGGTCTTGGTGTAGCTTTTCTTCACAACCGCTTTTATAAAATTCAGCTTCCTACAGTTATCTCGTTCTTTGGCGGTGTGCGTTTTGTGCCCATTATCTCAACCTTTGTATATATCATTGTCGGTCTTATTATGTATTTTATCTGGCCGTATATTCAGCGTGCAATTTATTCTCTTGGCGATTTGGTGCTCAGGTCAGGATATTTCGGCACATTCATCTACGGAACAATCGAGCGTGCCCTTATCCCCTTTGGTCTGCACCACGTATTTTATATGCCATTCTGGCAGACAGGTCTTGGCGGAAGTATGGTCATCGACGGTCAAACCATTGCAGGTGCACAAAACATCTTCTTTGCTCAGCTTGCATCACCCTCTACAACGCAGTTCTCGGTTGAAGCAACCCGTTTTATGAGCGGAAAGTTCCCCTTGATGATTTTTGGTCTGCCCGGTGCAGCACTTGCAATGTATTCGGTGGCAAAGCCTTCAAAAAAACAGGTTGCGGGCGGTCTGCTGCTGTCTGCGGCACTGACATCAATTCTTACAGGTATTACCGAGCCATTGGAATTTACCTTCCTTTTTGTCGCTCCTGTGCTTTATGTAATCCACAGTATCTTCGCAGGTCTTGCTTATATGATTATGCATATCCTGAACGTCGGGGTGGGTATGACCTTCTCAGGCGGTGTTATTGACCTCTTTTTATTCGGTATCCTTCAGGGCAACGACAAAACCAACTGGCTTAATGTTATATGGGTTGGTATAATTTACTTTGCGGTGTACTATTTTATCTTCCGCTATCTTATCAAAAGGTATAATTTTGTCACCCCCGGCCGTGAGGATGACGAGGCAGATACCAAATTATATACCCGAAAGGACGTCAATGCCGCAAAGGAAGATAAATCCCCCCTTATTTTAGAAGGACTTGGCGGTAAGGATAACCTTGTAAATGTGGACTGCTGTGCGACAAGACTGCGTGTTACCGTAAAAGACAGTTCTAAGGTCAACGACAATTTACTGCGTCAAAGCGGAGCCTCGGGCATAATCAAGAGCGGTTCAGGTGTTCAGGTTATCTACGGTCCACGTGTAACAGTTATCAAGAGCAATTTTGAAGATTATCTTGAGTCAATAGAATAAAAGAGGGCTGAATAGCCCTCTAGTTCAAAATATAAATAGCCAGATTAAGGTACGCGGCAAACGTCACCCACAACAGATACGGAATATTTATTATTGCCGCAAATTTATCGATTTTATAAAACTCAAACAGCATAACAATTATCAGCCCCCACAAAACAATCAGCCAAATGAATGCAAACAAAAATGTCCGAAGGTTAAAGAATATCAAACTCCAGAAAAAGTTAAAAAACAGCTGCAGTGCATACGTCTTTAAAGCATTTGTTGCCTCCTTGGGCATAGCCTCTTTCTTAAGGTAAACTCTTGCGCTGCCGATACCCATTAAAATGTAAAGAATTGTCCATACAATCGGGAAGAGTATCGGCGGCGGCGCAAGGGGTGGCTTTACTATCTCGCCATACAGCATCATATTGCTGCTTGTTAGAAGTGCCGAAAGTCCGCCAACCGCCAGTGGAATTAAAATTGCAATTAAATAAGTTTTAAAATTCTTCATTGCATAAATCGCCTCCTGCCTAAACTGTATGCGCCAAAATTATTTATAATACAAATTTTTTAAATTTTTTAGAAAAAACCCTTGACAAATAAAGATTTTGGTATTATAATAAACGAGTTGATTTGAAGATGCGAGCATGCTGGAATAGGCAGACAGGCACGTTTGAGGGGCGTGTGTCAACCGACGTGTGGGTTCAAGTCCCACTGCTCGCACCAAATTAATTTTTTTATATTTGATATTGCCGGATTGTGTAAAGGTAGCACAGCAGACTCTGACTCTGTTTGTCTGGGTTCGAATCCTAGTCCGGCAGCCAATCGGCGGAGCAAGCTTGTACTTGCTCCGTTTTTGTTTTTAAAAACACAAAAAGCTCCGCATCCCGCGTTGCTCCGCCTCTTTCCCAAAAAGTAAAACTTTTTGGGAGCCCTGTTTGTTTCCCGTAACCACGGGCTTTTTTGCATATCTGATCGCTTTCTTCTAACCGTTTTTCTAACATTTTTGCAAGAAAAATCCCGCAAAGCCTTATGAAATCTATATTTTGAGCACCTCGGCATAACGGTTTGCCGACTCAATTTTTGTTTTTACCATAATATGAGTATAGATATTTGCCGTGGTGGAAATATCGCTGTGTCCCAGCCATTCCTGCACTTCTTTAAGGGATAACCCAAGAGAAATCAAAAGGCTAGCCGTTGTATGGCGTAAATCATGAAATCTTATTACAGGTAAACCTGCCTTCTTCATACACCTTTGAATACAGGATGTAAAAGTATTTGGAACATAAAGTTCACCGTTTGCTCTTTTTACTATGTAGTCATTTTTGATGTATTCCGAACCAAACAGCCTTTCATACTCTTCCTGACGATCCTTCTCCTCTTTTAGAATATCCATAACGCCCTCGGTCAGCTGAAGTGTGCGATAGCTGCTGTCAGTTTTTGTTCCCCGCCTGTAAATTACAGTTTTGGCTCTTACAACAGTATCCTTTACGGTTATGGTTCCGCTTTCCCAGTTGACCGACTCCCATTTAAAACCTAAGATTTCAGACCTTCTGCAGCCTGTATATAGTGCTAAAACAATAGCTACATAAAACTCTGTATCTTTGCTGCTCTCTATAAGAGAGTTCGCCTGACTTAGAGTATAAAACTCACCGATAAATTTTTGCTTCTTGGGTAGCTTTACAAGGTCGGCAGGGTTACTGGGTATCATCTCGTTTCTCATTGCGTCCTGCAAGGATTTTCTAATTATGGTGTGGTGATTTTTGATTGTCTTTGGCGAAAGCCCTCCCGAGCCGTCTTTTTTACCCTTTTCAAGCATCTCTCCATAGTATGCCTGCAGTGAAGTGCTTTTATTTCACCCATCTTGAATTTATGCTTTTCAAAATAGGGCAGAATATGATTTTTAACATCCATACTGTACCCCTCAAAGGTAGACCGCTCAACTGTGTGCTTAATACTTTCAAGCCATATACCGATATATGTATGAAAGTACATATCATTATTCAGCATACTCTCCTTACCATCATACTGTTCAATACACTGATGCAAGAATTTCTCTGCGGCTTTCTTATTTCCTTTAATCTCCAATTCGGTGCAAATCCATTTTTGTTTTCGCTTGTTATATTCATCTCTATAGTTTAAAACAGCATAATATTTGCCGTTTTTTATCTGTAAACTGCCTGTCATACGCATTCCTCCTCTGTGACAAACAGTCCGCTGATACTTTAATTATATATCTTCAGACTGATTTTTTCAAGTAATTTATCAGGCTTTCTTTCGGTATCTTATAAACCTTGCCTATCCGTATAGCCTTTATCTCGCCCGATTTCAGCAGACGGTAGGCAGTGTTTTTGCCAATGCTTAGTATTTCGCAAAGGTCATCAACAGACAGAATGTCTTTATAGTTTTTAAGCATCCTCATCACCTGCCAGATAAATTCTTGTTACATCATCACGGTGATGACCAAGTAATTCAGACACCGTTTTTATCTCTTTAAAATCTGTCCTTCCCATTTGAATTTTATATATGTTTTTATTATCCATTTTCTATCCTTTCCTTCAGCAAGGCATAGTTATTGCATTTACATTTAACCATTGTTACCTCTTGGTTTCCTTATTTGATTTATCTTAAAACCTTGAAGTATCAATATTTTGAAGACCCTTTTTAATCTCTGTCTCCTTTGGAGCAACTAATTTTTTGTGCTTGCCGTTTTCTCCTAAAACGGCTCCGCTTTTCAAATTGTTGCTCCTCCTTCCCAAAAAGTAAAACTTTTTGGGAGCCCTGTTTTATGCTTATTGCTCGGTTAGTAATATTCCCGCAACTGGTGTTTGGAAAAATTTCCTGCGGTGGCATCCCTGCTAAACTCAGGTGCAATTAATTTGCCGATGCTGAAATATATCCCGACTATGATATATGTTATAATAATTTACACTGTAGTCGCAGTGTTCGGATTACTGTCACAACCCTCACGGTTTTCCAATTTTCGGAATAGGCTAAACCGCAAAGAACTTATTCCCCTCTGATCTCATAATTTAAACCATTCACTATAACTTCCGTCTGTACAACCCAGCAAATGACAGTTTGCTGTTTGCCGATAAGACGATCTTCACTCAATTTTCAACATAAAGACAAAAAAAGAACATAGATTTATCCCTTTGGATTCATTCTACATTCTTTCTTATATCAATATTTAATTCTTTCTTCAGCACATAGTTAAATAATCATTAACATTTACTGTATTCACACAATCATTCTAAAATTTTTAAAACAAACTATATTATATAAAAAACTGACGGATGCAATGCCTCTAAAAATGGACATAATTCTACCGTCAGTTTTAATTACAATCACGACATCTAGTATGCTAGGATTGAACTTTTCAACCCCGGGAACCCCACGCATAAATTCATTATTAACCATAATATACCACAACATATTGTGGTATGTCAAGTTACATTTGTGTTACAAAGCACAACATAACAGATTCGTTCATTATAAAGGCACCTCCCTACTAGGCAAAAAGAGGTGCCTTTACCCAATACAGTAGCCGAATACTGTACTGTTAGGATGTGATTTACGTCATTACCATGATGTCATTTATTTATATTATCGCTTTTCCTGTCAGATGTGGGGATGTTACTTGCAATAAATTAACAGAAAAATTGATAAATAAATACTAAACAAAACTTTCTTCAATGTTTTATAATTCATTTTTCCAAAGAAATGCTGCACCGATTATTCCGGCATCATTTTCAACGTAGATTTTCTTTGAAAGGGCTTTTTGCATATAATCAACAATTGGCACATCATAAAAGCCAAGATTATTTGAAAATTCTACTATACCTTCATCTGTGTTTATAGCACCGGGACAACCTATGCCAACCGCCTCAATATCAGTTTCAAAGTTCAATCCGCTTTCTTCTGCCGCATTTCTTGCGCACTTTGCCATATCGTCAAATATTTCGTTGTATCGCCTTAATGCATTGTTTTTTTTCTTGGAGCGACCATAAATAACACCATACTCATCAACTACCGCCGCAGCAATATTTGTACCCCCGAGGTCTATGCCAACATAATACTTTGGTTGATTTGTTGTCAGCAATACTGTAGCTTTACCTGATAATGTATACTCTCCCATATTGGCAGGAATAAATACAGTCTGTCCCATTGACAATTCTTCATTATATCTGTCGCTCGAAAGCTCTGCCGAACCCTCTGTCACCATAAGTGCGTGATAACTCTTTTCGTCGGCAATAAAGGTTTTGTTGCCTTTTAACTTTACTTCTTTAACTGCAAAATACTCACAGCTGCCTAAAAGCCTTGTTTCGTCGGAACAAACAGGGATCTTCCTTATTTTTGTCTTGCTGCAATTAGCCGATTTTACACCTTTTTCGATATGTAATTCACGTTCTTTGCCGTCTTTCCCTATTCTTCCGTAGTCATAAAGCCGATATGTAACATTGGAATTCTGCTGGATTTCGGCAATAATATTGCCCTTGCCTATGGCGTGGATTGTACCTGCTTCCACAAAGAACACATCGCCTTTTTTAGATTTTACAGCATTTAATACATTTTCAACACTTTTGTTCTGTATCTCTTTTTCAAGCCTTGCCTTGTCAATTTCTTCCGCTACCCCAAATGTTATTTTTGCTCCTTTATTCGCCTTAACAACATACCACATCTCTGTTTTGCCGTTCTGATTTTCCCACGCTTTTGCCTGCTCATCATTGGGGTGCACCTGAACGCTTAAATCATCTGCCGCATCAATAAACTTGATAAGTATTGGCAGTTCATTCCCATTACAATATGTGCCAAGAATTTCAGGATTTTTCTCTATAACAGAAGCAAGGGTTTTGCCATCAAATTCGCCGCCGCAAATTGTACTTAAACCATCCTTGTGGCAACTAAGTTCCCAACTTTCAGCCACAGGAGTAATATCCGTTTTTTTGCCATATTCAGTTTTCAGTTTTGTTCCGCCCCAGATATAATCTTTATAGGTGGGGGTTAGTTTTAATGGTTTCATTCTTTGTAATCAAGATGTCCTTTCTGCAACTTACTGTCTTTTCTTTAAAACTTCATTCTCGTATTCTTTAACATCTTCAAACCATTGTATTGGATTATGAAAAGAATTATCCTGTTATCATATTTTGCCAAGTAAGGGACAAAAACTCATTACACTTTGTACTCATATACTTTTATCATACCAAGGGGAGTGGACTGTTCAACTGTTCTTTCATCAAGTTCTATAATATTCTTTTCAGTTTTATTTACCAAAACCAATGACATCGCTTTTTTTATCTGCGATTTACCGCCTAAAACTATTGTCATAGCATCATCTTTCATTATACTTAAAATTTCGTTGCAAAGGACTATCCCCAGAAAAAAACTATAAACTTCTTCTTTAGAACATTTGAACTTATTTTTTAAAACCCTCACTTTAAAAAGTGCCTTATTTATGCCCAACGATTCCGCATAATCATATCCTTTCAAAAGATATTCACTGTTTATCTCTGCACTTAAATCTACCGCATCCTTAAGGATAGTACACTGAGATAATGAAAAAATCATTTCACCCGTTAGCATCGTCGAAAAGGAAACTATTCGTCCTTGTGCATCCGTTTTAATAATTTTCGAATGTGAACCCGGAAGAATGTATATACACTCACCATACTTATCATCCATAATACCCATAAGTTCCGTTTCTTCCCCTCGCATCATATCAAAAACACCAATATCATCGCTATCAATTTTAACACCTCGCATAAAAACAAATGGGATCTCCGAAACTTCATTTATTATAGTTTCATACATAGCATTATGAAGTTCATCTATGCCTGCAGGAACATTTATATGTGGCAAATTACAAAGACCAAATTCACAGGTTATCATCCCTGATGCCAAAATTCTTTCTATATACTCCACCTCGTTCTTCAAGGTAATTTCATCAATCGCTCTTTTTATTGCCATAATGTATTTCTGACGGTTTTCCATGCTTGCTCTGGCTCCAATATCAAGTTTTATTGTATCACAAATTATTTTATCTTTGACCAGATTCACTCTGGTACTTGTTGTCCCTCCGTCAATTGTTATATACATTCTCATCTTGCAATCACCTTTGTGTATTTTTTCACAAGTTCGGTTATAGTATTATAGTCACCCGATTCAATCAACTTTTTGTTGACAATGCTCGATCCTACTCCAACCCCCGATATTCCTGAATCTAAATACTCTTTCATATTGGTTTCATCTATACCACCTACTGCCAAAAGTTTTACATGAGAAAGAGGCGCCTTAATCGCTTTAACATATTCTATCCCCATATTGGTTATTGGAAACAATTTGACATAATCTGCTCCATATCTATACGCTGCTTGAATTTCACTTGGAGTTAATGCACCAGGCATCGAAACTAAATTTAGTTCACGTGTTTTCTTAATTACATTTTCATAAGTGTCTGGGGAAATTATAAATTTCCCTCCTGCTTTCTTTGTAAGTTCAACTTGTTTTTCAGTAATAACCGTCCCTGCCCCAATAAACATTTTGCCCATAAAATGTTCAGAAAGCATTTCAATATTTTTTGCTGTTTCCTCATCACTACTACTTCCGTCAGCACTATATGTAAGTTCAAGAAGTCGAATTCCCCCTTCATACATCGCCTGTGCAAGAGGAATCAGTTTATCATTTTTAACCCCTCTTAAAATTGCAATAATTTTACACCTTTCTATTGTATCAATAACATTATCTCTCACGAAACCTCTCCTTTTTTATTAATTACAAAAATCAAACTTCCTATGCAGGTGTTAGTTTAAATGATTTCATCGTTACTAAACAGATTGTCCTTTTTGAAATTTACTGTCTTTTCTTTAAAACTTCATTCTCGTATTCTTTAACATCTTCAACCTATTCTCTGTCAGATTTTACACCGCATTGTCAGCAATATTCATCCCAAATGTCACCGAAAGGCATTGTCTTCATTTCATCCTGAATAACTTGTAGTTCAGTAGGCTCATTATTGTTTTGCAGTTTTGTAAGTAGTTCATTTGGTGTGCAAATGGCATTTAAATGTGCTTTCTGCCAGTTTCTGAATCCCATAGTCCACGCATAAATTAATTATTAACCATAATACACCACAACATATCGTGGTTGTCCAGTTGCGTTCGTGTTACCAAACACAACATATTAAATTTACCCATTATAAGAGCACCTTTCTACTGGGTAACAAAGAGATGCTCTTACCCAATACAGGGGCCGAACACTGTGTTGGTAGGAAGTCTTTCGATGATGTCATAATATCGTAACATTCTTGATTTTATTTCAGCAGCAAATCGTTATATGCGCCATCATCAAATCCCTCTAACTTTGAACAGTATTCATTCATATCAACAACCGAGTTATTCAATCTTGACTCCTCCGCTGCAAAACAAATTAGATGGCTCATACAGGACACATCTATTTCAGATATAGAATTGGAAGGATTGTTATTCGCAATATACTCATATAAATCATGCATAATCCCCATATCACCACCACCATGACCGCCGGCGATTGATTGGTCAATTTGGGCGTCAGGAGTGTAGAGTTGTGTGGTTTCTCTGGTTGAAAAATCATAAAATTCTAATGACTGTTTTTCCCTGTCAGCTCTTAATTCACCTTTTGTCCCCATAAAAACAGTAGTTCTTCCACCTTTGTTGAAAGCTGACATTGTGAGGGTTGCATGCACGTCATTCCCGAACTGCATATTTACAATCTGATGGTCAACCACGTCATTATCGCACCTGAAAACACATCTTCCATAAGGCGAGGTTTTCAACACTTCATCAACCTCCTCATCAGTAGGATTAAATTTATTGGCTGCAATTGCTCTAAAGTGCTGAACCTCCGCCGTGTCAATCTTATATAAATCAGGAGCATAATAAAAACATTCATCTCTATACGGACAACCGTCAAGACAACGCATAGGCGCACCTTTGGGTGCATTTTCCTCTCTGAAATATGTCAGCGTACCAAACGACTGGACTTTTGTACACGATTTACCGATAAACCATTGCAAAATGTCAGTATCATGACAGCATTTTGCAAGAATCATTGGAGACGAATCGGACATTTTCCGCCAGTTTCCACGGACATAACTATGACTCATATGAACATTTCCCACGCCTTCGGTATGTACAATATTTATAATTTCCCCAAGTTTTCCGCTCTCAATAAAACTTTTTACAGTTTTATTAAAGGGTGCATATCTCGCAACATGGCAGACTAATACTTTCACTTCATTCTTTTTTGCCGCTTTACTGATTACAAAACATTCCTCAGGGGTAGGAGCAATAGGTTTTTCCAAAAGCAAGTCATACTTTTTTTCTATAGCCTTCATTGCGGGATCAAAATGCATTTTATCCTGAGTGCAAATCATCGCAATATCCGCAATTTGGGGAAGCATAAGAAGTTCATCATAGCTTTCAAAGCACATATTCTCCGCTACTCTATACTTTGTCATTAAATACTCTCTTTTTTCCTTTATCGGCTCTGCTAATGCTACAAGTTTAAATTTTTCGGGGTTTTTATCCAGGAATTTTAAATAGCAGCTTCCCCGATCGCCTCCGCCAATTAATATCAAATTTAATTGTTTCATTATATACCTTCTCTCCTTTACAATGTAAGCCTTTACAAATATAATCTAAATATCCAATTCTGGGAACTATATCCAAGTCTTTAATACCCCTACAAGTTTTTCTGATGCTATCATATGCCCATCACGGTCGGGATGTAGAGGTAGTTGTGGCAACCAGCCTTTTGTATCTATAAGCAAAACAGAATCATTATATTTTCTATTGAATTCGGGTATAAAAGCTATAAGTTCATCGTGAAAAGAACCATAAAACGGTATCATTACCGCAATTTTAGATAAGGGGTTTCTCTTTCTGACAAGTTTAAGGAACTCCTCCATTCCCAAAATATAGTCTTCAGTTGTCGCTCGTCTGTCATTTGTACCATGATTAATAACAATATAATCAGCATTATGGCTTTCAATAGGTACATTATGATAATAAAATGGATATCCTTCACTCACTCGAGGCACAGCACCCTGACCGCTGCGAGTAATTCCCGTCGCTCCATATCCCATAATAACAGGTTTTAAGTTTAATGCCAGTGCTGTTTTGTACGCATAGGTTGCCGTCACATCATCCTGATACACTCGGTTTGGTTGATCTGAACTATCAGCCTTATAATCCTCATCAATCAAAACACCCTCTGTAATAGAGTCCCCGATAAATTCAATTGTTTTGCGCAAATCATCAGGCAATGTGCCTTCCTTTTCCGCCTCAAATCCACAAAAACTTACCTTTCCAATTAATGGCGGATACCAACGATGCTGCATTTCAACCGCACCCTTGAAAATAACCGTTACTATGTGATTTTCTTCTGCTTCTGTTTCAATACGAATGAATCTGTCAAGAGGAACTTCAATTTTTGCACCATTGTCCACCTTGACCCATAGATGTGGATATGGATGCTGATTTGTTGTGATATCAAAATGCAATATAACTAATTTTCCTTTGAAACCAATTTCTATCATACCTCCGGGAGCCGTTGTAACTGCCATACTTTCAGTTATACTCCATCTTCCGGTGTAGCGAATTGAAGTGCTTTCTGCTTTAAATAAGGTCATAACACTTTCTCCTTTATACATTATTCTGAAGCAAAGGTAAAAGCTCATCGTTGAGTGTACGTTTTGCCATTTCTATTTTCCATTTTAACTGTTCAGGAGCACAACAATAATCAAACTCCTGATTATAACCTAATCTTGAGTTTGCTTCAACAAGCGGAATTGTGTCCTCAGCATTTTTGATTTCAAGATTTATAATATCAATAAGTTCCTGTATAATAGGCTTTGGATTTTCAACCGCCACAAGCGGTTTTTCTGCCTTTTTTGCATCTGGCATATTTTTTCTGCCACCCACCCATACGGGCTTGGCATCAACATAAACGCCTAACCGACCTTTCAAATAATGCCATCTTTTAACGTGATAAACAGTCCGTGCGGTATTCGCAATAAATTTGGCTACTCCCAACAATTCTTCAGCATCTTGCTTTTTTCGCCCTGACAAACTTAATATAACCTTTGACAGCAAGCCCGTTCCCTCATCAAACAGGCGAGCCATTTTTTTATATTCCGCTGTTTCATACTGCAGTTTTTCAACTCTGTCCAAATTATATGTATAAACAGGATAGCCTTCATAGTTCACATCGCCTTTTGACTCAGGTCCTTTTGGAATCAATTCCCATCTTTTGTAAAACAAAGGATAAGCAGGGCCAACACGGGCCGGGCCATATTGGTCTTCATTTGTGGATACACAATGTTCCATTCCCTCTGAAAACAATTCAAAACTTTTTAAAACATCATCTTTGTTATCAACGCCAAAATCACGAACAACTATTCTTTCCAGAAGTTTGTCCAAATCCGGCATAGGAACCATATATGCATATTTAGCGATTTCGGGAAGTATCGACGGCCAAAAACCGTAGGTGTGTGACTCTCTTACACCGTCAAGGCGCAAATTATCCTGAGATTCAGCAACAGCTTTCCAACGTTTTATCCACCTTTGCGGCGCCGGCAAATACGGCACCGCTCCAACATCCCATGTATTACCTCCCGTATTGGTCATCGCAATCATACGCATATTTCTTTCTTTGGCAATAGCAGATTCAGTTTTAAAATACTTGCCGGGACCTATTTGCCACAAAGTATAATCTGTGGTGAACTCCTGTATTTCAGGAGAAATGTTTATCTCCTCAAACATTTCAAAAGTTGCCATCAAGGTCACACCTTCGGGCATATTCCTCAAAAGTTCCTCACGCAGTTCCTGTTTTTCATAACCCCAGTTATATGTCCAGAATACCAGTTCTGCCTCAGTTGAGTGTGCACGAATAACATCACTCACCATCGAGATAAACTGTGGGTAATCATTGCAAGGAAACCACCCCGGGCTGGGCTTTTCATCATTCAAAGATTCTCGCCAGGATTTACCTGTTGTTCGGATGTCATTCGATGGAAATTCACAACACTCCCCAACAATAAAAAGGCCTTTCAGTTTCGGACATACATCGAATAATTTACCATAGGTGTTGTTATAATACTCATACGCCTCTTTATCATCCGGATGATAAAGATTTTTAAATCTGTTGGAGCTATACACATCTATGCCAAATTTTGCCGCACGTTCTATTATCTCACTAACAAATGAACTCCTTTCAGGATTGGTGATGATATCAGCAGTTATCCCGACCTGAATTGCATCAATCCCTGCATGAGCAATCATCCTCAAATGCTCGTCCGGATAATTATCAAACTGCATACCGGAAAATATAATCCTTGGCGAAAAGCGCATATGCATCGTTTTGTCACAAGGTTCAAGAATAGGTGCTTCATTCAGATTCATTTCATCCTCCAGAGAATAGCATCCCTGTGCGGCACTCCGATCATCTGACCCTATAATTCTGATTGTATCATTCGCAGTTTCGACAATTATGCGAAAGGTTCTCTCGGGCATACTTTCATCGACAGATATAAATATTCTTTTATCAGAAGGTGCATCTGCGGTTTCAATATCAACCTTGCACTCCATAGAAATCTCAAAATACTCCTGCAGATCAGCCGCGGCATTCTGCAATACAATCGTAGCATCTTTAGTCAATGATATTTTCCATTCAGAGTTAACTTTAACACCTTGCAGTTCACTCATTTTATCACGATTTATGCGTGAGGGTTTATGTACTTCCAATAACTTTTTTGTAAATTCAAATGGTTTTTCCAACGCCATCACTCCCGTTAATTACTTTTTTCGTTTACAAGATAAATGGCATCAATATATAATGCATCTTGCTCTTCAATATTTCCACCATACCCTTCTCCTGTAACTTTAAGGTCAATATAGATACCATATGTGTCAGACGGGAACACTTCATATAAACAACTAATTCCAACGCAATACCCAAGATAATCGAACAATCTAAGCATTGTTGCACTATTCTGACTAACACCTTTTACTTTGCCAATTTTATAAAGATGATATTGTTCTTTAAGCAAATCTTCCTGAAAAAGTTCCAAAACTGTATTTTCACCATAACCATCTGTATAAAACCGCAACGGATTTGGTGTATCATCATCTTTTTTCCCTGCAAGGTGTTGATACATTCGTCGTGTCGGCATTTCACGCGGAGAAATTTTTAAAACATCACGACTTCTCTCATTTGACCATTCAATCATCTCACCCATTTGATGACCACCGGGTAACATTCCGCATCCGGCCATCCCAATTAATTTGGTACCAGAGATTGCATATACATTTTCTGTTCCATATTTTAAAAGTTCATCAAGGGTTTCTATGATGGGATTTGGTTTTTCCAAATATCTCTTTATAAAAGCGATTTCTCCTTCAACTGCTTTAACTACATTTTCATTGAGAATTTTTCCCTCAACCTGTTTTGCATACACGTGAGCATTTTCTTCTAAATATGAAATAACAAGTTCTGCTGCTGACTGCTTGGAAATATTGATAGTCTCATTGTGTTTTTGGGCTATTGTCTGAAATTCTTCATATCTTAACATCAATGTTCTGTATAAGCAACTCATCACAGTATGGACTCTTGACAGACACAATTTATCGTTTTTAACTGCTTTTTCTGCTTTGAGCAAGATTTCCATACCATCTCTGATTGTTTTGTAATTGACATAATTACCCAAAACAGCCTGTTCAAAAACCATAATCCGGCATGCATTTTCCGATAAGTTTTTATCAAGCAAGTCAATATATTCTTTAATATAAGTCGCTGCATCGCCATAGTATCTGGTAGTAAAATCATCAATCAGTGCATTAAAATCCTGATAGGGATTCTCCATAACTCTGGTTAAGAGCCATTGTGTCATTGTCCAAAAGTCACTTATATGTGATGTTTCGTGTTCAATAAAACAGCCCCTGCCTTGATTTTCATAAAAATATTTAAAGTTTTTTTGAAGTTTTAAAAAATATGGCATCATGCAATTTGGATACTGTTGTAAATAATAATCCCAAATATATAACTTTGTATCATTTTTCTTGCATAATGTACCCCATTGCGTCAAAAGACGCATTTCTTCTCTGTTGGTAGGTGATTCAATGTCTCGAAGAAGATCTATTTTAAGATCAGCCAAACGAATTAAAACATTTTTAGCCGGAACAGTGTCGTCCTTGGGAGGTTCAATGTAATCCCAATATACCAAAGTTTCAATAGGAATCTCCGGATACTTTTTTTCGACAATCTCGGCAACAGCATTTACAAATTTTAAATTATATCCGGTCTTGCCCGACTTTTCGTTAACCTCTTTACACTTTTCACACTGACAATAGCCTTCCATGTCTGCCATAGTCACAGAAAAAAAGCACGGCATTTCCAAACCATTTTTCTCGGCTTCTTGAATATTTTTATCAATGTACTCGATAGCTTTTTCTGCTGTAAATTGAATCAAACTCTCATTTGTCAAACAATATAAAGCCTGTCTTCTATCTGTTTTTAGTCTACTGTTGGACAATTCATCATATGCAAACCATTCAGGATGTTCATCATAATACATATCGATTGGAATCATTTTAGGTAAAGTGTGCGTATTGCCGGGAAATCCAATGTGCTTTATGCCACCCCTGGCAACAAACTCCGGATGACCTGCTCCCTCTTCTAAAATATCATCACACCACGCATTTAACCTGTTACGCATTATGTATGGTAAATCAACTACCGAAAAGGAATCTGCTATGTTCCTGTATTCAAAAAAAGGAGTTCCACTATTTTTATAGTTTTCTTGAATACAAAGAATGTTTGCTTCCGGGATATATTCTTCAAACCAACTCCACCATCTTATACCAACAATATCCTCTAAAAAATGGTATACAGAATATATAACCCCCCTGTCTTTATTGGTTATTCCGCCCGTCAATACAACATTCCGGCCGCATATGCAAACATGCCAATTCTCTATGTTGTCTCCTTTTATTCCATTTACTTTTGCAAATATTGTATGTCCTACATATATTGCGTTATCTGTAATTTCATTTTCTTTACAGACAGGGAGCAAAACACCATATGTTTTTTCTAAATATAAAGCCAATTCTTCTGCAGCTTTTTTCTCTACAATACTCGCATCATCAGGAATCGCAATTTTGTAGTCTGTTTTTTGATTCTGTATAAGTACAATCATAGATTTACTCCTTTAGTTAATTCAGTTCACGTATTACAAATTATTTCTCAACCTCAGATTCGAAAAAGTCCGGCAAACTTACAGGATTTTTACCTTGAAATTCAATTTCACCTAAAATTGCACGAACAAAAGCACGCTGCGAACATTCCATTGTTGAAAAAGTATTGACATAGCACTTTAAATATGGAAAATCGTACAATTTATATGGACAACCAAAGGATGTAAAAATCACTTTTGGATGCTTTAAAACTTCCGCTCTCCAAAATGGTGCAACATGATCCCATGTTATGCGCAAGGAACCACCAAAATATCTCCGCGAATCAAAATTTATTAAAACGGCCGCTGCATCAACAAAGTCCTTTTCGAATTCTTTTCGGGATGGATTTACATATGTAACTGTTCTATAGCCTCTTTTTTGAAGTTCCTTTTCTACAATAGTCAAGTCTCTTTCATAGGCTTCTGTTTTTGGATTTTTATCTTTTCTTAAATTTAATATAAGAATCTTGTCGTCAGGATTTAACTTAAGAGGAAGAACAGCGTCTTCATCCCTGATTTTGCATAACGACTTCTCTGCGATCTCATCTGCAAGCTTTTGCAAATCATATAGATGTTCCATATCGTTCAAAACCAAGTTCTGATCTTCGAACAAGCGCGCCTTATCTTTCAGTCTGATAATTCTGCTTACTGCATCATCAATACGCTGCATAGAGATTTCACCCGATTCGACTGCTTCTTTGATATAACCGTGCCATTCCGGTAGTGGGAAAAGCAATACATCTCCACCGGCTTTAATGAACTCAATCGGAAGTCGTTCGGGTTCAACTACTGCACACGCGCCTACCATCGACAAGGCATCTGATACAATACAACCGCTAAAGCCTAATTTTTCTTTTAAAAGTTTAGTTTGTAAATTATAGCTAAGGCTTGCAGGAGGATAACCTAATCTGTCATTGATTTTTTCATCAAAGGCAGGCAAAGAAATATGTGCTACCATAACAGAAGCTGCTCCCACCTTAAACATTTCCTTATATACATAACCAAATGTCTCCATCCACGTTTTCTCATCAAGCCTATTGATTGTTGTACAGAAATGCTGATTTCTATCATCAACACCGTCACCTGGAAAATGTTTGCATCCGGCAACCATCATTCCGTTTTTCTGATAACCTCGGACAGCTGCCGTTCCTATTCTTGCTACACATTCTGGAACATCCGATATTGCCCTTATGTTTACAACCGGATTGTCTTTGTTGTAATTTATGTCAACAATAGGTGAAAATGTCCAATGTATACCAAGTTCCCGACAGCGTTCAGCAGTTGCAATATGTGCCTTTTCAATTAGTTCCTCATCATTACAAGCACCCCATGCCATTTGAAAAGGCAAATCAGTCTCTCCATACACTACATGTCCGGGTCCTTTTTCTACGTCTGCTGCAATCATCGGAGGAAGTTTTGTATATTTTTCCATGTGTTTTGTGCAGTCTTTGATTTCCTCCCTCGTAACACCTGCCACAAAAAATGAACCGGGTAACGTATCCTTTACTCTGCGTTCTACCTCCTCAGTGTCTAATCTGGGGTCAAGCCAATAGCAAAACATTTGACCAATTTTATCATCCAGAGTAAGTGAGTCCATTATTTTTTTGATTTGAATATCTGTAAGCATCTTTTTTCCTCCCCTAAAAACGTATACATTTTTACCATTCACTATTATAACTACCGTACTTTTGAAAAAACAACTTTTACTGTGGTACCAACTTTTTCTTCACTCTCTATGCTGATTGAACTTTCTGTACCAAACATCATTTTCAATCTTTTTGCAACATTTGAAAGTCCAATATGACTATTATCATATTCTGCTTTCTCATCTAAAAGCTTTCTGTTTAATTCTGTAACCTTTTCGTGTTCTATCCCTATACCATCATCAATAACATAAAAATGTATAAAATCATTATATGCTTTAACTTTTATTGTAAGGGTTCCCTTGGTATTCTTGCGACGTAGTCCGTGCTCAATTGCATTTTCTATGATTGGCTGAAGACATATATTAATGCATTTAAACTCAAGTGCATCTTCATCAATATCCCAATTAACGCAAAAAACATCCTCATACCTCATTAGCATCAAGTCTGTATATAGCATTGCGTTGGCAATTTCTTCATCAACAGTTAAAATAGATGTATTAATCTCTACACTTGATTTCAAAAATTTTCCTAACTTACATATCATAATTGAAACATCATTTTCTGTTTCGGTCATTTCATATGCACGCCACTGAATTGTTAAAAGTATATTATGCAAAAAATGTGCCTTTATCTGTGATTGCAGAGCCATAATCTGAGCATCGTTATAGCTCATAAACATCTTGATTATCTCATCATCTTTTTTACTGTGTTTACCAACAAGCATAGAAACAAGCTTGTCTGCATATTTATTACCCGTATGTTGACTTTCCTCTAATTTTGTTGTGTCAATGTTTGTTTTATCAACAAATGTAACAATGTTACTTATAGGTTTATAGTTTCTCACCGTTAAAATGTATGTTACAAATAGAGAAATCACAAAAAAGATAATACATACAATGATATTCTGCCAAAAAAAGCTAATCCATTCTTCCTCATACTCATCACTAAAATCATACATTATATATTGCCAATTATTATAATCAGATTCAGCTTTTGAAATATACATGCTTTTATTTTTCAACAATTGCTTATAATCTTCATTTTCCTCATTCTGAAATATATACTTTCTGTCACAGCTTAAAACTATATTCCCATCATCTGAAATCAAAAAAATTTTTTGTTTGTCATTTTCATGTTTTAACAACTTGGTAAGTTCTATAACATCTAGGTTTATAACAACAGCCCCTGCTTTGTCTTTTCGGTTGAAACTAACAGGTCTGATAATAGTCAGCAGATACGGATAACTTCCTTTCTGCGTATGTTCATAAATACTCACAGAATTACAATCCATCAACTGGTACTGTTTATACCATTTTATATCATGAAATTCTTCTATTGAATGAGTCTGCAATATATCATTTTTACTCATAAATACATGTTTGCCTTTTTCTTCATAAATATATACCGAATGTATATATCTGTATATGGCCCTATAATTTTCAATATATTCTTTAATGTTATTAAGAGTTTCTTGATTTGCTGTTCCGCTTAATATAAATTTTTCTACCGAAGATTGCAGTTTTGTATTGATCGCAATTTTGTCCATATTTCTAATAGCATCATCAACAACATTCTTTATATAATAAAGCGACTCATTATTAGAATTTTCAATTTTGTCAGAAAAAGTCCTCTTGCTGGTATAATAGGTATATCCGCCAAAAAACAATGTCAGCAAAAAGGATACTAACGTTGCAGTGCAAAAAATCCTAAAGAATAATTTATTAAATCTTTTGTTTTCAATACTAAACATAAACCCCTTTTTTAAAGGCATTTAACTTACACCTCGTCTTTCTTAAAGGATTTTCTGTATTCATTAGGCGACATACCTGTTTTCTTCTTAAACAGTGAAATAAAATAGGTACTACAACCCAAACCCACCTTTTCACTAATTTCTGCAATTTTACACTCACTTTCTTTAAGAAGCCTTATAGAATGTTCAATTCTGATATCTGTTATATAGTTAATAAATGTCTGCTCTTGTTCAGTACGGAACAATTTACTGAAATATGTCGGACTCAGGCCAACATATTCTGCAACATCCTCCAACGAAATAGCTTTTGCATAGTTTCTATCGATAAAACGTTTAGCACGTTGCATTATCATCTGATTGCGTTTTCCTTCAAATCTCGCGTTTCCATCAACTATTCTATAAAAATAATCCACTAAGAAACGTCTTATTTCATCAACACTATTAAACGAAATAATTTTTTGAGCTAAATACTCTTTGCCCAATTCAAGCGCAATATGAATACTATTTTGCTCCAAACCTTGTAGAATCATATCACATATATTACATAAGTATAACTTATCGTTCGTCGTGCATTCATCAGATATCGAAATTGTTACAATAGCTTCAACAGTTTCTGACAACATAGAATCGTTATCATTTAAGAAGGCATTAATTAAAATCTTGCTATACCTGAATGTATCATTAATCAAGGTTATTTTTTCATTATACGTAGTCTTCTTTTCTTTTTCAGTATGTTTGATTTCTGAAATTGTTTGATTGAGTACATTTTTTAATTCCTGAAAATCGATTGGTTTTGTCAGATAATCAACAACGCGATATTTCATTGCATCCTTTGCATAATCAAAGTTTGCATATCCGCTTATTAATATTACACGAATATTAGGAAATTCTTCATAAATCATTTTCGCCAAATCAATACCGGAAATATCAAACATTTTTATATCCGTTATAACAACATCAACGACATTTGACCTTATATATTCAATGGCTTGTTCCCCTTTATTAAATGTTGCCACTACACAAAAATCTGAAAAATTGTTCTGTATATATTTCTTTAATCCTTGACAAAGTACAGGTTCATCATCAACAATAATGATTTTATAGCTCAAGTTTATCCCTCCTTCTTATATGTTACATTTATCATTTTATCGTAAATCTGTTAAAATGGGAATATAAGGACAAAGAGGTTTCAATGTATCAAAGCTTTCCCATACAAAAGCACGCAAACTGCCTTTATTATTTGAAGGAATGTCAATATAAACTTTGATAGGGGTCGGATTATCAATCATCAGATTAATATTATCTGATGTACCCACAGCAAGAAGTCGTTTGCTTTCATCCTCATAAGAAACACTCAATTTTGCTGTAGTTTCTACATCAGAGCTTACTGTCAACTCAACACTCAGCTTACCGCTTTCTATCTCTGTCAAGTTCTTTCCGGCCTGATTTTTCACAACTAACCCTTGAATTCTTAATGCTGAATTTTCCGAGGTTTTTTCCAAAATAACAACATCAAATTCAGCGCATACATCCGAATTTTCCATCTGCGCATTCGCTGTAATACGAACGACACCGGTTTTAAGTCCGGTTACAACCCCATCGTCACTGATAGTCACAAAATCATTCGGTTCTGTAACAAAGCCGATGGTATAATCTTCTTCAGACACAGTAAATCCGTTTTCGTTTCGTACTAGAACATCCAGTGAAATACTTTCTCCAACATTAATCTCAACGAAACCTCCATTAACGGCATCATCATTACGCTTTACAAAGAGAGTTTTTAAAACACTATCCGATGTATCACCATAAACAAAATCGGAACGTAATCCCATTTTTCCAAGTTCCAAAGGCTCAATACCAATTGATAAAGCAGGCGATGCATAAGATAATCGCACATCTCCGTTTTTATTACTTATAAACTGAGGGTCTTGAACTATAGAATTTTGTTCATATCCCAACTCACGATACTCATCAAAATCATAAATACTTGTTGTGCTGTTTCTGTGTCGGAATGTATACTCTCCCTGTGCATTATAATAGGCATTATAATCCGAGGAAGCAAGTCTTTGTGTACTGTCAGATACTGAGCTATGCGAAAAAATCATAGTTGAACAATTGTATATCAAATTTCTCTCAATGACCATACGCTCAGTAGTATCAAATTTCATGCTTGATGCAATTGCTGCACCTACAATATCAGGGCAATCTATTAAATAATTATTGGTAATATGTATATCATCACCTTTTGCCAAAATTGCATTTGAACAATTGCCATAAAGTCTTGTAATCAGATTTTTTTCAATGATAGTATTGTCGGAACCTTCATCAGCATAAATACCCATATATCCGCCAACGGAATCTGCATCATGTATATAATTATTTCTTATAGTAGTTTCACCCGTTGTCTGAGAAATATAAACCATACCGGAATCATCCGAACCATTACATCCATTTGAAATATCGTTATACTCAATTATATTATTTCCTTCAGCATAATTTAATGTAATTCCGGAACGTTTAAAATCATGCAAACAGTTATGTGATATAACATTTCCATCAGCATTATACGAATTCAGCGTTATCCCCGCACTGCTATGAACAATAAGGGTCTGGCGGCATATGTAGTTATTTTCAATTTTATTATTTTTCGTTACATCAAATTCTGTTCCTGTAACTGTTACGCCTCCCATACCGTTGTTATATAAATAATTTCCTGAAAAAATACTGTTTTGCAGATTTCCTTCCACAGCAATAGCATTGCCGCCCACACTATATATTTCACAATTTTTAATGTTAATATTTTTTGCATTGTTTATATAGATTCCATTTCCGCCGGAATTATTTCCGAATATATCTACTCTTGAATTCCTGTCAGTACAACAAATGGTAAGACCATCAATAGTAATATCGGAAATGTTTTTACCATTTTTATTCTGAATTGTGAGCATATTATTAACAACAGGATACGAAACAACTTTCCCCTCTATGACACCATCTGTGGGATAATAGTATATATAGCCCGTCTTATTATCATAATAAAACTCTCCGGGGGTATCAATAAATTCAACAGCACCCTGCATATAATACTTACTTCCTGTACCAATCGTGTATAATGCTTCACTTGAAAGTGAAATTAAATTAGATTCAGGTTGGAATGAAGCGAGTTTAATAATGTTCATTCCCCACATATAAGTGCCGCCTGATCCGCCGGAAAAAATGACAGCTTCTAAATCATGTGTATTTTCTATATCCGGCAAATCTCCTTCATTGTACATAAACTGCGTAGATGAATCATTATACGAGACAGCAGACAAATACTCGTCAAACAATTCTGCATTAGATGCTGCCTTGTTAGGATAGCGTGCTTTAATAAGCATATTTTTGTTCTCAAAAAGAACATTGATGTTAAGTCCTGTTTCAATCTTTGCCCTATATATATTCCCCTGATATGATTCCCAGTTATTTATCTCTTTGCTGCCGTTTAATATAGGTTTCTCATCATTATAATTGCGAATTGTAATATGATTTTTATATTGATTTTTTTGAATTACAATATCAGAAGAAATGCTATATTCTCCTCCATGCAATAATATTTCAAAATTGTCTTCAGAACCATTTTCCATTAAAAACTCAATATATTTCAGTGCGCATTCAAGCGTAGCTAAAGGACTGTCTGCTGACCCTGAATTTGTATTGTTTCCATTTGGTGCAAGGTGGACTTCGTGTACACTTGCATTTACCTGTTTCTGCTCATCCAATGCATTTTTAAAAGCTACTTGAAAATCTTCAAGAGATAAATAATCTTTACCAATCAAGTCAGAATATACATTTTCAGGATTATCCAGACTGTTCAGTTCTGTACCGAAAATTCCAATATCCGTTCCATATTGCCAAAGCAAATCTTCCATTTCGTTGGTCGTAGATACACCGCTAAGTAACCCCGTAATTACTTCCTTGTTTGTTCCGGGCTGATAGTTCAAGGTTTTCTCATACAGCATCTGATCAGTTATACTCCTTACGGAAACCTTGTAAGTTTGTCCAAGCATTTCTGCATCATACGGAAAGAGGACACAATAGTATCCTCTTTCCGTTGTCATAACCTGTTCCAGGCAGACGATTGCTCCATCAACTGCATTCTTTACAGTTATTGTAACAGGATATCCGCTTTTTTCACCAAAATATCCGAAAACTGTCAATCCATCGTCATTAACTGTTGTCGAAAGTTGTTCGGTGTTGTCAGATACAACGTATATACCCTGCTCTGCCGAAACAGAAAACGATGTCAAATGCATCATAAGAACAACGCACATAATTATAAACGCTAAATATCTGCCTTTTATTTTCAATTTATTCAGCCCCTTCATATATTTTTACATCTTCAAATCTGCTCTCAAACCACAATGCATTATCACCGGAAATTGTGGTGAGGCCAGCCATATATGTTCCCGTAAACGGAATTTTTAATTCGTTCACGATTTGCCATTCACCACTGCTATTCATGCAGGAAGCGATAACCATATCTCCTTTTTTCTGCAACCGTAATTTAACAGGCTCACTGTATTCGAAATCAAGAATTGAGAAATAGTTTGAATCCGGGAAAGCGTTGTCACGCCAGGTTATAATTGCAGATTTAGCTAACGGTCTATATCTAAGACTAACATTATACGAATTTGCCGTATCCTCTTGTCTTAGCATCACACCTGATGAAGCATTGCTATTTTCCCCTATATCAGCAACATTTACAGTCGTCTCTATGGTTAAATCTGTTGCGCTTTCTTCGCGATATATGAATGTAAGATCATCCTCAGCTCTAAAAATGTCGTTACCTGAAGAATATATGCTTATTCCATTTTCATCCTCTATCGCATAACCTGCAGAGTTTTTATAATTTGATACCTTCCAGTTATTTATCAATTGACTTGGTGCAACAACTGTGAGCGCGGTTGTTGTTTCAAATGTGCGGCCATGCCATACAACCGTTGATTTTATCTGTGTTTTACCGGCATTGGTTGCCAGCAAGGTAGCTTTGGTAGAATTCGTTTGTTGAATCTTCGCAACATCTTCTTTTTCCGAAACAATGCTGCACTCATATCCATCAATTTCTACTTCTTTACCTACAGAATTTACACCAACAACCTCACACTCAATCTGCTCTCCACTTTCTACTGATTTTGATTTCAGCTTTATCCTGATGTTGCTTAAAAAATCTGTAACACCAATGATTGTCGAAGTTGTCGTCATTGTCTTTCCGTTAAATGAAGCAATTGCAGAAACTTCTGTCGAGCCCTTTTGAATAACATTTATATTGCCGCTATTGTCAACATTTGCTATATCCTTATCTTTGACATCAAGTTGTATATCATCATAATCGTTTTCAGATAAAATCTGACCAAATCTCGTTATTCCCACCGGCAGTATTGCACGTGATTTGTTGATTTCTGAGATATATGTATCCTCCTCAAGCTTGAAATCTACTATTTCATCATCAACAAAGGCATATAAATCTATGCTCGCAGTATTATCACCATCATAAACTGTTGCTGTAATTTTAGCTTTTCCGGGTGCAAGTGCAGTAACTTTTCCGTCACTGTTTACTTGCAGCACATCAGGTGAATCACTGCTGTAATAAATTTTCTCCGGATTTTTTATATAGCCATTTTCTGTCCTTGCTGTCACTTTAAGTGAAGCAAATTCGCCGCTTTTAAGGTTCATTGAAGATAGAGTATCTGAATAACCCTCTCTGCTTATAAACAAACGTAAGATTTCATCATTTAAATCTGCAAAAGCAAAGTCTTCTTTGAGACCTATATTGGATTGATTTATTGTCTTGATTCCCAACACTTTTGCCGGTGAATTATAATTCAATCTGAAATCGTCTTTTTCTTCATTTACAAACTGTGGATTTTCATGTATTGTATGTGCATCAAGTGCTCCCCCATATAGTTTCTTCCATTCATCCAATGTTGAAACACTTGTGTTTGTCAAAGTGAAATCAGTCTCACCCTTGTTATAAAACACATTATAATCTGCAGAAGCCATTGTACGCTCAGACAAGTCTGCTACTCTGTATATTTTTGAACCATGATTGTAAGAGATGTTCCTTTCAAGAATATACCTCTCACTTTTAACACCCTGCTGACTCGATGCAAGCAGGAAGGTAGCATGAGACGGCTCAACGACAGAATTAGCAACAACATTATTAATTATTTTAATTTCTCTTCCTTTAGAAAAGATACCGGCACAATAAACGCCCAGTTCATCTTCGCCATCTGTTTGCATGCGCGTTATAATATTATTTTGCACTCGAATACCATGGGATACTTCATCATTGTATATTACTGACCAACCGGAAAATCCCGCATTACTGTCGTGGAAGAAATTGTTGTTTATTGTACTTCCTGACCCCTCCAATTGGTTCGAAGTATATATCATGCCCGTATCCTCTGCGGCAACGTTGCAATCCGAAAAATCATTGTAGGCTATATAGTTATATCCTGTCTGCCCGTTACCAAGAGTCGCGGCACTTCTTACAATATTAAAAACTTTATTGTGTGTGGCAAAATTATCGCCACCACCATAAAAGGCAATACCTGCACCTTGTCCAATCAACAGACCTACCGAATACACAAGATTGTTAGATACTACATTATTATTGGCCTGGAATACCGTTGGATTAATAAAATGAATACCTGACGCAACTGAGTTATGTACTTTGTTACCGTAAATTTTTATATTCGAAAAATAGTTTTTTCCAAATATGACATTTCCGCCAACATCATGAATATCACAGTTAATTACGCTACAGTTTTCAGCAAAAGATATAAACACGCCATTTCCTGTACACTCTTCATATCCATCACCTTTAAGGCTCTCCATTTTTTCGGTTCTTTTTGTATTGCGAAGCTCCATATTTGAAACTTCTATATTTCTTACAGTTTCTACCTGAGAGTCACCCTCAAATGAAATTACAGTGTCTGTTACCGGAACTGTAATCTTCCTATTTGCCAATCTATAGCCATAAGGTATATAATAGAGTTTTCCGGCAGTTGTGTCATGATAAAACTCGCCTTCCTGATCTAAAAACTCCATCGCTCCCATCATATAATACTTTGAGCCTGCACCCAGCTCATATAATGCCTTATGATTAAGAGTCATTCTGCAGTTTTTCTGATCAAATTTTGCCAGCGAAGAAACCATACTGTGCCACATCCAGACACCGCTCGTGCCACCGGGCCAGCAGAATACTTCCAAATCCTTTGTATTTTCAATATGCGGAATATCACCTTTATTCCACGACATTCCGTACCATATATCCTTACTTCCGGCACTTTGTAAATATCCTGTTCTTGGTTCATTAACATCGCGATTGGGGTGTCTGGCTTTTACAGCCATAACACCATCTTCATAAACCAAATCAGCCTTATATTCCCCGGGTAAATCAGCAACATAAATATTACCTTTATACAGTTTCCATCCGGTAACCTCTCTTGTGCCCTCTATAGTAACTTTTTCATCGTTATATGCTGTGTAGATTATTTTATAACCATTTTTTCCGGAGTCTTCCGGCGTAAAGCGTATGGGTTCATCAATATGATAATTGCCGCCCCTGATATATACAATAATATCTCCGCTTTGATTCTTTGAAAGATTTCTGACCTCTGATTTTGCCCTTTCTATACTGCAAAATGGATTATCAATACTTCCATCACCAAGCTCATCATTACCATTTAGTGAAACATACAGATATTTTTTTTCATTTACTTCATATTTTTCATCAAAAAAAGGCAAAATATCTCTCTTATAATCTACCATGGCATGACGTTCTGCTTCACTTGAACGGCTGAAAAACAAAAGTCCTGTGTCAGCATCTTTTTTGTATGTAAGCATCATTGCATTTGCAAAAACATCTGCAGGTACATAGAGCACATTATCCTTTATTATCGGCAAAACATCAGATTGCACTTCCACACCATCGGCAGTTACAGCTTTTCCTGCTGAAAACCGTATTACAATGCAATTACGCTGTTCAACAACAAAGGTTCCGCCTTCTGCAGATTCCCACTTGCATTCAGCATTAAAGCTTTCCGCCATAAATCTGACAGGGACCATTGCAACATTACCCTCTAAATAAGGCGTAGTATCTGAAATATCCCTGCGTTCATTAAATGCATAGGCTATTGGATTATCTATACATAACACAGTAGATCTGCTCATTATCCTATACGCAAAAAGCTCAGGTGTCGGAGCTGCGCTAACAATAGGGAACTGCAAAACTCCCATAATAATTTGTATAATTAATATTACCGAAATTAAACGAACCTTTTTCACACAAAATCGACCCCTTTTTTTATTTATCAATACCATTTTCCTCGCAGGCAGAATCTGTCTGTGAGGAAAATGGCACTGTTTTGTTCTCCACCCGGAAAGGGTGGAGAACAAACTCAGTACAAATTTAATAGATTATCATTTTTGACTACTCGATAGACTTTTTCACCATAATCGGTCTAATATCATCCTCATTATCCCATACAAAAATCGCTGCACTATAACCCGGACCTGCTTTATCCGACGGAACAGTAACAGTAGCGGATACATTATTCCTTGTCAAACCTCCGCCAATACCTTCTGCTTCAGCAAGATCAACATCAACAAGCTTATTATTGAGATAAAGTGCAACGTATACAACAGCATTCTGCGGAGAAGATCCGTAGTTAGTTATATCTGCCCACCCCGTGATATCTCCGGTAAACGTATCACTAATTTCAACAAGATTTGCTTCGTTTGCTGTAAATCCGGCAGCTGCACAATAAAGTGCATCATGAAATACTGAAGTAAAATCAATTACTGTTTCTTCCATAAGTTCTTTGCCATCACCGCTCAAAACAGTTGTGGGAACAGTTAAGCTATATTTTCCTAAATATTCGAATGCTGCTGTGGGTAAAATTGAAACTGTGTATGTTGTCGGATCATATGCTGTATCATATTCCACACTTTGTGCGGGAGACTTATACTCATTATCAAAGTATTTCGTTCCGACAGCATTGCTTGCATGTTCCCAATCACTGAAATATCTGTATATATCAGCGAGCTGTGCCGTATCGGTATCTATATCAAAAAGCGTACTGGTGACATTGTTTGTATCTGTATATGTCATTTTGAAATTCTTATACGAAATATCACCCTCAGAAGCGGTAACACTTTCCGAACGATTATAAACACCGAAATTAAATGATGTAACTTTAGAACCACCATCCTGATCTGTTTTAAATGGCTTTTTATCTACATAGGTATCTTTTTGACCGTTAGTTGGATTTGTAGCATAAATACTCAACTTATCATTAGATGCATCGATTACAATCTCCAATTTTCTCCATTCTGATTTAGGTAAAAACACATCTTTATTTTGTGTAGGACTTGCTGTTGAACAATAAACCAGATTACTGTTAGCATAAAATGCCAGGATCTCTTTTCCCTGTGAATTATAGAATGACAAAGTCGGCTTAACTGCATACAAGTCATTCTCGTATCCTGCTGTATCAACAATTATATCTGTTGTGAATGTATAAATACCTTCATTGGTGGCTTTCTCAAAATCCGTCAAATCACAAGTAAGCCAGTTTCTTCCATAAGCAACAGTATTTCTCGGCAGTTTTGTGCGAAAAACTCTCTCTGTTGACTGTTTTTCAAGCTTGATACCTGATAAAGTACTTTCATTTACCTCATCAGAAAATGAAACATTGATCCCACGGTCTGAAGCAGGCATATATCCTCCGTTGGTTATTGTCTTTCCGCTTGAGGTCTTGATACTTTCAACAGTAAAAGCTTCACCGAACAAATTACGTACAACAAAACTTTTTTCAATAGGTGTATCCATAACCGGGTTAGTACCATCTGTTATACCTGTACCAATATCAAGGACATATTCTTTTGAAACATCCCAGCTTCCGCTATTTGACAATGTGTAGATGTAGTTAGCTGAATCATATGCGCCGGATACTGTTGCAACAGGTGTTTTTTCTAAAATAACATTTTCAATCTTACAATCTATTCCTAATGCCTCATCATCGGGAATGCCCGTGTAATCAAAGCAATCAGGTCTTGAGCCTTCCTGTGCATCACTGAAATCAGTATTATATGTATAAGGGTCAGCACCTGTAGCTGAGATATGCGAAATCTCTATATCCTTGTAAGAGATATCAAATCCGGTGTTTGAGCCACTCATACCAAACGCTAAGCTATCAAGTCGATTGTTTACGTCAGTAAAGTCTACATTGGAATGAATATCATTTCCATCGACTTTAAGAGAATATTTACTATTGCTAACATCAATTGTCACTTCAGCCTCACACCATCTGTTCGCAGTGGAAGGATTAAATTTATTACTGAGAGTTGAACTATTTACAATTAAATTCGAACCACTAAATGTTAGTCTTCCGATCTGTTTGCTTTGTTGGCTGTCGTTTAAAGCATACATATAAATTCGGGCATATCGAGTGTTTGTAGCATCAATTGTACTTTTGAATGCAAATTTAACTTTGACAACGCCTGATGTAATAGGTGCCTCCGGTGCCCAGGAAAACTTACTGTAATCGTCTCCTTCTGTACCGGTTCGTGTCAGATGCATAACATTACCTCTTTCAACAGTTGAAAGAGAGATGTTTTCAGCAAGTGTGTTTTCATCTACAGCCTGACCAAAATTGATGCTGATATCTTTTTGTGCAATGTCAATTTCTTGACCCAATGTTTCTCCATCGACTGTTACGCTTACAGTGCTTTCGGCGCTTACAATATTCACGCCTGACGCCATAAACAATGCAAAAGTCAGAATAAGGGCAATAACCTTAGAAAACCTTTTTCTCATTTTGATTCCTCCTAATAATTTAATATTTTATTTTTTATTTGCCTTAAGCCACTCATCAATCTGTGACTGTAATTCTGTCTTGACTTTATCCAAACCGGCAATCTTTAATTTTTCCATCATTTCTTTGTAGGTTGCTTTATAGTCAGGCAGAGCACCATCACAAAGACTTCTGTAATACTCTCCTTCAATAGCTTTTATATGTGCAAGTTCAGTCGAAAGCATGGAAACATCCGGTTTAAAACCAAGAAGCGGAGATCTCTCAATATCCGGACCCTGAACCTCTGTTTGGAGATAATTGTACCAATTATCGGGATCCGCAACCTGCTCATAGCCATTGAATACATTACCTACAACCCAACGGTTAAGCCAATAAAGCGGAGAATTCTTCTCGTCACGTATAGCTTCCACACGGTTGCCGTCAACAAGCTTGTAATGCTTATTCTCAATACCAAACGCTAAAAGGTTAAACAGTTCTGCACCTTTTTTGGTATTCATTAAATCCAATAACTGCACTGCCTTCTCTGCATTCTCGCTATATGCAACAATAGCAGTTGAAGTTGCTGCTGCACTCATTTCGATATAAGGTCCTTGGTTTTTAAGAGGAATAACATCTACATATTTGGATTGTCCCTTTTGATATCCAAGTTCGATATCCTTAAAATAATTGTGTGCCCAGAGAACATTTCCATCCTCATTAAACTCATACTGACTGGGGGATTCCATGCTTGCTACATTTTCTACAATGTATCCCTTCTTGTACCACTCTGACATAACATCAAATGCAAGCTGCATATCAGGTGTTTCAAAAAGATGCCAAACCTTTATACCATCATCACCACGAAGTATTTTAAAGTTATCAACCAATGTATCGTCTCTCATCATTCCTATCATTTTAGGAATTGATGATGTGGACACACCTTTTTTTAGCTCTCCATTTTGCTTGAGGGTCTCCAGATACTCACCAATAGCATCCCAACCCTCTCGAGTCATTGTCGGACCCTCGTTGAGCACAGCGGTAAGCTTTTCTCTGTCCATATACTTTTCTCCCTGATCCTTCTGGAAGAAAAGGGCTCTGCCTTCTCTGGCAACCTGCTGCATATTCGGAACAGAGTAAATTTTACCATTCAGCTTTTGCTGTTCCCATGCCCATTCGGGAATTTCCTTGAGCATATCTTGCCCATACTCGTTTAAGAGCTCATCCAGTGCAAGAAATGAACCGTTTGTTGCTTCGGTTACATAAGAAATTAAATAACCTGACCAAACAAGATCCAGCTTTTCTTTAGCGGCTGTAGCAAGCTGAAATCTCTGTGAATACTCACTGAACGGAACTACTTCGAACTCAACCTGAACTCCCGGCAATACTTCGGCAAGCTTTTGGTTAAACGTTCTATGAACCTCTTCCTCTGCTGCGGCGGAAAAATGGTCACCCGGAAGCATCCAGGTTAGTGTTGTTACCTGAGACTCTGATGTTTTCTTAGATGATGTACAGCCACTAAATACACCAACTAACAATAAAACAGACAGTAAAATCAATAAGCCTCTCTTTTTCATAAAATCACTCCTTATATATAATTTTTTATTGTTTGTCATTCAAAAAATATATAAATATCTTCTAATGAAGCCATAGTATGCCGCGTAACAACGCGAACATCAGGACGCAAGGCAAAAGTATAATTTTTTACATCATTTACATTACCTATATAAACTTTTTCCATAGTTAAATCATATAAGTAAACCTTAACGTTACTCTCTAATACGAACGGCAGTGGACTGGTAGGTATAGGTTCTTCATCTGTTCCCTCATTTTTTGTGGCAATGGCTAACGCAGATTTTTCTATTCCCATAATAACGCCATAATTTAACTGTACATTCTGATTTACCCTGTCATCTCTGATAAAATCAGGCTTGTCAGCAGCTCTTACAGAGACTTTTATCAGTTCTATCTCATTATCATCATTTAAGCTAAACTGTATAATATCTCCAGACTGAACCTCCGAACCTACTGTACTGTCTTCTGTCAGATAGCTCATTTTCTTTCCACGATTATAAACATCAAATCCATAAACCACGTCGTCATTTTCATTTAAAGTCTGATATACACTTTCTACTATCATAGGCTCCGAGTTATCATTAACAACCTCTTCCTGTGCTCCATAAAACACAAGTACCTCAGGAAGCAGTGCAGAAGACATATTATATGCCTCGGGATAGAGACCGGTTTTTTCCGGGTATTTTTCCCAATCGATAACCTTATAATCAGAATCAGGTGAACCCTCAGGCGGAATAATAAACGCCGGTGCTTCTTTATCTACCACTGCATATTTAACAATAATTCCCGGTTTTTTATAGGTTCTGCCTCCGTAGTAATAATCAACAGGAACACTAACCTCCACGGACTCAGTATCAATAGCTGCTATTTCGTTATTATTTTTTGTCCGATAGCTTACTACCTGCCCCACACGATCTGCAGTGATATATCCGTCTGAAATATTTTTTTGAATATCTTCTGCGGTTCTGTTTGAAATCTGTTTCTTAAAGGATGCGGTCTTAAGTAGTTTTGTAAGTTTATCACCATCAGAAAGATTGCTTATATCCTCAGTGGAATCCGATACTATACCGTTTTGCATATCAATTTGTTTTACAGTCTTAATCTCCGACAATTTTTTATTGTTATATCGAAAATGCCTGCTTAAATCATATATTTCTATTTCACCTTTTGCTGTGAGTATTTTCACTTTAGCTGCATCCAAGGCTTTACCGTTTGCCGCAGCCATAATATAACCTACCTCAAACAATCCTTTCTCATCAGGACGAACTGCACATATTCTTCCCAGCTCATCTAAGTAAACAGCAACAGTTTTTCCGATTTCAAGTTGCTCTTTTGCATCATCCGCCAGCGCTGGTGAAATCTTATAAGTTCCTTCATCAATTACGATCTCGGTCTTAGTCTTAGACTCTACTACCCCCTCAATTCCTTCTCCCAAAACAAGGATATGAATATCTCCATTCAGATTCTCTCTTACCTTTAAGACATTCCACTCAACAAGTGTCGTATAGTCAACTTCATCTGCTCCATCCCAAATATAAAAGTCATCTCCAAGTGGTATAACTTCGCCATTTTGTCCATATATTTTGTTTGAAATTGTATCTAAACTTTTTACAGCAACATATGTATAGCTATATGTTGAAACAACATCATACTTGCCATCACCGTCATTATCTGTAAAGATTACTTCTCCTGCTAATGGCTTAAGATATGAGAGTGGAATAACATCGCCATAAGCAATACCGTTATATAGGAAGTAGGCGTTCTTCGATAAGGTTATACGCTTTGTTTTGTCTTTATCATCTACATATTCAAACTCATAATTACCATTTTTATCGGTTACCTTAATAATATCTTCATCTATAACCCGAAGTTGTTCATTTTCTGAATCTATCTCAAGGTATATTATTTCCTTATACGAATCATCTGTAAAATAAACCAATACCCTTTTGCCAATTAAATCTTCGCTTAAATCAACTTTTGAATGGTATAATATCTCATCAATCTTAATTTGATTTTTACCCACAGATGACTGCACAGTTCCAATGCCCGTTGTCTCTGTTGCCGTCACAATTCCATCAATTTTGTGGCAATTAAAATATTCTTGCATCGCAGTATGGTCTTCGGTCTTTTCTAATATGACCTCATCACCAAAAGATACTGGCGTATAAATATCCGACTCCAAAAGCCTTGAAATCATTAAAAATGCATTTCCTAACGTGAATTCAGATTTATTATTAAGTTCTATATTTTTAATAATTCCCAACTCAGACAATACATTCATATATCCATAAGGGTATCCGCCTCTTTGTTCGGCAATAACATCACAACCTAAAAGGTAACACATCCATTTGGATGCCTGCTCAAGTGTTATATTGATGTCCGGATAGAATTTTCCGTCATCGGAATGTATCCATCCCAGTTGTGCCAGATAACCAATAGACCGTTTATATATATTAGCAGGTCCAACATCCTTGAACTCTTCACCGTCATAAAAATCAATATTTGCTTCTTCTATACCCATGCTGCGTGTTATAAGTTGAGCAAATTCTCCGCGTGTTACAAGAGAATCCATTGAGTATTTATCAGTATCCTTGATAATTCCAAGAGCTTGCAATAATTTTTCCTGTTTTGCATATGGAGCTTCAAGTTGAGTTTCTTCTATTGCCTGTTTTTTCTCCGTATAACATTTAACATTCTTTATGTACATACCTGCAACCGCTGTTTCAGCCGGCCATCCACCAAAGCGAACTGAATCTAATGCCTGTACTGTATCCGGCAAGTCTTCTTCATCAAATATTGCAGCATCATCAACATACAGTGAAAATAAGCGTTCGTCAAAATCAACACTCAGCTTTACTTTTAACCATTGCTTTCTCAAAACAGAATATGTTGTATCTTGGAGGCTACCCACAGCTGTATATCTTGAAGCAAACGAACCTTGAATAGCTGACGCCTCTTCATAACCAAAACCAGCATACAGAAAATTACTCGTTGCGAAATACACATCAGTTTCTAAGAAAACCTTACCACTTTTAACAGTTTTTTTAAGTGGATATGAGAACACCGGAAAGCATTCATAAATCATAGATTTTCCGTCATATGTTAGCGACAGTACTTTACCTACATCTGATTCGGGGTCAATATCTGCATAATCTATTATGCCAATTTTGCCTTGATTCTTTTTGACAATAACTTCATCATTGTCGGTCAAATCATCCATAGTAATATTATCGAAGCTTAAGTCAAGCAAATGCTCTCTTTCGGGTTCAGCTTTCTCTGCCGTTTCTGTTTCAACGGTCGTCGTTGGTTCATCAGCAGCTACACATAACAATGTATTTGCGGATATACAAGACAGTATTAACAGAAATGCAATTATGCGCTTTTTCATGTTTTACCTCCTCTTATTGCAGACTCATAAGTCTATCAACTATAACTGCTGCCTGAGCACGTGTAGCAAAAACAAACGGCTCAAAGCGATTGCCATCCATACCTTTAATAATACCCAATTTGTGCATTGTACCAATTGCTTCAACTGCATAGTCTGAAAAGTTTTCTGAATCAACAAAATTACTAAGAAGTTCGTAGGTCTGTGTTTTATTAAGATGCTTTAACACTCTGTAACACAGCACCGCCATATCCTGTCGGGTAATCTCTTGTCCAACACCAAATTCAGTATCAGATATTCCTTTTACAATTCCGAGGTTAACTGCAGTTGATACATACGGAACGCACCAGCTATCTGATGAAACATCTTCAAAATTAACTTTTGAGTCTGCCTGAATCTCTATTTTGCATGCAAGAAGCAACATTTTCAAAAATTCCTCACGTGTAACACTGTCATCAGGATTAAAGCTTGTTTCACTCTTACCATTAACAATTCCTTTTGCTTTTAAACGAAGGATACTGTCTTTTGCCCAAGATACATGTTCACAATCAGTAAATGTTGCCTGAGTAAGGTTATTCTGCGGAACAACAGGTGCGAGACTGTCTTTTTTTATTGTTGGAGCACCTCCACCTCCACCGCCACCGCCGCCGGATGGTCTTACAGATGGTCTTGAATTGACAAGTTCAGTTGTTTTCGTTTGCACGAATTCCCTAACAGCATCCATATCTGAAAAGGTTGGTACATCCTGCATTGACTGTTTAAGCTCTATTAACTCCAAATCAGTCAATGTTGTTCTTGCTATATCAAACACGCTGCCAAGTTCATTCTCATAATACTGTTCAATAGCGTCAAACTGCCCCCATGTTGCTTGTTCAAATGCTACCAGCGCGGCAAAGTTTACGAGGGCCCGGTTTAACTCTTCGGGTGTTATTGCACCCTCTAACGCATCCTTCAGAGCTGCTGCTTCTAAAATATCACCATTATCAAATGCTTCTTTAATGTTTTCAAAACCATATTCTGTTTTTAACCCTAATTGTTCTGCATTCGTTTCAATTTTATCCAGCATATCACCCAGTGATGCTGCATTTTGAATATCCTGAACTATTTGCTCTCTGCGTGCCTGTTCTGCTTCAATCGCCTCTTGAGTCAAAATTAATTCCGCAAATTTTGCTGAAATCAATTCCAATGAAGTTAATTGATTAAATGCATCACACATTTTTTCAGAAACTGCTTCAGGATTGCGCAACGCACGATAAGCTGCTAAGTCAAGATTAAGTATTTGTGCATTTAACGGCGTAGTTAAAAAGTTTGTCATTTTTGACACTCTGTTTTCAACGTCCACGCCAACGTTCAAATTTCTGAATTCAGACAATAACATTTCTTCATCATTTGCTGAGAAAATATGAAATGTACCGTTTGATACCTCTTCCATACGCGGATGACGTAATGTGTAGGTATATGTTGTTTCTTCCGGCAGAATGGGAAATGTAAATATAAATCCATTTTCTTTATCTATTATTCCCTGGTCCAAATGAACATATGTGTCACCAGCTTTTATCTTTAAGTTCAAGGGCAATCCCACCGCATCATCTGCCAAACCGCTTATGGTAATGGTTGTTGTCCCTACAACTGCACTATGCCTGATACTTTGTTCATCAGCACTAACCGACATGGAGGAAAGCATCATTGCAGTTAAAACAAAAACGCTAATTATCTTTTTCATTTTCTTGCTCCTTTTAAATGTATTTATAAGCAATATAAAAACTTCATTAACCTTTTACAGCTCCCACGGTCAGACCTTTTGAAAAATATTTCTGAAAAAAAGGAAATACTACAAGCATCGGGCCTGCTGCAAGCACACACATTGCAAAACGCATGCTCTCAGACGGAACTTCTACAATATCCGTAATCATAATAGAACCAGGCATATTTGCTGACATGTTTTTGGCAAACTGTGCATCGTTAAGCATTTTTTGAAGCAAATACTGTAAAGTATAAAGTTTAGGGTTTCTGATATATAGCATAGATTCTGTCCATAAATTCCATTTTGTAAGCAAAATCATAAGTCCTATCGTTGCAATAACAGGCTTTGAAAGCGGTAATATAAGCTGTGCATAAATACGATATTCACTTGCTCCATCTATCTTAGCCGATTCCACAAGCGCATCGGGTATTCCTTGCATAAATGTTCTTACTACAATAACATTCCATGCGGTAACAAGAGATGGGATGATATATATCCAAATAGTGTCGTTCAAATGAAGATACTGCGTGTTCAAAATATATGTAGGCACTAATCCTCCCGAAAATAACATGGTAAAGAATATATAATATGTAATCATTTTTTTGTAAGCAAAATTTTTCCGTGAAAGCGAATATGCAACCGCAGTTGTAACAAGTAAACTCAAAACAGTTCCGATAACAGAAGCAAAAATAGTAACTCCATATGCATCAATAATCTTACCGGGATTACTGAAAACATATTGGTAGGCCAGTATACTTATCTTTTTGGGTATAAGACTATACCCATAGGTTGCAAGTGCAGATTCTTCCGTTAGCGAAACTGAAATTATTGACAACAACGGTAAAATAAATACTAACGAAAACATAATAAAAAACAAGTGAATTAAAACAGTGCCCCAAGATATGTGCTTTTTTTCATTTCAGGTCCTCCTTAAAACAGTGAACTTTCCGGTTCTATTTTCTTTACAATAAGATTCGTTCCAATAACCATAACCATACCAACAACAGATTGTATAAGGCCAACTGCAGCAGTTGGTCCCATACTTCCCTGCATAACCCCGCGCATCAAGTATGTATCTATAACGTCCGTAGTCGGATATAACGTACCTACATTTCTTGGGATTTGATAAAACAATCCGAAATCACCTCTAAACACATTTCCCATAGCAAGAATTCCTATAATGCATATTATTGGTGCTAACAGAGGTATAGAAATTTTCATCGTTCTCTGCCATTTGTTTGCCCCGTCAATTGTAGCCGCTTCAAAAATTTCATCATCAAGTCCCATAAGTGCGGCATAAAACATTATGGAGTCCATTCCTATATGTTTCCACGAATTCACCAACGGTAAAATAAAAGGCCAAACTTTAGATTCTGAATACCAATCTACTCCTTCTCCGCCAAAAAATTCTATCACCTGATTCATAATACCGGCTGAAGGGTTCAGCAGTATATAAGTTACATATCCGACAACAACCCAAGAAAGAAAGTTTGGTAATATCATAGTTGTCTGGTAATATTTAAGTGCTTTTCGATTTGTCACTTCATAAAGCAAAACCGCAATAGCTACACCTAAAATTATTTTTAGCGCTATAAAAACTACCGCATATCCCGTCGTATTACGCACTAATCTTAATAAATCCTGAGACAAAAAGAAATATTCAAAATTCTTAAACCCTATCCATTCGCTCCCCCAAAACCCCTGAATCGGTTTAAAATCCTTAAACGCAATTAGTATGCCAAACATAGGTATGTAGTTAAAAATAAAAAATATTATTATTGCAGGCAACGCTAACATTAGTAATTGAGAATTATCAAGAGATCTTTTTTTATGTATCAAAAAAGACTTCTTTTGTTTTTTTCCTTTTTTACATATTTCAGTTGTCATTTTTTACCATTTCCTTTCATCCAATACATCCAAATATCGACTAAAATTCAAATTTTATATACCCTTATCTACTTTAAATTATAACATAGAGAATTTTCAAAAACAATTTAAAATATTTGACATTTCGCTATGTTTTCTTATCATTTAAAATTTACCGTTTTCCAAGATATATGCCGGTTTTATCGCTTATTTTAATGCAAACATTATAGATATCTGAAACAGAGCCCGAAGGATTATTATTTACAAAATGAAAGTACAGTTTCCTTCAACTGCTCCATTTCGTGAATAGAATTTTCTTTAGAATCACTTTTTACGCCAAAATAAAATTTAATTTTGGGTTCGGTTCCTGAAGGTCTGACCGCAAACCAACCTTCATTTCTAAGGAAGAACTTTAAAACATCAGATTTAGGAAGTCCGTCTATCCCTTTTGAATAATCCTTGATTTTCTCAACTGCCAACGGGATTTTTTCGGTTCTGAACTTATTCATAATCCTGTCTATTTGCTTTCTTCCGTCAACACCTTTAAGTGTCCTGGTTTCCAAACTTTCAAGGTGATAACCGTATTTGTCATAAAGTTCTGTAAGTCTTTCATAAAGTGTAAGACCATTACATTTGCACTCAGCTGCAACTTCTGTTATAAGCATCGCAGCCAACACAGCGTCTTTATCTCTGGCATAGCTACCCTTAAGATACCCGTAACTTTCTTCAAGTCCAAAAACAAAATTTTCAGGACAACCTTTATCTTCCTGTAATTTTATTTGTTCTCCAATAAATTTAAAGCCGGTAAGAACATCAACTAACTTTACACCAAAGTGCTCACAAACAGATTTTACCATTTCCGTAGTAACAATTGTTTTCACAACAATGGCATTGTCTGTGAGTGTTTTGTTAATCTGCATATTTCTGAGGATATATTCGCAAAGAATGGTTCCGGTCTGGTTTCCATTGAAAACAACATATTCTCCTTCAGAATTTCTGACAACAACACCAATTCGATCACTATCGGGATCAGTGCCAAAGATAATATCTGCACCCTGCTCCTTTGCATATTCAATAGCAATGGTAAATGCTTCGGAGTTTTCCGGATTTGGCGATTTAACCGTTGAAAAATTGCCATCAGGTTTTTCCTGTTCGGGAACTACAAAAAAATTTTTAACACCAATATCATTAAGAATTCTTCTCACAAGAAGGTTGCCAGAACCATGCAAGGGAGTATAAACAACCTTTAAATCATCTGGTATAGCTGTCCCAAATGACTGTTCTCTTATTGAGTTAATATAAGCTATATCAATTTCTTCACCTATAATAATTGGTTTTGTTTTACCATTTAATTGTATATCATCGAAAATATCAGTAGATTTTATGTATCCGATAATTTTTTTCGCAGTTCCAGGTTCAATTTGAGCACCATCTTCAGCATAAACTTTATAACCGTTATATTCCTTGGGATTATGACTCGCTGTTATAACAATGCCTCTTGCACAGTCAAGGTGCCTCACTGCGAAAGAAAGCTCAGGTGTAGGACGAAGGCTGTCAAAGATATATGTTTTTATACCATTGGCACAAAGTACCTTTGCGCATTCGTTTGCAAAAAGTACGGAATTATTTCTTGAGTCAAAGGCTATAACGACACCTTTATCTTTTGCTCCGTCGCAATCAAGAATTTCATTTGCAAGACCTTGTGTTGCTAATCGAACAGTATATATATTCATTCTGTTTGTCCCTGCAGCCATAACTCCACGAAGACCACCTGTACCAAACTCCAGATCACAATAAAATCTGTCTTCAATTTCTTTTTCCGAAAGATTTTTAAGTTCTTCTTTTGTTTCAGCATCAACATATTCACTTTGAAGCCATCTATTGTATTTATCGCTATAATTCATATTTAAAATCCTTTCTAAACATATGAAATTATAATCTTGTAAAGCATTTGAACTAACAGATACTTTTTCTACAATAAATTCATTTGATTTTCCTCCAGGGAAAAGCTTTTCAAAAAAGTCGTAAAGTGTTATATCATTAAAGCATCGTCTCAAATATTTCTTCTACGGTTGTTTCCGCATAGGCTATACATGTATCTGCAGCACCATAGTATATTTTTATTTTGCCATCCTCTTCCAGAACACCGCAGTTAAATATAACATTGCCGTAGAATCCATAAACCTCATAATCCTCGACAGGTTCGATAATAGGACCGCGTGAACGGGCAATAATCTTTGTAGGATCCTCCAAATCAAGAAGAAGAGCACCAAGGCAGTATCTGTCGTTTTCGTCAGCAGCGTGATATATTTCAATCCAGCCCTTTTCGGTTTTGAAAGGTACAGCACTGCAACCTATGCGACCGCCATCCCAGCTTTCCTTTGTGCCGCCCATAAACTGTTTGTGGTTCCCCCAGTAAACCAGGTTGTCCGATTCGGAAATCCACATATCACGCATTTTATATTCAGCTGACGCAGGACGGTTGAATGCCATATATTTTCCGTTAATTTTTTCGGGGAAAATTGCAACATCCTTGTTGTCGGGTGTAAATATAACGCCGTGCCGTGTGAATGTTTTAAAATTCTTTGTAGATGCAAGGTTTGTTGTAACGCCTGTGATGTTAGAACAAGCACTGTAATTTATGTAATAAGTATCATCAATTTTTGTTATCCTGGGGTCTTCAATGCCGAATCTTTCATATTTGTTGCAAGGGAACATTGCAGGCTCTTTGTCAATTTTAAAGTTGATACCGTCCTTACTTCTTGCAATTCTGAAGTGTGAAATTGATGTAAGTACTCTGTCGTCAGGGGTAATAACAAATCTGGAATCGTCAAAATCAATGGACTTATCATTTTTGTCATAGCTCTTGATAATAAGTTCGTTTGTCTGTGCATCAAGCATTGGTGCGAGAAAAACATTGGGGTCATCATTCTTGGGAACTTCTGCAACTCTCATAAGCAAGAGTGTTTCTCCCTCAAACTTTGTAACACCGCAGTTAAAAACGCACACAACTTCAAAATCTCCTCTTGAAGGCGTAACATCAGCAGGTGTAATTATAGGGTTGTTTTCGTATCTTTTCATTTTTAAATTCTTCCTTTCCATAAAAAATCTCAAAGTCGATTCCTATCTCTAAATCGAAATTAATCTACATACATATTTTAAACACGAGGCAGCAAAAACTAACAGTTTATTGTCATTCGATATTTCTGGGGAGAAATGCCTATTTCCTTAGTGAAAACCTCCGTAAAATAACTTGAATTATCAAAACCGCAAGAAGATGCTATTTCACTTATTTTATAATCAGTAGTTTTTAAAAGTAATTTGGCTTTTTTTAGTTGTTGTGCCGTTCTGAAGTTTATAATGGTAGTACCTGTACCCTTTTTGAAAACATAGCGAATGTAATTTGTGCTGAAATGAAATTTACTTGCAATGTCTTCGGTAGAAAGATTGCTTTCAAGATTTTGAATAATATAGTCACATATCTTGTCAACAATATTTTTCTCGTTATGCTTACATTTTGATTCGGCATTTCTGACGAGTGAAATAATCTCGTCAAGAGTATATAAATCTCTTTTTTTCTTGTAATCAGATATTAAAAGATCAAGTTTTTTTGCCTCAATGTTATGGATGTTTGAACAATTAATTTTATATACATCAAATATCTTTTCGACAATTTCTTCCGCATTTTCAATTGTGTTACTCAGATGCTTGGCATATTCAGAAGAGCTGAATAGTTTTTCTTCATTGAACGGATTTTTAACCTTATTTGAATAATTTGTAAGTTTAAAAGCTATATTTTTCAAATAGCTTTTCTCATTAACCAAAGAGCCATTTATAATATCTTCTTCACAAATCCGTGCAGTCAGAATTTCTCTCGCACAACTTAAAACATCATCAAGACAGGAGCAAAAAGCACCCCTTTCACGATCATATGTTATATTAATCATCCCTTCGCTATCAATAGCCACATCGGGATAAGAAACATCTTTTCTTTCATCAAGCAATATGCGGTGAGGAAACGTCTTGCCATCATCATCTGACAGCATCGCGGTAAGGTTGTTTCTTCCATTAAAATTGTAGTGATTTATAAGCAATATTCTACCGGAACTAAGCCGCCTTATATGAAACCTTGAACACGGGCCACCATAACCAGTGTCAAAACTATTCCCCCAGTGCAGACCGCAGTCATAAGAATCTGCCGCACCAATACCATAATCTGTCCTTACAAAGCAACGCAATATGCCATCAGTCATCTCAAGAAACATATGTTCATCACATGAACGGTTATCCACATCAGCTCCGCCAAGCTTTTTAAAGGTTTTTCCGTTGTCATAACTGACATAAGCAAAGGAACCCTTCGGTTCATCAGGATTAGGATGTGAAGGTAGCGGACCAAGATTATTGTTCCAAACCGCTAAAGGAAACATCCACTCACCGGTAGAGAGAACAGTGGGTTTGTTCATCATAACATCATTACCAATAAAGAATTCTTCTCCAAATTTTATTTCCTCTGCATCCGGATTATCGCAAATAGCACCGAACACAGCATTTTCGGGAGATCTTGACCATATAAGCCATAATCTGTCTAAAGGATCAATCCACAAACAAGGGTCATAACAACGATAACCTTCTTCAAAGCAAACTGCTATTGCCTCCGAGAAAGATTTTCCGTCATCAGACATTACAAGCATTACATAATTACCTATCTCTTCTTTTGTACCACCGGAATAGAATGTTAAAAACGTTCTTCCGCCTTTTGTAACCTCGATACCCGGTATGCCTACCCACAAACATTTTGAAGAAATATAATTTTTGAGAATGTCTTTATTTGTAATAAGCATTTACATCACCACTTTCTATGTAATCATATATATTATAGTTCTTAATTTAAGAAATCTCTATAACAAATCATCTTTTTGCATACTCAGTTGAACAAAATATCCGTCTGTAAAATTTTTTCTGTATGGCTTACATACTTATTTATTTCAAACACTTTACCCCTCTTGTCAAAGATATATTAACCTTAAAAATTAAATGGTTTTTAGATAACTTTTTTCAAACAATTTTTTATATTTTTCTATATTTTCTTTACTTGGAATACAAAATGAATCACATTCCATTCCAAGAGCTCCATATTTATGCTCCCCCATTTTATGATATGGTAGTAATTCGACTGTTTTATAGTTAATTTTTTTAGAAACTCCGCTATTTTGGACATTTCGTTAATGTCATCGTTAAACTTTTGTATAACCGGGATTCTTATTATTATACTACCACTAAATTGATATGAAAGCTTGGTTAAGTTTTCTAATATAAGTGCATTTGAAAAGCCGGTTCCTTCTATATGCAACTTTTCTGTATAACACTTCACATCATAGAGAAACAAATCTGTGTAAGGCATTATTTCTTCAAAATATTCCCATGGCACATTCCCGGCTGTATCCACTGCGGTATGTATGCCGTTTTTCTTACATTCCAATAAAATCTCTTTTAAGAAGCCAATCTGTAACATACACTCTCCGCCAGAAAACGTAACGCCTCCGCCGGATGTTTCGTAAAATGTTTTGTCTTTTATAATTTCCGTCAAGACATCCTGTACCGTATAGACTTTTCCGCAAACCTTCCTTGCATCTCCCAAACAAACGAATGTACATTTTCCGCACAATTCGCACTTTTTTGTATTATTGGGACATACTTCTTTACATTTTCCACAATTTATACATTTCTGTTCAAAGAGCATCATTTGTGGGTTGCCATATTGACTTTCAGGATTATGGCACCATTTACACCTCAAGTTACAACCTTTAAAAAACACAGTTGTACGTATCCCGGGTCCATCAACAAATGATGTTCTTTGAATATCAAATATTATCGCTTTATTCATAACCTAAAACTCACTTTTTCACTTAAAATCATACAGCTTACCTAGTATAAAAATATTAAGAATTTGACACATGTTTCGTTCTCAAAATAATTTCATCTTGTAATCCATCATTCAGAAAAATAAAATAATCAGAAAAGCCTGAAACTCTGACCCTTAAATTTCTGTGTTTCTCAGTTTCTTTCTTTGCCTCAATTAAATCTTCTTTTGAAACATATGTAAGCTGAAAATGAGTACCCCCATTTTTAAAATATGATTCAAATAAATATACAAGCTTATCAAAGGTGTCATCATTACCTATAAGCTGCTCGTCAAGCATAATATTAGTTACACTTGGACCTGTCAAAACTGCTTTGGGGTCGCATTTTGCCACTGAATTTAAAAGTGCGGTAAGACCATTTCTGTCTTTTCCCTCATTTTGCCCTATGCCAAAATTAATCATATCCCCGCAATACCTTCCGTCAGGAGTTGCTTTTGTAGCATTACCAAAAAACTTATGATGCTCATTATAGCCGACAAGATTACCGAAAAGCCACTTTTTATTCAAATAGTTTTCTGTATTATTCCATTCTCCAAGGCTGTCCATTAATCTTCTTGCTATATTATTTGAACACTCATCATCATTTCCAAAAAAATTGCCTTTTTTCAAAATTATACTTCTCAAATCTTCATATCCATTCCAATTGTTTTTTAGGGCAAGGATAAGCTCTGACATAGAAATTATTTTTTCATCGTAAACAAACTGTTTGGTGATAGAAAGTGAATCTATTACATTAGAAAGACCAATGGGCATACCAACTGCAATATATCTTGAAAGGCCTCCTTGTGTACAACTTCTTGCATTTTCGATACAACCTTCAAGAAAAACATTACTTACGATATTACAGTCTCTGGCTCTTATATCCTGAAATCCTTTACTGATTTTTTCGGCTTCCCACAAATCCCTGAACAATTCTTCTTTATATATAGCAAAAAACTCTTCAAAATCCCTTGCATTTATAATATCGTCACATCTTTTATAAAATGTATTTTCAACCGAGCGAACGATGTTCATAGGATCAAAACCGAAAACCATTCCCCCCCGGAAGTGCCAGCTCATTACATCCCATCATTGTGTATCCTACTGCCTTTTCAAAAGAAATACCCGTATACTCTATAAGTCCTTTTAATCTCGGCTCATCATTAACAAATGCTATTCTTTTGTTTGAGTCTTTTCTTTCACATTCCAGCATATACCTTAGTACATCTGTGGGTGTTTTCTCAGTCCAACGCAAAGAAATCTGCGGAATCCAGGTTGGCAATTCCATAAGTGAATCTACTATTAGTCTTGATAGCTCATTAAAGCCATCATCTTTGTTTTCTAAATAACCGCCAACACAAAAATGCGATTCTCCGCCACGGTAAAAACGATCAGATGTTATAGGAATTCTTGCTTGGAGCATCAAAAACAATTCTTGCAGATATTCTTTTGCTTCATCCTTTTTTAATATTCCTTTTTTAATATTCCTTTTTTTATATCATTTTTGTAATACGGATACAAATACCTGTCAATGAGACCTATACTATCAGGAATAAACGGATAACAGAAATATAGACAAAGTACTGCCTCATAAAATGTTTCAGCCGGATTTTCCGGAATTTTTTCAAGTCCTTCAGAAAGCTTTATCAGATTTTTTCTATACTCCGGATTAGATGTTTCATTTGCATTTTCCCGAGCTTTTTCGAACCCTTTTTCGCTCTATCAATAATAGCGTTGCATAAATCTGTCTGGGTTTCTAAAAATTCCAAAGCTCTTTCATCAGCCTTGTGAGATAATTTGGATTTTTCTATATCTTTTTTTATACCTGTAATCCCTCTGTTTATGATTTTTGCAAAATCTCCAACCGAATGCTGCCACTCAAATGTTAGTAAATTATCAACCGGACTTCTATAAAAATTCTGTCTGGCCATATCAAAATTTTTATGACCTATCCTATTAAAAATATCTCCCTCTACACTCTCATCAAAGCTCATAAGACCGGTAAAACAGGATTCTTCCAAAATCAATAATTCTTGATTTAAAATATATTCACAAACTCGTTTTCCTGACATTTTAACCGGTGAAAGGAACAAATCTTTTTTATCATATTCCGTTTTCCTGGGACTAACATACATTTCACCAGCAACTGTTTTTTTGACTATTTTATCAATTCTTTCATTCATAGCACCGATCCTCCTACATCATTTAATCGAATATGCTCCGTCTAAGATTATTGTTTCACCACACACCATTTCCGCCTCCTTGCTGAGTAAATACATAGCCAATTTTGCTATTTCATCAACAGAAGCAAAGCGACCGAACGGTATTCTATCATGTTTCATCGAGTCTCCTTCATGCCAATTGTTCATTTCCGTGGCTACAGGTCCAGGTGCAATCCCATTTATAGTAATTCCATCACTTGCAAACATCTTGCCCCACCCCTTAGTTAAACCGGTAGCAGCAAGTTTTGAAGCACCATATGCACCAAAAGTTGGTTCATATCCTGCGACAGAAGTAATATTTAATATATTGCCTTTTATATTATTTGCAAGCATATACTTTATAGTAGCCTTCATTGTAAAAAACACGGAGCTTGTGTTTGTTTTAATTACACTTTCCCATTCAGGCACTGTTGTATTTAAGAGAGTATCTTTTTCCCACTCGTTGCTTTGAGCAAATATTCCGGCATTATTTACAACTATATCCAATCCACCTAAAAGCTTTGCAGCTTCTTCAATTTTGCTATCAGTCAGTTCAATTTGTGCAGCATCCCATACCATAGGAATAACAGCACCATTTATTTTTTCTGCCGCCTTTTCAAGATTTTCCTTATTTCTTCCTGTAATTACTACATTGCAACCATTTTTTGCAAGTTCTGCGGCAATTGCAAAGCCTATTCCTCTGCTTGCACCTGTAACAAGTGCCCTATTCCCTTTTAACATATAAACATCCCTCCAGATTCTGCTTTAATACTACTTTAAATTATAGCATAGAGAATTTTGGCACACAATTTAAAATATTTGACATTTTGCTATGTTTTTTTGTCATTCAAAACACACATTAAAAACTCGGTTCCAACTATATTCAGCTTTTCTTTAGCCTAACAGTAGCTATCCGAACCTGCCTGAAAAGGCGTAATTTCGGTATATTTCAGCTTGTTGTCTTTGACAGGCGTCAGCCTGTCTTCATCCTCCGCACCAAAATCTCCTCAAAATTCCATCCTTTTCAGGTCGAAAAATTTTAAGTGAGCTGATTTTTGTCTGAACAAGGCAAAAACGGAGCTAATCCTTGTTGGCTTAACGAGTATTTTAACACAGTTCGGGCGGAAATCAGCCACTTAAAATCAGGTTCGGATAGCTACTGTCAGGCTAAGGTCCTTCCGTATCAGATAGAAATTAATCTATATATATTTTAACACGTGACAGCAAAAACTAACAATTTATTGTCATGCGATATTTCTGGGGAAAAATGCCTATATCCTTGTTAATATTTTTACGATTCATTCAAAACGACTAGTGAACTAGAAGTTTGCACACCCCTAGAAGGTGATTAATACAGGCTCCGCCTCTGTAGGAGGCATCGAAGTTTGACACCACATTACAATTTCAGGCAGCCGCTCACGTGCGGCTGTCTTTTTTTGCCTACATATTCTTGTTACCCGTAAACGGGTCGATATATTCTGTCAGGCTTATTTGGTCCGAAGAAAAATCTTCTTCAAGTTGATTCCGTATATACTGCTCTATCACTTTTTTATTCCTTCCTACTGTATCTACATAATATCCGCGACACCAAAAGTGTCGCGAACCATATTTGTATTTTAAATTCGCATGCCTGTCAAATATCATTAATGAACTTTTTCCCTTGAGAAATCCCATAAACTGTGCTATACTTAAATGCGGTGGTATGCTAACCAACATATGTATATGGTCTGGACAGGCTTGGGCTTCTATTATTTCTACTCCCTTTTGTTCACACAATTTTCGGAGTATCTCGCCTATATCCTTCTTTAATTTTCCATATCTCTCTTTTCTTCTGTATTTTGGTGCAAATACTATGTGATACTGACACCTATAACTTGAATGTGCTGTGTGCTTAATTTCATTTGTTGTTTTCTTTATCATCGCTAAAAACCTCCATGATATATTTTAGTAATGCGGTCGCCAAACCATTTACTATTATATCATGAAGGTTTTTCTT
>JAZNBG010000012.1:0-232500 GCA_045586925.1 Clostridia bacterium | reverse complement strand
ACTCATAATTTATATACAACAAATTGCTGACAGACCATCACATGCTTGATCGCAACCTGCGGAACCTGCATCCCATCCAGGACCAATGGAACAACAACTTGTGCAGAAACTGCAAGTACCACAAAACATATCCTTTAATCCGCAAAGCCATATACCAAGTTTTCCTGTAAAGCAAGCAATAACACCAATTATTGCAATGATGCAACCAAAACAACTACAACAATTGCCATCGGTATCTTCGCCGCCTCTGCCAAACATGCTTCCAATCCACGCTCCAACCCAAAAGTCATCCGAGCTAAGTAGTATATTAGAGTCCCTTGTCTGCCCATAATATTCACTTAAAATAGTGCTTGAATTTGTCATAAATCCTCCTAATCATAATTTATATGCAACAAATTGTGCAGCAACCTTCTTCAAACGTATCGCAATTACAACTGCACAAACCACAAAGTAAATCCCAAAGTCCGCCAAGGAATACACCGAATTTTCCGCCGAAGCATGCCAAGCAGCCTATACAGCCTATTATAAGGCACAAGCAACTCGGACAGCCATCACAACCATCATCAGAACTGCCACTTCCGCCAAATCTACTTCCTAACCATGCACCCAGCCAAAAATCATCAGAACTGAGTAACACATTAGCTCCTTTTGTTTGTCCATAATATTCATTTAACATAGTATTTGAAACAGGCATATTTTCCTCCTAGTATATTACTTCGAAAAAATATGTCCGACTTTTTGAGGCATTACTCTATGTATCATTTCATCAAGAAATATTCTTTCATTTTCATTTAAATTCATCTCTTTAAGAGCATAATTCATTTGTTCAACAATCTTAAAATAAAATTCAGCAATTTCTGTATATTTGCAAGCAATTAACTCTTTCAAGCTATATTTGTAAAAATCTTCTGTGTTATTCCACAGTGCGAAAAGAGGGTTATATGATTTCTTTTTTCGATCCTTTTCATAATCATCTATTGCATCAACAAAACAAAGCCATCTTGAGATTGCATCTAAAAAGTTTTTGTTAGAATCATCAAATTTTACATCACTATAATCGCATAGTGCGGATGAAATCATTTTTCCTGATAATTCACTTTGAACTTCAAAGCCCTGATTGTTGTCTTCTGCTGCTTTAAGCTCCCTCATGGCTTTGTCAAGAAAAGAAAAAACGCTTGGATTATTTTTTATTGCTTTCCGTGATAAAAATTTCGTAAAGTAAAAGAGAAATTTAGAGAGAGCAGTCGGCTTGTCTAAATAGTTGTCTAATAGTTTAGAATAGGCCAATGCAACGCAAGAGGTAGATAACCCCCTCCAATAGTCTGAGCTATAATCTGCATCTATTTTCTTTTTTCTTTTGTACAAACAACATAAAGGCTTGTTATCTGTAAAAATCTCTTTGGATGACAAACTGATAGCAGCAAATACTAAATCATAACTCAATAGCGATGTGGCCAGTAGCCCATAATTTTTTTTGAGTGCATGGCAAAGGCTGCAATAATAGCACTTATACATCCTTGATACTTTATCAACTTTATTACCGTTTTTATATTTTAAATATCCGTACATAGCCGCTCCGTAGTTCGTAAACTCAGGTATTCATTTTCCATTCACCACATAATTCACATTATGTGGTACAAGTGTATAATAAAAATACAAAACAAAGAATACATTAGCTTTAAAACAAAGGACTTTCAGACCAATGAGGTGATTTATTGTTCATTGGTCTAAACATTGTGCGTGCATTTAGTTAATATGTATAAATTAAGGATTTATTGTCACAAATCATTGACATAATTCGATTTTTTTAGTATAATTAATGTATTATTTTGCATATTGGTTACCACATAATGAGAATTATGTGGTATTTTTATTTTCAGCACCGTAAAAGCCCAAGCTTCTGAATTTGTTGTCTGTGTATTTCGCCGGTTTCCATTGTGTATATTCGTGTAGTGTTCACATTTGAGTGGCCAAGAATATCGGCAAGTCTTACCACATCTTTTTGGATGGAGTAGTAGGTTCGTGCAAATAAATGGCGAAGGTTGTGAGGGAATACTTTATCTTTTGATACCCCTGCACTTTCACATAGCTTTTTCATATCAGACCATATGTTACTTCTATCAAGTGGTTTCCCGTTTTTGCTTACAAACACGGAGCCGCTTTTTATATTGTTTTCTTTTATATATTCTTTCAGCATTTTGCAAAGTTGCTTTGGTAAGATAACTATTCTCATTTTACCTTTACAGTTAATGGTAGCTTGACCGCATTTTACTGCAGAAACCGTTACAGCTTTAAGTTCTGACACACGGATACCTGTTGCACATATAGTTTGCATTAGGTAATATAGCCTTTGGTTTTTCTTTTGCTTTGCAGCATTTAGTAACTTTTCGTATTCTACTTTTGTCAGTTCCTTATCCTTGCTTGCAAATATCTGTCTTTGGATTTTAAGTGCCTTTACCTTTAAGTCATACCATTCGTTATATGCGAAGAAACTGTTAAGAGATGACAATATTGAATTTACACTTGCCGGAGCATATTTTTCTACTATATCTTGCTTGTATTCAAGCACAACACTTTTACTCAGTTCTGTTTCTTTGCACCATTCCATAAATACTGTTATGTCACGAATATACTTTTCCAAGGTAGAGGAGGACTTCTCCTCATCAATTAAATACTCTTTAAATTTCTGTATTAGTTTGTTTGTGATTTTTCTCATTTTGAATCAACTCCTTTGGTTTTATTTTACCACCAACGATAAAATATATAAGAGTTGTCAATGATTTGCATTTGCCTCCTTATTCAACCACAAACAATACCACAGAAGAAAAGGATAGTCTATTTATCATATATACTAAAATTTACCGTGATAATTATTGCAAAAAAGATAAAAAAATGTTAAAATATAATAGACATTTAGAACGGTGGTGTAATTATGGAAAAAAATAACTATTTTGTTAAAACATTATTGGACATATTTGGCTACTCTGTTGTTGGTATGTTATCTTTTGTATTTGGTCTTGTATTACAAAACTATAATACAAACGGTCAATTATTATTTGATTTAATTAAATATTTACATATAGCTCCACAAATATATATACTTATCATAGTACAAATATTGCTTATTTGCTTATTTGGACATTCATATGCTGTCTCAATTTTATATAAAAACGAATTAAGGGAAGGCGCTAGCAACAAAATTAACGTTTATGCTATTGTAGGTAATTGGCTTGAAACTTTTTTTGCTTGTATTGTCTCGTCTTTGATTGTTTTCTTTATCTTTAACCCCCAATTTTTCAACTATGGTTTTTGGGGCGCTATGGGGCTTAGTGTCTTTATATATGGAAGTAATTGCGTGTTTTATAGGATAAAAGCAAGTTATAATAAACCACAAGAATTTAATCACAAAACAGATTACGTTTTGATATTACCAGCAATTTTAATGGTAGGGGTAAATATATATTTAGGTTCGAGTATTTTGCCTCTTATTCATGGTGCATGGTGGTATTATGTTCCGTTGGCCATTTTTGCCTTATATTTTCTTTTTATTTATTTGAATAAGAATAAGACAATAGCAATACATATCATATTTATGTTAGTGGTCATACTACTTGGAACTATATCTTTGTTAGTAAATAGTGAAAATATTAATCTGCCAATGAAAAATATGTTTTTGGGCATTATGGTAGCTATATTTTTAGCCATTTTTGAAGGATGGTATGTGATTTTTAGGCAATTACACGAAACTGAAAAGGAAAAGTTGTCCAATTTGATTTCATGGCTTATTTTTCTATCTTCACCCATAGTGTATATTCTTTATCCAATACAGGATTTTAATGGTATTTATATAATTACTTTTGCTGCAGGTATTTTAATAACCGAATATCTTTGGTTTTTTAAAGTATATCCATTTAGGAACTTAGACAACAAGTCAGAAGAATTTAAGAAGGTAATGAGTAATACGGCTAAACTTCGGGCTACTTTAGGGATTATTACTTTAATATTTTTGATGCTGGACAAGTATTTTATATTTGTTATCCCGAAGTGGGTAGTAAGAGGAGATGCTGTTCTTTCAATAGGATTTATAGTGGACTTAATTGTTTTAGGAATAAAATCATATAAGTCAAGAAAAAAAGAAAAAGAAAATGAAAATGAAATAATTTCTGACGTTAATATATTTATGAGTTACCGTTTGTGGGCATATATGATTTGTTTGGTAATATTGTTTTTTGAACAGGGTTATGCGGCTGATTTAAAAAAGGTTAATGCCTCTGCGTGGGCAATTGTGATATCATCTATAATTGAAATCACAACGATGTATTTTTTCAATAAAAAAGGAACGGTTAAAAAATGAAAAGAAATATAATAGCTATTATAAAAGTATTGAGATTGCAAAGTGTTTTAGCAATGAATTTATTCATTTTTTTGCCTATATTTATAATTACAAAAGAATTTCTTTTCTCATTAGTTCAAACACTCCCATATATTTTAATGATCTCTGGCGAAATTGCTTTAAATGATTGTTGTGATGTTGAAAAAGATCGTATAAATAAGCCACATCGGCCCCTGGTTCGTTATAATCCAAATATAAAATATGTTTTGAGTGTCGCAGTTGTGTTAATATTAATTAGTGGAATGTTAGCAATTGGAGTGTACTACAACAGTCCTTTTAGAATTTTACTTTTCTTTATTGTAGTAGCATTGCTTACGCTTTACAATTCTAAAAAAGCTATAATACCTTTTATTAAAACTTTTATGACGGCGCTAGCAACAGTTCTATCTTTGCTTTTTGCATATTCATATTTGTCGATGACGATAGAAGATGCTTTCTTTCTAATAGCAGCTTTTTTTTACATATTAGGCAGAGAATTCCTTATGGATATAAGAGACATTGTCGGTGACAAAAAAGAAAATTATAAAACTTTAGCTGTTGTCAAGGGTGAAAAGAAAGTTTTTTTAATTAGTTGTTTATGTTTTGGTCTTGCTACTATATTTTTGGGAATACACATATTTATAGATATTTATTTTGTTAATAGTATTTTATTTATTTTTTCAACCATTGTAGAAATACTTTGTTTATTGGGCTTTTATCGGGCAAAAGTTTCTATAAAACAAAATTTATATGTAGTATTATTATGGATGCCAATTTTAATAGCACTGATAGCACAATTATTATGAGGAATGAAACTGATGTATATAGTTAAAAGAAAAGATAGACTGTTTGTTCACTATGGACTATTCATTTCAAATGATAAGGTTATTCATTATGCATCAGAAACAAATAATATGTTTAGTCATAATCAATGCGTGAGAGTTTCCACATTAAATGAATTTTCGATAAATAGAAGAATAACATTATATGAAATAAAAAACAATATAAGTTTTGATGAGATATATTACCGGGCATATTTATTTAGCCAAAACGGAAAGAAATATAATGTTTTTAACAACAACTGTGTTTCGTTTATTTTATCTATATTAGATAATAAAAGAAATATAGGTTTTATAGAAATGATTATATGGGTTATCAAACACCATTTTCATAATTCAAATAAAATAATAGTTTAATTTGTTGTTTTTATATAAAAAGGTACAGCTATCATTGATAACTGTACCTTTTTTCAATGGTGCGGGCGAGGAGACTTGAACTCCTATGCTCTTGCGAGCACATGGACCTGAACCATGCGCGTCTGCCAATTCCGCCACGTCCGCATATATTAAATTTTAAGTTGTTAGCATTTACACAAGCCGTTTTTGTATTACTCCCTTAAAAAGGGTTCACGGACTTGAACCTGCATGAAATTGCTCTCACATGGACCTGAACCATGCGCGTCTGCCAATTCCGCCATATCCGCAAATAAAGCCTTATTAAATTTTACACGGTATAAGGCTGACCGAGGAGGAGCATATAGCTTAATCCTCATATTGCATTTTGTTTTTGCAACTTAGAAATTATAACATAAATTTTTAAATCTTGCAATACTTTTTTGAAAAATTATTAAATTATTTAATCTTTGTTGACTTGTTTGGTGAAAAGTGGTATTATATTTCTTTGTAATAGCAAAGAAAGGCAGGTTCTGAAAATGGGCAAAAAACAGTTTAAGGCGGAGTCAAAAAGACTGCTTGACCTTATGATTAATTCAATTTACACACACAAGGAAATTTTCCTTAGGGAAATAATTTCAAATGCCAGCGATGCACTGGACAAGCTGTGCTATATATCACTTACGGATGATAAGGTTGGTATGAATCGCAGCGATTTTAAGATTGATATAAAAATTGACAAGGAATCAAGAACTATAACCGTTTCGGATAACGGTATAGGAATGACCGAGGAAGATATGGAGAAAAACCTTGGTATTATTGCAAACAGCGGTTCATTTAAATTTAAAAATGACTTGAAAGAGCAAGAGAATAAAAATGATGAAATTGACATTATCGGTCAGTTTGGTGTGGGCTTTTATTCGGCATTTATGGTCAGCGACAAGGTAAAGGTCATTTCAAAAGCTTACGGCCAGGATAGTGCATATGTGTGGGAATCCTCCGGTGCTGATGGATATACAATTACCGAAGGCGAAAAAGATACCGTGGGTACGGATATTATAATGTATATTAAAGAAGACGCTGATGATGAAAATTACACAGAGTTCCTTGACACATATCGCATAAAAACTCTTGTTAAAAAGTATTCTGATTATATTCGTTACCCAATAAAAATGGATATTGAAAAAAGCCGCAGCGTGGAAACGGGCGAGGTTGACGAAAATGGCAACAAAAAAACCAAAATGGAGAAGTATACCGAGAACGAAACTGTTAACAGTATGATTCCTATATGGCAGAGGGCAAAGTCAGAGGTGACAGATGAGGAATGTAAGAGCTTTTATAAAGAGCATTTCTTTGATATGGAAGACCCTGCCCGTGTAATACGTGTAAGTGCTGAGGGTACGGTTGATTATAAGGCGATGCTGTTTATACCGGCAAAAGCACCTTACGGATATTATACAAAAGACTTTGAAAAGGGTCTACAGCTTTACACAAGCGGTGTAATGATTATGGACAAGTGTGCAGACCTCCTTCCCGAGCATTTCAGATTTGTCAAAGGCGTGGTTGATTCACAGAATTTGTCACTTAATATTTCAAGGGAAATTCTTCAGCACGACAAACAACTGAAGGTAATTGCAAACAACCTTGAAAAGAAGATTAAATCAGAACTTAAAAAGATGATGACCGACGATCGTGAGGGTTATGATAAGTTCTACAATGCATTTGGAATTCAGCTTAAATATGGGGTTGTAAATGATTTTGGTATGCATAAGGATTTGCTTTCGGACCTTTTGATGTTCTATTCATCAACCGAAGAAAAGCTTGTATCACTTGCTGAATATGTAAGTCGTATGCCAGAAGAGCAAAAGTATATTTATTTTGCAAGCGGTGAAACGGTGGCAAAGATTGACCAACTGCCACAGACTGAGCTTGTAAAGGATAAAGGATATGAAATTCTTTATATGACTGACGGCGTTGATGATTTTGTTGTGCAGATGCTGATGACTTATGAAGAAAAGCAGTTTAAGTCGGTAAATGACAATGACCTTGGTCTTGAAACAGACGAAGAAAAGAAAGATATTGAAAAATCTGCAGAAGAAAACAAGAATATGCTTGATTTTATAAAAGAGTCGTTGGAAGGAAAGGTTTCAGGTGTAAAAATTTCAAACAAGTTGAAGAGCCACCCCGTGTGCCTTACAACTGAAGGCCCTATAACATTGGAAATGGAAAAATATTTTCAATCAATGCCTGCAGGTGCTGAAATGGGCCAGATGAAGGCGGAAAGAGTTCTTGAAATAAATCCAAGCCACAAGGTTATTGATGCACTCAAAAACGCCTTTGAAAATGATAAGGAAAAGGCAAAAAAATATGCCAAAATCCTTTATGCACAAAGCCTGTTGATTGCAGGTCTTGATATTGAAAATCCGGCAGAGTATGCGGATTTAGTTTGTGAATTAATGTAATATAAAATAAATAAGCCCTCGCCATTAAGGAGAGGGCTTATACTATGCCTAAAACTAGTTTGCCATTATTTCTTCAAATTCTGCTGTTATATCATCAGCAGGTTTTTTTGTAAGCAGTGATACAATCACAATTACAATTGAGGAAATGATAAATGCAGGGAGAAGCTCATAAATTGCAAATGCACCACCGAGCTTTGCTATAACGAGTTTCCAAACAAATACCATTATACCGCCTGAGAGCATACCTGCAATTGCGCCTGCGTGAGTTGTTCTCTTCCAGAACAGTGAGAACAGCATCAAAGGACCAAATGTTGCGCCAAAGCCTGCCCAAGCAAAAGAGGTAATACCAAAGATTGTGCTGTTGGCATCCCATGCAATAATCATAGCGATAATGGTGATAATTGTCATTGCGATTCTTGATATCCACATAATTTCTTTATCGCTGGCGTTCTTTTTAAAGATGCCGTGATAGATGTTCTCTGCCAGAGCTGATGTTGAAATCAAGAGGTACGAGTCAGAAGAACTGATTGATGCTGCCAAAATTCCGGCACAAGCAAATCCTGCAAGAATAGGTGGCAGATATGTGGTTGACATATCAATAAAGATGTTCTCTGCTGCTGCGTTTGATGTGTAATCTACACCTGGAACTGATCTGCCGACAATACCGATAAGAACTGCGGTTGACATTGCGATAAACAACCAGATGCATGCAACACGACGTGAGCGGGTAAGCTCTTTGCCATCTCTGATACCCATAAATCTGAGAAGTACCTGAGGCATACCAAAGTAACCAAGACCCCATGCAAGACAAGAACAGATTGAAAGGAAGGAGTATGATTTACCTGCGCCAAATGTATTTGCAACCTCGGTTGAAGGAGTTGATGTCGTGAACAACGAGAAATAGCCGTCAATATTCTTTGCATTTTCTATAACCTGACCCCAGCCGCCAGCATTAACGACTGCAAGAGTAAAGATTATTACCAGAGCAATAACCATTACGATAGCCTGCATAAAGTCTGACGCACTTTCTGCAAGGAAACCGCCAAGGAAGGTATAGAGTAAAACGAAAATTGCTGCAACAATCATCATAGTGTGATATGAATTTTCCATACCAAACAGATTCATAAACAGCTTTCCGCAAGCGGATAAGCACTGACCGGCATACACTGTAAAGAATATGATGATAAAGAGTGATGCAATAATAAGAATGATTTTGCTCTTTTCGTGAAAACGCTTTGAGAAAAATCCTGGAATTGTAATTGCATCAACCTTAACACTGTATTTGTGAAGTCGTTTTGAAACAATCAGCCAGTTGAAATATGTACCTACAAAAAGACCGATTGCAGTCCAGCCTGCATCTGCCAGACCTGTCCAGTAAGCAAGTCCCGGAAGACCCATCAGCAGCCAACCCGACATATCGGATGCCTCGGCACTGAATGCTGCAACCCAAGGACCAAGAGAACGACCGCCCAGGAAGTAGCTTTCGGCGTTTTTGTTTGAACGTTTTGCAAAGAAAATACCTATGCCTACTACTGCAGCCATATATATGATCATCGCAATAAGGTGTTGAAAGTTTACACTTGTCATAAAAACACATCCTTTATATATAAGATTTCTAAAAAAAATAAAAGTCCAATATATTTTACAAAAATTTCGCAGAAAAGTCAAGAAAAAACGATAAAAATTTGTAATTTCTTTTGAACACGGCAGCCCTTGCACTTGACTTTTGGGTAAAAGAGGAATATAATCAATAATAGTTAGTTAAGACAAACTGCGAAAAGGAAATGATTTAAAAATGAAAAGATATAATGTTACAGGTATGAGCTGCGCAGCTTGCAGCGCCAGGGTCGAGAAGGCAGTGTCTGCGGTTGACGGTGTGACGGAATGTTCGGTAAACCTTTTGACAAATTCAATGAATGTTGAAGGAACAGCGGAGGAAACAGAAATAATTGCTGCCGTGGTTGCAGCAGGCTATGGCGTGAGTGTGCCTGAAAGTATGGGTAAGAAGGAACAGAAAGAAACGGTTGAAAAGAGCGAGATAAAAAAACTGAAGACCAGACTTTTTTCGTCTTTGGGATTTCTGGTTGCTTTGATGTATATTTCAATGGGGCACGTAATGTGGGGCTTTCCGTTGCCGTCTGTAATTGCAGAAAATCCAATGACGATTGGGATTATTCAGTTGATTCTGACGGCTATAGTTATGGTTATAAATCAGAAATTTTTTATCAGCGGCTTCAAGGGACTTTTTAAAGGTAGCCCCAATATGGATACCCTGGTTGCACTTGGCTCGGGAGCGGCTTTTGTGTATAGTGTATACGCTTTGCTTATGATGGGAGAAGCATTGTTTGAAGGTAATATTGAACACGCAGTACATTATCTCCATGAGTTTTATTTTGAGTCAGCAGCAATGATACTGACATTGATTACTGTAGGCAAATTGCTTGAAACATATTCAAAGGGCAGAACCACCGATGCATTAAAAGGGCTTATGGACTTATCACCCAAAACTGCAGTTGTTGTCCGCAATGATAAGGAGGTAACGATCCCTGCCGAACAGATAGCGGTGGGAGATATATTTGTTGTTCGTCCGGGTGAAAGTATTCCGGCAGACGGCGTGATTATTGAGGGCAGCAGCGCTGTGGATGAGTCGGCGTTGACAGGCGAGAGTATTCCTGTTGACAAGACGGTGGGTGACAGCGTAACCGGAGCAACAGTAAACAGACTGGGTTTTATTAAATGTCGTACAACCGCTGTGGCTGAAGATACAATGCTGTCAAAGATAATTAAAATGGTAAGTGATACGGCGGCTTCAAAGGCCCCTATTTCAAAGGCGGCAGATAAGGTTTCGGGGATATTTGTTCCTGCTGTTATTACTATTGCTGTGATTACGACAGCTGTGTGGCTGTTTATCGGACAAACAGCAGGTTTTGCTCTGGCAAGGGGAATTTCGGTGTTAGTTATCAGTTGCCCTTGTGCTCTTGGTCTTGCGACGCCCGTTGCCATTATGGTTGGCAGTGGCGTAGGTGCAAAATGTGGCATTCTATTTAAGACTGCGACAGCAATTGAAGAAGCAGGTAAGGTCAGAGTTGTCGCTCTTGATAAAACAGGAACAGTTACAATGGGTAAGCCTGTCGTGACAGATGTTTTGCCTACCGGCGGCATCGAGAAAAAGGAATTTCTTGAAATGGCATACTCCCTTGAAAAACTGAGCGAACATCCGTTGGCACACGCCGTGGTGACAAAGGCAGAAGAGGATGGACTTATGGCAAAAGCGGTGGAGAATTTTGAAATTCTTCCCGGAAACGGTCTTTGTGGAACTATTGACGGAGTACAAATTTTTGGCGGAAGTATCAGGTTTATAAGCGAGCGTTTTGGGATAGATGAAAAAACAAGACAAATTGCTGAAGGTCTTGCAGAGGAAGGTAAAACCCCATTGTGCTTCTCAGTTGACGGCAAGCTTGTTGGGATTATTGCTGTTGCAGACAGCGTAAAGCCTGACAGCGGTGACGCAGTTGCCAGATTAAAAAATATGGGTATCAAGGTGACGATGATCACCGGCGATAATCAAAGAACAGCAAAGGCAGTAGCCGCCCAAGTGGGGATAGAAAATGTTGTTGCCGAGGTTCTTCCCGATGGTAAGGACAGTGAAATCCGCAAGCTTGCCGAGCAGGGAGCAGTTGCTATGATAGGCGACGGTATCAATGATGCGCCGGCACTTATGGCGGCAAATACGGGTATTGCTATCGGGGCGGGTTCTGACATTGCAATAGATGCGGCAGACATTGTCTTGATGAAAAACAGCCTGCTAGATGCTGTGGCTGCCATCAGACTGAGCCGTGCAACATTGAAAAATATATATGAAAACCTATTCTGGGCGTTTATATATAACGTAATTGGAATTCCTCTTGCGGCAGGGGTGTTGATACCATTTGGATTAACACTCAATCCTATGTTCGGAGCGGCAGCAATGAGCCTTTCTAGTTTTTGTGTGGTTACAAACGCCCTTAGACTTAATTTTGTAAAGCTTTACAAAAATACAAAACAAAAAGAAATCAAGGAGGAAAAGAAAATGACAAAAACCTTAAAAATTGAAGGAATGATGTGCCCCCACTGTGAGGCAAATGTAAAAAATACTCTTGAAGGCATAACCGGAGTTACACAGGCAGAGGTAAGCCATAAGGATGGTACAGCGGTTGTTACATTAAATGAAAATGTTTCTGCAGACAGCCTCAAAGAAGCTGTTGAGAACAAGGGGTATAAGGTTACCTCGGTTGAATAAAAATACTTTTAAAAGGGCTGTTTCTTTAAACAGATTAAAAAGTTTAAAAACAGCTCTTTTTTTGTGCAAAAAATCTGCATTAAGCCCTTGACACAAGGATAATTTTGCTTTATACTTAAGAATAATGGTTTATTGTGTAAATTGGGGTATTGTATCTTGAATTTTACATAAAAAACTCATAGAAATTCTGTCAAAATAAAGCGGAATTGCAGGGGTGATTAATCCCTTGTTGAAATACAAACTTGAAGGGAATGGAAATTTTGGCAAACGAAAAGAAATTAGTAGAAGAAATTACCTCTATGAGCGAGGATTTTGCACAATGGTATACAGACATTGTGAAAAAAGCAAAATTGGTTGATTATTCAGGCATACGCGGATGTATGGTAATTCAGCCATACGGTTATGCAATCTGGGAAAATATTCAAAAGGAGCTTGACAGAAGGTTTAAGGAAACAGGCCACGAAAACGTGTATATGCCTATGTTTATTCCTGAAAGCCTGCTCCAGAAGGAAAAGGACCATGTTGAAGGCTTTGCCCCTGAGGTTGCATGGGTTACTCACGGCGGTACCGAAAAGCTGGAAGAAAGACTTTGTGTAAGACCCACGTCTGAAACATTGTTCTGCGACCATTATGCAAATATTATTCATTCATATCGTGACCTTCCCAAGTTGTACAACCAGTGGTGTAATGTCGTAAGATGGGAAAAGACAACAAGACCTTTTCTCAGAACAATGGAATTTTTGTGGCAGGAAGGTCATACAGCCCACGCAACAGCAGAAGAAGCCGAGGCTGAAACCTTGCGTATGCTCAATGTTTATGCAGATTTCTGCGAGCAGGAGCTGGCAATCCCTGTTGTAAAGGGAAGAAAAACAGATAAGGAAAAATTTGCAGGTGCCGAGGCAACCTACACAATTGAAAGTCTTATGCACGACGGCAAGGCATTGCAGTCGGGTACAAGCCACTATTTTGGCGATGGCTTTGCAAAAGCATTTGATATTCAGTATACCGGCGAGGATAATGAGCTTCATTATGTTCATCAGACATCATGGGGTATGACAACACGCTTAATCGGTGCGATTATTATGGTTCACGGTGATGATGCAGGTCTTAAACTGCCGCCACACGTTGCACCCATTCAGGCAGTAATTGTTCCTATTGCTCAGCATAAGGAAGGCGTTCTTGACCGTGCAGAAGAGCTTCGCGCTCAGCTTGCGGCAAAATTCAGGGTTAAACTGGATGCAAGTGACAAATCACCGGGTTGGAAGTTCAGCGAGTATGAAATGAAGGGTGTTCCCCTTAGAATTGAAATCGGACCTAAGGATATCGAAAATAATCAGGCGGTACTTGTAAGCCGTACAACAAGAGAAAAGTTCTTTGTATCGTTAGATAATATTGAAGAAGAGGTTGCAAAGCATTTAGAACAGATTCAGCAGGAAATGCTGGATGCGGCACTTAAAAACCGTGAAGAAAAGACTTCTGTTGCAACAACATATGATGAATTCCGTGATATTGTTGAAAACAAGGGCGGTTTTGTCAAGGCGATGTGGTGCGGTGATGTTGCCTGTGAGGAACAGATTAAGGCTGATACATCCGCAACATCACGTTGTATGCCGTTTGAGCAGGAGCAGCTTTCAGACAAATGCGTATGCTGCGGAAAGCCTGCAAAGAAGATGGTATATTGGGGTAAGGCATATTAAATTCTCGACTGTTAAGAGAAAATATTTAAGGAGGAATTTGACTTGTTTGACGGCTTTTATCAATCATTAATCAATCAGATAGCTTTAGTCAGAATAACAGACATCATAGATGTATTCATAATCAGTTTTGTAATTTACAAGGCGCTTAAATTTATTCGTGATACCCGTACAGTGCAACTGCTTAAAGGCGTAGTTGTTCTTATTGTCGTTACGCAGGTCAGCCAGATTGTAAAGCTACATACTGTGAACTATTTGCTCAGCAGTGCAATGCAATTGGGAGTTATTGCCATAATTGTTGTGTTTCAGCCGGAACTCAGACGTGCTCTTGAGCAGGTAGGCAGAACTTCTATGGGGCAATGGTTTAATTTCGATGAGCGTGCCGAGGATGTTGAGATGGAAAAGGTTATTGCCGAGGTTACAAATAGCTGTACTGCTATGTCAAAGAGCCGTATAGGTGCTTTGATTGTTATGGAGAGAGAAATAAAAATCGGTGATATTGTAGGAACGGGCATAACGCTAAATGCCGATGTTTCGTCAGAACTGCTTATTAATATTTTTATTCCCAAAACACCTCTTCACGATGGAGCGGTGATTATCCGTGACAACAAGATTGAGGCTGCAAGCTGTTTCCTGCCTTTGTCACAGAACCCCAATGTAAGCAAAGAATTGGGAACACGCCATCGTGCAGGACTCGGTATGTCGGAGGAATCTGATGCAGTTGTTGTTATCGTATCGGAAGAAACCGGTGGTATTTCTATTGCCTGTGGCGGCGAGCTTAATATGAAACTCAGTCCCGAAGCATTAGAGAGAGAGTTGACAAGACTGTTTGATGTTAAAAAGAAGAATAGTAAATTCAAAAAGAATATCTTTACCAGAAAGGAGAAGAACAAATGAAGAACTTTTTCATAAAAGATTCGACCTTAAAGGTAATATCCTTCATTGTTGCTGTTCTTTTGTGGTTTTATGTTATATTAATAGTTGACCCATCGGTTGACATTTCGGTAAAGGATATTTCGTTGCGTTATGCAAACCAAAGTATTCTTGAAGAACGTGGCCTAAGCCTTGTGGCAGACCCTGATGCTACTGTAGAACTTAAAATTCGCGGAAGCAGAAAAAAGATTGCAAATATCGACAATAAGAATATTTACGCAACCGTTGATCTTGCCAATATGACCAAGGTGGGAACGTTTTCTATTCCTATCAGTATATCAATTCCATATGAATATGAAGAAATAGTAAGTAAAAAACCTAATAATGCAACCGTTGTAATCGACAGAATTGTTACAGATGAGCGTAAGATAAATATCAAAACAGAGGGCAGTGTTGCCAATGGTTATATTGCAGGAACGCCTGAGACAAATGTTGCAACGGTTACTCTTAAGGGTGCATCAACGCTTGTTGAAAGAATTCACGGTGTTGAAGCAATTCTTGATTTTGATGGCAGAACAGGTGAAATAAACGATAAGGAAAGGCTTTATTTTATTGATAGCAACGGCAAAAAGATTGATACAAAAGATATTATATACGAGTCGGTATCAATGGATATTAACTATGTTGAAATTAACTGTCCGGTAATGAAATTGAAAACAGTACCGGTGGAGGTTGATAACTTGGATTTAGGTGAAGGTTACAAGGTGTCAATTCAGCCTTCAAATGTAACAGTTTATGCAGAAAATGATGTGCTTGAAACTATTACAAAAATAACTGCAACTGTCAATGCCAATACACTTACAACAGAAGGTGTTCAGCAGGTAAAGCTGAATATCCCCGAAGGTGTTTCTATGCGTGACGGTATAACAGAGGTTACGATAAAAGCCGAAAAAAGAGATTAAAAAGCGGGAGGACAGCCCATTTTGAAAAAGGTTATTGTCAGCAACATAAAAATGCCCGTGGTTCATACAGAGGGCGAGTTGTTTGAGAAAACAGCAAAACTGCTTAAAAATTATGGTGCTATACCGGGCTTGATGACAGTTTATAAAAAATCTCTTGATGCCAGACGTAAAAATGATATACATTTCTTATATTCTGTTACAGCAGAGATTGAGGGCAAGTTGCCGGATATTGATAATGCGCGGATAAGGGTGTTTGATGATGCGCCTGTGTTGGATTTGGAAGGGTTGCGTACAAAAGCTGATACAACCAAAAAGGTTGTGATTGTGGGCAGTGGCCCTTGTGGACTGTTTGCTGCATACGTTCTGGCATATTGCGGTGTTTCGGTAACTGTTCTTGAAAGAGGGGCTGATGTTGACCGCAGATGCGCCGCAGTGGAAAAATTCTGGAAATTTGGCGTACTTGACCCTGATACCAACATTCAGTTTGGCGAGGGCGGAGCGGGAACATTTTCTGACGGTAAGCTTAATACCCGAATTGGTGACCCATTGCAAAGATTTGTTCTTGAAACTTTTGTCAGGTGCGGCGCACCGACGGAAATTCTATATCAGGCAAAACCGCATATAGGCACAGATTATCTGAAGGTTTGTGTGAAAAATCTTAGAAAAGAGATTGAAGGTCTTGGCGGCAGAGTATTGTTTGATTCCTGTATGACCGATATTGACATCATAGATGGCAAAGTGGCAGGCGTTAAAGTTAACAACTCTACTTATATTGAATGTGATGTTCTTATTACGGCACTTGGACACAGCAGTCGTGATACCTATGAAATGCTGCACCGTCGAGGCATAAAAATGGAGCAAAAGCCATTTGCGGCAGGTGTCAGGATTGAACACAGCCGTGAGTTTATAAACAGAGTTCAGTATGGTAGTACTTCCGATACAGATTCACTTCCTACGGCAGATTATCGTCTGGCGTACAATGGCGAAAGCCGAAGCTGTTACAGCTTTTGTATGTGTCCCGGCGGAGTGGTGGTTAATGCTTCTTCCGAGCCTGAGCATCTGGTAGTAAATGGTATGAGTAATCACGACCGTATGGCTGATAATTCAAACAGTGCTTTGGTGGTAACGGTCAAACCTGAAGATTTTGACAGTGACTCGCCTCTTGCCGGAGTGGATTTTCAAAGAAAATACGAGGCGTTGGCTTATAAAGCAGCAAGCGGAAAGGGTCCTGTTCAGCTTGCGGCAGATTTTATAAAAGGTAAAAATTCCAGTAGATTTAATGGGGTAGTGCCATCATTTACGGGGAAAACTGAGTTTGTGGATTTAAGGGCGTGTCTGCCCGGATTCATTGCTGACACCTTGCGGGAAGGTCTTTTGGACTTTGACCGTAAAATGAAAGGTTTTGCAGATAGTGGTGCCATACTTACGGGGGTTGAAATGCGGACATCTGCACCTCTTCGTATAGTGCGTGATGCAAATTTTGAGAGCGTCAGCCATAAGGGGATTTTTCCTGCCGGCGAGGGCGCAGGCTATGCTGGCGGTATTATGAGTGCCGCTATTGACGGAATTAAGACGGCAATACAAATTACTCAAAGATAAATTAAAACAGAAAGGTTTTTAAAGATATGAAACTTGGAATACTTGGACTTCCTAATGTAGGAAAGAGTACACTTTTTAATGCAATTACACAGGCAGGGGCAGAATCTGCCAACTATCCATTTTGTACAATCGAGCCAAATGTTGGTACTGTTGCAGTGCCTGACAGTCGCCTTGATAAACTGGCAGAAATGTATGACCCCGACAAGGTTACTCCGGCAGTAATTGAGTTTGTGGATATTGCAGGTCTTGTTAAGGGTGCCAGCAAGGGCGAGGGTCTTGGAAATAAGTTTCTTGCAAATATACGTGAGGTAGATGCACTTGTCCATGTGGTTCGTGCATTTGACGATACCAATATTGTTCACGTTGAGGGCAGTATTGACCCTATTCGTGATATTGAAACGATTAATTTTGAACTTATATTCTCTGACCTTGAGATTATCGCAAGACGAATTGACCGACTTAAAAAACAGCTTAAAGGCGGCGATAAAAAGTATCAGGTTGAGATTGATTTTCTTGAAGGCCTGAGTGCACAGCTTGAAAAGGGTATAAGTGCCCGTGCTCTTGAATTTACTGATGATGAAAAAGAAATGCTTAAAGAGGTTTCTCTTCTTAGTTTAAAACCTGTGATTTATGCAGCAAATGTTGCTGAGGATGATTATGCAAAGCCCGCAGGCGAAAACCAATATGTTGCAAAAATTGCCGAGTTTGCGGCAAGCGAAAAGTCAGAGGTTATGGTGGTTTCTGCAAGAATCGAGGAAGAAATTGCCGAGCTTGACAAGGAAGAAAAGGTGATGTTCCTTGAAGAACTTGGGGCAGAAGAATCCGGTCTTGATAAGCTGATAAAGGCAAGTTATAAGCTTCTTGGATTAATAAGCTATCTGACAGCAGGAAAGCCCGAGGTAAGAGCGTGGACAATTACCAAGGGTACAAAAGCTCCTCAGGCAGCAGGTAAAATTCATACCGATTTTGAACGTGGCTTTATCCGTGCCGAGGTTGTTGCATATAATGATCTTATGGAAAATGGAAGTATGACGGCAGCAAAGGAAAAGGGTCTTGTCAGAAGCGAAGGCAAGGAATATGTTGTAGAAGACGGGGATATAATCCTGTTTAGATTTAATGTTTAATACGGAAGGGAGAATATTTATGGATTTTTTGTCGAATGTAAAGAAAGCATTTAAGGACACAAGCAAAACTGTTGTTCAAAAGACCGAAGAGTTGGTTGAAACTTCAAAGACCAAGTACAGCATTTATGATGTGAAAAATGACATTGAAGCAGTTTACACTGAAATCGGCCGTGAAATCTATGCGGCATACAAAGAAGATAGAAATGCTGCAGAATTTATCGAAGAAAAATGCAAAGAAATTGATATTTTAGCCGAAAAAATGGAAACACTTAAAGCACAGTTAGAAAAATAATTTTCGGAGGGGACAAATATATGTCTACTTTTAAAGTTGCAATTGACGGGCCTGCCGGAGCAGGTAAAAGTACAATAGCCAAAGCGGCGGCGGCAAATATGCATCTTGTGTATATTGATACCGGTGCAATGTTCCGTGCAATAGGTCTGGGCTGTATTCGTGCAGGGCTTAATCCTAACAGTGATGTTGAAGAAATAATAGAAATGTTACCGTCTATGAATATTGATATTTCTCACGGTGAAAACGGTCAGGAAATTTTTCTCAATGGTGAAAATGTTTCAAGTGAAATCCGTATGCCTCAGGTTTCTGTTGCGGCATCTGATGTTTCGAAAATCCCCGAGGTAAGGCAAAAACTGCTAACACTGCAACGGAGCATTGCTGAAAAAACAGATGTAATTATGGACGGAAGGGATATCGGCACGGTTGTTCTGCCTGATGCAAAGCTTAAGATTTTTCTTACAGCGTCGGTTGAAGAACGTGCGACGAGAAGGTATAAGGAACTTGTTGAAAAGGGCGTAGAATGCAATTTTGACGAAGTTAAGGCAGATATGGAATATCGTGATAAAAATGATTCTCAGCGTGAGATTGCTCCGCTTAAACCGGCAGAAGACAGTGTAATTGTTGACACAACGGGCAAAACTCTTCAGGAATCTGTTGATATGATTATGGAATTAATAAAGGAAAGAAGATAAGCAGATGAAAAACTTTATATTGAAGATGGTCAGAGGCATTTATCGGTTTTTGTTCAAATTAGATATTGAAGGGCTGGAAAATATCCCGACGGATAAGAATTTTCTGGTTGTCCCAAATCATCTCAGCAATTTTGACCCACCGCTTGTTGCGGCTTTTTTGCCAGTTGATAATATGGCATATATGGCAAAAGAAAGTCTGTTTAAGGTTCCGGTTGTGTCAAGTGTTATCAAGGCATTTGGTGCATTTCCGGTAAAGCGCAGCGGCAATGATATTGCGGCTGTAAAGCAGGCAATAAAGATTTTGAAAGATGGTAATTCTCTTACTATGTTTCCCGAAGGCAAACGTGTTAAAACTCCGGGTATCTTAGGCGAAGGCAAGCAAGGGGCAGCGATGATTGCGGCTAAGGGAGGAGTAGGATTTTTGCCTGTTGGCATACAATCTGATTATAAATTCCGCGGCAAGGTGAAGCTTACTGTGGGAGAATACATAGATTTTTCGGAATATTATGACAAAAAGTTAAACTCCGAAGCACTTCAGCAGGTTACAAACGAACTGCTGATGCCCAAAATTGCGGAGCTTGCAGGAGCAAAAGTATATGGAAATTAAAATTGCCGATAAGGCGGGGTTCTGTTTTGGTGTGGATCGTGCCGTGAAAATTGCATATGATACTGCAAAAGGTGCTGGCAAAAATATTTGCACATATGGTATGTTGATACACAACCGTGATGTAACTGCCGACCTTGAGGGTATGGGTGTTTGCTGTATTGAAAATATACACGATATACCAAAAGGGTCCGTAGTGATAATACGTGCTCACGGAATATCCGAGACCGAGCAGAATATCCTGACAGAAAAAGAGACGCAGATAATTGATGCTACCTGTCCCTTTGTGAAACGAATTCACACTATTGTTAAAGAGGAATATTCCAAGGGGCGGCAGATTGTGATTGCTGGCGACAAAAATCACCCTGAGGTCAAGGGTATAAATGGTTGGTGTCAGAACTCTGCAATTATTATCGGTGCAGATGAAAATTATGATGAAATTCTGCAAAAAAATAGCGAAAATCCGCTTAGTTTAGTGGCTCAAACTACTATGCGGAAAGAAAAAGTAAAAAAAATTGAAAAAAATTTAAAAAAACATTTTACAAATGTGAATTTTTTTGATACAATATGTAGTGCAACCGAAGAAAGACAGCTTGCAGCAAAAAAACTTTCTGAGGAATGTGACGTGATGCTTGTGTTTGGAGGCAGAAACAGCTCAAACACTGAAAAACTGTATGAGATTTGTTGCGAGGGTTGCAGTGACACATATAAAGTTGAAAATGCAAAAGAATTAAATGAGCTTGCTCATTTGTTAAAAAATAAAAAATTAAAAAAAGTAGGCATTACCGCCGGAGCATCCACTCCGGATAAGGTAATCAAGGAGGCAAAATTAACCATGGCGGAAATTACAAATGAAATGAACTTTGCAGAGGCATTGGAAGAAACTTTAAAGCCCTTAACAACAGGCGATATTGTTAAAGGTGTAGTTATCGGAATTACCCCTACAGAGGTACAGGTGGACATTGACGGTAAGTATGACGGCGTTATACCCGCAAACGAAATGACAAACGATCCAACAGCTGACCTTAAATCTTTGGTAAAGGTTGGCGACGAGGTTGACGTTTTTGTTGTTCACGTAAGCGACCGTGACGGCGTTGTTACACTTTCAAAGAAGAAAATCGATGCAGAAAAGGGCTTGCAGGAGCTTCGCGAAGATTTCGAAGCAGGAACAGTTCTAAACGGCAGAATTGTAGAGCTTGTTAAAGGCGGTATTGTTACTATTGCAAAGGGTATTAGAGTATTTATCCCTGCATCAGAGGCTGCTGAACGCTTTGTTGAAGATCTCGGTTCACTTCTTAACACCGAAGTTTCATTTAGAATTATAAAGATGGACAAAGACCGCAGAGGTCGTTTGAGAGTTGTAGGCTCAATCAAGTCTGTTGCAAAGGAAATCAGTGCTAAAAAGGCTGAAGAATTCTGGGCAGCAGCAGAGGTTAACAAGAAATATACAGGTACAGTTAAGTCGCTTACCAAGTTTGGTGCATTCGTTGACCTTGGCGGTGTAGATGGTCTTGTTCATATTTCAGAGCTTTCAGATGCTCGCATTAACCATCCGTCAGAAGTGGTTAAGGTTGGCGATTCTATAGATGTATATATTAAGGATATGGACAAGGAAACAGGAAAGATTTCTCTTGTTAAAGAACTTGAAGCTGACAAAAAGGCAAGAGAGGCTGCTTTCTGGGCATCACTTGAGGTTGGAAAGACATACAGTGGTACAGTTAAGTCAATTACTGCATTTGGTGCATTTGTTGACCTTGGCGGCGTAGACGGTCTTGTACACGTATCAGAACTTTCTTGGGCAAGAATCAAGCATCCGTCAGAAGTAGTTGCTGTTGGCGATACTCTTGAGGTTTATATTAAGGATGTTGATGTTGAGGCTAAGAAGATTTCTCTTGGTCACAAGAAGGAAGAAGACAGCCCTTGGTATCAGGCTACCAAAGACCTTAAGGTTGGTGACAATATCAAGTGTAAGGTTGTTCGCATTCTGCCCTTCGGTGCATTTGCAGAAGTTGCTCCTTTTGTAGATGGTCTTATCCATATTTCACAGATTGCAAACGCAAGAATTGAAAAGCCATCAGATGTTCTTAACATCGGTGACGAGGTTGAAGTTCAGGTTACTGAAATCAACAACGATACAAAGCAGATTGGTCTTTCAAGAAAGGTTCTTCTTCCTGACTATGTAGCAGAAGCTGAAAAGGCTGAAGAAGAGGAAGCAAAAGCTGACGAATCATACACAGAGGAAGGTTCATTTACTCTGGGCGACATTCTTGACGCTGAATAATTATGAACTAAATTCTACTAAGGCGGTTAATCTTTGTGATAACCGCCTTAGTTTCTTTAACTATTGATGAAATGTTTTTAGAATAATCATTATCGTGGAAACGGCAGAATGCCGTTTTAAGCGGAAGGAACTTTCGCAACTTTCAAGCAAACAGCTTGAAAGCCACGCATGATTGCAACAAGGTCCTCGAAAATTATTTTATAAAATAATTTTCGCAACAGCAGTTATTCTGCTGTTGCGAAATAGCGCAAACACGCTATTTCGTCAAAGGACACTTGTTATAATCTTTTAAAAGGAGCAAGAAATTATGGATGTATTTGAATATAAAAAATCCTTAAAAGATAGAAAAATTTCGGTAATCGGTATTGGAGTAAGTAACGTACCTCTTATACGCTTTTTGATTGAAGGCGGTGCAAGTGTTACTGCTCACGATAAGAAGGATGCTAAGGCTCTTGGCGAGGTGTATACCGAGCTTTCTGATTTGGGTGCTCATTTTGTACTGGGAGAAGATTATCTTAAAAACATTCCTGAAGGGTGCGAGGTTATTTTTAAAACCCCCGGACTTCGTGGAGATGTGCCTGAACTTTTGACGGCAAAAGAAAAGGAAATTGAAGTAACCTCTGAAATGGAGCTGTTTTTTGAACTTTGTCCTTGTGAAATTATTGCAGTTACCGGCAGTGACGGCAAGACCACAACCACAACTCTTATAGGCGAAATGCTTAAAACACAAGGGTATACATGTCACATTGGCGGTAACATAGGCAAGCCTCTTGTTGCGGAGCTTGAACATATTAAGGCAGAAGACAAGGCGGTTTTAGAGCTTTCTAGTTTTCAGCTGTTCTCAATGGAAAAAAGTCCCAAGGTGGCAGTTATAACAAATGTGACGCCCAACCATCTTGATTGGCACAAGGATTTTGATGAATATATTGAAGCAAAGAAAAACATAATGAAATATCAGGATAAGAATTCTGTTCTTGTGACAAATCTGGCAAACGATATTACAAGTAAAATTGGTCAGGATGCAAAAGGCGAATGGAGAAGTTTTTCATCGCAGGGTGATGCTCTTGTATATTTGCAGGGCGACAGCATTTTTTACGGTGACGAAAAAATAATAAATACCAGCGATATCCTAATCCCCGGAATTCATAATGTCGAAAACTATATGGCGGCAATTGCTGCAACACGGGATTATGTGTCAAAAGAAACTGTTGAAACTGTCGCAAAGAATTTCGGTGGAGTTCCACACAGAATCGAGCTTATACGTGAACTTGATGGTGTTAGATATTATAATGATTCAATCGCCAGCAGCCCGGCTCGAACAACGGCGGGTCTTAATGCATTTGATGAAAAGGTAATTCTTATTGCCGGGGGCTATGACAAAAAAATTCCATTTGACGAATTTGGAGATGTTATTAACAAACACGTTAAAAAGCTTGTTCTGGTGGGGGCAACCTCAGATAAAATCGAGGCCGCGGTTAAGAAGGCAAAAAATTATGACGGGTTGACCATTTATCGTGAAAGCGAATTTGAAACAGCGATAAACACCGCACGGGATATTGCAGAAAAGGGCGATGTGGTGATGTTATCTCCCGCTTGTGCCAGCTTTGACTTGTTTAAAAACTTTGAAGAACGTGGCAACACCTTTAAAAGAATAGTAAATGAGTTCTAACTTAAAATCCGTTAATCGTTTATTGATTAACGGATTTTCCATATTTAAGATCATTTATATATTTAAGAATAAAGTAGATTATAAGTGCCACGCCTATATACACAACAAATGTCACAGGCGACATAGTCTGACTGTTTACCTTTATAGAAAAACAGTCCTTGCCAAAGGTTTCGGCAGTAGATAAAATGATTTCAAGACAAATTTTTAATGGATAATAAAATACTGCTGTGGCAAAGCGCGGTACTATGTAGTAAAGACCACAGGCAAGAAAACCCATACAAAATGTAAGGGTAACAATAGGAATAACCCACAGATTTGTAAAAAACTGAATCCACGAAATTCTGCCAAAGAACAATGCTGAAAAATATACTGTACCTAAAAAGGCAGCAATTGAAATTGATACAGACGAACAAAAGGCCTCTTTGCAGTATATGGCTTTCTTGTTTGTTTTTGAAACAGGAATAAAATCTTTAAGCAAGTTGTTAAGATATCCAAAGTATACAAGTATTCCGAGAGTTGCTCCAAAAGAAAGGATAAGGCTTTGGGAAAATACTGCATATGGTGCAACCATTGTTATTATTATAATTGAGAGGAAAAGTGCATTGATTGGTGTATACCGCAGATTGGTAAGGACTGAAAAAATCATTACCAGCATCATAACAGCACCGCGACAGACCGAGGGGGTAAACTGTGCGGCAGCAACAAAAACAACAATTATAGGTATTGAAATCAGGTATGCTGCCTTTTTGTTAGTACGTATTTTGAAAAACAGTAATGATAAAACAGAAAACAAAATAGACAAATGCATTCCCGAAATCGCAACTATGTGTGAAAGTCCGGCGTTTGAAAAGCTGTCATAAAGCTTGTCCGAAAAGCCTGATTTATCTCCTGCCAAAATTCCTTTAAGAATTGCGGCGTGGTTGATGTTATCAAAAACAATAGAATCTGATGCGGTTACAGTTTTGTTTTTAATGAAATTTCCAATATCCTTCACAAAGGTAATGGGATGAAATGGTTTTTCCAGTGTTATTTTATTTGCATTGCCGGTTTTGCCGATGTAAAATATATTCCTTCCTCTAAGATGGGTGTAATAGTCAAAGTTGTCAGTGTCGTCATATCGTGTAGGATTACTGAGCTTTGTCCAGCAGCATATTTCGTCACCTTCGGAAAGGAGCTTACCGCGGGCTTCGGGTATGTACATAACAATTGTTTCGGGATGGATATATTCATCATTTGCCTGTATTATATCAAAGTTAAAGTAGTATGAATATCCCCTTGCCGTCTTAGTGACAGATGACGATACTGTGCCAGATAGCCATAATTCATCGCCAACATATGTCTTTAATTTGTTAGGAAAGAGATATTCTGACGATACAATACGCAGTATCCCGGCAATGACACATATAATGAGAAAAGCCGGCAACAACAAAGGTTTAAGCCGCATCTTAGTCCTTGATTTGTCAAAGTGTTTTATAACAACAATAACTAACGACAGTACGGCGATAACAAATATAAGATAAATAAACAGAACCAATAAAAGCCGGGTGTGCAGAATACACGAAAGACATATGCCAAAAGTAAAAGCCAAAGCTGACATTACAAGATAGTGCTTTGATGTAATAATGTGTTCAGATTTGTGCATTTGCGGCAATCCTCCTTTATATATTCTATACTACATAATACCACATTTTTCGACAAATATTCAATACATACAGGTAAAAATGGGAAACAAAAAAATAGTTACAAAAAAACTTGCAGAATTTTGGAATATATGATATACTATATCTTAGCCTGAAAGTAGTTATGCAAACCTGATTTCAAGTGGCTGCTTTCCGCCTGAACTGTGTTAAAATACTCGCTAAGCCAACAAGGATTAGCTCTGTTTTTGCCTTGTTCAGACAAAAATCAGCTCACTTGAAATTCTCCGACCTGAAAAGTATGGAATTTTAAGGAGATTTTGGTGTGGAGGATACAGACAGGCTGATGCCTGCCAAAGACGACAAACTAAAATATACCGAAATTACGCCTTTTTCAGGCAGGTTCGGATAACTACTTTCAGGCTAATTATGTACTTATTTGGATTTTAGCAAAATCCGTTTAATATTCTGCAGGCTCACGGCGGAAGTTATTTAAATTCAGTGGGCAGGAAAGGCTTTGTGATAAAAATGAAAAATACTGAAAAGACAATGGAAAAAATAGTTGCTCTTTGTAAGGGTCGCGGATTTGTTTATTCCGGCTCTGAAATATATGGTGGTCTGGCAAATACTTGGGATTATGGTCCTTTGGGTGTTGAACTTAAAAATAATGTTAAGCGTGCATGGTGGAAAAAGTTCATTCAGGAAAGCCCTTATAACGTAGGTTTGGATGCTGCAATTTTGATGAATCCACAGACCTGGGTTGCTTCTGGTCACGTCGGCGGATTTTCTGACCCGCTTATGGACTGTAAGGAGTGTAAAACTCGTTTTCGTGCAGACAAGCTTATCGAAGACGCAGCAGGCGTTTCGGCTGATGGCTGGTCTGATGCAAAAATGCTTGAATTTATCAACGAGCAGGACATAAAATGCCCCAATTGCGGTAAGCATAACTTTACTGATATAAGAAAATTTAATCTTATGTTCAAGACTTTTCAGGGCGTTACCGAAGACAGCACAAGCGAAATCTTTTTAAGACCTGAAACTGCTCAGGGTATTTTTGTAAACTTTAAGAATGTTCAAAGAACTTCAAGAAAAAAGATTCCATTTGGTATTGGTCAGGTTGGTAAGTCTTTCCGTAACGAAATTACTCCGGGTAACTTTACCTTCAGAACCCGTGAGTTTGAACAGATGGAGCTTGAATTTTTCTGTAAACCCGGCACAGACCTTGACTGGTTTAAATACTGGAAGGATTTCTGCAAAAACTGGCTTCTTTCGTTGGATATCAAGGAAGAAAATATTAAAATGCGTGACCACGAGCAGGAAGAACTTTCGCATTACAGTAATGCAACAACCGATATTGAGTTTATGTTCCCATTCGGTTGGGGCGAACTTTGGGGTATTGCTGACCGTACAGATTTTGACCTTACTCAGCACAGTAATCATAGTGGCGAAAAGCTTGATTACAACGACCCCGAAACAAACGAAAAGTACACTCCTTACTGCGTTGAACCATCACTGGGTGCAGACCGTGTAACACTTGCATTTATGGTTGAAGCATATGACGAAGAAGTTATCGATGCCGAGAAGAATGATATCCGTACAGTTATGAGATTTCATCCGGCGCTTGCACCTATCAAGGCAGCAGTTCTTCCTTTGTCAAAGAAGCTTGCCGAGGGTGCAGGTGCGGTATATTCAAAGCTTGCATCAGAGTTTATGTGCGAATATGACGAAGCAGGAAGTATCGGTAAAAGATACCGCAGACAGGATGAAATCGGTACACCCTTCTGTATCACATACGATTTTGAGTCAGAGGAAGATGCATCTGTTACAGTTCGTCATCGTGATACAATGGAGCAGGAACGTGTAAAAATTGACGACCTTGTTGCATATATAAGCGAGAGAATTAAGTTTTAATATAAACAAAGGATGGTAGGGTAATGCTTTCAGCCGTTTGGGGTCATAATAAAGTAAAGAATGTCCTGACTGTTTCAGTAAGCGAAAACCGTGTTGGGCACGCATACATTTTCGAAGGTCCCCGCGGTGTGGGAAGGCAGACAATGGCAAAGGAGTTTGCAAAACTGCTCCTTTGCGAAAACCCCGATGGTGGCGAGCCTTGTGGTGTGTGCAAAAATTGTACGATGTGTGCATCGGGCAACCATCCTGATGTGCAGATTATCACCAATCAACTGTATGATGAAACAAAAAAATCCACAGATGTTCTGGTTGATACTGTGCGTAATATGAAAAAGGATATTTATATAAAGCCGTTTGCGTCTGAGCGCAAGATTTACATTGTGCCAAATGCTGATACGATGAATGTTTACGCACAGAACAGTCTACTGAAAGTTTTGGAGGAGCCACCGGATTATTGCATCATTATACTGATTGCTGAAAACTCAAATTTGTTTTTACCAACAATTCTTTCACGTGCGGTACCCCTTAAATTTTATCCTCTTGCAGACAGCCTGATTGCAGATTATCTTAAATCGGCATATCCAAAACTGGACGAGCAAAGCACTGCTCTTGCGGCAATGAGCGGTGGCTGTATAGGCAGAGCACAGGAACTCGCAAGTTCTGACGAGGTTATAAAACTCAGGGATGAGTTATATCTGCGGGTTTTGGCACTTGCAGGAAAGGGTAATCGTTCAATCTACGATTTGATGTTGTTTTTAAAACATAACAAGGACGAGACCAAACTGATTATGGATATGATGCAAGGGATGTTTCGTGACCTTATGTATGCAAAGCAATCGGATGAAGGTCGGGGCATCAGCAATCAGGACAAACTATCCGACATAATAGGGTTTGGGAACAAAATCCGTACAGGAACACCCGTTAAACTACTTGAAATTTTAATGAAATACAATGAATATTTATCAAGAAATATAAGCTATGCTCAAATTGCACAGTGTATGAGTGTGGAGCTTTGGGAGGCAATAAATGACTGAGGTTATAGGTGTTAAATTTAATAAAGCCGGCAAGATTTATTACTTTGACCCCAAGGGGCAAAAGTTCAGCACCGATGATGGCGTTGTTGTTGAAACATCAAGAGGTGTGGAATTCGGTTTTGTTGCAGTTAAGAATAAAGAGGTTGAGGATAGCGAAATTGTAGCACCTCTTAAATCAATAATTCGCAAGGCGACACCGGCAGACTTTGAAAAACTTGAAAAAAACAAGGCGAAGGAAAAAGAAGCATTTGATATTGCGGTAAAGAAAATTCAGGAGCATAATCTGAATATGAAGCTTATCGATACAGAGTATACTTTTGACGGAAGCAAAATCTTGTTTTATTTTACCGCAGACGGAAGGGTTGACTTTCGTGAACTGGTAAAAACTCTGGCAGGGATTTTCCGTACCAGAATTGAACTTAGGCAGATGGGCGTTCGTGATGAGGCAAAGACTCTGGGTGCAATAAGTATTTGCGGCAGACCACTGTGTTGCTCAAGCTTTCTTAATGATTTTCATTCCGTGTCTATCAGAATGGCAAAAGATCAGGGCTTGTCACTTAATCCTACCAAGATTTCGGGTATTTGTGGCAGACTTATGTGCTGTTTAGAGTACGAGCAGCCTGCATACGAAGACCTTCTTAAAAAGGTGCCCGGCAAGGGCTCTTTGATTGAATATGAAGGTCAGCGGGGCACAGTTACCGAGGTATTTGTCCTTAAAGGTCTTATTAAGGCTAAGTTCGGCACACCTGAAGAGCCGGTGTTTAAAATTCTGGACTCAAAGGATGTAAAAATTCTAAAAAAGGGTAAGTCCGAACATATCGAAGAAATCCCCGAAGAACTTAAGGAAAATTAGAATTATGCGCCAGCTATACATTGGTATAGTTGGCGTTTTTCGTTAAATAAATTCTTTACAAGAGCTGGAAATTATGTTATAATAAAATGTCATATTTTATCTTGGTGGAATGGTGCCTTTTGGCATATAAATATAGTTTTACATCAGCGGGAGTGCACAGGTGCTTCCAAAGAGGAGGTAATTTTTTTGCATCTTAAAAGTGTTGAAATGCAAGGGTTTAAGTCCTTTGCTGACAAAATATATCTTGATTTTAATTCGGGTATAACTGCGATTGTCGGGCCAAATGGCTCTGGAAAGAGTAATATTTCTGATGCTATACGTTGGGTTATGGGTGAACAAAGCGTACGTTCACTTCGTGGCAGCCGTATGGAGGATGTTATTTTCGCAGGTACCGAGGTGCGAAAGCCACAGGGTTTTGCGGAAGTTTCGCTGACACTTGACAACAGCGAAGGGGCACTCCCTGTTGACTATGAAGAGGTTGTTATTACCCGTCGTGTGTACCGCAATGGCGAGGGTGAGTATTTTATTAACCACGCCGCTTGCCGTCTTAAGGATATACACGAGTTGTTTATGGATACAGGTTTGGGCAGAGAAGGTTATTCTATAATCGGTCAGGGCAAAATTGACGAAATCCTAAGCAATAAATCCGAGGACAGACGCCGTATATTTGAAGAAGCGGCAGGCATCACCAAGTATAAGTATCGCAAAAACGAGGCAGAAAAGAAACTTGAAAAGACAAACGACAATCTGACCCGTGTAAACGATATTATGTCAGAACTATCAGGACAGCTTGAACCTTTGCGTGTTCAGTCTGAAAAGGCAAAAAAATATCTTAACCTCCGTGATGAACTGAGAATTATTGATGTTAACGTTTCGGTTGCGTCCATTATAAAGTACCGTGCCGAGCTTGTTGAAATCGAACGTCGTCTGGACGGCGTTTCCAACAGCATTGACCTTTTGCAGAAGGAAATTGACGATAAAGAACAGCTTACACAACAGATGTATGCTGAGATTGAGAAAATCGAAGAAGAAATGGAAAATTGTCGTACTGCCCAAAGGACGGCAGCGGACGAAACCGCAGAAGAAAATCAGCACATTTCTTTGGGACTTGCAAATATTGAACACTGCAAAGAAAATATCCAAAGAATTACCGACGAAATAGCAAAGAGTGAGCGTGGCATTGGTCAGCTTGACGAACTGATTGACGGATATATTAAAGAACAAGCCGAACTTAATGAAAAGCACAATGCATTGCTTGAAAAAATTCAGACGGCAGAGGCAGAATTTGAAAAGAATAATTCTATATTTGAGGGCAACAATGACAGACTTGAAAGCCTTAAGGACGAAATAATAGAGAAAACCTCTGAAATTAGCGACCTTCGCAGCAAGGTGGCAAACTATAATATTTTGTTGGAGAATTTTGAGAGAGAGCGCCGCAATGTTGACGAAGAACTTGAAAGACACAACATTGAGCATAACCGTATAGATGACAACAATAAAATAATAGAGGCGGCTCTTGCGAAGCTGACGGCAGAATTTGATGCTATAAAGGCAGATGCCGAGCTTGCTGAAAAGGAGGTAAAGGAATATCAGGAAAAGAGCGATGAACTAAACGAAAAACGCAATCTGACTCTTGCAGAGCTTAGCCGCAATAATTCACGTAAAAGCGTGCTTGAAGATATGGAGAACGATTACGAGGGCTATAACCGCAGTGTTAAGGAAATTATGACAGCCCATGCGGATGGCTCTCTTAAAAATGCAAAGATTTATGGACCTGTTTCAAAGCTGATATCTACCGAAAAAAAGTATGTGACAGCTATTGAAGTTGCAATGATTTCGGTAAATCAGAATATTGTAACCGAAACCGAGCAGGATGCCAAGGCAGCAATTAATTTCCTGAAAGCGGGAAAACTGGGCAGGGCAACCTTTATGCCTATTTCAACATCAAAGCCACGAAACATCGACCTTCAGGGCGCAGATAAGATGAAGGGATTTATTGCGCTTGCTCAGGATATTGTTGACTATGACAGTAAGTATGAGGACGTTGTTGGCAGTATTCTTGGCGGAACTGTTGTGGTGGACCACATCGACAACGCAATTGCAATGGCGGCAAAGTGTGGGCACAAGTTTAAGATTGTAACCATAGAGGGCGAAGTTATGCAGCCCGGAGGTGCAATGAGTGGTGGTACATTGGGAAAAAATTCAGGATTTTTGTCAAGAGCGGCAGAAATAGAAACTTTGACCTCAGAAATTGACAAACTGAAAAAACAACTTGAAAGCATCGAAAGCGATAAGGCTGAGATTGCAAAAAACTTGCAGGAAAGTATCAATCGTGCAGAAAATGCAAGAGTATTGATATCCGCAAAAAATGAGGAATACATAAGAGCAAAAGCGGATTCTGACCACAGCCGTACATATCTTGAGGCAGCAGAGGAACGCAAAAATCAGCTTCTGCAAGAGGCAAAGACAATTGAAGATCGCACCGCCGAAATTAATGCGGATATTGACCTTTGCAACAAAACCGCCGATGACCTTGAAGCAAGTGTATTAAAGCTGCGATGCGAGACAGATTCAAAGCAGCTTGAGTCAGAAGAAATTGCGAACAAGGTAAAGGAACTTCAAGACTTACTGATAAATCTGCGTATTGATGAAAGTGCAAATCAAAAGGATATTGATGTTCAGAATGAAAGACTGGAGTCTGTCAAAGCTGAAAAGGCTTCAATCCTTGAAGATAACGACATTAAGCGGGCAGAGATTGATGCGTTTAATGAAAAAATTAACAGCTTAAACTGCGAAATTGCAACCAATCGTGAAAAGCTTGAAAAGATAGGTTTACACACAGTTGAACTTGAAAACAAGCTGACCCAACTGGGCGAAACTCGTAAAGAAACTGACCAGAGGACAAAAGATTTGCAGGAGGATGTAAAAAATATCCGTGAAAAGATGTATTCATTAGGTCAGCAAAAGACTAAGATTGAAGGCTCAAAAGCCAAGTGCGAGGGCGACCTTGATGGCTTGTTTGAGTATCTGTGGGAAGAATATGAACTTACCTTCAGTGATGCTCAGAAGATGAAAACCGATGAAGAACTTAATCTAAAGGAAGCGACTGCAAAAATTTCGGAGCTGAAGAGTAAAATAAAGGCTCTTGGAAATATTAATATTGATTCAATTGAAGAATATAAAATGGTAAAGGAGCGTTTTGACTTCCTTACCGAGCAGACGGTAGACCTTGAAAAAGCAAAGGGAGAGCTTGAAAAAATAATTGACGAAATGATGGGAATTATGAAAAAACAGTTCTCCGAGCAGTTTGAAATCATCAGCAAGAACTTTAATAGCGTATTCCGCGAACTCTTTGGCGGAGGGCAGGCGTATCTTGAACTTGCCGACCCTGATGATATTATGGAAACGGGCGTTGAAATTATTGCACAGCCTCCGGGCAAAAAACTGCAGAGTCTTACGTTGCTTTCGGGTGGTGAAAGAGCCTTTACTGCAATTGCACTGCTTTTTGCAATACTTAAAGTTAGACCAACGCCGTTTTGTATTCTTGACGAAATTGAGGCGGCTCTTGATGACATCAACGTATACCGCTATGCCGACTATCTGAAGAAGTACAGTCAAAAATCACAGTTTATTGTTGTAACTCACAGACGCGGTACAATGGAGGCCGCAAATATTCTTTATGGTGTAACCATGCAAGAGAAAGGTATATCCAAATTGTTATCATTAAATATTGACGAGGTGGCAGAATAATGGGATTATTCGGAAAATTAAAAGAAAGCCTGAGCAAAACCAAAGAAGTGCTCAGCGAAAGAATTGAAGATGCTATTAAAAGCTTTAGGTCTGTAGACGAAGATTTGCTTGAAGAGCTTGAAGAAATTTTGATTATGGCAGATTTGGGGGTTGAAACCTCAACAGATATTATCGACAGATTAAGAGATGCCATAAAGGAAAAGCACATCACAGAGGGCGAACAGGTTAAGCAGGAACTTAAAAATATCCTTGCTGAAATCCTTACCGAAGGCGACAATTCTGTTCAGCTTCAGGGGACGCCTGCGGTAATTATGGTTATCGGCGTAAATGGTGTGGGAAAAACTACTTCAATCGGAAAGCTGGCTTATATGTACAAGCAGATGGGGAAAAAGGTTGTTATTGCGGCGGCGGATACATTCCGTGCGGCGGCAATCGAGCAGCTTGAGGTATGGGCAGAGCGTGCTGATGCAGAGATTATAAAGCAACAGGAAGGGTCTGATCCTGCTGCGGTAATTTATGATGCAGTAGGGGCTGCAAAAAATCGTGGTGCCGATATTTTGCTGTGTGATACTGCAGGCAGATTGCATAATAAAAAGAATTTAATGGATGAGCTTAAAAAAATCTACAGAATTTTAAATAACGAGCTTCCTGATTCGTCAAAGGAGGTTCTGTTGGTGCTTGATGCCACAACCGGACAAAATGCAGTTTCTCAGGCAAAACAGTTTAAAGAGGCTGCTGACATTACGGGAATTATTCTTACCAAGCTTGATGGTACTGCCAAGGGCGGTATTGTGTTTGCAATCAAAAATGAATATAACATTCCGGTAAAACTTATCGGTCTTGGCGAAAAGGTGGATGACCTTGAAGAATTCAGCCCGATGAATTTTGTAGATGCTCTCATAGAAACAGACGGGGGAGAAACCGAATGATTGATATTAAAGGCTTCAAAAAAGAAAACAGCGACGGGCAGAATGGTAGATTTGTAAAAAAACTTACCATCTATCTTGTTGCGGCGATTGCTGTTATTTTAATTTATTATGTTGGCCGCGGATTTATGGAATATCTTAGGGTAATGGAAATTGGTACCCAGTATGTTTCCATATTCTTCAAAAACCTTTTTACACGACTTGTTGTGCAGGGGATAAGCATTGCGTGTATATTTTTTGCTGTGACTTTGAGTATTTTGTTTTTAAGACGAAATTTTGCGGTACTAAATATTGAGCGTGGAATTTTTAATTCCTTGAAGGTTTCATTACTTCTTGGGTTTGTTGTAGCTCTTGTTCTTGGTGGAATGGTAAGCAGTTCATTAAGCGAAAGGTTTTTGTCGTTTGCCAATCCGCAGTGGTTTGGCAAAGTTGACCCGGTTTTTGGCAGGGACATAGGCTATTTTATATTCCAAAGACCATTTCTTGTGGCTCTTTCAGATTCTGTTTTCAGTATATGGTTGTTTGTAACAGGGTTTGTACTGGTTGCATACTGGTTTTTTGGTGCCGTATTCAGCGATTATTCGGGCAAGGAATTGTTGAGCTTTAAGGCTGTTGCCTTTCATAACTATGTTAATATTGGCATATTGCTGGCAATAAACTGCCTTGCATACATTCTTAAAGCTGAAAATATTTTATATGACAGCTTTGGCGAACTTAGCGGTGCGGGATTTACTGCCAAAACTATATGGCTTACCTATTACCGTGTGGCACCGTTTTTGCTGATTGCGATAATTGTTGCGTCTGCAGTTTTTCTTGCGAAAGCAAAAAAGGCACGGGCAATAAAAGCAATTTTGGTTTATCCTGCGTTCTGGCTGCTGGCAGTTGTAGTATCTTTTGCGGTACAGACAATTGTTGTATCACCCAACGAGGTAATACGTGAGCAGGAGAACATTGCTGCAAATATTGAATATACTCAGGCGGCATACGGTCTTGACGACATCTCGGAAGTTGAATTTGATGTGAAAAATGACCTTACTGCAGAAACTATCAGGCAGCACAGCGAGGTTACTGATAATATAAGAATTCTTGATTTATCAGCCAATTTAACTGTGCTTAATCAGATACAGGGCATAAGGAATTATTACACATTTAACGAAACAGATATTGTGCCCTATGAAATCAATGGCAAAAAGACGGCTGTGGCAATAACACCCCGTGAAATTACCAAGGAGAATTTAAGTGACAGTGCCGACACATATATCAACCGTACTTTAAGATATACTCACGGTTTTGGTGTGACAATGAATGTTATAAACGAGGTAACAAGTCAGGGACAGCCACAGTTCTTGATAAAGGATATTCCGCCGAGGTCAGCGGAAGGAATACCTCAAATTAAGCAACCAAGAATTTATTACGGCGAGCTGACCCACGACTATGTTGTTGTAGGCAACGAAAAATACAAGGAGCTTGACTATTCTGAAGGTCAGGAGGATATTGAATTTTCATACGACGGAAGCGGCGGTCTTAAGTTGAATTTGCTTAACAGAATTATTTTTGCCGCAAAGTATGGGGATATAAGACTTTTGGTTTCAGATTTGGTTTCAAGTAATAGTAGAATTTTAATTAATCGCAATATTCTTGATAGGGTAAAGACTGTTGCTCCATTTTTTAAATATGATACCGACCCATATATGATTATCGATGATGACGGCTCTTTAAAATGGGTTATTGACGCATATACGACAACCAATGCATATCCTTATGCACAAAGCTATAACGGAGAATTTAACTATATACGCAATTCCGTCAAAGTGGTGGTTGATGCATATAACGGTGATGTGACATTTTATGTTGCAGACGAAACTGACCCTCTGGTAAGAAATTACAGAGCAATCTATCCTCAGTTGTTTTCTGACAAGGAAGTTCCTGACGGAATAAAGGCGCACATAAAATATCCTGAATATATGTTTAAGGTGCAATCTGATGTTTATGGCAAGTATCACATATCCAACCCCACAACATTTTATAATAAAAACGATACGTGGGCTATTGCAAAGGAAAGATACGGAAACGCTACCGAGCCAAAAGAAATTGCGGCATATTATAATATGATGCGTCTTGAAGGACGGGAGAATGCTGAACTTTTGCTTACTGTGCCATACACACTTACCAATAAGGATAATATGGTGGCTTGGCTTGCAGTTTGCAACGAATGGGAAAGCTATGGAAAGCTGCAGGTTTATAAGTTCCCCAAGGATATGAATGTTTATGGACCGTTGCAGATTGAAAACCGCATTAATTCGGATATGGATATCTCAAAAGAACTTAATTTGTGGAGTCAGGGTGGCTCTAAGGTTATCCGCGGCAATATGATTGTTGTGCCAATTGAGGATTCAATTCTTTATGTGGAACCTATCTATATTGCTTCAAGCAATCAGTCTACTCTTCCCGAACTCAAGCAGGTAGTGGTTGCGTATGACGAGAAAATTGTTATGAAGAGCAGTCTTGAAGAAGCTTTGTATGCTTTATTTGGAGAGAAGGCACCGCAAAATACCGAAACACCTTCGATTGATGAAAAACCGGAAGCAGAAGATGCGATGGACGAAGATTTAGATTATGACAGTATTGCAAAAAAGGTTGTTGATGAATTCAGACGTGCAAAAAAGGCTAATGCCGAAGGTAACTGGAATGCTTTTGGTGAATCTATGACTGCTTTGGAACAATCAATAAATCAGCTTGAAGAGAGCCTGAAAGAGTAATAATATGAAGGGGCTGTTGCGTTAAATGTTTCGCAACAGCTCCTTAGGTTTCTAAAAGATATATTGAAGAATTATAACAAGAATGACTCCGGGGACACCCAAAAGTCCCGCAAGCAAGGCAGACAAAGGATTGATAAGTATGGTAATTCCTGCAAAACCGCCCACAAAGTTTACTGCCGCCAGGATAAGACCGCCTAAAACTCCATTAATAAGAAGTTTAAGCAGCCATTTGATTGGTTTTATAAATATCCGGCAAAAAACAAACATCAGCACAAGTCCTGCGGCATATGCCAGAATTGAAGTTATATCAAAATGCATTTTGTCACGCTCCTTGCGAATATAGTATTCATTATACTGTATTCACAAGTTGTCCGGATTATGATATTTAATTTTGCCTGATTATTTCAATGTTGCAATATATTTTTCGGCCATTAATACAGGATAATATGATTTTTTTGCCTTTCGCAGACCTTCAAGGCCCATATCTTCTTCACGGTTGACCAATTTAAAATCCGACCATTGATGCTCAAGAAACTGTTGATTTATCATAGGAAAGCTTCCCTGATAGTCGGTGTCTGCGTGTTCAAGATGAATTACCACGATTGACTCGGGATAGCACAGCACCTCGCCAAACGAAAAGGCTACCATTTTTTCGTCAACAGTCAGACAACCACCTGCAATGTCAAGGTCTTCCCAGTTATCAAGCAGACGGTTAACTGCCTCAAGTTGCTCGTCAATGTTTGTGATACTGTCACGCTTAGTTTCGCACCAGCGAATAAACATTTCGCGACAATCTTCACGAAAGTCGGGGGTCGTTGTGTGATATTGGTAGTTATACAGCGACTTAAATTTGTTGATATGGTTGCGTTTTGCGTGGTACTTTCCGCCGGGGAGATTTATCAAGTCCTGAACACTATATACATAGTCAAAGGAATCAATGTCCTTTTCGTACTTAAACATATCAGGAAAACCCTCTTTAATAATTCGTTTCTGATCTTTGCCGAAAAGACGGATGCAGGGAGCCTGACCGATTTCCTTAAAATACTTCAAAAGCTCATAAATAACGGATGTCGCATCGTTGTTCAAGGGTGCCAGATTAACGCTTTCGGGGTCGTTCCCGTGTTGAGAGAATATGCACAAATTTCCGTTAATTTCAGCATATCGGATATTATAGGATTTTTGCCACATAAATAAATTGGTAAAGGTAAACTCCGAGTTTATGAAACGGTGTTTCCTGAAATGCGAATCAAGAATCGCTTTTGACTCCAGAGTAACAGGTTTTATTTGAAATGAGTCATTGCTCATTATATAGTCAGCCCTTTCGTTATGTTATTCAATATACGCACGAACCCTGAAATCAACGCCGCATTTTTTTGCAATACTGCGGCAGATATCAATTTCTTCGGCAGTTATGTCGTGGTCAACGATAGACAAAGTAACCTTAGGAACATATCGTTTTGCAAGTCGTGCAAATTCCTGCAATCCCTCAAACGCTGCCTCTCCAAAGTAGCTTTTGCAGATTTCATCGTATCGTGTTGCGTTTGCAGCGTTAAGACTTATTGAAACAGAGTCGATAATGCCTTCAAATTCGGGCGTAACATCACGTTTTTCTATCAGGTTTGCCTGACCATTTGTATTGATGCGAATAGGAAGGTGGGGATAGCTTTCCTTCAGCCATCTTGCAACCTCCATACAATCGTCAAAACGCATCAATGGCTCGCCGTAGCCACAGAATACAATTGAGCTGTATTTGGTCATATCACGTTTTTGAAAATCTGCTTTAATTTCTTCAACTGTTGGCTCGCGGTCAAGCCACAGATTGTCCTTGCCGTTTACATTATCGTGATTGTTTCTCAGACAAAAGATGCAATCATTGCTGCATCTGTTTGTTACGTTTACATAAAGTGAGCCTTCAAATTCATAGGTAATTGTCATAAGTATGTCCTTCTTTCTCACAAAATAATCTCATTTAATTCGGGAATAATTTCTTTTGCTATATCTGCAATATGATTGTGGCAGGTAAAGAAAAAGATTTGTGATACCGAGCCGGAGTTTTCGAGATACTCTTTTAAAAATTTTATAGTGTTGCGACAGCTTTCGTCATCATACTGGGTAAGAATATCATCTAAAAACAGTGGTATGGGATTATGCTTTTCGGCAATAATATCTGTCGCTGCAAGGCGCAACGCAAGATATACACGGTCAATTGCGCCTGAACTCAGGTATTTCCATTGATGAAATCCTTCCTGTGATGAAGCTCTGGTTTCTACACTCAAGTCACGTGATACCATCACATCGCCGTATTTGCCGCCTGACATCAGCTTAAGATATTCGCCTGTTTTTTGACTCAGATGCGAGCCAAGCCCCTTGTTCATTTCTGCAGATGCGGCATCCAATGCGTTTGATACAATGTCAAGAACTTTATATCTTTCGGAATACTCGTTTACAGTTTCGGTGCATTCCTCAATTTGTGCAGTCAGTTGATGTTCGCTGACTTCGGGTATGGAAATTTTGCTTTGTAGTTCTTCAAGAGTGTTGCGCTTTTGTACAAGCTTTGTTTTTGCATCGGCAATATCAATTTCTGTTTTGTCTTTTATGGGGGTACTTTTTATAATCTCATCAAGCTCTGCAATTTTATTTTTTGTAGAGCTGATATCTACAGATGTATCACCCAGAACATCACAAAGAACCGAAATCTCACGTTCAAGCACGTCAATCGCCGAAACAGTATCGTCAATTTCTTTAAAAACGGTGTTTGCATCTTCAAAAGTGTTGACCGGATGCACATTTGAAATAAGCTGAGTAAACTGATTTTTAAGTTGGTTAATTTCAGCAGTTGCGGCAGCAAATCGGGTGTTCTGTGCTCCAACGGTTTTTTCGCTTAACTCGTCAAGAGTTTTGCAACCGTAATAGTTGAGCTTGTTTGCAATATCGGTTTTATATTCACTGCGTCTTTCGGTAAGTTCTGCAAGCAACTCGTCAAGAGTTTTACCCGAAATTCCTTCGTAATAGAAAGACAGCATACGAAGGCTGTTTTCAAGCTCCTGTCGGGCAAGCTGAACTGAAATTTTATTGGAAAGATTTTTTGCTGAGTTTTTAAACAGCAAACAGGAAATGAGAGCACCCAAAATTCCTACACCTATGCCTATATAACGCAATGAAGGCAAAGTAAAAACAGTTATAAGCCCTGCAATAATGGCGGCAATGCCAACCAAAAGGGCAATGGTTTTGCTTTTTTTCTTTTCGTCGTCAATTCGTGCGGAAATATCCTCTTTGGCACGTGCGACAGAACTTTTAATACACTGCTCGTCGGCATCAAGCATCTCAAGCCTTTTTTGAATATCCAAAAGCCGCCCGTATTCACTGTCGGAAATTACATCAGAGGTGGTAGAATCTGGTTGAATATATTCGGCAGACATATTTGATTTTAGTTCTTTGCACTTTTTTAAAAGTTCTTTTGCTGAATCAGAAGAAAGCGAATAACCTGCCAATTTATCAAGAGAGTGTTTTTTAATGCTTAGCTTTTCGAGAAGAGTGGTATATCCGCCAAGAGTTTTTATGGCAGCAGCAACTTTGCTGGCGTTCTCTGCGCTTTCAAGCGACGACTCAAGAATGGCAATTTCATTCTTTAATTCATTGATGTCTGTCATCAGCGTATGCTGACTTTCGGTTTGGAAAATCAACTGCTCTAATGAATGTTTAAGCTCTTCAAGCTTGCTTTGAGCATCAACCAACATACCCTTTTTACCGCTTTTGGAAACAAGCTCCTCGCATGCGGCATCAATTCGTGACCTTATGGTGCTTTGTGAAATGTTTTCGTCGCCAGACACCGAAAGATTTGCAATTCGCATAGCAAGGCTGTCAGATGATGCATCTGTCGAAAAACCACCAAAACTATCAATAAACACACTACGTTCAAATTCACCCTGCTCCATATCAAAGAAAATACGTCCCATTTCGCTTGATGCGGGATAAGACAGCTTTTCGCCGGTGCTAAGGTTGTATACTGTTGTTTTGTCGGTTGCTGCGGTTTTTTTAAATTCCTTGTGAAGTCTGATTTCTGTGCCGCTCGATTCAAATTCAACTGCCCCCGACATTGCAGAGCCATTCCACGGGGCGTATTTTCTTCGGGTATTTTTTGAAATATCTGTGCCCTTTGCACCGCCACCTCCGTAAAACATCAGTTTGATAAATGCCATCAGCGTTGATTTTCCGTCCTCATTTTTGCCGAAAATCAGGTTGAAGCCGGGCTTGAAATCTATGGCTTGTCCTGAAAATTTGCCAAAGCCTTCGATATCAAATTTCTTAATTATCACCCAAAGTCACCCCCTTTTCAAAAGCCTTCAAGCCAAGCCGCAAAGCTTTAAGGTAAAGTTCTTTATCGGCATCGTCAGCACTTGCCTGCATTTCAAGCAATTTTTGGACAAAGATGCCACGGAATGAACTTTCGGATGCTAAATCCGAAATGTTTGTAAGGCTTGCTTCGGTTTTGTCATACACACGAATGTATGCGGTTTCGCTTTTTAAAGAGTTCTCAATGCGGGGAATGTTTGGCGTAAAATCTGTACTTACAGTTCCGCACAGAGAAATTCTGTACAGATTATCCTTGTAGCTTTCAGGATGTTTTTCTTTTATAAACGACAAAGCTTTTTCAGATATCTGATTTGTGGTTTCACAGCCCGATATGTCGAGTGTGTCAATAATGTATTTTCGGGAAGAAAGCTCGGTATATTCAAGATTACATTTACCTTTTTCGACTGTTCCTATATATACGCCGTGACTTCCGTCCTCGTCAAAGCCTCTGCCGTCAGGACAGCCACAGTATGAATAAAAGGTCTTGCCTGACTTTTGTATATCGCTGCGCTTGTGAACGTGTCCAAGTGCAAGATAGTCAAAGCCGCACTTGGCAATAGTATCGGTTGATATGGGATTATACTCGCTTTCGCCAAGGGTGGATACAATTTGTCCGTGCAGAACACACAGATTAATCATATCATCGCAAAAAGTGGGTTCGGCAGAAAGTAAAGGTATTCTCTCAAACCTGTCGGTGAATGCAGCGCCGAAAAGCCGTACGTTTTTTTCTTCAAAATCGTAATATTCCATAAAAGATGTAAAGATAATAACGTTATCAGGAAACTGATTTTTAAGCCACACCGAGCCGGGACAAGCATAATCGTGATTGCCCGGTGAAATAGCGACAACGGTATCGGGGATTTGCGACATAGCATCGATAATTTCATCTGTTGTTTCGCCATCCGGAAAGGGGGTGTCAAAAAGGTCGCCTGAAATCAGCAGAAAATCAATATTTTCTGTCTTGCAAATATTTATAACCTTTATAAAAGTGTTTTTAAGCTCTGCCCGTCCCGAGCTGATGCCCGAACGTGATGAACCTATATGAAAATCTCCTGAATGAAGAATTTTTACACCTTTCATATCTGCAAATCCTTTCTTACATATTTTCGCACTTTAAGTATATCATAAAGGAATAAAAAATACAAGATTATGAAAAAATAAATATAAAAATCGTTGACAGAATAGTGCCACTGTGATATAATAACCACAATATATGGTAAAATGAGGGAAAATTGGTTTTTATTTATAATTGTAGTTTTTTTAACGATTAAATGACAGAAAAATACTCTCAGGAGGGGAGCAAATGGTTAAGGCAGACAGCGTTGTGATTAAAGAGACAAAATATATTGCATATTTTTCGGTAATCTTAAGTGTACTTATGCAGGCGGTGTTTCTTCTTGTTGGGAAATGGGATTATACTGTTTTGCTTGGTAATCTGCTTTCATTGATTGTTGCAACTCTTAACTTCTATTTTATGGGAATATCAGTACAGAAAGCAGTTGATAAGGAACAGGCAGATGCTGCCAGACTTATGAGAGCTTCCCAAGGTATAAGAAATGTCGCAGTATTTGCGGTAGTTGCAATAGGTGTTGTGTTGCCGTGGTTTAATACTGTTGCGGTTATTTTGCCGATATTTTTTACGAGAGTAGCGGTTGCTTTTCGGCCTCTCGTAAAAGAAAAGGAGAAGAAGGAAGTGACTGAAAAATGAAACGTATTACACGTCGTTTTAAGTTAGTTGATACACTTTATATTACAATGATGATATTGCCGGTGTTGTTTTGTATCGTGCTTAAAGTTTTGACTGCGCCTCTGTCTGATGGAATATCTATATCGGGTGCGAGGATTTATTTTACAATTCCAACGCCGTTTCAGAACTTGCCGGTAACCGAGTCACAGATACATTCCGCAGCGGTTATTGTTTCGATGCTGTTCCTGTGCCTGTATCTTACACACGGTATAAGTTGCGGTGTATGGCTGAAAAGGCATCATTTTGCGGAGTTGATAGTAGAAAAGTCATACGCGCTTGTTGACGGAAATATGGGTGAGTATTTTCATTCATTTGCGCCGTTCATTGCAGCAATCTTAGGGCTTTCGGCATTTTCAAGCTTAATAACGCTTTTTGGACTGTATGCTCCGACCTCTGACATCAATGTGGTGGCAGGATGGGCAATTCTGGTCTTTATATTGATAACATACTACAAAATGAAGTGTGGACCGATAGAATATGTGAAAAGTTTTGCCAATCCTGTGTTGATGGCGCCTCTTAATGTAATAAGTGAGATTGCAACGCCGGTTTCGATGGCTTTCCGTCATTACGGAAATGTATTGTCAGGCTCTGTTATATCCATACTTGTTGCAGCAGGTTTACAGGGATTGTCAAATATAGTATTTGGTGCATTACCGGGATTTTTAGGAGAGTTCCCGTTTTTGCAGGTGGGTTTACCTGCAATATTATCAATTTACTTTGACATATTCAGTGGTTGTTTGCAGGCATATATTTTTGCAATGCTTACAATGCTGTATATTTCGGGAGGATTTCCTCTCGAGCTTTATCAGGAAAGAAAAGCAAAAAAAGCACTCAGGTGCAAAATTTAATAAGTGGAGGTATTTTTTATGGAAATCGCAATCAGTATTATTTTGGGATGTTGTGCTCTGGGCGCAGGTACTGCTATGATAGCAGGTATCGGACCCGGTATCGGTGAAGGTAACGCCGTTGCAAAGGCTTGTGAAGCAATCGGCAGACAGCCAGAATGTAAAGGTGACGTAACAACAACTATGCTTATGGGTTGTGCTATTGCAGAAACAACAGGTCTTTACGCACTTGTTATTGCAATTTTACTTTTGTTCGTTACTCCCGGAATGTTCATTGACATACTTATGAGTGCAATTGGTTAATACAGAGAGGAATATACTATGCAAACATTAGAAGTTATTTCTGTCAATTTCTGGCAGATAGTGATTTCACTGTTAAATCTGCTTATACTTTTTCTTCTGTTTAAAAAGTTTCTTTTCAAGCCTGTTAACAATATGCTCAGCAAGCGACAGGCCGAAATTGACGAACGCTATGACGCTGCAGACGAAGCAAAGCGTGCTGCCGAAGAGGACAGACTTTTCTGGGACGAGAAAATTGGAACCGTCAAGGCGGAAACCGATAAAATGATTGAAAAGGCTCAGAATAACGCAAAGCGTCAGGGTGACGCGATTGTTTCAAAGGCAAAGGATCAAGCCGACGGAATAATTCGTCAGGCAGAAAATCAGGCTCAGCTTGAAATGAAAAAGGCAGAGGAAGACATCAAACGAGAAATTGTCGAGGTGTCTACAGCTCTTGCAAACAAGCTGTTAGAGCGTGAAATTAATCCTGAGGATCACCGCGGTTTGATTGATTCATTTATTGAGAAAATAGGTGATGAAGAATGAGTGGAATAAGCAGTGAGTATGCACAGGCGTTGTTTATGCTTGCGATGGAGAAACAACAAGGAGAAGAGTATGATAAGGCGCTGGACTTAGTTGCAGATGCCTTTTCGGAGAATCCCTCATATCCGGAATTTTTAGAGTCTCCCGGTATCCCTATTGCCGAGAGATTAGAAGCACTTGAAAGTGCGTTTTCAGATGCATTGCCAAGAGATGTGCTGTCTTTTTTGAAAATTCTTTGCGAAAAAAGGTATATTGCAGATTTTTCTGACTGTGTGGCACATTATAAGGTGTTGCTCAACGAAGTAACAGGCGTTTCGGATGCAAGGGTTACAAGTGCGGTTGAACTCAGCGAAAATGAGGAAAATGCACTGAAAGAAAAGCTTGAAAAATTAAGCGGGCATAAGGTAGAAATTGAATATACCATAGACCCGTCAATATTGGGTGGCTTGATTGTCGAGATGGACGACAAAGTTATGGATTCAAGCCTTCAAAAACATCTTAAAGATGTAAAGGATGTGATAAGCAGATGAGTACTAGACCTGATGAAATAAGTCAGATAATTAAAGAGCAAATTAAAAACTACGAATCGAAGATAGAAATGCAGGAGACCGGCACCGTAATTTTGGTCGGTGACGGAATTGCACGTGTTTATGGACTCAGAGCCTGTATGTCAAGTGAGCTTCTTGAATTTGAGGATGGCAGCTTTGGAATGGCGCAGAACCTTGAAAGTGAGACGGTTGCGGTTGCCCTTTTGTCAGACACAAACGACATTCACGAGGGTACAAAGGTGCGTCGTACTGGCAAGGTAGTGTCTGTTCCGGTTGGCGATGCACTTCTTGGCAGAGTTGTTGATGCTCTTGGTCAGCCAATTGACGGCAAAGGTCCCGTTTCAACAACCGAAACAAGACCGATTGAGTCTGAAGCCCCCGGAATTATTGAAAGAAAGAGTGTTTCTGTTCCGCTGCAGACAGGAATCAAGGCTATTGACAGTATGATTCCCATTGGACGTGGGCAGAGAGAACTTATTATAGGCGACAGACAGACAGGTAAAACAGAGATTGCCATAGATACAATTATCAACCAGAAAAACACAGGTGTTATTTGTATTTATGTTGCTATCGGACAAAAGAATACATCTGTTGTACAGCTTGCAAATGAACTTACAAACGCAGGCGCAATGGAGTATACAATAATAGTTTCGGCCTCTGCATCAGAGACTGCACCGCTTCAGTATGTAGCTCCATACTCAGGCTGTGCAATGGCAGAATATTTTATGCAGCAGGGCAAGGATGTGCTTATCATTTATGATGATTTGTCAAAGCACGCGATTGCGTATCGTGCACTGTCTTTGCTTATTCGCCGTCCACCTGGACGTGAGGCATATCCCGGTGATGTATTCTATCTCCATTCAAGATTGCTTGAGAGGGCTGCGTGTGTCGCTCCTGAATATGGCGGTGGCTCGATTACGGCACTCCCGATTATTGAAACCCAGGCGGGCGATGTTTCGGCGTATATTCCGACAAATGTTATATCAATAACAGACGGACAGATATTCCTTGAAACAGAGCTTTTCCACGCAGGTATTATGCCTGCTATTAATCCGGGTATCTCGGTAAGCCGTGTTGGTGGTTCTGCACAGCTTAAAGCAATGAAAAAGGTTTCAGGCGAGCTTAAGCTTCTTTATGCTCAGTACAGAGAGCTACAGTCTTTTGCTCAGTTCGGCAGTGACCTTGACGAAGATACAAAAAACCGTCTTGCTTTGGGTGAGAGAATCGTTGAAGTTCTTAAACAGAAAAAGAATTCACCCGTACGCGTAGGCTGTCAGGTTGCAATAGTATATGCGGTTATTAACGGCTATCTTAATGACATTGCAGTATCAAAGGTTGCAGATTACGAAATGCAACTTTCAGATTTGCTTGAAGCGGAGTATCCCAATCTTCTTGAAAGATTTGAAAACAATTTCTGTGATGACGAGGATATTGAGATGCTTAAAAAAGCGCTTGACCAGATGAGAGGATAATGATATGGGTGTAGATATTAAAAGCTTGAAAACCCGCATCAAAAGTGTCGATTCAACATTGCATCTTACCAAGGCAATGGGGCTTGTAGCATCTGCAAAGATACGCAGTGCAACAATTGCAATGAACAAAAGCCGCGAATATTCTTTAGCTATTGATGATACAATTTCAATGTTATCATCAGCAAAGTCCTGCGAGAGGAGCGAATATATGCGTGCCGGTGAGCAGGATAAAATATGCTTGATTGTTATTGCCGGTGACAGAGGTCTTGCGGGTGGTTATAATTCAAATATTTTTAAGCTTGCTGAGACAGAAAATGCAGATAAAATTATTTCGATTGGCAAACGAACCTGTGAAAGATACGGACAGGATGTTGCTAAAACCGAAGGCTTTTCATACAGTGATGCCATTGAACTTGCAAAAGACATTTGCGAAGAGTTCAAGGCTGGGATGTACGAGAAGGTAGGAATTGTTTCGACAAAGTACGTTTCAATGATGACTCAGACCCCCGAGATTAATTGGGTGTTGCCACTTCAAAAAACAGAGAAAAAGTCGAAAGCAGATATTATCTACGAGCCTGATGAGAAGACCATTCTTGAAGCGGTTATTGAAGAATATATAGCAGGCAAGATAGTTGCGGCGGCAAGAGAAGGCTTTGCCTGTGAGGTGGTTGCAAGACGCTTTGCAATGGATAATGCGGGCAAGAATGCAAGTGAGATGATTGAAGATCTGACCCTGGAATACAACCGTGCAAGACAGGGTGCAATCACACAGGAAATTACAGAAATTGTAGCCGGAAGCGGCGCATAAGGAGTGAGTATCATGTCAGATTTAGCAAAAGGTATTGTTGTGCAGGTTATGGGTCCTGTCGTGGACGTTCAGTTTGAAGATGGCAATATGCCTGCGATATACAATGCACTTACAATGGAAATAGGTGAAAAAACTTTGACCGTTGAGGTTGCACAGCATATAGGTGACAATACTGTCAGATGTATAGCTATGGCATCAACCGACGGACTTACAAGAGGAACTGCTGTTACAGATACAGGAAAGGCAATCAGCGTACCCGTGGGCAGAAAAACCCTTGGAAGAATTTTTAACGTACTTGGTAATCCTGTTGACAACCAGCCTGCACCCGAAGATGTTGAAAAATGGGACATTCACCGTCCTGCTCCTGAGTATGCCGAGCTTTCAACATCCACAGAAATATTAGAGACGGGAATAAAGGTAATTGACCTTATCTGCCCATATTCAAAGGGTGGAAAGATTGGTCTTTTCGGCGGTGCAGGTGTTGGTAAGACTGTTCTTATTATGGAACTTATTAACAACATCGCAAAAGAACACGGTGGACTTTCGGTATTTACCGGTGTTGGTGAGCGTACAAGAGAAGGTAATGACCTTTATAACGAAATGAAAGAATCAGGCGTTCTTGCAAATACAACCCTTGTATACGGTCAGATGAACGAACCTCCCGGTGCAAGAATGAGAGTGGGACTTTCGGGTCTTACAATGGCGGAATATTTCCGTGAAGAAGAAGGTCAGGACGTGCTCCTCTTTATCGACAATATATTCAGATTTACTCAGGCAGGCTCCGAGGTTTCGGCACTTCTCGGCAGAATGCCTTCAGCCGTTGGATATCAGCCCACCCTTGCAAACGAGATGGGTATGCTTCAGGAAAGAATTACATCAACAAAGAAGGGTTCTATCACATCAATTCAGGCGGTATATGTACCGGCGGATGACCTTACCGACCCGGCACCTGCCACAACCTTTGCCCATCTTGATGCAACAACAGTTCTTTCACGAACCATTGCGTCACAGGGTATTTACCCCGCAGTTGACCCACTAGAGTCAACAAGCCGTATTCTTTCGGCAGATATCTTAGGTGAGGAGCATTATACTGTTGCCCGTGAGGTACAGAGAATTCTCCAGAGATATCAGGAACTTATGGATATTATCGCTATTATGGGTATGGATGAACTATCAGACGAGGATAAGCTGCTTGTTTCAAGAGCAAGAAAAATTCAAAGATTTTTGTCACAGCCATTCCACGTGTCAGAAAAGTTTATCGGTATTCCCGGAACATATGTTCCCCTTTCTGAGACAATCAGAGGCTTTAAGGAAATTATTGAAGGCAAGCATGATGACCTTCCTGAGTCGGCATTCTTGTTTGTGGGTACTATAGACGAAGCGGTTGAAAAGGCGAAAAAGGTGGTATAATGAAGACATTTAAATTTGTTATATCAACGCCTGACGGAAATTTATATGAGGGCGATATTGTAAAGGTTTCACTGCGCGGCAGCGAGGGTGACCTTGCTGTAATGGCAAATCATATTCCCTTTTTGACATCGGTTAAACCCTGCGAATGCAGGATTGAGCTTGAAGACGGTGCTGTTAAGGCAATCAATGTTGAACGTGGACTGCTTAGTGTAACAACCGAAAGTGTTACCTTGATGTCAGGCAGTGCAAAATGGATATAAAAATAAAAGCAACAGGTTTCGAAAAACTTGTTGCTTTTTATTTTTTTAATAGATTTAATATTTCCAGTAAAATTCCTTCTCACCGTCAAATGTCTGCCAACGTGTAGGAAGGTCTGTTTCTGTCCGGTAAAAATGTACAATTTCTTTTTTATAAAAAAGTATTTAGAATTTATAGAAAATATAATCTTTACACTTGACAAAAAGTATTTAAAGCTGTACCATATAATGAAAAAGGAGGAATTGTTATGTACTATTACTTGCTGATAATTGCAGCAATGTTGTTTTCACTTCAGTTTTTCTGTCAGCAAAAGTATGAGGAACAATGTGGAACAGGTTTAAAAGAGGCTTTGGCTTTTTCTTTATATAAAGGTCTTGCAGTTATTGTGATGATGCTGATTTTAGGAGGCTTTAAACTTCAGTTTGCGTGGTTCAGTTTTTGGTTATCCGGTTTTTATGCCCTGGCATACATACTTATGATTTATTTCAGCTTAAAAGCTTTTTCAGTGACTAACCTTTCGGTTTATTCCGTTTTTACAATGCTTGGCGGAATGATGCTACCGTTTCTTGCCGGGGTTTTGTTCTACAACGAGGGAATTTCTGCATTTAAAATTATATGCTGCTTGCTTGTTGTGGTTGCTGTATTATTTACCGGTCAGGGCGGCAAGAGTGAAAAGAAAGCCATTATATATTATATGCTGGTTTTTGTTTTAAACGGCACAGTGGGTGTCCTGTCGATGGTTCATGAAAAATCTTTATTGGCGCATACCGACAGTACAAGCTTTATGTTTTATTCAGGGATTTTTACGGTAATTATCTGCAGCATTTGGTTGCTTGCAAAAGGATATAAAGTGCCGCTACTTAAAGGTCAAAAACTGTTATATTCTGCAGGCGACGGTGTTTTAAACGGAGTGGGCGATTTGCTGCTGCTTATATCGGTTGCACATTTGCCAGGATCTGTGCAATATCCTTTTGTTACCGGCGGTGTTATGGTTTTCTCAACGCTGATAAGCACTATCAGACATGAGAATGTGAGAAAGCTTGAGTATATTGCAGCGGCGATAGCTTTAGTTTCTACTGTAATGATGGCTTTTTAGGGGTAAAATGAGGTGTTTATATACCTGATAAAGTTGTTATACCGAAGAAAACAATCTTTCTGTAATAGGACTTTTATCCGGTTTTGCAGACGAGAAAAAGGCGGCAGCAGAACTTATCCGTGTTTCAGGACACTGTTGACAAAGGCGAGGGGCAATTTTTGCAATGCCCTTTCTCAAGGAGCTTTAATAACTTAACTGTATCAAATACATCAATCATATTGATTGGTGTATTTGTGTTTTAATAGTTAGTATGGAAAAAGAAAAAACCGATGAAATCAAGTGACTTCATCGGTTTGGTACACCTTCAGGGACTCGAACCCTGGACACCCTGATTAAGAGTCAGGTGCTCTACCAGCTGAGCTAAAGGTGCATTTAAGTTTGTCCGTTGCCGTTGCAACTACTAAAGTATACTCTTTTTTTTGTGATTTGTCAACCCTTTTTTTGAAAAAATTTAAAAAAATTTACTGCTGTTATCAAAATAAAAGTAAAACTAATTATGCATTCTATATTGGGATGGTGTGCAACCGGTTTTTTTCTTGAAAGTTCGCGTAAAATAACTCATATTTGAAAAACCACAGGAAATAGCCACATCTGTTATGGAAATATTACTTTCGTTAAGCAAAATCATGGAATGTTCAATTTTTACATCATTTAAATACTCAATAAAGGTCTTATTAAAATTGTTTTTGAAAAAGCGACAAAAATATTTGCGGGACATATTAGAATATGCCGCAATTTCGGCGAGGGAAATCTCCTGGTTGTAATTTTCATCAATGTACTTAACTATGCCTTTTAAAAGTTGATTTTTTTTATCGGGGGATGCGTTTTTCAATAAAACAGCTTTGTTTTCTTCAAACATAATTGCAAAAAACTGCATAAGTGCAGCTTTGGTGGAAAGAATATAGCAGGCAGATTTTGTGGTGTTTATTTTGTTTATATATGTAAGCAATTCAAAGGCTTTGTGTGAAGTATTGATTGTGTTATTAAATTTCAGTTTTCCGTTGAGTACAGGCTCTATAAAAGTCTGTTGTGCAATATCGTCTTTATGGAATGAAAGCATATCAAAATCAAAAACAAAGGCTCTGTATTCAAGAGGTGTTGAAGTTCCATATATTTCGTGCAGTTCACCACTGTTAACTATAAAAATATCACCTGCATTGCCGATATAGTATGTGTTGTTTATGGTTATGTCTATGCTCCCTTTTTCCACATAAATAATTTCGGTTTCGTTGTGCCAGTGTTTTGAAGCAAATTGTCTGGAGTGGTCGGATTTTATATCATACTTCTCGAAGGCGTAACCCGGAATTCCGTGTTTTTTAGGTTCCTTAAACGGGGTTTGATTTTTCATATTATCACCACATTCATTGTATTACAAAGGCTAATTAAAGTCAATATAAAAAGTGAATATTGTGTTAAAATATTGCGAATATAGTTGTAGGAAGTCTTAAAATAGTATGATATAATGCTATTAAGAAAAGCAAAGGAGTAATATTTATGAAAAACTGGCTTAATGATGCAGTTGTGTATGAAATTTATCCGCAGTCCTTTTACGATTCAAATGGTGACGGAATAGGAGATTTGCAGGGAATAATTCAAAAACTTGACTATATTGAGAGCATGGGGTTTACTGCAATCTGGCTTAATCCCATTAACGAAAGCTCTTTTCGTGATGCAGGATATGATGTAACGGATTTTTACAGTGTGGCGCAAAGATATGGCACCAATGACGATTACAAGGCTTTGTGTGATGCGGCTCACGCAAGGGGAATGAAAGTTATATTTGATTTAGTGGCAGGGCATACATCAATAGATCATCCGTGGTTTATTGAATCGGGAAAGGTGGAAAAAAACGAATACTCAAACCGATACATATGGACGGTGTCTTCATTTGACGAGGGTCCCGGGATTGCATCTTTGGGCGAGAGAGATGCAAAATGTATAAATAACTTTTTCTGGAGTCAGCCTGCCCTGAATTACGGTTATGCACATCCTGACCCCAAAAACCCATGGGAACTTCCTGTTACACATCCTGATTGCGTTGCTATGAAAGAGGAACTAAAAAAAATAATAGACTTCTGGATGGATTTGGGAACAGATGCCTTCCGTGTGGATATGGCGGCATCTTTAATAAAAGGTGACAAAGATAAAAGTGCAATGGGGATATTCTGGCACGAAATAAGAGCACATATCGAAAGCAAAAATCCTGAGGTCTTGCTGATTGCAGAATGGGCAAAGCCGGCAGAGGCTATAAAGGCTGGTTTTCATCTTGATTTTCTTCTTCATTCGGGGCCATCGGCTTATCGCTCACTATTCCGCTACGAAAAAGGCCGCAACACAACATCGGGTATGGTGGGACACAGCTATTTCAATAAGGATGGCAAAGGCAATATCAATGAATATTTAGACAGGTTTTTGTATGATTTAAGTGAAACAAAAGACAAAGGGTATATCGGTCATATCACGGGCAATCACGATATGCAACGATTAGCCTATTTACGTACACCCGACGAGGTAAAGGTGTGTCTGACGTTTCTCTTTACAATGCCCGGTGTTCCGTTTGTGTATTATGGTGATGAAATTGGTATGGATTATATTGAAGGTTTGCCTTCAAAAGAGGGTGGGTATATCCGCACAGGCGCAAGAACACCTATGCAATGGAACAGCGATAAAAACCACGGTTTTTCGATAAGCGACACACCATATCTTCCCACAGACAACCGTGAAGGTGCTCCCACAGTAGAGATGCAGGAAAAGGATGAAGATTCACTGCTTTTATTTACAAAAAAGCTGATAAACCTTCATAAAGAAACTGCAGCCCTTCACGCAGAAGGCGATTTTAATATATTAATGCCGGGATATCCCTTTGTTTATGAAAGAGTGGCAGAGGGCAAAAAACTGTTTATAGCAATTAATCCATCACAATACACTCATAGGTATGATGCGCCAAAGTTTGGTAAAATTCTGATGAGTCAGAATGTAGAATCAAACGGACAGCAGCTTGTAATGAAAGGTGTAAGCTTTATTATCGCTCAGGAAGCATAAGTGAAAATCGGAACAAGGTCTGCTTGTTCCGATTTTTGTATTTACTTTAACCTTTATATATGTTACAATATACTGGATAAGGAGTGATTAACGTGAAAGTTCCTTTCCCGTTAAGCCTCCGGCGGATTTGATTGCCCGTCACACCGTGAAAAAGATGCCGGTGGCATCTTTTTAGGTGGGATTGAGATGCGAGAGCATCGGCAATAATAAGAAAAACTTTTTTCTGCAAAAGTTTTTCTACACATTTGCTCGGAAACACGCATGGGCGTAAAAATCTCTTATCATTCCTTGCCATACGGATAAGAGAAATTTTAACTGCTATTTTGTGCCGACGTATGGCGGCGGAATGGAGATTTTTATGGAAATGGTTTTAATTACTGCTCTTGGAGTTGGCGGTGCAACAATATTTGGGTCGCTTGTTGGATTTATATTTAAAAAGATGTCGCACAGGTTTTCGGATATAATACTTTCCTTTGCGGCAGGGGTAATGCTTGCGGCGGCTGTTCTTGGGCTTGTTATGCCGTCACTTGAGTATGGTGGAAGGTACGGGATTATAGTTACCGTGGCAGGCATTTTTACAGGTGCACTGTGCCTGAATCTGATTGACAAGCTTGTTCCTCACCTTCACAAGATTATGGGTGGAACGGAAGAAAATCATAATAATGCAAATTTAAGCAAGGTTCTGCTTTTTGTGCTGGCAATAGGAATACACAATCTGCCCGAGGGTATTGCGGCAGGCGTAGGCTTTGGCTCGGGAAATACATCTCAGGCGTTGATGATTGCAGGTGGTATTGCCCTGCAGAACATTCCCGAGGGTATGGTGATTATTTCGCCAATGCTGGCGGCAGGAGTTTCGCCCCGCAAAACCTTTATTTGTGCAATGATAACAGGCTTGGTTGAGGTTGTGGGAACGCTGATAGGCTATTTCGCAGTAAGCCTTTCGACAGCCATTCTTCCGTTTGCACTAGCCTTTGCAGGAGGCACAATGCTTTATGTTGTCAGCGATGAAATGATTCCCGAAACCCATGCACACGGCGGTGAGCGTGGTGCAACCTATGCGCTGTTAGTGGGCTTTTGTGTAATGCTGATTTCTGATGTTTTGCTTGGATAGAATCTATGTTATATTTTAAGGGAAAAAGCTTATGATTAAACACCCAATAAACCCTTTGTTTGATAAAAATTCGAAAATACTTATACTTGGCAGCTTTCCGTCGGTGAAGTCCAGAGAGCAGATGTTTTTTTATGGGCACCCGCAAAACAGATTTTGGCGTGTTGTTGCAAAGGTTTTTGAAAAAAGCGTACCACAGTCTGTTGATGAAAAAAGAACTTTGCTGCTTTCTTGTGGGATAGCGGTATGGGATGTAATTGCAGCTTGTGATATTGAAGGCAGCTCTGACAGCTCGATTAAAAATGTTGTTGCAAATGATATAAATATAATACTTGGCAATGCTGATATAAAAAGAATTTTTGTTAACGGAAAAACGGCAGAACGATATTATAATAAGTATATAAGGATAAAGACAGGTATAGATGCGGTATGTTTGCCATCAACATCTCCTGCAAATGCTGCATGGTCGTTTGAAAAACTTGCAGATGCATGGAAGATAATAAAGGAGTGTTAAGCAGTGGAAATAAAGCCAATAGGATATATCCATACCGATTTCAAGGATAAATTTGGCATACCAAGACAAAGCGGGCGAGTTCCTGAACTGACAGGGAGAATTGTATTTGAGCAGGAGTACCGCAATTCTGAGGCATTGAGAGGAATTGAAGAATTTTCACATCTGTGGTTGATATTCGGATTCTCTCAGGCAGAACGCAAACGTGATGCTCTTACTGTAAGACCACCAAGACTGGGTGGAAACAAAAGGATTGGTGTTTTTGCAAGCCGCTCACCCTACAGACCTAATTTGCTTGGACTGTCTTTAGTTAAACTTGAAGGAATAGAAAAAAGTGAAACAGAGGGTACTGTGCTGGTTGTTTCGGGTGTGGATATCCTTGATGATACTCCGATTTTTGATATAAAGCCGTATCTTCCATATGCCGATTGTAAACCTGACGCAAAGGGAAGTTTTGGCGAAGAGTTTAAGGAATACGCATTAGAAGTTATTTTCCCGGAAGAACTTTTGAACAAGCTGCCCGCAGGAAAACGCAGGGCGGCGGTGGAATGTCTTAAAGACGACCCAAGACCGTCTTATCACGATGATTTGCGTACTTATAGTATGAGTTTTGCGGGATGTGACATACATTTTAAGGTTGAACAGGATGTTCTGACGGTTGTTGGTGTGGATATTTTGTAATTTAGGTATGGACATTTAACAAAATTTGTGATAAAATAAACCTTAATTATTTTTATCAAAGAGGAGTGACAATAATGACCCTTTTAAGAAAATATATTTTAAGTCTTGTGTGGTGTAACATCTGGGCGTAAGCCCGTGGTGTTTTTTTCAGTTATTAAACTGCAGGATTTAATAATATATTTTAATAAAAAGGAGAAATTATTATGAATAAATATAGAGATTTTGATAACTATCTTAAGGAGTTCCCCAATGCCGAGGGTTACTTTGGCGAATACGGTGGTTCGTATCAGGCAGAAGAACTTATCGAGGCATTCAAGGAAGCAGATGATGCTTATGAGGCAATTTGCCATTCGGCGCAGTTTATCAATGAGCTTCGCCGAATTAGAAAGGAATTTCAGGGCAGACCTACACCTATTACCCATTGTGAAAGACTTTCAAAGATTTTTGGCAACTGTCAGATTTATCTTAAGCGTGAAGACCTTAACCATACAGGTGCACACAAACTGAATCACTGCATGGGTGAAGGACTTCTTGCAAAGTTTATGGGCAAGAAAAAGATTATTGCGGAAACTGGTGCAGGTCAGCACGGTGTTGCAATTGCTACTGCGGCGGCATACTTTGGTATGGAATGTGACGTTTATATGGGCGAGGTTGATATTGCCAAGCAGCATCCAAACGTAATCAGAATGAAGATGCTTGGTGCAAATGTTATTCCGGTAACAAAGGGTTTAAAGACACTGAAAGAAGCCTGTGATGCAGCGTTTGAGGCATATCTCAATGAATATAAGGATGCAATATACTGTATAGGTACTGCGGCAGGTCCTCATCCATTCCCCAAAATGGTTCGAGATTTTCAGTCTATTATTGGTATAGAAGCAAGAGAACAGTTTTTAGAGATGACAGGCATTATGCCTGATGCCGTTACTGCTTGTGTTGGCGGCGGCTCCAATTCTTTGGGTATGTTCACTCCATTCCTTGCGGATCCGGTAGAGATATACGGAGTCGAGCCTTTGGGCAGGGGTTCAGGTGTTGGCGACCATGCGGCAACAATGGCTTATGGAACAAAGGGTATAATTCACGGCTATTCAAGCTATGTTCTACAGGATGAAAACGGCGAGCCGCTTCCTGTTTACTCAATAGCCAGCGGTCTTGATTATCCGGGAGTTGGTCCAGAACACGCATATCTTCGTGATATGGGCAGAGTTCATTATGAAACAGTATCTGATGAAGAAGCTATGGAAGCGTTTTTCCTGCTTTCGAGATACGAGGGTATTATTCCGGCGATAGAAAGTGCTCATGCTGTTGCTTATGCCATCCGTTATGCAAAAGAGCATAAATCAGGCTCAATTCTTGCCTGCCTTTCGGGTAGAGGTGATAAGGATATCGACTATGTTTACGAAAAGTACGGCTGTGGCGAACAGTTTAAACTTGATTACAATATATAAAATATAGTATAAAACTCCCATAGAACGATAAAATGTTATATGGGAGTTTTGTTTTAAAAAATTTTGTAAAAAAGACTAAAAATTTAAAAAAAGGTATTGACAAATCAAGAAGATGTTGCTATAATAACTTAGTCGGTCGGGTATGATGCGGCAAAAGCGACGTGCGGGTGTAGTTCAATGGTAGAATCTCAGCCTTCCAAGCTGATTGCGTGGGTTCGATTCCCATCACCCGCTCCAGCAAGATATGCGCCTGTAGCTCAGCTGGATAGAGCAACTGCCTTCTAAGCAGTGGGTCAGGAGTTCGAGTCTCTTCAGGCGCGCCACCTTGCTTTTTTTATGCGGTGGGTATAGCTCAGTTGGTTAGAGCGCCAGATTGTGGCTCTGGAGGCCGACGGTTCGAATCCGTCTATCCACCCCACCAATTTTTAGGTAGGCAGCGGACAAGAACGTCAAGGTTGTGTATAATGGGCTGTAGCCAAGTCGGTAAGGCACCAGACTTTGACTCTGGCATTTCGTAGGTTCGAGTCCTGCCAGCCCAGCCAAATTTTTAAAACTAAATATGGTCCATTAGCTCAGTTGGCAGAGCACTTGACTTTTAATCAAGGTGTCCCGCGTTCGAATCGCGGATGGATCACCAAAGAAAGCAAATCCGAACTTTTTCCTTATAGGAGAAACATTCGGATTTGTTTTTTCTTTATAAAAAGATTTAAGAGGTAGTCATCCGGCTACCTCTTTTTGCTTTGCTTCTTCCAACTCGTCTGATTCTTTCTGACCTTTCTCGGATTCATAGAACGCCAATATGTCAGGAAGAAAACAGCGAGCTAAAGCTTCAATTTCATATTGTGGTATTTTTATTTTCTTTTCTGCCATATCGGCGCTCCTTTCGCCGACTTAAGATATCAGTTATAATGATGCTTCATCATACATATACCCTTGGAATATTTGACCGTCATGGGTAATGAATCTGCCCTGTGTGTGTTTTGGAATTTCGTCTGCTGCTTTCGTGTTGTCAAGAATAATCTGTGACAATACTGTGTCAGCTCTTCCGCACACTCTGTAATCAATATTGTTTCGGATTTGTCCGGGCAGGATATTTGCATCAGGTCTTTGTGTTGCAAGGATAAGATGTATTCCAAAAGCTCTGCCTTGTCTTGCAATAATGGAAATCTTGTTTTCAATTTGTGATATAAGTTCCTTATCCTCTTTGGAAAGTCCGGTTTTATCTAAAAGCTCTGCGACCTCATCACAAGCAAAAATAATACGCTTTAATCCAGCATAAAGAAATAGCCCGTTATAAACTTTGATGTTTGAACAAGAAGTCCCTGTTAATATTTTCTTTCTTCTTTCAAGTTCGTTGATTAAGTTTTCAAGATCTTCCAACAGCTTGGTTTTATCCATAATGAATGTGCATTTTTCACGCCATTTTCTATAGAAGTCAACTCCACCCTTAAAGTCTGCTATATGAACCTCTGCACCTTTTTTAAAACATTGTAAAAGCAAATGCTTAAGCAAAAAACTTTTTCCTGAACCCGTGGAGCCACCAATTAAAATGTGCGGGATTTTATTCAGATCAACGGATATATCCTTAAGCAAACCTCTTCCTAAAATAATTTCAAAATCCTTGTTTCTTAAGTATTCATCTTTCCAATCTACTGCCCACGGAATTTGAATATCTCCCGAAACTGTATTTAATATAATTCTGTTTCTTCGTTTGCCCTGTTTAATCTCATCAATATACACATTTAAAATCGTTTCAATGTTTTCCTTGTTATTCTCCCAATCGCATAAAGGAATGCCATTGGATTCAAACTCCATTGTGGTTACGCAATTTGACTTATCATAGCTTTTTTGGATTAAAAGCGGTGTTTCGCCTGCGTGATTTACAAGCCCGGTTCTAAGCAATCGTTCATTTATTTCTTTTGCTCCAAATGGTGTGCCAAGAAATATGATTAAGGCTGCAAATAAAGCGATAAATATAATCGGAAATGCCAACTCAACTGTTATCTTGTTGGCTGCTCCAAAGATATCCTCATTGTTTATGTAAATGATGCTTTCCTTGAACTGCCAGAACAAAACCACAAACAGTATATATGTTACCGCTATCAAAGCTTTAATCCAATTGGTAAATAAACCGCAAAATCCTGTTTTAAATCTTAACCACTGATATCTTAGTCTTGTTTTTCTTTGAATTAAGAATTTTTCGTTGTTGTCCATAAGTCTGCACTCCTTTCTATAATCGCTCCGTCTTTCTTATATTCCAAAACCTTGTGTATTCTTCTCAAAAATGCATTCCATGTTTCGGGCCTTTCTTTTTGTACTTTTTTGTACTGCTCTGAAAGAGGAATATTTGATGTAATATACACTGTTTTGTAACATGCTGTTCTATCTGTATATCTTGCAGGTAGGCTCAGGGGATAAATATCAAGATAGTTAAGCATTTCTTCAATGGGTATCTGTGAATTAAATTCCTCAAACACCAAAACCCCCTGATTTGTATATCCGTCAAAATTTATTCCTTTACCTACGCGATAATTTGTTATTCTGCAAATGTCTTTGGCATTATGCTTTTGGTATATGCTTCTTGTTTTTCCTGTTCCGCTTGCACCAAAAATATATGTTACATACAAATCTCTGTTTTCGCACAAATATTTTTCTGAATTCAAAACCTGACGGAGAGCATCAATATCACGAATTCGAAAAGCAAATTCGGGAGCAGCGTCTATGATCTCTGTTGTTTGTTTTCCGTCACGGATGTTTTCAAGCAGCTTACTCATTTTAGGATTGTTTTCATCTCGTTCCTTTGGCAAGGTTCCGTATTCGTAAAAGCTACCTTCAACACTTGTTTCAGACTTTTCATCATTTTCCCATTTTCCTGATTTTAATATGTAATCTCTGTTATCCTTTGCACTCCCCAATGCTTTTTCAATATGTGCAATAGGAAAACGGTTTTTGATTGTGTTAAATCTGATAGGAGAGTGGGAGTATATAAAAATATGTGTATGAAAGGTTCCGGTTTTTGCAATCTCATCCGCTAAACAGAAATAGTCAGGAAAAAATCTCATCAATATTTCGCATATACGCTCGTGTGTAAGCTCACACTCTAGCGGATTGTTTATTACCAATGTCCATTTGCGTGATTGTGAATTTGACATATGTAGCCTCCTTTTCTGCTACATGCTACATCTAACCCATAAGGGTAATACTAACCCTTATGGGTTATGCGGCACGGCAAATCTTTTTTTAAGAAAAATCTCCGCCGTGCCGATAGCCTTTAAGCTTTGTTATTAACCAATGTTATACCTGTTGCAGTTGCCTTGACCTGCGGCTGATTGTTCATCATATACAATGACAGCTCAAGCCCTGTAAATGTAACTTCCGCATAACCGTTTGGTTTTTCCACAAGCTGTCTGCCGTCAATCTTGATATTGATTTTTTCAAGAGCTTTTTCAGGCATTGCAACTGTGTAGCGGTAACCGGTGATATTTTCTGTACGTTTGTTATCCTGGTACTCATACACAGGAGCTACATCAACAAGCCATAGCTTGTTACCTAAGCTTCTGGGATCAATTATTAAATCTTGAAGTTTCATAAGTATAATGTCCTCCTTTTTTAGATTTTTGTAAGCTTACAATGCCATTATACAAGCGGAAAAACATCCTGTAAATTTTTAGTAAGCAACATCAAAAAAACCAGTGTTAATAAGGGCTTGAATGGATTTTTTAATTTTTATATGCCTTAAAAATATCATAATTGCGTTCCAAAAGTTGTTTAGTAAACAACAATAAATTTAAAAAAATTACCGTGTATGATAAAAATCATACACGGTAATCCGTTACTTTTCTCTTCCTATTATTCCTAAATGGTGTCTTTTTGCAATTTTCTTGCTTTTTAAATAATCATTACATTCTTCAGTGTCGCCATCACGATGGTTGTCAAGTAAATACATATACTCCCTATCCACCGGATAATCTTTTGAAAGTTTGTATCCTGCTAGCTCAATGAGTTCATAGCTCTCAGATGGCGATAACATCATTGAGATGCAGAATGTTACAATCGTTTTTAGAGCAGGCCTTGATTGGCCTTTACCAATTCTGCAATATACAGACCGACTAATTCCCGTAATTACTTCGAAAACTGCATCAATCCGTAATATTTGTCTTCGTTTTATGACAAACTCTTTTCGTTCATCATAATATCTTTCCATTTTTACATATAAGGTTGTGCATTGGGTTAAGCTATTGTTGCGCTTACCCATATGTAAACGAACCTATATGTTATTGAGTTTTGTTGTCGGAGGTAGCTGTAGATACACTAAACATTCTGCCAACTGCTACAGAACTTTTATATGCCATTTGTTTCTTTTGGTTTTCAGTAAAGAACATAGGCATCACCTCCGGAATTTTGATGAAAGAGACATCCAACAGCAAAACCGTTTTCATTCATTTTGTTTTTATGAGTGCAAATATACAAGGTATATTCACTCACTATCTTTGTTAAAATTATTTTGGACTTTTGTCCACACTCTTATTTAAGTACAATCACGACATCTAGTATGCTAGAATTGATTACTCAATCCCGGGAACCCCACGCATAAATTAATATTAAATATGGCAGGCTGTTTAGTGCCTACAATCATATAATACCACTATATATTGTGGTTGTCAAATTACATTTGTGTAACAAAAACGATGTCGCACGCTGGATAGTTGTCCATTATACGACATCATTAAGATATAAATTATATATTATTTCATTTTTCTTTTTCTGCCAATCATATATCCGACAAGCAACACGATAGCGCCTACACATACAACAAATATTATAATTCCAATCACCATTGCTTCTAATGGATTATTAATAACCCAATACAAAAAGTTTGCAGGTGGGTTGTTCAATGGCGGTAATTTTACTTTTGCATCTTCAGGGAATAATGAAACTAACTTTTCGTAATCTGAAGCTTTAATCGTATAATCTCCCGTAGGAGCACTATACATTGCAACTCTACTACCACCGACCAAGCATCTATCCCACATATTTACTGTGTATGTTTTTTCGCCCTCATAAGCTATAATGTGAAAACTATCTCTTGTTTGAGCAAGTTCATTTTTGATGTCTGTAAGATAAATATCTTCAGCTAATTCAAAGAATTCTTCTTTGTCAATTTCAAATCCTTCAGTTACTCCGTTCAAGTGAATTTTTATTTTATCGCATTTTTCTTTTTTTGCACCCAACAGTGCTGTTAAAGAAATTTCATCTCCTTCTTCAGTAAGAGTAGCATTTATTTTGTCAATTCTTTCTTGCTCGGCTTTTTCATATTCTCCATCGTTGAGATATTTTTGGAAGCGTTCCCACATATCTCCTTGTATGCCTTTTAATTTGAGTGTAGCCGTATCATAGCTTGTAACTTCAAAGATGTATGTTTCGTTGTTTTCATCGAAATATGTAAAGAGATAAACATTTCCTGCTATGACTTTGAAATTCCCTACAGGACATGGCTTATCATAAATCTGTTTTGTTCCGGTTAAAACATCGCCTTTGATTTTGACACGAGGGCAAACCGTAACTGTATTATCGTTATAATTAAGCACTTCTCCGAAAAAGACTTGTGCATTATCATTACTCAATAAGCCTTCAGGAACATCACCTGCAAATACTGTAATCGAAAACATTAAGAAACTAAGCAAAGCTAAGATTATCAATAGAGTTTTTTTCATCACTTTCACATCCTTTTTTAAAACTGCTTCTGCATCTAACCATCGATCCCATTTTCTATAACTATTTTTGTTATAATATTCTTTTCAAGATAAAAGTATATTCTATTAACCCCGATGCTTTGCGGCACGTATACATAGCATACTTCATCGGATAAAGCCTTTGTTAAATCTTCAGGATAGTTTTCTTGTAGCTTTTGCAATGTATCTCCAACTTTTATATTTCTTGGTGTTTTATAATTGTTTGAGGTTGTGGATATATTAATAATCCGAGTTGAATTATCATCTCCAATTAAAGCCGTTACTAAAACATCTTCGTAGGAATAGTCTATCCAACGAAAACCATCACCGCGACCTTCTTGCTCACTAATAGGTTCTTTGTCAATCGTGGATACATCAGCATTTAATTTGAATTGTATGTTATCTTTTGACAGTAGCAATAATTCTTTATTCCGCACTCTTTCAATGGTATCAGCAGTGATATCATTAAATGCCCTTACTATCCAAATACCGCTTTCGGTTTTATCTATTGGTTGAAACAATTCAACTGAGTATATTTGAGTGTATTCCTTTTCTCCAACAGTATAAGTTAACGAAATTCCTCCTGCACTACCGCCACCTGCGAGTTCTGTTATTCTGCCACTTTCAACATCAATTCCTTTACTGGAAAGAAAGCTTTGAACAACCTGCTCATAGTCTAATCGCCACGGAAAGTGTCCATTGTTTACCTGTCTTTGTAAGTCCCTAATTTGTGCATAAGACATATTTTCAGCATTAGTTATAACAGGAACATCAACATCTTTTATTAATGAAAAGGTTGATTCGATGATTGAAATATCTTTATACAGTTTTTGATATTCCTCGGCAAGCATAACATCTTCTTCGTCGCTATCTGCAAAGATAGGCACTTGAACATCTGTAGGTCTGCCCAAAATATAGCCGTATTCCTGATTTCGCCACATAACAGTTTGATTCCCAACCATATTCAAATACTCATCTATTTCGGAATCAGGCAACATCATAACATAGAGCAATGTTCCCATGCCGTTATGTTTTTCTGCAATTCTTTTATGCTTAAATGCTATATAATTATCATCGACTTGTGTTTCATCTGCAATATACATACCATACCAGCTCGTAGGTATTTCAATTTGGAAATTCATTGCCTCATTTTTATATAATATCGTATCATCTTTAGATTTATCAACAGCAATATAAACCGAAACGCCGATTATTGATACTATAATAAGTGCAAATAAAACTAACGCTATAAGCTTAGCAGTTTTACTGTTCTTGGAACGGATTTTTGAAAAACGGTGCTGGAGTTTTTTCTTATCCATGCTCATTTTTGTTGTAAACATTTTTTCTAACATTGCACTTACCTCCTAATCATCGTTTTGAGGTCATATCTATGATTGTATCATTATCAAATCCGAAAAAACCAAACATTTCTGAGTTGTCTCCATCGCTGTAATCGTAATATTTATCTCCCGATTCAAACACGGCACAACTATCTGTTGCAAGAGTAATCATCCCTTGCGCACCATCTTCTCTTGTCAAGAGAAGAGATGCCGTGTAGTGTAGGGACAAGCCGTTCCGCCCTTAAGCATTTTTGCACCGGAAAGCATTCTCTCTATTTCATTTAAACTGCTTTTATCTGAAAGAGGGTATCTTGTATAGTTTATAACCAGTTCTGCATTTACAAGGTTATAAATATCTTTTGGATGAAAGCTCTCGTATTTAGACATATTGAGCATTGATGTTACTTCGGCAAAAACCTTTTCATCCAGTTTTTGTGAAAACAGCAATTCAAAAGTAGAATTATTTAAAATAAACATCTGCTGAGTTTCACTATCACTATCATTATTCCAAATAGCATAAAATCTGACATCATAGTTTCCGCCTGGCACATCAGTATGCTTCATTTGCATACTTTCGCTGAGCTTGTTTAAAACAGCTTTGACACCATTTTCGTTAACCTCCCAGTTAAGTCCACTGTTAGCCAGAATTTCTTCACCCTCATCAAGAGAGTCGTTGATTACATTTACCTTATGTTGCGCAAGACTGACATAATCTTTTCCAAAAACATATTGTATAGATACATCATTATCCTTGCCATTTACCGTTACAAGCTGAATGGCAGCAATAATGGAGTCTTGCACGGTCAAATAATAGGTTCGGTCTTCATTCACTTTGATACAACTATCACTGCACCAACCATAGATATCATTTACTGTACTAAAGGTATCAGCATAGTTTGTGAACAATTCCGTTCCCTCGGGCATATTGCCGATTTTTACTTCTCCGGTTTTGATGTTGATAATGTAGTTGTCAAATTCAGCGACTCTGTCATTATGGATTCCACCATTTATCAAATATGCAAAATTACCATCTTTATCAATTTTGAATTCTGTATAGCAATCACCCTGTGTATGACCTGCAATATTTAATTTACCAAGGTTTATTTTATGTATCAGTTCATTACTCTCTCTGTCCATTACAAAAAAGCCGTCAAGGTAATGAAATACTAATCTTTCGTCATCAATATAGTCTATATCTGCCATAATAGATCCAATAGTACGGTGTATATATTTGGAAAATTCGTCATTAGTCATTTGATAATCTTTGGTATTGTTTACCGCAATAATCACTCCAACGCCAATTATTGAAATTATAATAATTCCAAAAAGTATACCACCAAGCAGTTTTGAAAGCCTTCCGTTTTTAGAACGGATTTTTGAAAATCTGCTTTGCAGTTTCTTTTTATCTGCACTCATTTTGGTTGTGAACATCTTTTCCAACATATAAATTCGCCTACCTTTCATTCTACCAAATCTAATATGGTTTTCATATATAATTTTTGTTCTTCATCATTCATATTCTTTGTTACTTCCATATCACATGAAACCTCACAGGCTTCACTCAAATTCGCACTGAGCAAATACGAAAGAGGATTAAACCAATGAACTGCATTAACAAATAATGCAAACCACTTTATAATCAAGTCTTTTCTTTTGTAATGAGTCAGTTCGTGAAGAAATACCAATCTCATCATATCGTGTGGTATTTCCTTGCACGGCATATACACTACGGGAAAGAAAACACCTACAAGCATAGGAGAGCCGACATCCGGTGACATTCTGACTTTTATATTTCTTCGAATTTTAAGTTCTTTCTTTGCCTCAAGTAATACTGAGTTCTCTTCCATAGAAATAGAATTTTTTCTTCTTCGTAATATATAAATAACATAACTCGCAATTACAATAATAAGAAAAACACAAATACCTGCTACCCATATGTATGCCGCCAAATCAATGAGCTTAATATGCACTGTCTCACTTACCTCAATTTCTCTTTCAGTAATTGGAGGTGCCGTTGGAGCCTCTGGATCTATTTCTGATTCATCATTTGTTTCTATCTGCACAATCTGTGTGTTATTTTGTGTCATATGCTGAATCTTCTGTACCTCTCGCTCCGGAATAAACTTGTATATAGGTATTATCATCGAAAGAAGAACAGCTATCCAAACATAATACTGCCATTTAGCAGGGAATTTCTTCGCTGTAATCGGCTTTAAGCACAATAAAACGGCAGTTATTAAAAATCCGAACAGGCTTAAGATAAGCACTGTTTCAAATAGTTCACTCATAGTCTCACTCCAGTTCAAACATTTTTTACAAATCCGTCATATCCTCATTTGAAAGCTTTTTGTTTTCATAGAGTGTCGCCACAAGATTTTTTACCGAGCCTTTATAAATCTTTGATAAAAGATTTTCTGTTTCATCGAGCGCATAATCGCTCTGTTTTAAAACAGGGAAATAATAATTTATCTTGCCTTTTTTATCGCAGGAGATAACTCCCTTTTTAAGTAAACGAGCCATAAAGGTTGCAACAGTTGATGCGGTCCAATCGTTGTTATTAAGCTCTTTAATGATGTCTGCAACTGTTAATTTTTCTTTGCTTCTCCATAGAATACACATAATTTCGTATTCTGCATCAGTTATTGTATGTTTTATAGCCGACATAATATCTCTCCTTTGCAAAATAATATATCTACACTTGTAGCTATAATAATTATAACAAGTATATCTACATTTGTCAATATATAATTTGTAGAAAAAATATGTTTTGTATATTTAGTAATCGCTACAAAAAATACGCTTTATTGAGATTTTTTCTCAACAGAGTGTTGACTTTTGCGAAAAAATGTGTATAATATATATTGTAAAGATAAAAAAGGAGAGAATAAATTATGTTGCTTCAATTTAATTTTAAAAATTTTAAATCATTTAGAGACGATACAACATTAGATATGTCAGCAACAAAAATATCTGAATTCAACAACCATGTTATTAGTGTTGCCAACGAAAGAGTTTTGCCGGTCGCATCAATTTTTGGTGCAAATGCAAGCGGTAAATCGAATGTACAAGAGGCGTTTCGTTATATGCATTCATATGTGCTAAATTCTTTGGAATATGGCGACGAATCAGAGGGAAAGAAAAAGAAATCCAAATTTTTCAAACCCACACCATTTTTATTTGATAAAGAAAGCAAAAACATGGAATCCTTATTTGAAGTTTATTTCATTGATTCGGAAGAAAATGGTGCCAAAACATATAACTATGGATTTACTGTGAACAATTCAGGTGTATGTGAAGAATGGTTAAACTGCAAAACAAAATCTTCCAGAGGAAAGTATAAAAAGATATTTTATCGTAATGGAGAAGAGTACGAATTTGATGGAATTCCAACAAAAAGCCAAGAAAATATAAAAGTTGCATTAGAAAAAGAAACATTGATTGTTTCATTAGGAGCAAAATTAAAAATTGCAAAATTAAAATTCATTCGTGATTGGTTCTTAAATAATGATTTTGCGGATTTTGGAAGACCAATTGAAAACTACTTTTTGTCTCAATTAATTCCTACTGGTTTTGCAGATGATAAAAATGTTCAGAAAAAAGTAGTGGATTATTTTGCAACATTTGACCCATCTATTGTTGGATTTGATGTTGAGGTAATAAAGAATGATAGTGATGATGAGGATGATTATTTAAAAATTGATGCAATCCATAGACTAATTGATTCCAATTCAACTACATCAATTCCTCTACAAAATGAATCTGCCGGAACATTGAAGATGTTTGCACTATATCCAATGTTACAAGACGTCTTAACAACTGGTGGTGTCTTATTCATAGACGAATTAAATGCTAGACTTCATCCGTTGCTTGTGAGAACTTTTATTATAACTTTCTTAAATCCTGAGATTAACACAAAGCATGCGCAGCTAGTATTTACTTCTCACGACTCATGGCAGCTAAATGGAAATATGCTAAGAAGAGATGAAATATGGTTCGCTGAAAAAGATTATGATGGCGTATCTAACCTATATTCATTAGCAGACTTTGTAGATGAAGATGGAGTAAAGATTAGAAAGGATGAAAACTACGAAAAGAATTATTTGTTAGGCAAATATGGTGCAATTCCTACCTTAAGAGATTTTGATATGTTTAAGGAGGATTAACGATGGCACGAAACGAAAGAAACGGCAATAGAAAAACAAGAGAACAAATCGCAAAAAGAAGGATTCCTGAACTTGGTTATTACTTTATTGTAACCGATACTAAGGAAACGGAACAGAATTATATGTATGGGTTGAGGGATTCAATTCCAAGAGATTTACAAGGTAAGTTGGTAATTAAAGTAATCAGAACAAAAACCAAGAATCTTGTAGAGGAAGCAATGAATCTTGCATCCTTAAATCCACAATATGGGGAACCTTGGATAATATTTGATAGAGATCAAATACAAGATTTTGATGATATAATTGCCGAGGCGAAATCAAAAGGAATACATGTTGGTTGGACCAACCCATGCATAGAAGAATGGTTTAGTGCCTATTTCGGTGCTATGCCTACATATAGCGATTCGGTTAAGTGTTATGATGGTTTTGCACAGACCTTTGAAAAGAATACAAGTCAGAGATATTCAAAATCTGATGCGTTTATTTATAACAAATTAAATCACTATGGGGATGAAAGGGCAGCAATAATTATTGCAACACAAAAAATGGACGAGCACAAAAACAATTGCAAGAACAACCCATCCGAAATGTGCCCGGGCACAACGATTCATCTTTTGGTGGATGAGATAAAATCAAAAATTGAAAAGAGGTAAGACTATGAAAAATAATGTAGAAGTACTATTAGAAAAAATTTTAGAGGAATTATCCTTGTTGAGTGTTTCTATAAAATCTGAAGCATTAAGTTGTTTTTATTCAGAGTTCTTAAATACTGAAAACAGAAAGAAAATGTACGAACTGTTCAATGGAGAAAATGATGCAAAGTCTATATCAGAACAAATAGGATGCACTCCTCGTGCAGTAAGTATGTTTATCCAGGATTTAATTGCAAAAGATTTAATTAGTTTCCATAAAAACGGAAATTCAATTATACCCGAAAAGTCAGTTTCAAAAATTGCAGTATATTACAACACGAAGAAATTAGATATGGAGGATATTTATGAGTAAAGAATTTAATGAAATGTTTGCTGAATTTCTGCAGATATATAAGTTTGTTAACAGAGAAAAAATAATTTCTACATTACAGAAAGAACTATCAGATGAAAAGTACAAAAAAATTTATGCTATGACTAATGGCGAAAATTCTGTAAGAGATATAAAAGATGTAGTGGGTGGCTCTATAAGCACTATTTCTACCCTTTGGAAAAAGTGGAGTTTGTTAGGAATGGTTGAACCGGCAGGAAGAAAGGGTCGTGTAAAAGCAATTTTTAGTTTGGCTGAATACGGCTTTGAAGATTTTGTGGAGGAGTGATACGATGAATTACGACGAAAAAATATTTCAGGAATTAGTTGAAATAAGAAAGTTACTTACTATATTTGCTCAAGACAAGCTGGCTGAGTTCCATGCGAATATAAAATCAAAGTATTTAACAACACCAGAAAGACAACAAATGTATGAACTATTTGATGGTGAAAAATCTTTGAAAGAAATTGCTGACATGGTTAAGGTTTCCAAAGAAGGAGTTAGACTATTCTGCATCTCTCTTCAGGAGGCAGGTCTTATAGATATGATTGAAATTAACAGTAAACAGAAAAATCCCAAAAGGTTATTTTAGGAGGGTATATGAGCGAATCGAATGAGTTGTATGCATCAGTGAATTATATTAAAAATAAAGTTGACACTTTAGAGAAAATAGAAATTCTTCGCATGAAAACTGATGTTGAATTAAAAAACAAATATGCTAGTATGCTTCAATCTGATAAGGATTTATTAACAGTATACAAGGCTATAGATGGCATAAAAAGTCAAAAGGATATTGCTGATGCATGTAATATAAACGAAGTGCAAGTGTCAAGAAAAATTGCGAAATTAGAAATGGAAGGTCTTATAGAGCGAGTGGGTGCTGTTAATAGCAGAAATAAAATATATGTCCATACTGTTGTAGAAAGGGCTTATAGGTTCAGCAAGGAATTATGATTACTGAAATAGAAAAGACAATATTAAGAGTAATTCAAGATTTTTGTTATAAAATGAAAAGAGATGTATTGTCCTCTGAGTTTTCATTAACAATATCCCCTAAAATTGCTCAATTGGTGAACAGCTCAATACTAACACATAAGGCTTTCATAGAAATCTGCAAAAAACGAAAGGATTTCTTTTATGCAAATGACCTTGATATTTCTACATTTTCAAAAATATTATATCGTCATTAAAAAAAAGAACTTTCTTATTATAACTTTAATACATTTGACGATATGCTCTTAGAATATAAGAGAAGAATGGAAAATGGTTCATTAAAGGGATTTCCTAAAGGAACATTGGAGGATACCTTAAGATGCGATCTGTCGAATTATATAAGTTATGAGAATTTTTGCGAACCAAGAAATGGTTCGGGAAACTCTGATATTGTTATTCCAAGTAAAAAAGTTATTATTGAAACTAAAATTTGGAACGGCAAGGAATACTACAAAAGTGGTATACCTGAATTAGAAGAATACTTAAAATGTCAAAATTATAATACGGGTTATTATGTTATATTTGATTATAATATTAACCCCAATGAAATTATAAAAAAATCTGGGGAAGTTTTCAAATTGGAAAATTCAACGAAAGATATAACTGTTATTTTTATAAGGATGAATAAGACTGTGCCATCTCAAATCTACAAAACACAAAAAGAGGCTAAATAAATGAAAAAAATGAAACAAATCAAACGTTTTGATTTGTTTCATTAATTTGATACCTAAGGCAGGTGAAATAGAATGAAAGCTGTAATTTATGCAAGATATTCTTCTGACAATCAACGAGAAGAATCTATTGAAGGTCAGCTCCGTGAATGTACGGACTTTGCAGAGAAAAACGGCATGACTATTTTAGCAACATATATAGACAGAGCATTATCTGCAAAAACGGATAACAGACCGGAATTCCAACGAATGATTAAGGATAGCAGCAAGAATTTATTTGATGTAATCATTGTTTGGAAACTTGATCGTTTTGCCAGAAATCGCTATGATTCTGCACATTATAAAGCGATGCTCCGCAAAAACGGAGTTAAGGTTATATCGGCAAAAGAAAGCATATCCGAAGGTCCTGAAGGAATTATATTAGAGTCGATGCTTGAAGGTTATGCAGAATATTACTCAGCAGAACTTGCACAAAAGGTTACAAGGGGAATGACAGAAAATGCGTTAAAATGCAGATACAATGGCGGCACTATGCCTCTTGGCTATATGACTGACAAGGACAAGCATTTGATAATTAATCCTGACACTGCACCAATTGTAATGGAGATATTCACAAGATATGCAGATGGAGAAACTGTGAAAGAAATAACTGATAGTTTAAACTCAAAAGGTTTAAAATCAACTACAGGTGCTAAATTTAACAAAAGTAGCTTACATTCTATATTGAAAAATCGAAAGTACATAGGCGAATATAAATATAGTGATATTGTTATTGAAAACGGCATCCCTGCCATTGTTTCTAACGAATTATTTGAAAAGGTACAAAGCAGAATGGCAACCAATCAAAAAGCACCTGCTAAAGCAAAGGCTCCAGTTGAGTATTTGCTTACAACCAAATTGTTTTGTGGTATGTGTGGAGCACTGATGCTTGGCGAAAGTGGTCACGGATATAAAGGTGTAGTTTATAACTATTATAAATGTGCAACGGCTAAAAAACATAGGAATTGTAAAAAGAAAACTATTAAAAAGCATATCATTGAAAAAGCAGTTGTTCAGCGAGTAAAAGAGATTATCTTTGACGACTATTTAATAGATAAAATAACAGATGCAATTATAGAACTTCTTAATAAAGAAAACACCATCATTCCCGTTCTGCAAAAGCAACTCAAAGAGGTTGAGGTATCAATTGAAAATATGCTTAACGCAATTCAGCAAGGCATTTTAACTAAGTCTACAAAACAGCGTTTAGACGAACTTGAAAATCAAAAGGAAGAATTGGAATTAAGTATTGCTCAGGAGCAAATCAAGAGACCAAGGCTTACAAAAGAAGAAATCCTTGTTTGGATTAAAAAATTCAGGCACGGAGATGTTGATGATGTGAAATATCAAAAACGCATTATAGATTCTTTTGTCAATTCAGTATATTTATATGATGATAAAATTGTTTTAAACTGTAACTATAGGGAAGGTAGTACAACCATCACTTTTGATGAGATAAACAATTCGGATTTAGAAGGGAACGCTTCACCAGAAAAAACGACTTGTTTCGACAAGTCGTTTTTTCAATGAAATAAATCCTTTTAGGATTTGTGAAATGCACTTCGTGCGTGAAATATTGCTACGCAATATGAAATACGCCTTACGGCGTGTGATAAAGGATTTATTTCCTTTCACAGAAAACTTCAGTTTTCTATTTCACGATTTACGGAGTAAATTATTTCACATCGAACGAAGTGAGATATTTCATTAAAATATCGTGGCATCTAAACCATGCGGCTCTTCCAAAAAATCCGTACACGACAGTGTGCGGATTTTTACGTATTATCTGTTGGATATTATTGTAATTGGCTGAAAAAATATTGATTTCAAAACGGTTATCTGCTATAATAACAAAAAAGGGAGGAATTATATGGAAAATATATGTAGAATTACAGCCATTGTTCTGTTGTTGCTGTCTGTTGTTGCAGGCTTTATCGGCGGACTTCAGGGCGAATCTTTTGTGGTGTTTATAGCTATGACTGCAAGCGGTTTTGTAAGCTTTGTATCGCTTTATGCATTGGGAGAGATTCTTGACTATGTAAAATATTTAAATCAAAATATAACCGAGTTGCGTAGCAAGATAAAAGATAGTGGCTTAACTGAGCCCGAAAAACCGGTGTCAATGCCCAAACGTACATATGACATAAGAACAGTTGACAAGATGGCTGATAATAAGTGGATATGTAAAAAATGTAACGAAGAAAATGAAAGCATAAATCAGTTTTGCAAAAACTGCGGTGAATACAAATAAATTAACAAAAGTAAACGCCCTTGCTGATAAGCAAGGGCGTTATCTGTTTTTAAATATCCATAATAACTGGCAGTATCATCGGCTTTCTCTTTGTCTTTTCAAAGATATATGCACCCAACTCGTTTTTAACGTGAGATTTAAGACTTGCCCAGTCAAGAGTGTGGTTGTCAAGGCAGGTGTTGACAATATCTGCGGTTTTTATCCGCATACTTTCCATTAAATCTTCAGATTCACGGACATACACAAAACCACGTGATATAATATCGGGACCTGCAACAACAGTCTGGCTTGCGTGGTCGATTGTCATAACAACAACAATCAAACCATCTTCTGACAGATGCTTGCGGTCGCGAAGGACAATAGAGCCAACATCTCCAACGCCTAAGCCGTCAACCAGAACCTTGCCAGAGGGAACAATTCCGGTGATTTTTGCCCCACTTTTGGAAACCTCAAGAACCTGACCGTTTTCCATCATAAAGATGTCTTTTGAATCAATTCCCATCTGCAAAGCCAAAGAGCGGTGTCGGCTTAGATGTTTGAATTCGCCGTGAACAGGCATAAAGTATTTGGGTTTCGCAAGAGCAAGTATAATTTTAAGCTCCTCCTGACAGGCGTGTCCTGATACATGGACATCAGCAAGGGATTCGTAAATTACCTCTGCTCCGTGTTTAAGAAGCTCGTTTATTACGTTTGAAATCGCTTTCTCGTTGCCCGGTATTGGGCTTGCCGAAATGATAACAAGGTCATCGGCTTCGATATTTACCTTTTTGTGACCCGAAAACGCCATACGTGATAGAGCTGACATAGTTTCGCCCTGACTTCCGGTGGTAACAATAACCAATTGCTCTTTTGAGTATTTGCCTATTTCGTCAAGCTTTATCAGGGTGTTTTTGGGGATATCCATATACCCAAGCTCGATTGCGGCAGTAAGAACATTTTCCATACTGCGTCCCGAAATTGCAACCTTTCTGCCATATTTCACTGCAGCATTGATAATTTGCTGTACACGATGAATGTTAGATGCAAAGGTGGCAACAAAAATTCTCTTACTGCAGTTGTCAAATACGCTGTCAAAGGTGGCACCTACGGTGCTTTCACTCATAGTATAGCCCTTGCGTTCGGCATTGGTGCTGTCAGACATAAGGAGCAAAACGCCCTTCCTGCCAAGCTCGCCTATGCGGCCAAGGTCAATCATTTCGCCGTCAATTGGCGTTGAGTCGATTTTAAAGTCACCTGTGTGCAGAATTGTTCCTGCAGGGGTGTGGAGAGCGATGGCAACCGCGTCTGCGATACTGTGGTTAGACCGGATAAATTCAACCTTGAATTCTCCAAGTGAGAATGTTGCTCCGGGGCTTATAACATTGAGCTTTGAGGAGTTTAAAATTCCGTGCTCTTCTAGTTTGTTTTTAAGTATTCCCAAAGTCAGCTTTGTGCCGTAAACGGGCACATTAAATTCCTTAAGGACATAAGGAATTGCACCGATGTGGTCTTCATGACCGTGAGTAAGAACAATACCGCGTATTCTGTTCTTGTGCTTTTGCAGATAGGTTATATCGGGTATAACCATATCGATTCCCAACATATCATCGTCGGGAAATGCAAGGCCTGCATCAAGAATAATCAGGTCGCTTCCGTACTCGAAGACTGTCATATTTTTTCCGATCTCGTGCAGCCCTCCAAGTGGTGTAATCTTGATTTTTTTACTTTTTTGCAAAAAACTATCCTCCTAATTAATATAAAATTTTAACCGCTCTGTATCAATGAACCGACAAAATTATGCCAGTAACATTCAACTACGGTATATTATACACTAAATTTCCTTGATTTGCAAGGTTTTTGGAAATATTTACACATAGATTTTTCCCTATAACATCATTAGTATTCAAATAATCAAAAAAATAATATATTTGTTTAAGAATAAGTTTGACAATAGATGAAAATTGGTGTATAATAATATTGTAAAATTTAAAAACCCCTGCGACTGGCGGAATGCAGCATTAACTGTGAGGAAACAGGGATTAATATTAGCCGACCGCCTGGGCATCCTTGTTTTTGACGCAGGATGTTCTTTTATTTTTACAGAAAGAGAGATGATTGTTTATGGCACATTGGAGAGGATTTAAGAAAGGCAGTTGGACAAGTACCATAGATGTGGCTGATTTTATTAAGCAGAATTATACACCATATATGGGTGATGCATCGTTCCTTAAAGGAACAACTAAACGAACCGACCGTGTTTCAGCAAGAGTTCAGGAACTGTTGATTGAAGAAAACAAAAACGGAGGTGTTCTTAGTGTTGACCCTGACCACGTATCATCCTTGCTGACTTTTAAGCCCGGATATATTATTGAGGGTGATGATGTAATTAAGGGACTTCAGACCGACGAGCCTCTTAAAAGAGCGGTTAATCCATTTGCGGGATATCGCAACGCAGTTCAGGCGTGCAAGGCATATGGATATGAAATTGGCAAAAATGTTGAAGATGAATTTAAATATCGAACAACACATAATACCGGTGTTTTCCGTGTATATACAGATACAATGAAAAAAGCAAGGCACGTAGGTGTGCTTACAGGTTTGCCTGATGCATATGCCCGTGGCAGAATTATTGGTGATTACCGAAGAATTGCTCTTTACGGTATGGATTACCTTATCCAGCAGCGTGAACTTGACAAAAAACGTATAAGCGAGAGGGATATGTCGGCAGACACAATTCAGCTTGTCGAGGATATCGAAAGACAGCTTGAATTTATGAAACAGCTTGTTGTTATGGCGGGTGAATACGGTTGTGATATTACCCATCCTGCAAATAATGCGTTAGAGGCAATACAGTGGTTGTATTTCGGCTATCTTGGTGCAGTAAAGGAGCAGAATGGTGCTGCCAATAGTATTGGACGTATTTCTGCCTTTATTGATATTTATATTCAGCGAGATATTGAAGAGGGAAATCTTGATGAAATCTCGGCTCAGGAGCTTATTGATGATTTGGTGCTGAAAATGCGTTTAGTTCGTCATTTACGCACACCTGAATATAACGAGCTTTTTGCCGGTGACCCGGTTTGGGTTACTTGTTCGTTGGCAGGTATGACAGAAGACGGAAGACCTATGGTTACAAAGACTTGTTTCAGATTTTTGCAGACTCTCTATAACCTTGGTCCAAGTGCAGAGCCTAATATTACAGTTCTTTGGGCTCAGGAGCTTCCTAAGGGATTTAAGGAATTTTGTGCAAAGGTGTCGATTGATACAGACTCAATTCAGTATGAAAATGACGATGTAATGCGCAAGGACTTTGGCGATGACTATGCAATTGCCTGCTGCGTATCTGCAATGAAGGTTGGTAAGCAGATGCAGTTCTTTGGGGCAAGATGTAACCTTGCTAAGGTTCTTCTTATGGCACTCAACGGCGGAAAGGACGAAATCTACGGCGAGCAGGTTGCACCTGAGGGCAAGACATTTGACGACGATAAGCCTCTTGATTATGATGAGGTAATGGTTGCTTTTAAGGAATATGCTTCATGGATGGCAAAGCTGTATGTAAATACAATGAATGTTATTCATTTTATGCACGACCGTTATGCCTATGAAAGACTGATGATGTCACTTCACGATGTTGAGCCTGAGCGTCTTATGGCGTTTGGTATCAGCGGTCTTAGTGTTCTTGCAGATAGCCTCAGCGCAATAAAGTACGCAAAGGTTACGCCTGTTAAGGACGAAAGAGGAATGATTGTTGAATTTAAGACCGAAGGCGACTTCCCCAAATACGGCAACGATGATGACCGTGCAGATGAAATTGCAAAGTGGATTACAGAATTCTTCTATGCAGAATTGTGCAAGACAAAAACTTATCGTGGTGCAAAGCATACACTTTCAATCCTGACAATTACATCTAACGTAGTTTATGGTAAAAAGACTGGTTCAACACCTGATGGAAGAAAAGCGGGCGAGCCTTTTGCTCCCGGTGCAAACCCGATGCATGGCAGAGATAAAGACGGAGCATTGGCATCACTTAACTCGGTGGCAAAGCTTTGTTATGACTGCTGTCAGGATGGTATTTCAAATACTTTCTCAATCACCCCCGAAACTTTGGGATGTGATGATGACGACCGTGTAGAAAAACTGGTGGCAGTTCTTGATGGATACTTTGCACAGGACGCACATCATCTTAATGTAAATGTGCTTAATCGTCAAAAGCTTATTGATGCAATGAATGACCCATCACTTTATCCGTCGCTGACCATCCGTGTAAGCGGTTATGCGGTTAACTTTAACAAGCTGACCCGTGATAAACAGTTGGAGGTTATTTCAAGAACCTTCCACGAAAAGATGTAAGGTGATAATGTATGGAAGGCATTATACACTCCTTTGAAAGTTTAGCTGCGGTTGATGGGATAGGCATTCGGTGTGCGGTGTTCCTTGCGGGATGTCCACTTAGGTGTGCCTATTGCCATAACCCGGATACGTGGAACGGAGCAGGGCAGAAAACAGATGCAGATGCTTTGGTAAAAAAAATCGCCAGATATAAGCCATATTTCAAAGATATTGGCGGAGTAACATTTTCAGGCGGTGAGCCTCTTTTGCAGGCAGAGTTTTTGAGAGAGTGTGTTCCGTTGCTGAAAAATAACGGAATTAATTATGCGTTAGATACATCAGGAGCGGTAGAGCTATCTGACTCTGTACGGTTTGTTATTGAAAAATCTCAGATGGTTATTCTTGACCTTAAATTCTGGGATGATGAAAGCTACATAAAATACACAGGTGTAGATATGGGCAAAACTCTCGAAATGTTAAACTATCTTGAGAGCACAGGTAAGAAAACCTGGATTCGCACAGTGGTTATTCCGGGGATAAATGACAGCGAAGAGGTGCTTGATAAATATATTAAGATTATAAGAAATTTCAGCTGTGTTGAAAAATACGAGCTTCTGGGCTTTCATACAATGGGATTTTATAAGTATGAAAAATTGGGGATAAAAAATCCCCTTGCAGATACTCAAGACATTGATATGGATGTTAAGGAACGGCTGCAAAAGTATGTAAATAATCAATTAAAATAAACATAAAGAACTGGTGCATATCAAAGTATCAGTTCTTTTTTGCTGTATTAATATTTTTCAAAAACACATACTAACGGTATTAAAATAGATAAGGAGCAAGCTTTATGTTAAATACCGTGACGACCTTGATGACTATTGTACAGTTTTTCTTTACAATAGTAATAGGTGTGTATTTTTTGTCAATGTTAAACAGTCAGTATTCTGGTAGAAATTCTTTGAATAAGGACAGCATCCGAGAATTAGAACGGCTGAAAAAACTGAATAACATTAAGTTAACAGAACCATTAACCGAAAAGACAAGACCTAAAAAAGTAAACGAGATTATAGGTCAGGAGGAAGGAATAAAGGCTCTGCGAAGTGCACTTTGCGGCAAAAATCCACAACACGTATTGATTTATGGTCCCCCGGGGGTAGGCAAAACGGCGGCGGCAAGAGTGGTGCTTAACGAGGCAAAACGAAATCCCGAGTCGCCATTTAAGGAATACTCAAAATTTGTGGAAATTGATGCAACAACAATGCAGTATGATGAAAGAAGTATTGCCGATCCCCTTATTGGCTCGGTCCACGACCCTATTTATCAGGGAGCGGGGGCATATGGGCCTGCAGGTGTGCCTCAGCCTAAGGAGGGGGCGGTGACACGGGCACACGGCGGTGTGCTTTTTATTGACGAGATAGGCGAACTGTCATCAATTCAGCTTAATAAACTGCTGAAGGTACTTGAAGACAGGCGGGTATATTTTGACAGCGCATACTACAGTCGTGACAACAAGGAAATTCCAAGACACATTCACGAAATTTTCAGAAATGGTTTTCCTGCCGATTTCAGGCTTATCGGTGCAACTACCCGACTGCCCGAGGAAATTCCACCGGCTTTGCGGTCAAGATGTGTGGAGGTGTTTTTCAGCAGTCTTTCGCGGGAACAGGTTAAAACGATAGCCTGTGATGCGGCAAAAAAGACTGATACAGAATTTGAAAACGAAGTTTTTGATATGGTGGCGGCATTTGCTGACAACGGTAGAGATGCTGTAAACATAATTCAAACTGCAGAAAGCGTAACCAAGCTTGAAAAGAGGACAAGGGTTGAGTGCTCGGATGTTGAATGGGTGATTGAAACGGGTAAATACAACCCAAGATACGAAAAGCATATGATAAATACGGCTCGCATAGGCAAGGTTTCGGGTTTGGCAGTGTTTGGCAGCTCACAAGGTTGCATACTTGATATCGAGGCAGTTGCAGAAAAATGTCAAATAGGAAAAGGTCAGGTAACTGTCACCGGTGCAATCGAGGAGGAGGAAATTACCAATAAGTGTCAAAAACTGAAGCGTAAAAGCAGTATTTCATCGTCGGTTAAAAACACGATAACGGTTATGAAATGCCTGCTTGGAATATCGGTGGATGAATATAATATTCATATTAATTTTCCCAACAGTGTTCCTGTGGATGGCCCGTCGGCGGGCATTGCGATTTTTTGTGCAGTATATTCTGCGATTAAAAAAATTCCTTTTGGTGGCGACATAGCTCTGACGGGCGAACTTTCGGTTTGCGGCGAGGTATGCGGAGTAGGCGAGGTTCCTCTTAAAATAAAGGCGGCGATGGAGGCAGGTGCAAAGCGAGTTATTATTCCGTCGGCAAACTGGCAGGAAAGATTTGCAGATTATGCCGTAGAAATTATTCCAACAGACAGTATATTTCAGGTTCTTGATGTGATGAAAAATCAAAATCAGGGGAAAATAGAGGAAATTATATCAAAAAAATCAGATAATATAGGAATAATTAGTGCCGAAGGGGTTGAAATCTTCCGAAAAAAATAGTATAATAGTACGGATAATGGGCAAAATATTTCTATTTTGCTTGTGAAAGGAAGAAAACAGACAGATGGCAAACAAAAGATATATAATGCCGCTTATCCCTTTGCGAGGAATTTCAATCTTTCCGGGGATGGTTCTGCACTTTGATGTGGGCAGAAAAAAATCAATTGCGGCTGTTGAATATGCAATGTCCAAAGACCAGCTTGTGTTTTTGAGCTATCAAAAGGATATAATGACCGAAAATCCCACTAAGGACGAGGTTTCAAAAATCGGTGTTGTTGCCGAGGTTAAGCAGATTCTTCGCCTTCCTGACGGAAACTTGCGTGTTCTTGTGGAGGGTCTTTTCCGTGCCGGAATGACAGTATTTGACAATGGAGAGCGGTTTATTCAGGCGACGGTTGTAAAGAAAAACGACATACCCTGTGAGGATAGTCTGCAGGAGCAGGTGCTTATGAGGAGAATTCAAAAGCTCCTTGAAGAATATTTTAATCTTTATGAAAAAATGAATCCTGAAATTGCCGCATCTATGCTTGAAATAGAGGATGCAGGCGAGCTTGCGGATATTACGGCAACAAACTTCCCATTAAAGCCTCACGAAAAGCAAATTATACTTGAAGAACTTCACGTTGACACCCGTATGGAAAAGCTGATTGCTTTTATGGAAAATGAAAATAACATTATGGAAATCGAGCAGGGTGTTATGTCAAAACTGAAAACCAGTCTTGACAAAAATCAGCGTGACTATATTCTGCGTGAACAAATGAAGGTTATTCAGGAGGAACTTGGCGATTTTGAATCGGGTCAGGTTGAGGCAGATTCTTACAAGGAAAAAATTGAAAAGCGAAATCTCCCAAAAGAAGTGGTTGAAAAGCTTGACGAAGAGCTTGGCAGACTTTCAAGACTCTCGGTACATTCTCAGGAGTACGGCGTTGTTCAGAATTATATCGAAACAGTTCTTGCGATGCCTTGGGAAATATCTACCGATGAAAATTCTGATATAGAAGAAGCAAAGAAAATCTTAGACCGTGACCATTATGGCCTTGAAAAGGTTAAAGAAAGAATACTTGAATATCTGGCGGTTAAATGTCTTGCAGAAGATACAAAAGGCTCGATTATTTGTCTTGCCGGCCCTCCGGGGACGGGTAAGACCTCAATTGCAAAATCATTGGCGGAGTCTTTGGGCAGAAAGTATGTCCGTGTCAGTCTTGGCGGTATTCAGAACGAGGCTGAAATTCGCGGTCATCGCAAAACCTATGTGGGTGCAATGCCCGGCAGAATAATTACTGCAATGAAGCAGGCAGGCAGCAATAATCCCCTTGTACTTCTTGATGAAATTGACAAGATGTCAAGCGATTTTCACGGTGACCCTGCCGCTGCAATGCTTGAAGTTCTTGACCCCGAACAGTGCAGCACTTTTCGTGACCATTTTCTTGAACTGCCGTTTGACCTTTCAAAGGTTTTGTTTGTCACAACGGCAAATTCAATTGAAAATATTCCCGCTCCGCTTTATGACAGAATGGACATAATCGAGATTTCGGGCTATACCGAGGACGAAAAGTTCAGTATAGCAAAAAAATATCTTCTTCCAAAGCAGAGAAAGCAAAACGGCTTGAATGCAAAGATGCTTAAAATCCCCGACAGCACAATGCGATTGATTATTGAGGGCTATACCCGTGAATCAGGTGTACGTACACTTGAACGCAAGCTTGCCGCAATATGTCGTAAGGCTGCAAAGGAGATTGTTGAAGAGAAAAAGCAGAGCGTAACTGTCAGCGAAAAGGTTTTAAAGAAATATCTCGGCAGCAGAATTTACCTTTATGAACATATGTCAGAGTCAAACCTTATAGGTGCCGCAACTGGACTTGCTTGGACTCAAACAGGCGGCGATACGCTTTATATCGAGGTCAATACAATGAAGGGCACAGGTAAGCTTGAACTTACCGGAAACCTTGGAGATGTGATGAAGGAATCTGCACGTGCAGCACTCAGCTTTATCCGTGCAAATTCAGATGTGTTTGAAATCAACTCTGATTTCTACAAGGAAAAGGATATTCATATTCACGTCCCCGAGGGTGCAATTCCAAAGGATGGTCCATCTGCAGGAATTACAATGGCGACGGCAATAATTTCAGCACTTACAGGCAAAGCAGTTAACCGCAATGTTGCAATGACGGGCGAAATTACGTTGCGTGGCAGAGTGTTGCCAATTGGAGGACTTAAAGAAAAATCGTTGGCGGCATATCGTATGGGAATTCGCAAGATTATTATTCCATTTGAGAATAAAAAGGATTTTGAAGAGCTTCCCGAAAAAATAAAGAACGAGGTTGAATTTGTTTTTGCAAAGGATATGAAAACTGTTCTTGAAAATGCACTTAGTGGAGGTAGTGAAAAATGGAATTTATCGACATTAAGCTGCTGATGACGGCGGTAAAGCCCGAGCAGTACCCCGATGAAAGCCTTCCTGAGATTGCTCTTGTTGGGCGTTCAAATGTGGGCAAGTCATCCCTTATAAACTGCCTTGCCAACCGCAAGAATATTGCAAGGACAAGCAGTACCCCAGGCAAAACTGCAACCATAAATTTTTATGAGATTGCAGGCAAATACCGCATTGTTGACCTTCCAGGCTATGGCTATGCAAAGGTTTCAAAGCAGGAAAAGGAAAAATGGGGAGATATGATAGAGGGGTATTTGTCTGGCAGACAAAGCCTTGTTCAGGTAATTCAGCTTGTGGATGCAAGGCACAAGCCCACGGCTGATGACAAAATGATGTTTGAGTGGATAAAAAGCTATAATTACGAGCCATTGGTGGTTGCAACAAAACTGGATAAACTAAAAAAATCTCAGGTTGAAGGCAACCTGACCGCAATTTATGAAGATTTACAGCTTACCGAGGACTCGGTTTTGATACCATTTTCGTCAGAGACCCGTCAGGGACGTGATCAGGTATTGGAGCTTATAGATTATATTTTGGACAGTAGCAAAGAAGGAAAAAGTGAGTAACAGAAAGGATTTTGGTGCAAAATGATTACTAAACCAAGAGGTACCGAGGACGTATTGCCAAAGGACAGCAAGTTGTGGCAGTACATAGAAAACACCGCAAGGGACGTTTGTGACCTTTACGGATACAAGGAGATAAGAACGCCTGTTTTTGAACATACCGAGCTTTTTCAGCGTGGTGTGGGTGATACAACAGACGTGGTGCAAAAGGAAATGTATACCTTTGAGGATAAGGGAGGACGTTCGATTACACTAAAGCCTGAGGGAACAGCGACGTTGGTGCGCAGCTATATCGAAAATTCACTCTATGCAAATCCTCAGCCCACAAAGCTGTGCTACATTATTCCGTGCTTCAGATACGAAAAGCCACAGTCGGGCAGATTGCGTGAATTCCATCAGTTTGGAATTGAGTGTTTTGGTGCAAGCAATGCGGCGACCGATGCCGAGGTTATCTCACTTGCAAGTATGTTTTTAAGTAAGCTTGGTCTTAAGGGTATAAGTCTTAATATCAACAGCATTGGCTGCCCTGTTTGCAAAAAGGATTATAATGAAAAGCTGAAAGCATATTTTGAGGAGTATAAGGGCGAGCTTTGCCCCACCTGCCTTGAAAGACTTGAAAAAAATCCTATGCGAATAATAGACTGCAAGTCGGAAATTTGCAGCAAGATTGCAGCAAAGGCACCCAAAATGGTTGACCATCTTTGTGAGGAGTGTCACGACCACTTCGAAGAAACAAAGGCACGCCTTGACAATATGGGTATCAGCTATACAGTAAATCCTGATATTGTAAGGGGTCTTGACTATTATACAAAAACAGTTTTTGAATTTGTGTCAGACTGTCTTGGTGCACAATCAACAGTCTGCGGTGGTGGACGTTACAGCGGATTGGTTGAACAGCTTGGCGGAAAGCCAGCCGACGGTATAGGCTTTGCGGCAGGTCTTGAAAGACTGATTTTAGTAATGAAGGCTCAGCAGGGCGATTCAGCAGCAGGTGAGGCAGGTCCTGATTTGTTTATTGCTGCAATGGGTGATGATGCCGATAAGGTGGCACAAAAGCTTATTTATGATTTAAGGCTTAAGGGTGTTCATGCCGAACAGGATTTATGCGGCAGAAGCCTTAAAGCACAGATGAAATATGCAGACAAACTTTCTGCAAAATACAGCATTGTAATTGGCGACAACGAGATTGCTGGAAATAAGGGAAGTCTTAAAAATATGGCAAATGGAGAAACTGTTGAAACTAAACTTTCGGCAGATGAACTGATTGCCAATATAAAAGGATAGGAGATAGAAACTATGGATACAATGAAAGGTCTTAAAAGAACTAATTACTGCGGTGAAACCGAGGGTATAGGAAAAACCGTTGTGGTTGGCGGCTATGTCCAGAAAATCCGTGATATGGGAACCTTGATTTTTATTGATTTAAGGGACAGAACGGGTATTGTTCAGCTTGCCTTTGACGAAACAACCGACAAGGCAGTATTTGAAAAAGCGGCATCCTGTCACAGCGAATATGTGCTTATGGCAAAGGGTACTGTTCGTGAGAGAGAAAGTAAAAATGATACCATAAAGACAGGTAATATAGAAATCTTTGTTGATGATTTACGTATTCTTGCAAAGGCACAGACACCTCCATTTGAAATTACAGACAAAACAAATGTAAACGAGGAGCTTCGTCTTAAATATCGTTATCTGGATTTGCGTCGTGGACCTCTTCAGGATAACATAATTACAAGGTCCAAGATTGCAAAGAGTGCAAGGGATTATTTTGAAGAAAACGGCTTTATTGAAATTGAAACACCTATGATGATAAAGTCAACACCCGAGGGTGCACGTGACTATATCATTCCGTCACGTATCCACAACGGAAAGTTTTATGCTCTGCCTCAGTCACCTCAGATTTATAAGCAGCTTCTTATGATTTCGGGTTTTGACAGATATATTCAGCTTGCACGTTGCTTCCGTGACGAGGATTTGCGTGCAGACCGTCAGCCTGAATTTACACAGATTGACCTTGAGATGTCATTTGTTGATGTTGAAGATATTCTTGAAATGGGCGAAGGCTTTGTTAAAAGACTCTTTAAGGATGTTTTGAATGTGGATATTCCAATACCGCTTCCAAGACTTACCTATAAAGAAGCTATGGAGCGTTATGGCTCTGATAAGCCCGATACCCGTTTTGAAATGGAAATCTGCGACCTTTCTGATTTGGTAAAGAACTGTGGCTTTGGGGTATTTACCTCGGCAATTGAAAATGGCGGCTCTGTCCGTGCAATCTGTGCAAAAGATGCAGCAGGAACTCTTACAAGAAAAGAAATTGACAAGCTTACTGAATACGTCAAAGGAATAGGCGCAAAAGGCTTAGCATACATCAGATGGGTTGATGATACTCCCAACTGTTCGTTTGCAAAGTTTATGACCGAGGACGAACTTAATGCAATCATAAATAAGTGCGGTGCCGAAAAAGGCGATGTTGTGTTCATAGTTGCAGATAAAAACAGCACAACACTTTCAACACTTGGGTCACTCAGATGCAAGGTTGCAAAGCAGCTTGATATTATTAAAGAAGGCTTTAACTTCCTTTGGGTTACAGAATTCCCCTTCTTTGAATACGATGAAGAAAACGACACTTATGTGGCAATGCACCATCCATTCACAATGCCTCAGGATGACTGTATTCAGTATCTTGAAAGTGCTCCCGAAAAGGTAACTGCAAAGGCATATGACCTTGTACTCAACGGTACAGAACTTTCAAGCGGCTCAATCCGTATAAACGATTACGAGCTTCAACAGAAAATGTTCAAAGCATTGGGGCTTACAGAGGAAGAGATTGCAGCAAAATTCGGATTCTTGGTTGAAGCTTATAAATATGGTGCTGCTCCGCACGGTGGTATGGGTATTGGTCTTGACCGAATTGCAATGATTATGTGTGGCGCAGACAGCTTGCGTGATGTTGTTGCCTTCCCCAAGGTGCAGAATGCATCCGAACTTATGTCCAACTCACCTGATGTGGTGGATGAGGGTCAGCTTAAGGAGCTTGGAATTAAAATAGACATCGAAGAATAAACATAAAGGTAAAATTAAACCTAAGGTCAGGAGGCGATGTCATGAAAAAACAGACAGTAGTAATGATTTGGATAATAGCTTTGCTGCTGCTTGTTGTTGGTTGCTTTGGAATATATGGCTATATAAATTATCAAAACAGTAAAAAACCTCAGAATATTGAATTATTCAGTTGTATGCCCTCGGACATTGTGAAATATTCTGTCGATAATGGCGATGACGCATATACGCTTGTTAAAACCGATGATGTGTGGCAGGTGGAGGGCAACGAGGTAGCGGTGCTTGACCAGAAATCTGTTCAGGATATCGTAAACAGCGCATCTTTAGTTAATTCACAAGGGATTTTGAAGAAAAAAGAACTTAAAAATTTTGATGTTTCAGATCCTCAATCTATAATAATAACCCTTGTAGATGGAACTGAGTTTAAAATCAGCTTTGTGGGAACGAAAGGCGAAACCTGTGCAGTATGCATAAATAATGACGAGGAGTTTTATGGTGTACGCAAATCAATGCGGGATATACTGGTTGCAAGTCTTGATAAACTTCGTGCGGCTCTTGTATTTGAAGAACTGATAAAAACCGACGAGGTGCTGACTTATTACAGCTTTACGGACTACGACAAAACAAAAACTGTTGTCAGGACAAAAACTGCAGCAGAGATATCAAACAGTAAATCAAACCGCTATGTTATGGAAACACCGTACCGCAAGGCTGTGGATGATGATAAGTTTGAACAGCAGATTGTTGTGCGGATACCATCCATTGCGGCAGTTAGCTATGTTGACGATTTACCCGAAGATATGACGGAGTATGGTCTTGACGAGAAATCCCGTGCGGTGCTGGAGTTCAGATGGGGCAACCGCAATGAAACATTGTATTTAGGCACAGAAACGGGCGGAAAGGTTTATGCGGTAAGAGAAGGCAAGGAAGGTATATTTGTTTTAAGTGCCTCTCAGCTTGAGTTTTTGAATACAGAACCATTCTATATACTGGAATCTGGAATTTTAAGTTCTGACATCGAAAATATCCGCAGTATCACAGTAAAAACAGAGGATAAGTTTTATGAAGTAACAAGCTTGCAACGCAACGACGCCAACGGTCGGTTTTTTGTAAACGGTATGGCGGCAAGCAGAGCCGCCTTTGATTCGGTTGTAAAGCTTCTGGGCGGTCTTGAAATTATGAGTGAAATTTCAGGCAAGATTGAAAATAAAAGTGAAATCATTGTCACAGTATATTATGACAATGGTGCAGCCGGACAGACCATAAGGCTTACCGGTGTGAATGACAAAAGCTATGCGGCTTTTATAAACGAAAAGGCAGAGTTTGCTGTTAGTCGCAAAACAGTTGATGCTTTGCTTGACGAATTAAATAATATAAGTAAAAATCCAATGAAGACAAATAAGGAAGGTTAATAAGATGAAAAATGTTTTTGATGTACTTAAAGAGCGCGGCTTGATAGCCCAGATGACTCACGAAGAGGAAATTAAAAAGCTCCTTGCAGAAGAAAAGATAACCTTTTATATAGGTTTTGACCCAACTGCAGACAGTCTGCATATCGGACATTTTATGCAGCTTGTTGTAATGAAGCATATGCAAAACGCAGGTCACAGACCAATAATCCTGCTTGGTGGCGGTACCACAATGGTGGGTGACCCCACTGGTAAGACCGATATGCGTCCTATGATTACAAAAGAAACTATTCAGTATAATGCTGACCGTTTCAAAGAACAGATGTCCAAGTTTATCGACTTTTCTGACGGCAAAGCTATTATGGTTAATAATGCAGATTGGTTGCTTGACCTTAACTATGTGGATTTTCTGCGTGAGGTAGGTGTTCATTTCTCGGTAAACAGAATGTTATCAGCTGAATGTTTCAAAGCAAGAATGGAAAGAGGTCTTTCGTTCCTTGAATTTAACTATATGCTGATGCAGGGCTATGATTTTTACAAGCTTCACAAGGATTATGGCTGTATTATGGAATTTGGTGGTGATGACCAGTGGTCAAACATCATCGGTGGTATCGAACTTATTCGCCGTAAGGATGGTAAGGATGCATATGGTATGACATTTACACTTCTTACAACTTCTGAGGGTAAGAAGATGGGCAAAACCGAAAAGGGTGCACTTTGGCTTGATCCCGAAAAGGTTACTCCCTATGACTTTTATCAGTACTGGAGAAATGTTGATGACAAGGATGTTATCCGTCTTCTTAAGCTGGTTACATTTGTTCCTATGGAAGAAATTGCAGAATACGAAAAGCTGGAAGGTCAGCAGCTTAACGAGGTTAAGTGCCGCTTAGCATATGAGGTTACCAAGATGGTACACGGCGAAGACGAGGCAAATAAAGCAGATGCAGCAGCAAAAGCTGTGTTTGGTGCAGGCAGTGACGACAGCAATATGCCAACCTATCAGCTTGAGGCAGAGGATGCCGCAAATGGTATAAACATTCTTGACTTGCTTGTTAAAAGTGGACTTGCTCCATCAAAAGGCGAGGCTCGCAGACTTGTTCAGCAGGGTGGTATCAGTATCGACGGCAATAAAATCGGCGATGTAATGTATACCGTTGAAAAGTCAATTTTTACAGAAGGCAAAATTGTTCTCAAAAAAGGTAAAAAGGTATTTATAAAAATTACCGTTGCATAAAGGAGAGATAAAAATGGCAGAAGAATTATCAAAAGTATATGACCCCAAAGCGGTTGAAGAACGCATATACAACAATTGGATGGAAAAGGGCTATTTTCACGCAGAAGTAGATGAAAATAAGAAACCCTTTACAATTGTAATTCCCCCTCCAAATGTTACAGGTCAGCTGCATATGGGTCATGCTTTCGACGAAACACTTCAGGATATACTTATCCGTTATAAAAGAATGCAGGGCTATTCGGCTCTTTGGATGCCCGGAACAGACCATGCGGGAATTGCAACCCAGATTAAAGTTGAAGCGGAACTTCGCAAAGAGGGTCTCACACGCTATGATTTGGGCAGAGATAAGTTCCTTGAACGTGTTTGGGAATGGAAAAAGGAATATGGCGGCAGAATTATTAACCAGCTGAAAAAACTTGGCTCATCTTGTGACTGGGAAAGAGAACGCTTTACAATGGACGAAGGTTGCTCAAAAGCTGTTCGTGAAGTGTTTGTAAACCTTTATAATAAGGGCCTGATTTATCAGGGACCAAGAATTATCAACTGGTGTCCTCATTGTATAACAGCTCTTTCAAACGAAGAAGTTGAACATGCTGAACAGCAGGGTAATTTCTGGCACATTAAATATCCTATAAAGGATAGTGACGGTTTTGTAATCATTGCTACAACCCGACCGGAAACACTTTTGGGCGATACTGCGGTTGCAGTTAATCCTGAAGATGAACGATACAAGGATTTAGTTGGCAAGATGCTGATTCTTCCCCTTGTTGGAAGAGAAATTCCTGTTATTGCCGACGAATATGTTGATAAGGAATTTGGAACAGGTTGCGTAAAAATTACACCTGCTCATGACCCAAATGACTTTGAAGTAGGCAAGCGTCACAATCTTGAAATTATTAAGGTTATGAATGATGATGCCACAATCAATTCATATGGCGGCAAGTACGAGGGTATGGACCGTTATGATGCAAGAAAGGCGATAATTGCAGATCTTGAAGAGCAAGGGCTTCTTGTTAAGGTAGAGCCACATCTTCACAATGTAGGTCAGTGCTATCGTTGCGGAAGCACCGTTGAGCCTATTGTTTCAAAGCAGTGGTTTGTTAAGATGACGCCTCTTGCTGAGCCGGCTTTGGCGGCTGTTGCAAAAGGCGAAACCGAATTTGTACCAGAACGATTCACTAAGACCTTTAACAACTGGATGGAAGGTGTTTTTGACTGGTGTATTTCGCGTCAGCTTTGGTGGGGTCACAGAATCCCTGCTTTCTATTGCGATGACTGTGGAGAAACAACCGTTTCAAAGGAAGATATTACCGTTTGTCCCAAGTGCGGCGGCAAGGTTCATCAGGACGAAGACGTTCTTGATACATGGTTTTCATCAGCACTTTGGCCGTTTTCAACTCTTGGTTGGCCTGAAAAGACAAAGGAACTTGAGTATTTCTACCCAACCGATGTGCTTGTAACAGGCTATGACATAATCTTTTTCTGGGTTGCCAGAATGGTATTTTCCGGAATTGAACACCTTGGTGAAACACCATTTAAACACGTGTTCATACATGGTCTTGTGCGTGATGGCAAAGGCGAAAAGATGTCTAAATCTAAGGGTAACGGAGTTGACCCACTTCAGATTATTGATATGTATGGTGCCGATGCTCTTCGTTTTACCCTTGTAACAGGTGTTGCGCCCGGTAACGATATGCGTTTCCCTGTGACATACGAACCACCTGTGCCTGAAGGTCAGAATCCTAACCCCGAGGTTAATAAAATTGTTGGCTCAAAAACTGTTGAAGCAAGCCGTAACTTTGCAAACAAGATTTGGAATGCTTCAAGATTTACACTTATGAATCTCGATATAGAAAAATGCGTTCTGCCCGAAAATGACGAACTTTGCATTGAGGATAAGTGGATTCTTTCAAAGTATAACAGCCTTGTTAAAGCGGTTACCGACAATCTGGATAAGTTTGAACTGGGCGTTGCTGTTTCAAAGCTTTATGACTTCCTTTGGGATGATTTCTGTGACTGGTACATAGAGCTTGTAAAGCCTCGTCTGTTTGACAAGGAAACACCGTCGGCAAAGGTTGCTCAGAATGTACTTTGTTATGTTCTCTCAAATTCTATGAAGCTACTGCATCCATTTATGCCATTCATTACCGAAGAAATTTGGCAGGCTCTTCCGCACGACGGCGAAAGTATTATGATTTCAGAATGGCCAAAGTATTGTGAAAGTCTTGCAAATACTGAAGCTGAACAGGATATGACCGTTATTATGGATGCAATAAAAGGCGTTAGAAATGTTAAGAACGAGATGAATGTTCCGCCTTCAAAGAAGGTTAAGCTATTTGTTGTGACAGAAGCTGGCGACCTTTTCAAGCAGGCAACAGCATTCCTTGAAAAGCTGGCAAGTGCATCCGAGGTTGACATCCGCACAGATAAAGAGGGTATTCCCGAAAATGTTGTTTCGGTTGTAAACCCCAAGGCTGAAATTCTTTTGCCTCTTGACGAACTCGTTGACAAGGAAAAGGAAATCGAGCGTCTGACCAAGGAAAAGGCAAAGTTGGAGGGCGAAATCAAGCGAGTTGAGGGTAAGCTCTCAAACAAGGGATTTACTGATAAGGCTCCGGCTGCCGTTGTTGAAGAAGAACGTCAGAAGGGCGAAAAGTACAAAGCTATGCTTGAAAAAGTACTTGAGTCTTTATCAAAAATGCAGTAAAACATAATCTTTTATCAATAAAAATCAAACACAGTCTACAAATGTTGTCGGCTGTGTTTTTTTTGTCTGTTTTTGTAATTCGAATTCTTAAAAAGTAAAAGGATATTTCTATTAGTAAAAAGAAGAATGTAATGGAAAATATTGTAAATCAAAAAAGGAGGTAGTTCAATGGAGATAAAAATTGAGAATATTGGCACTACGTTGGTTGCAAAGCTTGAAGGAGAGCTTGACCACCACACGGCACCAATTTTGCGTGATACACTTGACCGCGAAATTTCTCTTAATAACACGGTGAACATAGTTCTGGATTTTGACGGTATAACCTTTATGGATAGTTCAGGAATAGGGGTTATTGTGGGCAGATATAAGCAGATTTCAGCACGAGGCGGCAAGGTTATGGTAATTCGCGTAAAGCCTCAGGTTGATAAAATCTTCGAAATTTCAGGACTGAAAAAAATACTTGATTGTTCGCATTAAAAACAAATGAAAAGGGAGTGAAAATACATATGGAAAATTATATGAAGCTTGAGGTTCCGGCAAAAAGCTGCAATGAATCCTTTGTTCGTGCGTCGGTTGCTGCGTTTTCGGTGCAGCTTGATTTAAGTGTGGAGGAGCTTGCTGATATTAAAACGGCAGTGTCCGAGGCGGTGACAAATTCAATTGTACACGGATATGTAAATATGAAAGGAATTGTAAAAATTATATGCAGAATAGTTGATTCTGTTTTTGAGATTGAGGTTACGGATTATGGAGTGGGAATTGAAAACATAGGACAAGCTATGCAGCCGCTTTATACATCAAAGCCTGAGTGCGAAAGAAGCGGTATGGGATTTACAGTAATGCAGACCTTTATGGACGAAGTGTCAGTAAAGTCTGAGGTGGGCGAAGGTACGGTTGTAACAATGAAAAAACATATAAGGAGTTGACATACTGTGCAGGCAAAAAGCTATAATCAAAATATTGAGGCATTGCTGAATGCAGCAAAAGGCGGAGATTTGTCAGCACAAAATAAAATCGTTGAAGAAAACGTGGGTCTTGTCAGGGCTGTTGTTAAAAGATTTCTTAACCGTGGTCACGAGGCAGAGGATTTGTTTCAGATTGGATGTATAGGACTTATAAAGGCAATTCAAAAATTTGATTTAGGTTTTAATGTTAAGTTTTCTACTTATGCTGTGCCGATGATTATGGGCGAGATAAAGCGATTTATCCGTGACGACGGAATTATCAAGGTCAGCCGCAGTCTTAAAGAGCTTGCAATAAAGGCGATGAGTCTGCAGGAGTCAATCCGTAAGGAAAGTGATCGCGAGCCTACGGTTAAGGAAATGGCTGAAAAGTTGGGCGTAACACCCGAAGAGCTTGCCATGGCACTTGATGCAGGGATGAAGCCTGAATCGTTGTATGCTGCACCTTTGGATGACGGAAAGGATGGGAAGTTGCTAATTGACCGTATTGAAAGTGGCGTAGACCATGAGGGCGAGATTGTAAACCGTATGCTTATACGTGAGCTGCTTAATAATTTTGGTGAAAGAGAGCAGAAAATTATAGTATTAAGGTATTTTAAACAAAAAACACAATCTCAGATTGCGGCATTGCTGGGAATTTCTCAGGTACAGGTTTCAAGAATAGAGAAAAAAGTTTTAAGCACTATGCGCGAACAGGTTCAAAGGGGCAACTAACTACAAAAGTTAAAGGATTTTTTACAGTTTTGTCGAATATTGATATAAAGCGTTAAAAATAATATTCGAAAGGACTATGATAATATGTTTTGTCCAAGATGCGGAAACAAAAACAATGATTTGAATTTATGGTGTATAAGATGCGGTTGCAGACTTGAAGAAACTAAGGATAATACAGTTGACACGCCTGTTACAGAGGCTTCTGCCGATAAGTCTGAATACACAGCAAAAGCTCCTGTGCCTGAAAGCAATATCTATTATGAAGAACCGAAGAAAATAAAAGATTATATGGTGTGGTCAATTATATCTGCAGTATTGGGGAGCGTTGCATTCGGTATTATAGCAGTGATTTTTTCGGGACTTACAAAGACCGAAACTGCGGCGAGACACTTTGATACGGCAAAGGAGTATTCCACTAAAGCAAAGCTTTTTTGCCTGATTTCCCTTGCTATAGCAATTGTTAAGGTGATTTTTATTGTTTTGGTGCTGATAATTGCAGTCTTTATATCATCAATGCCTTTCTATCTATATTGATATAAGGAAAATACTGTATATAAAGACATAAATTAAACCCTTTTTTCTATTGACGTCACGGCAAAAATGTGGTAAAATTTAAGGGTTGGCAAAAAATGCTTTAGTGTTTTTACACAATTTTGAGGTGTTTTATGAGATATAAGGGCTATGTTGTGACCTATGCAGGCGGACTGTTAAAAGTTAATAAAGAGAACTACTACTTAAATGGTATCACCAGAGAAGATCCCGACAGTACAGATGTTTACGATATGAATAGGGATTTTGCACGTAGAAACATTTATGCTGTATCAAGCGGTATAAAATGTGATGAAGATGGTGATGAGTTGTCTTCAATTGCAGTTGAACTGATGAAGAATTATGCTACTAGTAACTTTGCGGAAGATAATCAGACGTATTTTACTATGCTGAATTCTGCAATCAATGGTCAGACGTTAAAAAAGAACGATGGACATTTTGAAGTCGATACCTCAGTTTTGTATATTGAAAGTGATGTTGCATCGGTTTATAATATTGGTGATATGCCTGTATTCTATTTTTCCAAGGGTAAGATGGAAAAACTCTCAGGCACTCATCCCAAAACCATCGAAATTGAAAAAAATATCTATGAAAATAAATGGAAAATACACACGCAAGTAATTGAAAAAACTAATACTCCATATCTTGGATTTCCGGGAAATGAATATGAAACTGTTCCGTATGCGTCACAGAAAATAAAGTTAAAAGAAAAAGCATTTTTTCTGATGTGCAGCAAGTCTGTATGTGATGTACTGGGCGAAGAAACAATTGAAAAAATCTTTGCAGATAAACATATAAATAGAAGAAAAAAAGCCGGTCAGATAGTCGATATGGCAATCGAAAAAAATCCGGATGGAAATTATACCGTGCAGGTGATAAGTGTGAATAAAGGCATACCACTTGCACATACGGATGCAAAATCTTTGGCAACCTGGTTGGTGCTTGTATTATTCTGTATACCTCTGAATTTTGCAGGTCCGTATATAGTTAATGGGATTAACGGGATTGTGGAAAGCGGTAAGGCTTTTATTGATAAGTATATAGTTCAGGATGATGAGCCAGACAGAGATCTTGTTTGGATACCTAAAGACGATAAGGAAGAAGAAAAGCCGAACGAAAAACCCGAAGAAAATGAAGAAAACGACGGTAAGAGTGATGCTGACGCAACTTCCAAGCCTGTTGAAACAGCTCCGCAGAAAGATAATACTCCAAAATCGTATAATCCTGTTATGCAGAACCCTGTGACAAGGCCTAAGAACCCTGTTGTGCAGAATCCTGTTGAACAAAAACCTGTTGAGCAGGAGCAGCAGGAACAAAAGGCAGAGCCTCCGGCAGAGAATAATCCGGTGGTTGAATTACCCGGAACAACAGTCCCGCCTGAAAAGAATGAAGAGGTTGAACTGCCAATTGATTTTAACTAAAAAAGACAAGTGCGTATCGTATATCGGTACGCACTTTGCATTTGACACAGCCTTTTTAATATGTTAAAATATTGATGATAAAAAGGCATTGTAAGGTGAGATTAGAGTGAGTTATAAATATTTTGAAAACCGTGAATGTGAGTTTTATCCATGTCATAAGGTTGGCAACCTAAATTGTCTTTTTTGCTTTTGTCCCTTATATAATATGGATTGTGAGGGAAACTATGAAATGATTAAAGGCAAAAATGGTGAAGCAATTAAGGATTGCAGCAATTGTATTCTGCCTCATATCGAAAGCGGTTACGATTATGTGATGAAATATCTGAAACGAAAGGCTTGTGGCAAAAATGAGTATTGAAAATGAAATTCTTCAGCTGAAAAAAGAAATTGAAGAACACAACCACAATTATTATGTGCTTGACAATCCCACAATTTCGGATTATGAATATGATATCCTTCTTCACAAGCTGATAAAGCTGGAGGAGGAACATCCCGAATTTGCAGACGAAAATTCCCCAACAAAGCGTGTGGGCGGCGTAGCACTTAAAGAGTTTGAGCAGGTTCAGCACGAAATCCCTATGCAGAGCCTAGGTGATGTGTTTTCAAAGGATGAAATTATGGATTTTGACAAACGTGTTACACAAGCACTTGAAGGTGAAACTTGCGAATACGTTGTTGAAATGAAGATAGACGGTCTTTCGGTATCTTTAGAATATGAAAACGGCAGATTTGTCAAAGGCTCGACTCGTGGCGACGGAACAGTTGGCGAAAACATTACCGAAAACCTTAAAACTATAAAATCAATTCCCTTAATTCTACCCGAAGCGGTTGAACGTCTTGAAGTAAGAGGCGAGGTGTATATGCCAAAGGCAAGCTTTGAGGCATTGAATAGCGAACGCAAAAAGACGGGCGAGCCGCTTTTTGCAAATCCGCGAAATGCTGCGGCGGGTTCACTGCGACAGCTTGACAGTAAAATTACCGCAAAGAGAAATCTTGATGTATTTATTTTTAATATTCAGCAGACTTCAAAGGAACTCGAAAGTCACACACAAGGTCTTGAATGGCTAAAATCACTTGGCTTTAAGGTGAGTCCCAGACGGTCAACTTTTGCCACAATGGAGGCAGCTTACGAGGAAATTCAGAGTATAGGTAAAGACCGTGCAAGTCTTCCGTTTGACATTGACGGAGCGGTGGTAAAGGTAAACAGTTTGCGTCAGCGTGACGAGCTTGGTACAACCACAAAAGTTCCCAAGTGGGCTATTGCTTATAAATTTCCTGCCGAACAGCAGGAAACAACGGTTGAGGATATCATAGTTCAGGTTGGCAGAACGGGTGTTATTACCCCAAATGCGGTGCTTACGCCTGTAAGGGTTGCAGGTTCAACTGTAAGTCGGGCAACTCTTCACAACGAGGATTTTATTCGTGAAAAGGGGCTGATGATTGGCGACCGTGTTCTGATACAAAAGGCGGGGGATATCATTCCGGAAGTTGCTGAGGTTCTTAAAGAAAAGCGTACAGGTGCCGAGCGTGAATTCGTGATGCCAACGGTTTGTCCGGCTTGCGGAGAGGCTCTTTTCCGTGAGGAGGGTGAGGCGGCGCTGAGATGCGTCAGCACAAACTGTCCCGCACAAAGGGTACGCAGTATAATTCACTTTGCATCAAGGGGAGCAATGGATATTGAAGGTCTTGGTGATATGATTGTCGAGCAGCTTGTGGAGTCCGGACTGATAAAGAATACCGCAGACCTTTTCTATCTTAAATACGAGGATGTGGTGGCACTCGACCGCTTTGCTGATAAATCTGCACAGAATCTTATTGACGCAATTGAAACTGCAAAGAAAAACCCTCTTGACAAGCTTCTTTGTGGCTTGGGTATTCGTCTTATCGGGGCTAAGGCGGCAAAGAATATAGCACAGCATTTTGGTAATATGGCAGGCATTATGTCGGCATCTGTTGAGCAGGTATCAGAGATTGACGATGTAGGCAATAAAATGGCAGAAAGCCTTGTTCACTATTTCAGCGAGCCTGAAACAAAGGAACTCATTGAAAGAATGAGGGCTGCAGGCGTAAATATGATTGCCGAAGAAAAGTCAATAGGTGGCAATTTAGAGGGAAAGACCTTTGTTCTTACGGGAACTTTTCCAACGATGAAACGTTCCGATGCACAAAAGTTAATCGAGGACAACGGCGGCAAGGTGTCGGGCTCGGTGTCAAAAAAGACCGACTATGTAGTTGCTGGTGAGGAAGCAGGTAGCAAGCTTGATAAAGCTCAAGCCCTGGGCATAGCGGTAATAACCGAAGAAGAACTTTTAAAAATGATATAAATTTTCAAAAAAACCTTGACAAACTACTCCTACAAGTGTAAGATATAATTAAACTTACAATTGTAGGAGTAACTTTTTTGGCAAAAATATGGAGGTGATATATGTGAAGGATACAAAGGATATCAGTGCAGCCGAGCTTGAAATTATGGAGGTTTTGTGGCAATCGGACAAGTCGCTTAGTATTCAGGCGGTTTGCGATGGTATTACAGATGAAAAGTGGAAGTACAACACAGTGGGCACAATGCTTCTTCGTCTTGCTGAAAAGGGTATTGTCAGGTCCGAAAAGGTTAATCGTGTTATTCATTATTCGCCGATTCTTATGCGAGAGGAATACAAAAAGGAACAGACATCAAAGCTGATATCACGACTGTACGGGGGTTCTGCCCGTGACCTTGCGGCATCCCTTATCGGAAACGGCGATGTTACAAAAGAGGATATTGACGAGCTGAGAAAGCTTTTTAATCTGTAATGAGGAGGAAAAGATATGCTTGCCGAAATGTTTATATCGGTGCTGATAATGTCGGCTGTGGGGAGTGTACTTTTTTTACTGTTGCTTGCGGTAAAACCACTAACCGAGAGATTTTTCGGAGTAATCTGGCAGTTTTACATATGGCTTTCGGTTTTAATGGTAATGATTTGTCCGGTTAAAATTAAAACTGAACTAAAGCTGCCGCAGGCGGTTTCACAGACCATCAGCATTGTATCGTCAAAGCCTGCTTACGAAATTTCTGTATTTGAAGATTACAGCGGAGTATATATGTCCCAACCGGTGCAGACAGTTGATATGAATAGCTTTGATATTATTGCGTTTTTATGGTTTGTGATTACAACAGGTTTATTTATAAAAACGGTTGCAGCAAATACTGTTTTAAAAAAGGTCTTATATAAAAACTCTGTCTATGGATGTGAATTTGAAAATACTGAAATTCGTATTAGTGACAGAGTGGTGGCACCAATCCTGTTTGGCGGTTTAAAGACTGTTCTTTATATTCCGAAAGAATTGTATAACACAGACAAAATGCAGTATATAACTGCTCACGAAGGTGTTCATATACGGCGTAATGATATTGGCATAAAGTGGTTTGCGGCATTGGTGAAATGTATTCACTGGTTTAATCCGTTTGTATATTATCTTGCAAGGCAGATAAATGAAACCTGCGAAATTTCCTGTGATGCTCAGGCGGCAGAGCATATGTGCGACCAACAACGGCGTGAGTATATGAAGACAATTCTTGAGATTTCTCAAAATGAAATTAATTTTAAAGGCTCTCTTTCGGCAGGCTTATCATCAGGAGGAAAGAGTCTTAAAAGACGGTTTCTGGCTATAAGCAAAGGTAGTAACACCCGACCGATGGTCAGGGTCGTCGGTGTTACGACGGCAATGATAATTACCTTTTGTTCGGTTTATGCCTGTGGCATAATAGCAGGCAGTGCACAGCAAGACAGCCAAGTGGTTAAACGCGTTCTTGTTGCAGAAAAAAAGGATTTGCCTGAAAAGGAAGAGAAGACGTCTTTTTCTGCTGTTTCAGAAATAGCAGAAATAACTGTGGATAACGATGCATCAGCAGCGAATGTATCGGATACACAACCAACCGAAGAACCCAAAACCGAGGTTGTAAAAAAACCTGTCATTACGGGTGAGTTTAATTCCGAGGGCGGAGATACACGGATTATTCCTGATATAAAACCTGATGAAGCGGGTTGCATAGGCTTGGATATCCATTCAAATGCTCAGGAGGTAATTGATGTTTTTGTCAATGACGGCGAAAGTGGAAGAGAGGTTCACAGCTTTAGTATTCCTGTGTCACATTCTGCATCATATGTGATAGACGGATTAGATAGAAATAGGGTTTACGATATTGTGCTAAGGGGCACAATGCGGAATAACTGGAAAATTGAAAGCGAATATAAAATTTATTAACGAAAGGGAAATGTGATATGAAAAAAATTATTTCTTGTATGCTTATATGTGTTATGTTATTATCAACTGTTGTCTTTGCTGCACCAAGCGAAGAACAGTTAAAGGATTTGAAGAACTTGAAGATTATGGTGGGTGATGACGATGGCAATATGCGTCTTGAAGACACCATTACCCGTGCTGAGGCGGCAAAAATGATATGCGTTATTTACGGACTGAATGTCGGTAGCTTTGCCGATAATGTTGAGCCCAGTGTTTTTGCTGATGTCCCTGACACACATTGGGCAAAGAACTATATAAATCGTGTAAAAGATTTGAGAATTGTCGAAGGTGACGAAAATGGAAATTTCAATCCCGAAGCCACAATCACTAATGAGGAAATTATCAAGATGCTTGTTGTAACTCTTGGTTACAGTTCTATGGCAGACCAGACAGGCGGCTATCCAATGGGCTATACACGCACAGCCCAAAAGATTGGTCTTACAAGTGATTTGATGCTCGAGGTGGATGTTCCTGCAATACGTGGTGATGTTGCGCTGATGTTTGCGACTGCATTGGATATTCCGGTAATGGTGCAAACAAGCTGGAGCGCTGATGGGTCAACAACTTACGCAATTTTAGACGGCAGCGCCGGAACAGAAAAGAAAACTTTAAGAATAATGAATTTTGGAGAATGATGAAAAAATAGGGCTGTTTAAAAACAAAGCTTTCAAACAGCCCTACCATTAGGGGATAGGTAAAATTGAATCGGAACACACAAAATGTTAAAACGGGCAAAATAATTGCCCGTTTTGTGTTTTATAGATTTTTAAGTTTTTGTTCAAGACATTCCTTGATTGATTTAGGAGTTGCTTTGCCCTGAAGGCCTCTGTTTGCCTGACCCATAAAGAACCCAAATACGTTTGTTTTTCCGTTTTTATAGTCTTCAACAAGGTCCTGACGTTCTGCAAAAAGATTATCAATAAAGTCGTTGATTGCAGAAAGGTCTTCTTCCACAATAAAGTTATTTTCCTTTGCAATTGCCATAGGCTCGCCGCCGTCCTCAAACATAATGCGGATGATTGTTTTTGCATCGTTACGGTTAACGGTGTTTTTATCAGCCATTTCGCAAACCTTTGCAAAGTCCTTAGCGGAAACGGGAATTTCCTCGGTATCGGTCTCCTTTACACGTCGCATAACCTCGGTTAAGAACATATTTGCAACACTCTTATATTCGGGATAGATTGCAACAGTTTCGTCATAGAAATCCGAGATATATTTTTCAAGGGTAATAACTCTTGCGTCCTCGTCTGTGAGCTTGTATTCGTTTATATACTTGTTAACTCTTTCGTGAGGAAGAAGGGGAATTTCGCTCTTTGCACGTTCAATATCCTCGTCTGTAAAGGTAACTGCCAGAATATCAGGCTCGGGAAAGTAGCGGTAGTCGTTGGCATTTTCCTTGCTTCTGAGAGAAGATGTGGTGCCTGTTGCATCGTCAAAACGTCTTGTTTCCTGAACAACCTTGCCGCCCTCGTCTAAAATCTGGGTCTGTCTTTCGATTTCACACTCAATTGCTCGTTGGATTGAACGGAAGGAGTTAAGGTTCTTAATTTCCGCTCTGTCACCAAGAACAGGCGAGCCTGCAGGCTTTAATGAAACATTAACATCGGCACGGATTGAGCCTTCCTGCATTTTTGCATCACAGACATTAAGATATTTAAGATAAAGAGCAATTTTTGAAACAAATTCGGCAGCCTCTTCAGCCGAGGTAATGTCAGGCTCACTGACAATTTCTATCAGGGGAACACTGCATCGGTTGTAGTCTGCCCAGCTTTGTCCGTGATAATCGTCGTGAACAAGCTTGCCGGCATCTTCCTCAAGGTGAATTTGGTGAATTCTTACAACTGTTCCTGTTGAAAGCTCCACCTTGCCGTTGATACACAAGGGAAGGTCAAGCTGAGAAATCTGGTATGCTTTAGGAAGGTCGGGATAGAAATAGTTCTTTCTGTCAAACCGTGAATAGCGGTTAATGTCACAACCAAAAGCAAGACCGGCGCGGATTGCATAATTTACTGCCTCATAGTTGATTATGGGAAGAGCACCCGGTTGACCTGTACATACAGGGCAGATGTGAGTGTTGGGGTCGCCGCCAAAGGAGGCGTCGCAGGTGCAGAATGCTTTTGTTTTTGTTGAAAGCTCGGCGTGAATTTCAAGGCCGATAACTGTATCATATTTTTTGCACATTGTCTTTACCTCCTTTTATATATTTGCTGTAGGATGCGGAAAATTCTTTTCATAAGCATCCGCAAACTGAATAACTTTTGCATCGTCAAATCTTTTTGCAGAGATTGAAAAACCGATAGGCATACCATCAGTATTGACACCGCAGGGAACGGATATTGCGGGGATACCTGCGATGTTTGCCGTAACAGTACAAACATCTGCAAGGTACATCTTTACCGGATCGTCAATGTTTGCATCAATGCCGTATGCAACTGTGGGTGCGGTTGGAGTGAGCATTACATCACACTTTTTGAAAATTTCATCATGCTCAAGGCGGAACTGCTGACGAACCGCAAGTGCCTTTTTGTAATAAGCATCATAATAACCGCTGGATAGTGCGTATGTGCCAAGAAGAATTCTTCTTTTAACCTCTGTGCCAAACCCCTCGGCTCTGGTTTTTTTGATAAGCTCTTCATAGCTTTCGGGAGATTCTGTGCGGTATCCATATTTAACGCCATCATAACGGGAAAGGTTTGAGCTTGCCTCAGCGCAGGCAAGAAGGTAGTATGCCGAAACTGCATATTTAAGTGTGGGCATTGAAACTTCAATAAGCTCTGCACCCATTTCTTCATAGAATTTTGCAACCTTCATAACGGCATCCTTAACCTCGGCATCAATGCCTTCGCCGTAGAATTCTTTAGGGATTCCGATTTTAAGACCTTTGATGTCCTGACCTAAAGCAGAGATAAAGTCAATATTGTGCCGTCTTGTTGTTCTGTCGTGCACATCCTGACCTGCAATTGCGTTAAGGATAATTCCGCAATCTTCAGCAGAGTTAGCCATAGGACCAATCTGGTCAAGTGAGCTGCCAAAGGCAACAAGACCAAAACGTGAAACTGTTCCGTAGGTGGGTTTCATACCGGTAATTCCGCAGAATGACGCAGGCTGACGAACCGAGCCACCTGTGTCAGAGCCAAGTGCCGCAGCACAAAGACCTGCCGCAACTGCAACTGCACTACCGCCTGATGAGCCGCCGGGAACTCTTGCTGTGTCAAAGGGGTTTTTAGGTTTTGCAAGGGCAGAGGTCTGTGAAGAGCCACCCATAGCAAATTCGTCCATTGATGTTTTGCCCAGAGTAACGATGCCCTGTGCATTAAGCTTTTCCATAACTGTTGCGTTGTAGGGAGGGGCATATTCTGCAAGCATTTTTGATGAACAGGTTGTTTTTATATCTTTGGTACATATATTATCCTTTATTGCCAGGGGAATACCTGTAAGGGCAGTTGCGTCACCTGCAGCAATCTTTTTATCAGCAATTTCTGCCGCAGCAAGGGCTTCCTCCTGACATACGGTGTTAAAGGCACCGAGATTTTCGTATTTGTCAATTTTATCAAGATAACTTTTTGTAAGCTCAACAGAAGAGATTTCTTTTGAGTCAAGCTGTTTTCTCAAGTTTGTTAAAGTTGTCATATCAGCACCTCCTTAGTCTACGATTTTAGGAACAACAAACTGATTTGCAATAACTTCGGGTCCGTTTTTCACGATACCTTCCATATTGTCAAAAGTTTCGATGTTGTCGCCACGCAGTTCACCAAAGGGAACTGCATTTGTCATATCAATCGGGTTATATTCAAATCTTGATTCGCCGATGGTATCCATAAGATTTATGATATCGGTCATTTCTTTTTGATAGTCCTTCATTTCTTCTTCCGAAAGGTGCAGCTTTGAAAGCTCACAAAGAAGCTTAAGGTTGTCCATTGATAACATATATTTCACATCCTTTTAAGTGGTAAAATTACACTATCTTATATTCTACCATTTTTATTAAGCTTTTGCAACATAAATTTTGAAAGATTTTAATGCTGAAGGGATAAAAATAATTGCGCTGTATGTAAAATTATGTTATAATAACTGTAAATTAAAAAGGAAGTTTTCATTGCAGGGAGATATTTATATGTACAAAGAAATAAAACAACTAAAAACAGAAACAAAGTTCAACAATGAAGGCAAGGAAAAAATGTTTAAGACCAACCTTGCCGACTTTGATGTATGGGATCCAAGAATCAGGCTTTATTCATTGATTCAGTTAAAGCCGGGTGAAGAAGTGGAATATCATATGCATGTTGGCGAGAGTGAAACTTTTTTTATTCTTTCAGGACAGGGCATCTATAATGATAACGGAAACAAGGTTGAAGTAGTTCCGGGAATGGTAACATTAACCCCATCGGGTCAAGGACACGCTATTAAAAATACCGGTGATGAAATGCTTGTTTTTATCGCTCTTATTGTCGTTGAATAGGGTTTTATGGATGAATTTTAAAAAATAGTTTTCTGCCCTGACTTGACGCGAACTATATAAATATGTCGCATATTGTCGAAAGATTGGAGGAGCATATGAAAAAGAAAAGTATTATTTGGGTAACTATAATTTCTCTAGTTATAGCTTTGGTCATCTTAATTTGGCGATATTTTGGATTAGCGATTATAGTTATGATTGGAGACATGAATGTTCCTGACAAAAATGAAATAATTGAATTAGTAAACGAAAATCAGATAGAAATAACTAATGCAATAGAAAACAATAATTTCGAAAACATAGAAAAAATCAAAGGAATAGAAGATATTACTGTAGAAGAGAATTATATTGATTTTTATTGTGGGGGTAAAGGTATTGGTTCAGCAACAAGTTATTATGGGTTTTATTTTTCTGAAGACAATGCAGTAGATGTTAAAGAAAACATTGAATATCCAAAAGGTGAAACTTTACAACAAGATGGAAAGGGATATTCTTGGAATGAGCCTGATGGAGATAACAGGTTTTATGTCGAAAAAATTATTGATGGATTCTTTTATTATGAAAGCCATTATTAATTTTAGTCCTAACTTGCTATGAACTTGCGTTAAAAAGGTTTGCATCTAAACCTTATGCTTCGCAATGTCGAAAAGAGGAGAAAACTACGGAAAAGCATTTTAAAGGGAGGAAAAAATGAGAAAATTTATAGCGCTTGTTATAGCTTTTGTTATGATGTTTTCTGTATCTGTAAATTCTTTGGCAGAACGTGAATTTGTAGGCGAAACAGTTGTTAAAGATAATATGCTTTTTATAAACGGAAATTCTATTGCTGCAGCACAGCTTCCAAACGAATATGTATATATTCCTGTTGAAAGCCTTGCTGCTTATGGGTTTGATGTTTTATATAATAATGATAATGAGTATAAAGAGTATGTAATAAGACGAAATGGTTCAACTGATTTTGTTCCGGAATTTGCTTATATTGCAGAACACTACAAAGATTGCACGAAAGTTTATACAACAAATGCAAAGGTTTATTTGGACTCAAATATTCCTGCAAATGTATTTGAACTTGAAGATGGAACAGTTTTAATTCAAAGTGATGAACTTGCAAAATATGGTTCGTACAATTGGGATGTAGCAACTCATACAATATCTATAGATTTTCATAGCACGGGTTTTTTGCCTGTTATGCAGCCATTCCACAATGTGTTGGGACTAAATAATGTTGAAGATGTTGGGAGTGCTGTAATTGTCAGAGATGATGGAAAATGTGCGGATGTTGAGGCAGAAGATCTGAAAGAATGGCTTAATGTATACTGGGATTTTGCACCATATGAAAGGGTGGTAGGCCCATATAATATTGACATCGGTCGTGATTATTATATAAAAATATGGACAAAAGATAAAACAAAAGCTTTTATTGTATACCCTAATAGTGGCGTTATGGCAGGTGCATATGGTAAACCTTGTGAGTCACACGGGGAAACCAAGAAAAATTATGTATGGTATTTACCCTATGTTGGCAATGGCAGAAATGCTTTATATATAGCGAATACTAAATTAACTCAGAAATATATCAACGAAAAATCTGATGATTTTATCAATACATTGCGTGATGCCGTGCCTGATGATTCAGAGATTATACCCACAGTCAATTTGTTGAATACAGAAGGTGCAAGTAATTGGGCAAAGCCGGAAATTGAAAAAGCGGCATCTTGTAATGTGCTACCCTATGAATTGACAGATAAGTACACAAATAGTATTACAAGAAAAGAATTTTGTGATTTGATTTATCGGCTTATAGCAACGGAATTCTCTCCCAATAGTGATTCGAGACAGGGGCAATGGTTTGCAATAGATAATGTAATTTACGAAAGGCAACTTGCAGATAAAATTAATGCAGTATCTTTCTTGGATTGCGAAGACGATATAATTAAATTTTTGTCGGGTGCAGGAATAATTTATGGTATGGGGAACGGAACATTTGCTCCTGATGAGTATATTACCCGCGAACAAGCAGCAACAATACTTTTTAGGACTGCAGAATTTTTGGGAAACAAAGCGATGCCAACTGCTGCAAAAATATTATATGCAGATGAAAAAGAGATTTCTGATTGGGCAAAGTCTGCGGTTGCGGCTATGGGTGCAATGGGAATAATGAATGGTGTATCGGAAACTGATTTTTCACCTAAAACTGATTATACAGTAGAACAAGCGATTGCAACAATTCTAAGATTATACGAATACAAGTAGAGTATAAAATGAAATCAAGTACAGAAAAATCGAGAAGTTTGTCACTGGACTGCACAAGAATTGTAGCAGTTTTGGCTGTTGTGATGATTCATACGGCGATGGATTTTATAAAATTTGACATTAGTTCTTCGTCGTATATGTGGGGGAATATTTTTGACAGCTTCGCTAGGGCAGGAGTTCCTTTATTTGTAATGGTTTCTGGGGCATTGATGTTGGACGAAGAAAAGGAAATTTCTATTAAAAAGGTGTTTTCAAAATACATATTGAATATTATCTTTCTTTTTATTTCTTGGTCATTCATTTATCTTATTCCTGCAATGGCTAAAGAAATGACACAAAATGAAACAATTACATTGAGTTACATAATCAGAAATTTTGTTACAGGTGGCATCCATATGTGGTATTTGATTATGATAATTGGCTTATACTTGATAATTCCTGTTTTAAAACTATTTGTGAAGAAAGAAAATTCAAATAAAATCCTATACATAATAGTGGTTTCTGTGGCTTTTATGTTTTTACCTGTATTATTAACATGTCTATCCAATTTAAATAGTGTGTTTGATGATTTATGCAAACAATTAGCGCGTTTTCAATATGGCTTTATGGGCGTTTTTACAACATATTTCATTACGGGGTGGTATGTAATTAATAATGATATTAAGCATAAAAAAGTTATATATTTGTTATCTTTGATTTCTGTATTAATTATTATCATATTGGTACAGGTAACGGGGAATTATAACGATGCATATTCGAATAGCAACATTCTTGTATACTTGTATTCATTAGGAATCTTCATTTTCATAAATGATATATGTAAAAACAAAGTTAGCCCACATTTTATAGAAAAACTATCAAATATGACTTTTGGTGTATATATAATCCATATTATTGTTCTTTATGTAATAAAGATGTTTTTTGATAATGCACACATTACACCGCTATCTATATTAATAAGATTTAGTTTGATAACATTGATATCTTTTATGGGAACTTATATTATCTCAAAAATTCCCGGGCTTAAAAAACTGGTTAGATTTTGAATAGGAATTAAAAGAGTTTTGACCTGAACGATGCGGACTATTGAGAAATGTCGAAAGCAAAAAGCCTCCCATGTGTAAGGAGAGGTGGGGTTGCGAAGCAAACTCGGAGGGGTTGTAAATGGATATAAAACATAATAGTAAAATAGTTCCATTTGCAAAGGAACTCAGAAAGAATATGACTAAAGAAGAACGGCATTTGTGGTATGACTATTTGAGAGGATAACCAGTGAAATTTACAAGGCAAAAAGTGTTAGGTAAATACATAGCAGATTTTTTTGTGCAAGGGTAAATATTGTTATTGAATTGTATGGCTCTCAGTACTACGAAGATGATGGACTTTTCAATGATGAAAAAAGAACTGCTTATTTAGAACAATATGGGATAAAGGTTATAAGAATATCAAAACTTGAAGTTTTGAAAAATTTTGAGGGTGTTTGTATGTATATAGATAACGCAGTAAAACAATCCCTCAGTCACTCAACAGCAAAAGGCTCTCGCATTTTGCAATCCTGCGCTACCGATATGCCACCGGCATATCGTCTTAACGCTCCGGCCCTATACAAGGGAGCCTTAGTTGCATCTAAACCTTATGTGTCGCAACACTGCCTACATCGTTTAAGGATGTTGGTGAAATCGAAGGCGAAGTTTCTATGGCTAGGCTGCATTCATATTCATCGGATTTGCGGTCAATGACACAGGCAAAGGGTAGCTATGAATTTGAATTTGAAAGATATCAGGATGCACCGCACAATGCGGTTAAAAATAATCTCAGAAAGCAACGAATAAGGTTTTAAGGCAGCTCTCGTCGTGAGGGTTGCCTTTATCAATAGTTTTATAAACAAGTTTTTACAAAGTATTGTAAATATTCGGAATTTGTGCTAGAATAAATTGGTTGATTGCGTCAATTGAAGTTTTAAAAGAATAGGATGATATTGTTTTGAAAAAAATTACAATGCTTTTTTTAGTACTGATTATTTCTGTGGTTTCCGTAGCTTCAGCAGAAGAATTCAATGAAGACAGGCTTATGGCTAGCGGAATATGTGGAGGGGTATATAACGATTACACAGGTGATTACAGCGATTCTGTTATATGGTACCTTTATGAATCGGGCAGATGTGTAATAGAGGGAAATGGTAATATATATGACAGATGGGACAGCAGGTATTGTGCTATATGCGGATGGTATCATTCTTCACTTTGGGATGGTCATTATAACTCTGAATATGCAAGTGAAGAAGATATCTATGATACTTATGTCGAAGATTTTTCGTATAAGATAAAGACAATAGAATTTTATGGTGGAATAGAATATATTGGTAACGGTGCATTTAGTAATCTGGCTTCGTTAAAGAGTATTATTATACCTGAAAGTGTTACTAACATTGGATATTCGGCTTTTGAGGGATGTTCAGCATTAGAAACTGTTAATATTCCTTTAGGCGTAACAACTTTGGAAGAGAATGTTTTTTCAGGATGTACTTCCCTTAAAAATATAACCATTTCTGAAAATATAAGCTCGATTTCTCCAACTGCATTTTCGGGATGTACTTCTATTGAAATAGAAATATCCGCCGATAACCAATATTTCTCCATGGAAAATGGCCTTATTATGAATAAGGATGGAACGGAGATTTTTTATGTTCCTGCAAGCATAAGCGGAGCTTTTACAATTCCTGACGGCGTTACAGTAATTTCAGAAGGATTATTTTTGGGAAATGAGCAGATAACCGAGATTACTGTACCTGAAACAGTAACAAAAATCGGCAGACGGGCTTTTGAGGGTTGCTCTGCTTTGTCCAAAATAAATCTGCATGATGGAATTACAGAAATTGCGTATTGGGCTTTTAGTGATTGTATTTCGTTAAAAAGCTTTACTGTTCCACCCCTAATTACTAAGCTTGAAAATGTCTTCTGGGGTTGTACTGCACTAGAAAAGGTGGAGCTTCCTGATGGAATAAAAACACTGCATAGTACTTTCGAGAACTGTACCTCACTATCAGAAATAACCTTGCCTGACAGTCTTGTTTCAATCGAAGATGCGTTTTCTGGATGTACTGCTTTAAAAAGCGTTGTTGTTCCGGAAAAAGTAACCAATATAGGCAGTACATTTTATGGTTGTAGCGGTTTGGAAAATGTTGTTTTACCCTCAAATATAAAAATAATAGGCGATTATGCTTTTAGCGAGTGTAAATCACTAAAAGAAATTGAGATACCGGATGGAGTCACGGATATAGGTTGTTCGGCTTTTGAAAATTGTATTTCACTTGAAAATATAGAAATTCCAAGTACTGTTGATATGATTGAATATGGAGCTTTTCGTGGTTGTACAAAATTGGAAAGAATTGTTTTGCCTGATGCAATAGCCTTGATAGATGAAGATACATTTTCTGATTGTTCGTCGCTTAAAGAGGTTATATTGCCGTCAAAACTTGAAACAATCGGCAAGAGTGCATTTGCAAATTGCATTGTTTTGTCTGATATCAGCTTTCCTGATTCCCTGACGGAAATTGCATATAATGCGTTTGAAAATGTGCCGATGTTTAATCCTGAAAACATAACAGAAGACTATTATGTTTCAGGCTGGTTGGTAAAGATAGCTGAAACAGAAAATGAGGAATATCTAATACCAAGCACCGTAAAAATTATGCAGGGTGCTTTTTCGGATTGCGGGATAACAACGGTCAGATTTGAAAATGGAATACCCACTATCCCACCATATATGTTTGCTGATAATAAAGATTTGAAGCATGTGATATTGCCGGTAAGCATAACCACAATCGGGGAAGGTGCTTTTTTGGATTGCACTTCCCTTGAAACAGTTGAATTCATGGAAGAATATGAGCTTCAGGTCGAAACAGGCGAGTACATAAAGGTTTTGCCAAAGCTTGAAAGAGTTGGAGAATACGCATTTAACGGATGCTCGATGCTATCTGGTTTTGTATTTAATGAGAGTATGAGGGAAATAGGCTACTTTGCTTTTTGTGGCTGTACCGGTTTAAAAACGCTCTATATTCCAAGCGGAATGAGAGTGATTGGTGAGGGTGCTTTTAAAAATTGTTCAGGACTTGAAACAGTTATTATTATTCCGCATATCGGTGAATCATGGCAGGAAAACTGTCTATATGCCAACGGAGCTTTTGGTGATTACTGGAGCGATGGATGTTATGTATCCAACCTTTATCTTGGACACGAACCTTATTATTACTATGACTTAGAAAATCTTGGAATACATGCGGATGCGACATATTATTTATACGACTGTGACTATGATTATGACAGCAAAACCCTTACGGGTTCAAATAGTGCAATTTTGTCTTGTGCAAGAAATGGAAGGAACTTTCTAAGAAATGTATATAAGGTGAAAATTGCTGACGGGACAACAGAAATATATGGATATAGCGGTGAGTATAATTATACATATTATAATTTCGAAAATCTGAGAGAGTTTATTTTACCTGACAGCTTGGAAAGGATTGAAGAAGGTGCTCTTACAGGACTTTCAAATGTTTATTTAACAATATCCAGGAATGTAAGCTATATCAGTCCGTTATGCGGTTGGAACGAGAATTTGCTGGGCATAGATGTGGTTCCTGATAATCAATATTTTTCATCAAGCGGCTCTGATGTCTATTCAAAGGGTGGAACAGTATTATATAGAACAATTTCCGCAGATGATGTTTATACGGTGCCCGAAGATGTTGTATATATTTATGACTTTGCAATTGATTTCAGAAGACAGGTGATTGTGCATAAAAATGTTGCGCGGATAGGATATGGTGCTCTAAGCTCCGGACTGAATGTTTATTATGAGGGAAATGAGTCAGAATGGAATAACATTCAATTTGACGAAGATGATTATTCTCAGAACTTTATTCATTTTAATTATGGTCATAAAATGTCCAAAACTATATGTGAAAATAACTACCCTGATTATAAACTCACAATTTCATTTCCGGAAATAGAAATTAAAGAGGGGACAATTGTTATTGCTTGCGGAATTGATGCTAATGGCGATATGACGTTAAGTCATACAATACTAGCTTCATCGGATACAGAGGCAGAACTAAGTGTTCCGCAAAAGTCTAAGCGGATAAAGATTTTTGTATGGGAAAGTCTTGATACATTAAAACCTTTGGCAAAATGTGAAGAAATTTACATACCTTAGAATTATAAAATATTATAGGTTGTTAAATTAAAAGGAGAATTTGTATGCTTACAAAAGCTTTAATTATGGAACAGTTAGAAAAATTTAGACATATTAAAGGGAATATTGTAACTGTCCACACATCCTTAAAGGCAGTTGGCGAAATAGAAGGCGGCGGCGAAACTCTCCTTGATGCGTTGATTGAATTCTTTGCACAAGATGGTGGTCTTTTGTGTGTGCCTACCCATACATGGAACAGCAACGTATATGACCGCAGAGAGGCAGAAAGCTGTATTGGCGTTTTACCCAGGCTTGCGGCGGCGCATCCCAAGGCTTTAAGAACTTTGCATCCCACACACTCAATGGCGGTGTTTGGGGACAGACAAATCGCAGAGAGCTTTGTTGAAAACGAAGCTTTTGCGGATACGCCCGCCAACCCAAAGGGCTGTTACGGAAAAATGCTTGCACAGGATGGCTATGTGATTTTAATCGGCGTGGGACAGGAGAAAAACACATTTATCCATTGTGTTGAAGAAATGCTAGGTGTGCCCGACCGCCTGACAGATTATATGGTTGAAAGAACAATCATACATAAAGATGGCAGGGAAGAAAAGCGGCATCTGTATTGGTTTGACAATAAAATTCCTGATGTTTCGGTATACTTTCCGAAGTTTGAGGCACCTTTCAGGTTTTATGGCTGTATTGAAGACGGTTATATAGGAAACGCTAAGGTTCAGCTTTGCAGTACAAGAAAGATGAAAGAAGTTATTGAGCTTATTTATAAAAACAACAACTTTGGTGAGCTTTTGGATAATGACCGATCCATAGATGGAAAGCTATATAAAAATGGTGAAATGCAATAGCATCTCACCATTTTCATTTTATTGTTTCTTTAATTTTTCTACAAGTTGTTCATCTGGGTCAACGTAGACTGTGTAGTTTGTTTCATAAATTACAAAGCCGGGCTTTGAGCCGTTTGGTTTGCGAATGTTTTTTATCAGGGTATAGTCAACACCCACGCCCTTAGACTTTTGAGCCTTGCTGTAATATGCAGCAATAGTTGCGGCTTCAACAAGCGTATTATCAGGAACTTCGCCTGTGCCGTTTGTGCGGATTATAACGTGCGAGCCGGGGATAACCTTGGTGTGCAGCCACATATCGGTGGAGTAGGCTGTTCTGATAGTTAGTTCGTCGTTTTGTTTATTGTTTCTGCCTACCAAAATGGTATATCCGTCGGAGGAGGTAAACTCCAATGGCTTTGATTTTTGTTGAGATTTTTTCTTTTTGGGATTTCCTGATGAAATATAGCCCTGCTCGGCAAGCTCTTCGCGGATTTCTGCAATATCTGCATAGCTTGTGGCACGTGTAACCGCATCAAGAACTGTTTCAAGATATACCAGCTCGTCTTCGGCACTACGTAATTGTTCGGTGGAGTGTTCTTCGGCGGTTTTTGCTTTGGTGTAAAGCTTATAATACCGCTGTGCGTTTCTTGACGGCGAAAGCTCGGGTTTAAGCGAAATTGTTATATCTTCATAATTTTCGGAGTAATAGTTCTGGACGGTTATGGATGACATCCCGTGCTCAATACGATAAAGATTTGCAGTCAGCAAATCACCATAGATTTTGTATTTTTCACGGTCTTTTGATTTTTCTAAAATATCCCGATGAATTGCAATTTTCTTTTCGCAACGATCAATGTTGTTGGTGATTGTTTTTATTGTTCCTGAAGATTTTTGTGCTAAGCGGTCGTGCATATCACGTGCCGAGAAAAATTCTTCAACCGCATAACTTAAAGATTCACAGGGAATAATCCTTCCAACACCGATGTATTGAGTAAGCTCCACGCAGGAAAATGCAAGGGGCTTTTCGGTTTCGTCCTTGATTACGCAAGGGTTTTCTTTGCCTGATATAACAGATGCGATAAATTCTTTTGTGTGACGGGCAAATTCCTTCTGGTCAATGCTGCCTGATGCCATTTTGGTATCTCCGCAAAAACGGTAAACTATTTCTCTTGCAAGCAACGGGCTCATACCGATAAACTCACCAACAAGAAATTTATCCAAAGGCACGTCATTTGTAAGTGAGCTGAGTTTGTCACACAGGGAATCAACCGAGATTTCCTGAGGATTGCATTTGTCCTGAGCCGGAGGTAATTCATAAAACAACCCGGGCAAAACCTGACGCACTCCGCTGGTGGTAAAATCAATATGCTTGATGCTGTCGATAATCTTGTTGTCGTTTTGTATAAGTATAATATTGCTGTGCCTGCCCATAATTTCAATAATCAGACTTTTTTGGGTAAGGTCGCCCATTTCGGTATAGCATTCGATGTCAAACCTTACTATACGGTCAAAGCCCAGTTGATTTATGGCAACAATCTTTCCGCCAGACAAGTGCTTGCGCAGTATCATACAAAAAAGCGGTGCGTTTATAGGGTTTTGCCGTGGTGCCTCAGAAAGGTGCAGCCTTGGATTTGCGGTCGCAGCAGAAAGAAGCAGACGAAATGTGCCGCCTGTGGTGCGCACAGATATGGTAAGCTCGTCCTTTTCGGGCTGATAAATCTTGTCAATTTTGCCGTATAGCAGTATATTGTTTAATTCTTCAACAATGCCGTGGGTAACAAATCCGTCAAATGCCATAGTAAATTCCTCTAGGTTACTAAATATTTTTTTAGTTCTTTTTAACAGTATACACCAAAAGTGAAAAAATTTCAAATATTATTTGATTTTTTTGAAATTATGTGATATAATCAATGTAGTATTGCTCGGAGTGTGTGTAAATGAAATCCGGAGCATAGGAGGTAGAGTATAATGCTCAAAAGTATGACAGGCTTTGGCAGAGCCGAAAAGGTCGTTGACCAGTTTAATATCAAGGTTAATCTTAAGTCAGTTAACCACAGATATCTTGACCTTGCGGTAAGAGTTCCCAAATACTATTATTTTGTGGAGGATAAAATCCGTCAGACTGCCGCAAAGTACATTTCACGCGGCAAGGTGGAAATTTTTGTTTCGGTTGAACGCACCGAAGGCAGTGACAAAAGTATTACTCTTGACCGTGCGGTTGCAGAAAGCTACATAAATGCTTTAAGATCTGCGGCAGAGCTTGGGATTGAGGATGATGTTAAAATCTCGACCATTGCTCAGTATCACGATATTTTCAAAATTGAAACCGACGAGGCAGATGAAGAATACATTACAAACATTATAACAGATGTTTTCAAAGAGGCTGCTGAGGATTTTGTTAATACCCGAATTAGTGAGGGCAAAAATATGGAAGCCGACATATGCGAACATCTTGATAATTTAGAGGCAAATCTTCATCTGGTTGAAGCGCGTTATCCCGAGATTGTTGAGGAATACCGTGCCCGCCTTGAAAAGAAGATGAACGAAATTCTCACAGATGTGAATGTTGAAGAAACAAGAATTATTGCTGAGGCTGCAATTTATGCAGAACGCACCGATATTGGAGAAGAAACCGTCAGACTTGCAAGTCACATAAAGGAATTCCGCAAGGCAATAAAGACAGACCAGCCAATCGGTAAAAAGCTTGATTTTATGATTCAGGAAATGAACCGTGAAACCAACACAATGGGCTCTAAGGCAAATGATGTGGAAATTTCAAAAATCATTGTTGATATGAAATCCGAAATCGAAAAGATTAGAGAACAGATACAGAATATCGAATAGTCGTGAGGTGTGGTTTTTATGAAGCTTATAAATATAGGATTTGGTAATATTGTCTCTGGTGACAGGGTTGTGGCGATTGTCAGCCCCGAATCTGCACCAATTAAACGTATTGTACAAGACGCACGTGACAAAGGGCTGCTTATTGATGCATCCTGTGGACGCCGTACCCGTGCGGTAATTATTACAGACAGTGACCATATAATATTGTCAGCAATACAGACCGAAACAATTGCCGGTCGTGCGGCTGTTAAGGAAGATTTGACCGACACCAAGGACGAAGGAGAGATTGAAAGTGAAGAATAAAGGTATTCTTTATGTGATTTCAGGCCCTTCGGGTGTGGGCAAGGGCACAATTTGTCAAAGGCTTGTTAAAAGAAATAATGATATTTCGGTATCAATTTCTGCAACAACCCGTGCTCCAAGACCAATTGATAAGGATGGCGTGACGTACTTTTTTAAAACAAAGGACGAGTTCAGGTCAATGATTGATGCAGATAAGTTCTTAGAGTGGGCTATATATAATGACAATTATTATGGAACACCCGCTGATGCGGTTGACCAAAAGCTGAACTCGGGCAAGGATGTTATTCTTGAAATCGAGGTTCAGGGTGCACTGAAGGTTATGGAAAGACGCCCCGATGCGGTTTCAATCTTTATTGCGCCGCTTTCGGAAGAGGTTTTATACGAAAGGCTCCGCTCCAGAGGCACCGAAACCGAGGAACAAATCGAAAAACGTGTAAATGCCGCGAAAGCAGAACTAAAACAAAAGGATAAATATGATTATATTGTTATCAACGATGTTTTAGAAACTGCGATTTGCGATATAGAAAGTATTATGAAAAACGAAAAGGAGAAGATGTAAAATGATGATTTATCCCCCTATAACCGAGCTTGTTGAAAAAACAGGCAGCAGATATGCGTTGGTTATCGAAACAGCTAAAAGAACAAGACAGTTGGTTGATGGTGCACCCAGACTTGCCGATGTTGAAACTTCTAAAGACGTTACCGTTGCTGTAAACGAAATTTATGAAGGCAAAATCGAGGCTGTAAAGATTGTTCAGCAAGAAATTCCCGCAGAAGACGTTGAATAATATTTCCATAAAGGCACAGGACTGCTTCTGTTTTTGAAGTAGTCCTTGAATTTTAGTTGATTAGGTATTATATGATTGCACAGGTAGTTTTAAACAATAAGGAGCAGAATATTGATAAGGTTTTTGACTATGCAGTACCACAGGCACTTGAAGATAAGATGTCGGTGGGTATGCGTGTTTTGGTACCTTTTGGCTGGGGCAACAGACGTGTTGACGGAATTGTCATAGGCTTGAAAAGCACCAGCGATTTTAAAAACCTTAAGGAAATTCACAGCATAACAGGACGTGAGCCTGTTTGCGAGCCGTGGATTCTGGAGCTTTGCCTGTGGGTAAGCCGCAAATACTTTTGTTCGCTTTATCAGGCAATTCGACTTGCTACGCCTCCGGGAATGACATCTGGCGTTAAGGAAAAAAATGTGAACATTGCATCCCTTAAGCTTGGCAGGGAGGCGGCGTTTGGCATTGCAGACGCACTGCGTGAAAAAGGGGCGGTAGCTCAGGCAAGAGTTATCGAGGCTCTGCTTATGTCCGATTCAATGCCTTTTGCAAAGCTGGTTGGCGAAAAGGGTGGCAGCTATGAAGCCATAAGAGCACTCGAGAAAAAAGGCTATATAACAACCGATACCCAGCAAATTGAAAGACAGGCATACGATGAAACCAAATACACAAAAACGGTGGCTTACACGCCAACCCCCGAGCAAAAGACGGTAATTGACCATCTTTACGGTTCGATTGAAGAAGAAAAATTCGAGAAGATTCTCCTTCGCGGCGTTACCGGCAGCGGCAAGACCGAGGTCTTTTTGCAGGCGATTGAAAGGGTTATCCAAAAGGGCAAAAATGCAATTATGCTTGTACCTGAAATCTCACTGACTCCACAGATGGTACAGCGTTTTGTGTCAAGATTTGGCAATTCGGTGGCGGTTATTCACAGCGCATTGTCAAATGGCGAGCGCTTTGACCAATGGAACAAAATAAAAAACGGCGAGGTAAAGGTTGTTGTGGGGGCAAGATCGGCGATTTTTGCACCCTTTAAGAATATCGGAATTATAATTCTTGACGAGGAACATGAAAACAGCTATAAGTCAGAAACAAGCCCAAGATATCACGCAATTGATGTTGCTGAAAAGCGTGCTGCTGACGAAAAATGCATTTTGCTGCTTGCATCGGCGACCCCGTCAATTTCCGAGTTTTACCGAGCAAATCAGGGCGAGTATACCTTGTTTGAAATGACAAAGCGTTATAATCAGGGTGCTATGCCCGAGGTATCTGTGGTAGATATGCGTGGCGAGCTGTTTGAAAATAAAAATCGTTCGCCCATAAGCTTGAAATTGCAAAGAGAGATACAAAAGAATTTAGATAACAAACAAAAAACCATTCTGTTTTTAAACAGAAGAGGATATTCAACCTTTGTTTCCTGTCGTGAATGTGGCGAGGTCATCAACTGCCCTGATTGCAGTATAGCAATGACATATCACAAGGGCAAGGATTTGCTTTCGTGCCACTATTGCGGGTACACACGGCGAAATGTTACCGAGTGTCCGTCATGTGGTTCGTCATATGTTAAATATTTTGGTACAGGAACGCAAAAGATTGAGGAAGAACTTTATAAGCTATTCCCCGCAGCAAAAGTTTTGCGAATGGATACCGACACAACTTCACAAAAGGGCGGTCACGAAAAAATTCTTGATGAATTTGCAAAAGGCGGTGCAGATATTCTGCTGGGTACCCAGATGGTGACAAAAGGTCTTGATTTTCACGATGTCACGCTTGTTGGCGTTCTGGCGGCAGATACGTCGCTTGCCGTTGATGATTTCCGTGCCAATGAAAGAGGATTTTCGTTATTTACTCAGGTCTGCGGCAGAGCGGGCAGAGGTGATTTAGTCGGACGTGCGGTTATTCAGACATATCAGCCGATGAATACCACAATTAACTTTGCAAAACAACACGATTATATTTCTTTTTATGAAAATGAGATAAAGCAAAGAAAAAGGTTGAATTATCCGCCGTTTTGTGACATAATATATATAATGGCAATGGGCGAGGATGAACAAGCGGTAAAATCGGTAATCGAGGATATCGGCAAGGCTGTTGACTCGAATATGCGAAAAGATAAAAACATCTTTTCAAAATCAGGGCCTGCACCTGCGCCTATTGCAAAAATAAAGAATAATTTCAGATACAGAATTTTGCTGAAATGCAAAGATTATGACAAGGCTCACGATTTTCTGAGAGAAATTTATGAGGAATATGAAAAAGGCAAGTCAGATACTTGGCTTTCCATTGATATAAACCCGATAAATATGTATTAAGAGAGGTAAAAATGTTATGGCTATACGAAAGATTGTAACCTATGGCGACGATGTTTTGACAAAAAAATGCCGCACGGTTGAAAAATTTGATGACAGACTCAATGAACTGGTAAACGATATGTTTGATACCCTTTATAATTCGGGCGGTGCAGGACTTGCTGCTCCGCAGGTGGGAATATTAAGACGAATTGCGGTTATTGATATTGATGAAGGTCCAATTGAACTTATCAATCCTGAGATTATCAGCACCGAGGGAACACAGACCGGAACGGAGGGGTGTCTAAGCAACCCCGGCAAGTTTGGTATTGTTACACGTCCTAAAAAGGTGACAGTTCGTGCTCAGGACCGCAAGGGCGAATGGCACGAATACGTGGGCGAAGACCTTCTTGCAAGAGCCTTCTGTCACGAAACCGAACACCTTGACGGAAAGATGTTTATGGATTTGGTTGAAGAATGGGTTGACTTGGAGAATAACTAGAATTAAGTTCTGTCAGGAGATGCTAACGTGAAAGTTCCTTTCCCGTTAAGCCTCCGGCGGATTTCATTGCCCATGCGAAATTTTCTTCGCATTCGCTTGGAGGCGCATATGGGCGTAAAAATCTCTTATCATTCCTTGCCATACGGATAAGAGAAATTTAATTCCTATTTGTGCTGACGTATGGCGGCGGAATGGAGATTTTTATGAAAATTTTGTTTATGGGAACTCCCGAATTTGCAGTTCCTTGTTTAGAGGCACTTATAAATTCAGAACATCAGGTGGTGGGAGCAGTAACCCAGCCGGACAAGCCGGCAGGCAGGGGTCACAAACTGACACCGCCGCCGGTTAAGGTATGTGCAGAGCAAAACAGTATAAAGGTTTTTCAGCCTGAAACGCTAAAGGATTTTGCATTTAAAGCAGAACTTGAAGAGCTTGCACCCGACCTTATAATTGTTGTGGCATATGGTAAGATTTTGCCGGAGTATATTCTTCAGTTTCCAAAGTACGGATGCATTAATATGCACGCATCGCTTCTTCCTAAATATCGTGGGGCAGGTCCTATACAGTGGTCGGTAATAAACGGCGAAAAAAAGACAGGCATTACCTCTATGCTGATGGAAAAAGGTCTTGACACAGGCGATATGCTTCTTAAATGCGAAACCGAAATTGCAGAATATGAAACTGCCGACCACCTTCACGACCGTTTAATGGTTATGGGTGCTGACTTGATGATTGAAACTATAAAACAGCTTGAAAAGGGCGAGCTTAAGCCCGAAAAACAAAATGATGCAGAATCTTGCTATGCACCGATGATTTCAAAGGAAACCGCAAAGATTGACTGGACAAAGTCGGCAAAGGAAATTATCTGCCTTATTTGCGGAATGAATTCGTGGCCGGTTGCACATACCCTTTATATGGGCGAGCTTATGAAGATTTATATGGCGCATATAGGTAAGCCTTCAAAGTGCAGTTGCGGTCAGATTATATCGGCTGATGAAAATGGAATCGAGGTTGTCTGTGGCGATGGCAATACAATTATTGTTACCGACGTCCAGTTTAAAGGCTCTAAGCAGATGAAGGTTCGTGACTGGCTTAACGGTCACAAAATTGAAATTGGTGAAATCTTAGGATAGTTACATATCCTTAATTTTGGGATATCAAATGTTAAATTATAGAAAGGTGACAAAGAATGGGACTTGGATATTTTTATGGCATTGATATGACGTATATCATACTTGTTTTGCCTGCATTGATTTTTACAATGTATGCGCAAAGTAAGGTAAATTCAACATTTAATAAATACAGAACTGTTGGCAACCGACGGGAATATACCGGTGCTCAGGTTGCACGGAAAATTCTTGATATGAACGGCTTGCAGAATGTAATTGTAGAGCGTGTAGCGGGAAACCTTACCGACCACTTTGACCCAAGAACAAACGTAGTAAGGCTTTCGGATGCAACATACAGCAGCACGTCTGTTGCAGCTATTGGTGTTGCCGCACACGAGGTGGGGCATGCTGTTCAGCACGCACAGGGCTATGCACCAATAAAGGTGCGTAATGCAATTGTTCCGGTAGTGCAGATTGCATCATATGCTGCGTGGCCGCTTGCGATTTTTGGCATAATCCTCAGCTTTGAAGGTCTTGCAAACTTTGGCGTATTGCTCTTTGGTGCGGTTGTGCTGTTTCAGCTTATAACCCTTCCTGTCGAATTTAATGCATCGTCACGTGCAATAAAGACCCTTGAGAGTAACCTGATACTTGACGCCGACGAGCTTTCGGCATCTAAAAAGGTGCTCAGTGCTGCGGCAATGACATATGTTGCATCTGCGGCTGTGGCAATTGCCAACCTTTTAAGACTGCTTAGTATAGTTGGCGGTAGACGAAGAGATTAATAAGATTGGGCTGTGAGATTATGACGGCAAGAGAAATTGCCATTAAGGCTTTATATGACATTGAAATAAACGGAACCTATACAAATGCGGCACTTAATGCGGCACTGTCGGGTGCAGAGCTTGAGGCGCACGACCGCGGATTTGTTACCGAACTTATATATGGCGTTGTGTCAAATAAAACAGCCATTGATTTTATTATATCTAAATACTCAAAAATAAAGCTGAAAAAAATGACACCCTGGGTCTTGTCGATTTTGCGTATGGGTGTATTTCAGATTTATTATATGGACAAAATTCCACACAGTGCCGCTTGCAACGAGGCGGTAAAGCTGGCAAAAAAATATTCTCACCGTGCAGGAAGCGGCTTTGTAAACGGCGTTCTGCGTTCGTTTGCAAGGGAGGCAGAAGGTTTTGAATTTCCAAAAGGAAAAAACGATGACGAGTATTTGTCACTTAAATATTCGTATCCGCTTTGGATGACCGAAAAACTGACAGCCGAATACGGAGCGGAGCGGTGCAGAAAGCTTTATGAAGAAAACTGCAAGGCTCACGGCGCATTTTTAAGGGTAAATACTCTTAAAAACGTGGCAGATGAACTGATTGAAAGATTAAATTGTGAAGGCGTTAAATGCGAAAAAACTCACATTGACGGATGCATTAAGGTTACGGGCAGACTTAGTATTGATAACTCGGCGGCATATGACGACGGACTTTATTCGTTGCAGAATATATCGTCGCAAATGGCGGTTGCGGCACTTGCACCCAAGTCGGGCGACACCGTAATTGATATGTGTGCTGCGCCCGGCGGAAAAAGCTGTGCAATTGCCGAAAAAATGGAAAATTGCGGCAAGGTACTATCCTTTGATGTTTATGAACACAAGGTGGAGCTTATAAAAAAATCTGCCCAAAGACTTGGCATTGACATAATTGATGCAAGGCTTCAGGATGCAACGGTGTGTTTGCCCGAACTTGAAAATTCGGCTGATTGTGTTCTTGCAGATGTACCTTGTTCGGGGCTTGGAGTAATACATAAAAAACCCGATATAAAATGGAGACGCACCGAAGAGGATATTAAAGAACTGTGCCAGATTCAAAAAGAAATTCTTAAAACTGCGGCAGCTTACGTAAAGTCAGGCGGAACATTGGTTTACAGCACCTGCACAATTCTGCCCGAGGAAAACAGATTGCAGATTGATGAATTTCTCAAGCAGAATAGTGAGTTTAAAAAGCTGTCCGAGCAACAAATTCTCACAGGCGAGATGGGTGAAAGCGGATTTTATATATGCAAAATGATGAAGGGATAAATCGTTTATGATAAATCTTTTGGACTATAGCTGTGACGACCTGAAACAACTGGCAAAGGTGCTTGGTCAGCCGGAGTTCCGCGGTAAGCAGATTTTTGAGTGGATATACCGCGGGGCAGACAGCTTTGAGGATATGTCAAATATCCCCAAAAGTTTCAGGGAAAGGCTATCACAGGAAGCAGTAATTAACAGCGTAAAAATTTGCGAAAAATACGTGTCAAACATTGACGAAACACGCAAGTATCTGTTAGAATTAAATGATGGAAATTTTATTGAATCCGTCCTTATGAAATACGAGTATGGATATACAATTTGTGTTTCATCTCAGGTTGGCTGCAAGATGGGCTGCAAATTCTGTGCATCAACGCTCAACGGTTGGATACGCAACCTGACTCCCGGCGAAATCCTGGGGCAGGTTATGTGCGTTCAAAAGGACTTGGGGCAAAGAATTTCAAACATAGTAATGATGGGCATTGGCGAGCCTTTTGATAACTTTGATAATGTACTTAAATTTATAGAACTTGTAAACGCCCCCGGAGGACTTAACATCGGTCAAAGACATATTTCAATTTCTACCTGCGGTTTGGTAGACAAAATTCGGGAGCTTGCCGAAAGAAAAATGCAGATAACCTTGCTGATTTCGTTGCACGCACCCGATGATGAAAGCCGCTCGAAGATTATGCCGATAAATAACAAATACAGCATTTCAGAGCTTATGGATGCCTGCGACTTTTATATTCAGCAGACGGGAAGACGAATTTCATTTGAATACACCTTGATTTCAGGGGTTAACGACAATCTTGCTGAGGCTGACAAACTGGCGGATTTAGTCAGGGGAAGGCTGTGCCATATAAATCTGATTCCTGTTAACAAGGTAGCAGAAACGGGCTTTGACAAAAGCAGCAGACAACGGGTTGAGCAGTTCCGTGCAAGACTTGAAAAACGAGGAATTTCGGCAACTGTAAGACGAGAGATGGGCAGTGATATAAATGCTGCCTGCGGACAATTACGCAATCAGAAAAGTAACATTTAAGTATGACATAAATGAGACCCGCAATCACGGGCGGAAAGGCAATGATAGTATGGTTTTAAAAGTATGCGGTATGACCAATATCGGCAAACGCCGCGAACTGAATGAAGACAGCTTTAAAATCTGCGGTTTTGAAGACGGAGCACCCCTTGGTGTTTGTGTTCTGGCAGACGGAATGGGTGGCCACAATGCAGGCGAAATTGCAAGTAGTACAGCTACAGAAATTCTGGCGGGAGAACTGAAAGATGGTCTGGGCAATACCGACGATAAGGAGGTCTGCCAAAGTATTGCGGCGGCAATTGATTTTGCCAATTCCCGTATATACGAGATGTCCTTAGCAAACAGCGAACAGTCAGGTATGGGAACAACCCTTGTTGTGGCATATGTAAAAGACGAACAATTATGGGTTGCAAACATCGGTGACAGCTGTGCTTATGTAGTTAACTCAAAAGAAATTTGCAAAATAACAATCGATCATTCGATTGTCGAGGAGCTTGTTCGGCGTGGTACTATTACCAGAGAAGAAGCCCGCAATCATCCTGACAAAAATATAATTACCCGTGCTTTGGGTACCGAGGATTTTGTTGATGCAGACTATTTTGATTATAAATTGTCCCCGGGCGAGACAGTGCTGCTGTGCAGCGACGGACTTACCGAAACTGTCAGGGATGAAAGAATCCACGAAATTATTGCAAAAGAAGAAAGTATAGACAAGGCGGTTGCCGCCCTGATTGATGAGGCAAACGAAAATGGCGGTGTTGATAATATAACCGTAGTTGCCTTTCGTGTTGATAAGGAGGAGAGCAAATGACTTTGATAGGTAAGACTCTTGCAGGCAGATATGAAATAATCGAAGAAATCGGCAGCGGCGGAATGGCTGTTGTGTATAAAGCAAAGTGCCAGCTTCTTAACAGGTTTGTTGCTGTAAAGGTACTTCGTCCTGACCTTCAGAATGATGAAGAATTTGTACGCAGATTTAATGTAGAAGCTCAGGCGGCGGCAAGTCTGACACATCCAAATATTGTTTCTATTTATGATGTTGGAAACGAGGATGGACTGCATTATATCGTAATGGAATATATCGAGGGTAAAACCCTTAAAGAATATATCGAAGAAAAGCATATTTTGCCTTGGCGCGAGGCGGTTGATTACACAATCCAGATTGCAAAGGGTTTAGATCAGGCACACAAAAATTCAATTATTCACCGTGATGTAAAACCGCATAATATAATTATGACCGCAGATAAGGTTATGAAGGTAACAGATTTTGGTATTGCACGTGCAAATGTTCAGTCAACAGTTACTTGCGAGGATAATGCAATAGGCTCTGTTCACTATATTTCTCCCGAACAGGCAAGGGGCGGATACACAGATGAACGCTCGGATATATATTCACTTGGCGTTGTGCTTTATGAGATGATTACGGGTACAGTTCCTTTTGACAGCGAACGTCCTGTGACAGTTGCTATTATGCATCTGCAGGAAAAACCCGTTATGCCTCGTGAGCACAATATCAGTATTCCTCGTGCTTTGGAAAATGTGGTGCTTAAAGCTATGTCAAAAGAAGTCTCGGCAAGATACAAAAGCGCATCTGAGCTTATAGCAGAGCTTACCGAAGTGCTTAATGACCCCACAAGAGTTGCACCGGAAATAGAGCCGGAGAAGCCCAAGGCTGAAGAAATAGGCTCGACAATTGTTATGCCTGCACTAAAGCCTGAGGATTTAAAGGCAACCGATACTGAAAAACCTGAAAAACAAGTTGCTCCCAAACCCGAGAAAACCGAGAAGGAGGATCAGGAAGTGCCGACAAAGAAAAACGGAAAGTCAGAAGTAATTGACAAAAAGAAAGAGAGAAAGGTTATTGCTGTTGCGATAACATGTGCAATTGCGGTTATTTTACTTATCTCATTTGCATTTATGTCAATCACCGGTATGGGCAGTCTGTTTGCAAATGGTGGCAATGTTGAAATCCCAGAAATTGTTGGTATGACCTATGACGAGGCGGTTGAGACTTATGTTAACTCTGCTGATAAGGATGCTGACTACAAGTTTAACATCATTAAGGGCAGAACTGTTGAGAGCGACGAAGAAGAAGGCACAATTCTTGCTCAGGACCCTGAGAAGGGCAGCAAGGTGAAAAAGGAAGAAGTTATTATCATTACTGTTGAAATCAGTGAAGGGAATAATGAGATAAGACTTAAAAACTATACAAAATATAAAGATTCCCGTGAAGTGGAAATCGAAATCAATGACCTTGGTCTTGAGGCAGAATTTATAGAGGAATTCAGCGATGATATTCCTAAAGGCTCTATTATAAGTCAGGAGCCAACGTCAGGCACTTATGTTAAAAAGGGCGAACTGATTACTTTTTATGTAAGCAAAGGTCCGGAAGAAAATAAAAAGGATGAGCCTGAAAAACCCAACAACACAGAGGATACTGCCACAAACCAAGAGCCTGAAAAGGAAGAAAAACCTACTGTACCTAAAAAGAGCACAATGCTGACCATCTATGGACCTAAAGATAAGGAAAGTGCTCTTGTTCAGGTAAATGTAAACGGAAGCACTGTGTATAGCAAGACATTGCAAAAGGATAAGAGCGATGTTGTTAAGCTGGAGGGAACATCAAATTCGGTTGAGGTTGAAATTCTCCATGACGGCGTTTCACAGCAAAAGGGAACAGTAAGACTCCATTAAGAGGTGAAGAATGAGCAAGTTGGATGGCGTAATTATTAAGGGCATAGGCGGATTTTATTATGTTAATACAATATCCGGAGTTATAGAGTGTCGTGCGAGGGGAGTTTTTCGCAAAAGAGGAGAGACCCCTTTGGTAGGCGATAATGTAGAGATAGAAACCAGTGACCCTTCACACGGCGTAATAGCCGATATTAAGGAACGAAAAAATGTCCTTATACGTCCGGCGGTGGCAAATGTCAGCCAGATGGCGGTTGTTGTGGCACAATCAAGCCCCAGCCCTAATCCTTACATCCTTGACAAGCTTATTGCCTCGGCAGAGTTTGCGGGGCTGAAGATAGCGATTTGCTTTAACAAGTCAGACCTTGGCGGCGGTGATGCATTGATTGATGTATACAAAAAGTCAGGCTTTAATGTAATCATTACCAGTGCTCTGGAGCACAGCGGTATTCAGCCTCTTAAGGATTTTCTCAAAGACGAGATAACCGTCTTTGCGGGGAATTCAGGTGTTGGCAAGTCAAGCCTTATAAACGAGCTTATGATGCGTAATATGTTTGAAATAGGCAAGGTTAGCGAAAAACTGGAGCGTGGCAGACATACCACAAGACATTCAGAGCTTGCCCAGCTGCCATTTGGCGGATATATAATAGACACACCGGGGTTCAGTTCGTTTGATGTAAATACAATCCCGCTTGAAGAACTTTCTGAAATGTTCAGGGAGTTTGGAACTATTGAGGGAAGCTGTCGTTTTGATGATTGCAGTCATCGCAGCGAACCCGATTGCCGTATAATCGAGGCTGTTAAATCAGGCAAAATTGCAAAAAGCCGTCACGAGAGTTATATTCAGCTTTACAGCGAAATAAAAGCAGCAAGAGAAAATATATATTAAAAGAGGAAAAGTGAATGAAAAACTTTAAAATTGCACCGTCAATCCTTGCGGCAGACCCCACACAGTTGGGAGCAGAACTGAAGAAAATTGAAGCTGCAGGGGCAGATTATGTACATATTGATATTATGGATGGACATTTTGTTCCAAACCTTGCCTTTTCGCCCGATACGGTAAAAGGATTAAGGTCGGTATGTGGACTTACCTTTGATGTGCACCTTATGATTGAAGAACCTAAAAAATATATCGAAGCCTTTGTTAAAGCAGGTGCAGATATTATAACAGTCCATCAGGAGGTATGCGAAAACCTTGCAGAAATGGCAGATTTTATACACAGCTTTGGTGTTAAGGCAGGTATATCGGTAAAACCGGGAACACCGGTTGAGGTTCTTGGTGATGAAATTGCTTGTTTTGATTTGGTTCTTATTATGACTGTGGAGCCTGGATTTGGCGGTCAGTCATACATTGAGGCGATGAATGAAAAAATCAAGACAGCAAGAGAAATGATAGATAAATGCGGCAAGGAAATCGAACTTGAAATTGACGGAGGGGTAACGCCAAAGAATGTGGCTGTTCCTTTAAAGTGCGGTGTAGATGTTGTTGTTGCCGGCTCTGCGGTTTTTAAAGCAGAGGATGCCAAGGCTGTTATTGCTGAAATGAGGGCGGTTGTAGAGTGATTTGCTATATTTTTTGTTCAGCACCGATTGAGGATTATGCTTATTTAAAAAACTTTGAATTTGAAAAGAACTATGTGATTTGTGCTGACGGTGGTTATTCACATACAGAAAGATTGGGGATTGTTCCTGATTTATGGCTTGGCGACGGCGATTCACTTAAAGAAAAACAGATTGTGGCAAAGGAAATAATGACCTTTCCGGTAAAGAAGGACTATACCGATACTGACCTTGCGGTGACCGAGGCATTAAAACGAGGCTATAAAGACATAGTAATTCTTGGTGCATTAGGCGGCAGACTGGACCACGAGTTTTCGCATTTTTGTCTGCTTAAAAAAGTTCTTGAAAGGGGAGCAAAAGCCGTTCTCCTAAACGAAAAAAATGAAATTACTATGGAAAATAAGTGTTTTACGGTTTATCCTGATGGTAAAAAATATATTTCGTTCTTCCCGTTTGGCGGTGATGTTACGGATTTTTCTGTAAAGGGTCTTTGCTATGAAACCGAGGGTATACATCTGGAGTGTAGCAAAGTTCAGGCAAGCAGCAACTGCTTTAATGGCGAAAATCCGGGCGAAATCAGTTTTTCATCGGGGTATGTTCTGGTTATTAAATCTAATGATTGAGGTATTGTAATGAAAAGAGTATTATGTTTGGTTATAAGTTTATTCATACTGTTGTGCACAGCTATGCCCTGTCCGGCAATTGCTGTGGAGGAAGGCACTGCAAAAGTATACGAAAGTGACACTTTTTTAAAGGACGGCAGCACGCAGCATTCTGATACTGTGCTGTTTGAGGGGTCATTTTATGATGCTGTTGAATATATCAGCTACAGTCGTCTGGGTGGGGGAATAGTGCTTTCTCAGGATATAAAGCTTAGTCGTGGTATCACATTGCAACCCGTTATTGGTAATACATCGTATATTCAGATTGAAGGCGATGTGACTATTGACCTTAACGGATATTTTATAACCCAACTGGCTGGGTCTGACTTCAGCGAAATGCCTGCAATAATTATTCCCGAGGGCAGCACGCTTACCATAACGGATTCATCTGCCGGCGGAAAAGGTGTCATAAACGGTGTTCAGTATGCTGTGGGTGTATGGGGCGGCAAATTTATATTGGAAAATGGCAGTATAAAGGCACAGTCGCCTGCAAGTACAGCCCCCGATTATTATGAACAGCCCATTCAGGTTATAAAAGGCGGTAGCTTTACGATAAACGGCGGCTCGGTTTTATACAGCGGTGCTCTTGATGACGGCAGGCAGTATTTAGAAAACTCTTGTGCGGTATACGCAGACGATACGGGCGTGGTTAAGGTTAACGGCGGCACAATAGGCGGTGAAATGCAAATTGAAAACCACGAAAATCTTTATATAGGCGGTGGTACATTTAGCTTTGACGTATCAACTCTGGTTCCAAATGCGTACAATGCATACGAAAATAATGGAATGTACACAGTTGAAAAGGTTTTACCTGTTGTTGAATGTGAATCAAACGGCAACGCAGTTGATGTAACCGTTGAGGCAGAATATAACATTACAGAGGATTATGCAACAAAATATACCGTTCAGGCTGCAGGCAATGCCGAAGATATGATACAGCTTAAGTTTGAAATAAGTGATTTAATAAAATCTGCAATAGAAGCAAGCTTGGATATAATTCCGACCATTGAAATAAAAACAGGTTTTGCGTCGGTTATCCTGGATGAAAACGATATTATGGCTATGTATGGTCAAAGTCGCAGCAATAAGATTTATTTTGTTTTGGAAAAGACGACTTTTCTTGACGACACGGTTTATGAAAAGCTTTCGGGAGCACAATATGAAATTTCTGCAAAGATTGTCAATGAAAGTGGCGATCAGGTTTCAAAAAACGCAAAGCCTGAGCTTAAAATTACACACTATGCATCGGGTGACAGCGTTCAGCTTTACACTATGTCAGGAACAAGCCTGATTTCAAAGCCAATGTCGCAGGAGGCAGACGGTATCCTGTGCGAGATATCGGGCAATGAAAGCTTGATTGTTTCAGAGGGAAATGTTCTTATAATAACAGGACGTACACTTGATTTGCAGGGTACAATTTCTATGATTTTTTATGCATCTTTAGAGGGAGTAAATTCTTCCGATGCACGGATGTTATTCTGGGAAGATAAGCAAAGTGAGTATACAGAAGCAACCGCTGACAGAATTGTTTCGTACAGCGGCAAAGACTCAAACGGATACCGATTTAAATATGATAATATATCATCAAAGGATATGAGCAAAAAGATATATGCCCGTCTTATGGCAAAGGATATGCAGGGCAACACGGTATACAGCAAGGTTCCCGACAGCGGCTACAGTGTTGTAAGTTATGCCGAAAATATGATGAAAAATCAAAAACTTAAGCCGTTGCTTGTGAAAATGCTTAATTACGGAGCAGCCGCTCAGGAATATTTTGGTTCAGAACAACCTTTGGCAAACAGTATTCTTACCGAGGGCGAACGTGTTGTGGACCTGACAAAGATATACCGCAGTCAGGCGGCAACTATCAAAGAATCAACTGTCAGCGGCAAGTGTCAATCACACATTGCGGGAAAAACCCTTATTCTTGAGGGTGACATTTCAATTAATTATTATGTGTTGTCGGATGAAAAGGTAGATGAGGTTGGAATTTTATTCTGGAATAAGGATGCATACGAAGGCACAGCTTCCCACGTTGTAGGTACGCAGTCCAGTGCGGCAAGAACCTATACATCAAACGGCAAATATAAGGTATTTTCTTATGACAACATAGTGTCAAAACAGATGTTCGAGCCTGTGTACGCAAGGGTTTATACACGGACGGGCAACACTTACAAATACGGTGATATCGACAAATACAGCGTTAAAGACTATGCGGCAAATCAAATTGATAAAAACGACAACCCCGGTCTTGTTAAATTGCTCAGATGCTTGCTTCTTTACGGAGACGAGGCTGAGAAGTATTTCAGGCTGAATGGTTAAATATCCCCGAACCTGATTCGTATGCCTCTATCAGTAAGTGCTTTAAGAACTTGTGTTTCGCTGAGAGTTTTTACTATTTTGCAGTTTTTGTCTGCAACGTAAACAATACAATAATAGTCATAACCAAGATGCCGCAGCAGGATGGATGCTGCGGTATCTTCAGTTACGCAGATAACTTTGGTCTTATATACATCACGGGATTTAAGCTTTTTTGAGTTGTTCAGGATTTCAGCTAAGGTGATGTGTGTTATAGACCGTTGTTCACGGCTGAGGTTCTGAAATAAAAACGCAGAAATCAAAATAAGTGAAAAATTAAAGCCGCTTCTGAAAAACAGATACACCGCAAAAACACCCAATGCGCAGATAAGAATACGGCTTAAACGGAGCATAAAATTATATGCCCGAATAATTCCAAATTGCGATGTCAGGATTGATTTTAACATTCTTCCACCGTCAAGAGGGAGGGCGGGAATAAGGTTTACAACTGCCATTGCTATGTTTATATCCAGACAAAAACGAAGAATATCAGATGGAAGATATTTTGCAAGAATTACACACAACCAGAATAGTATTATATTGAAAAAAGGTCCCGAAAAGGCAATAAGAAACTCCTTTTCGGAACTTTTTATGTATCCGTCAGAAAGCTGCGCTGCAACACCAAAGGGATATATTGTTATGCGTGACATTGGAGTGCCCAGACACCGTGCACAAAACATATGGGCAAGCTCGTGGAGAAACGCAACGCTAAAAGCGGAAAAAAATATGTTTCCATATCCGCCAAGCAATGCACACAATGCAACAGGGATAAACCAGATGTTAAAGGCAAGGTGCGAACCAAGTCTTATATCAAAGGTTTTGTGGAGTGCTGGTTTCTTCATTATCTTTAACCTCTTCTGTATCAAAATTTAGTATATTACCAAGCATATCGGCAAGAGCGGATGTATCAGGCTGATATAATACGGCACTTTTAATATATGTATTAACTATACCTTCATTGTCAGAAAATTTCAGGGTGCATACCGCAATCAAAAGTGCAAGGGAAATTAATGTCTGGTAGCCCAGTTTTTTGGGAAAGACATTTTTCTTTGCTGTTTTTTTGGCTGTGCGGTCCCTTCTGGAGCGGTATTCACGATATTCTTCGTCCATAGCTGTTTGTCCTTTCGTTTAATGTTTAATTAATAATATGCAAGTGATGTCGGGTTTATGCTTGAAAAAAAGGTCGCTATAGTGTATAATGATTGAGGTAAAGCTTGAAATCGTCGATATGAATCTCTTGTGAGATTTATATAATGTTGATTTTGTGGCAACAAAAATATCGGGCAATCGAAGATTGCATATCGACAGAATTTTTTGTCCTGACTTGACACGAGTAAGAATTGTGTCGAATGGTGATAAATGATGTTGAAAGAGGTGGAAAAATGAAAAATCTTAAAACATTAATAATAAAAGTTGTAATATTATCATTTTTTGTTTTATGTTTATTAACGACCTTAGTATGTGCACAAGAAAATAACGAGTTGCAATTATATAACAGAAATGAAAAAGTGCAACTTTCAAAAGCTTTGATTCATAAAAATGATGATTATTATATATCTGTAGATGACCTTTCAAAAATAAATATTCAATATAAATTTACAGAGCAAAATGATGGATTTGAATTTTATTTGTATTCAGAAGATGCTTTCGGAACAGAAAATACACTTTCGATAGATGCAACATTAGATGAACTTCACAAGTGGGATGATAGTGTAGGAGATTCTGTTTCATCAGAGTTCTATTGGTTTTCAAATATTATGAATTCTAAAAAAAATATGTTACTTAACTATAATGGAATGCAAGTGAATACTTTAAATATAGGTGATTTTCAATCTGTTATTATTAAAGATAGCGAATATTATATTTCTTTAAAAGCTATCTCCATAGCTATATCATATGAGTATAGCATTAATGATAATATCATAAAGTTGTGGGTTACAGATACAGAACATGTTGTAATTAATGGAGATATCTCTCTTCCTGGGGAAAATGTAGCTCCTGAAGGCGGATTAAATGTAGATATTCTGATTTTGAAAGACGAAAAAGAATTAACAGATAAACATTCATTGAAAACAGTTTGTATACCAACTGGCGAAAACAAATTATATTATTTTATAGAAACAGATATTATAAGTACTTATAGTTGGATAATGTTTGAATTTGATGGAGATTATCAGACAATAAATGAGTTTATCAATATAAGTAATGGCTCATTGCTCAACATATCAACCAATAATACTGAAAAAATTGATTTTAGTGTTACGCTGTATATGCCGCCTGGAATGATGGCAAATGATGATATATATGCCACTATGATTTTTCAAAGATGTTCTGTATATAACAGTTTGGAACCGATTATAAAAAAAGGTGAGGTTTGTGGAACAATAACTCTTAATATAGATAAAGATTTTGCTGGCAAAGTTGCATTTTCAAATGTTTCTGGAGATGATCGAATATTTGATTACGGGTATTATAGCAGGGCTTATCGTAGAACTAGAATACTTTCTGATTATTCCGATCATGTATTTGCAGACTATAAAACAATAGAATTATACATTATTCAGGGTTATGATATTAGCGGAACAGTAATACCCATTGATATAAATGAAGGTTACAAAGTACGGATTTTTGGTGTTACAGAATCTAATGAAAAGATTTACATTTCTAAAACTGTAGGTGAAGATTTTAAATTTACTATAAAAGTTCCATCATCAATACCGGAGTATACTTTATCTGTTGCTTATAAGCCAGGTGCTTATTGTGGATATGTATCTGATGGTGTAAGCGATTATTCAGGCAGGTATCATAGCTTTGAAAATATTTGTGATTATTCAGATATTAAATTGAAATATGAACCTTTTTCACCTAATTTGCCGATAGATATGAATGCATACGAAAAGACTGGTCGGGTGGAATTGAAAAATATAAGTGACGACATTTTGCGTAATTTCACTTTGTACTGTGCACATTACAGAGAAGACAGACTTATATATTTGAGTATTATTGTGATAGATAATCTTTCTCCTTATAGTGATGATTATAAATCTTATAGATTTGAATATCCAACAGAGTTTTATAAAACAGATGAAATAAGGTTCTTTGTTTGGAACAACAACTTAAAACCATTAAGTAATTTTATTGCTAAAATGGTAAATGAACCGTACTATCCCGAGGATATGGAATTTACGGATGTAGATTTAGAATCTAAATACTATACATCAATTAAAAATATGTACCTTTCAGGGGTAACATTGGCTTATGAGGATGGTACATTTCAACCGGAAAATTATGTTATGAGAAACGAAGCATCAGCTATGTTGTGTAGGTTGTTGGGATATTGGTGCAATACTTACAAATTCAGTTGTGATGACGTTCCAAGGGAGAATTGGGAAAGCAGTTATGTAGGTATTTGTGTAAATGAAAAAATATTTGAATTGGAAGAAAACAAATTCAGACCTTACGAAAACATTACTGTTGCTGAAACATATAAGGCAATTGAAAATATATTAGAAAGACAAAATTATCAGTACAAAACAAGAGATTTATTTATGAATATTAATTTTGAAAATTTAGACAGAGATATAACTCGTGCAGAATTTGCGCAGATGTTGTATAACTATAAAAATTGTATAAATGATTAACAAACAACGATGTAACTTTTGGGTTATATTTTACTCGTGTCAAGTTTATACAATTTTAAACATTAGTTTGCTGATTTTAAATATTTACATATACTATCGGAAGCGAGAAAATCCAGTATTCTCGCGGGTTTTAATGAAAAGTGTTAAAGGAAAATTTGTAGGGGCGATTCACGAATCGCCCGAATAATAAGAAAAATAGTAGGTCCATATTATGCTTTAGCATAACAAGGTTCTCGGGTACCCAACAGAAATCTGTGATTTCGTGTTGGGTGATGGTTCTTATTATTCACTGTTCACCTGTCTTGACAAAATCATAAGCAATATATAAAATACAACTTATTTAATATAAAACAAGGAGAGGAAATATGAAATTAGACAATAGTATAATATCAATTGAGATTGCGAATCACGGTGCGGAATTAAAATCAGCAGTTAAAGACGGTTTTGAGTATATGTGGTGCGCAGACGAAAAATACTGGGCAAGAACTTCGCCGGTTCTTTTTCCGATTGTAGGTTCCCTTAAGGATAAATCATATAAGCTTGACGGAAAAGTTTATCAGATGAATCAGCATGGGTTTGCCAGAGATTATGAATTTGAACTTATTGATTATGATAACACTTCTGCTACATATATTTTAGAAGATAATGAAGAAACATTAACAAAATATCCTTTTAGGTTTAATCTTACAATCAAATACACTTTAATAAACAATACAATTAAAATTGAATGGACAGTGAAAAATAAAAACGATAGAATTATGAGTTTTTCAATAGGTGCACATCCTGCCTTTAATTTAAAAGAAGGGGACAACTATTTTAAGTTTGATACAGATAACGATATTGTGTATAATCTTATTGACGAAAAGGGTCTTTATGACAAAAACAGTGTGCATACCTTAAAGAATGACGGATATGTCAAGATAACAGATGATATGTTTGATAATGATGCTCTGATAATTGAAAACAGTCAGGCAAAAGAAGTAACTATCTGCGATAAAAGAAAAACAGCTTATCTTAAAGTTAAATTCAAAACAGAGCTTTTCGGCTTGTGGTCTCCTGCCAAAAAGAAAGCTCCTTTTGTATGCATAGAGCCATGGTACGGAAGATGCGACCGCAACGACTTTGATGGAGAACTTTCAGAGAAGGATTATATCATTAACCTGAATCCTTACGAAAAGTTCAATGCGTCTTATGAAATAGAATTATTGTAAATAAAATAAGGTGCATCTAAATCTTAGATCCTTTATATAATGTGTCAAGACAAAGCTTGACGTAGATGAATTGCATCTAACCTTTAGCGAGATAACGGAGGTAACGAAAATGAAGAAAAAAACAATTAAAAGTGTTATTATAACCGCTCTTGCCCTTGGTCTTGTTTGGGCGGCAATGGCTGTTACTGACTATACACGCTCCAAAGCTTTGAAGGCACCTCTTTTTGCTACATCAATAAGCCTAAATCAGCACGGTGCCGGCAGGTATAATTGTATAGGATATGATGTAATTGCCAAGTCAAAGGCGTTTAATGGTGAGGAACATATCTTATATGATATGCAGTTTATGCTATTTGGCAGAGGTAATGGCGGCAAAAAAACAATATATGATAATTACCGTCATAATTTAGGTCTGCTTGGAGCAGATAAAGAAAAAGTTTTAAGTTATTTAGAAGCTCTTCAATATGTTACTCCTGATGTGTCAGGAAATCAGGAAACATACACCGAATATGTCAACGGAAATGATGTTAAAGTAATGAATTTGATTCTTTACAACGATATTGTTGCAGGCTTTGAATATGAATATAATAACCTTCAAGCTGCCTATGATTTTGCAACACATCTAAGAAAGGATTTAGAACTGACCTTTGGAGAAAAAACAACATATCCCGAAATGGTACAGACCAACAAAGACTATTTTGACAATGTAAAAGATGTGTCAGAACTGAAAAGCCAATATACATACTATGAAGATTGGAAAGCTGCTTTTGATTATCAGAAAAAAGAAAATATAGATAAAATGTTGGATGGTAAAAATTTTTCAAGAATAGATATTCGTTTTGAATTATCTGTAATTAATGAAAATAAATCAATTGTATCGGTGAGATATATTGCCTTGCCGGACTATGAAATGTAATTATAATCAATATTACAAATATTGAAAGTTGAGGTTAAAATTTATGAATTCATACAAGATAAAATTTGAGGCGGCGCTGAAAAGAATTCAAAAGCCTGCTCGTTATGTGGGCAACGAGTTTAACAGCGTTCATAAAGAGAACTTTGCAGAACTTACAAAGTTTGCATTTTGCTTTCCTGATGTGTATGAGGTTGGTATGTCGCATCTTGGTATGAAAATTCTGTATCATATGATGAACGAGAGGGAAGACACCGTTTGCGAACGTGTATTTGCCCCCTGGGTTGATATGGAGGAAGAACTGCGGAAGGAAAATATTCCGCTGCTTTCTATGGAAAGCCATATTCCTGTTGCAGATTTTGACATAGTGGGCTTTACCCTTCAGTACGAAATGAGCTATTCAAATGTTATTAATATGCTTGATTTGGCTGGAATTCCGCTTAAAACGGCTGACCGTGGCGAAGGTGTTCCTTTTGTTTGTGCAGGTGGACCTTGTGCATACAACGGCGAGCCTCTTGCCGATATTGTTGACTTTTTTATTCTTGGCGAGGGCGAAGAGGTCAATAACGAAATTTTGGATGTATATAAGGAATGGAAGGCATCCGGCGAAAAAAGAGAAGAGTATCTCAGACGTATTGCAAAAATCGAAGGGATATATGTTCCTGCCTTCTATACTGTGGAATATAATGCTGACAACACAATAAAATCTGTACTTCCCAATCGCGAAGGTGTTCCTGCAAAGGTGAAAAAACGCATTGTAAAGGAACTTGACAATAGTTATATATTGGATAAGATGATTGTTCCGTTTATGGATATTGTTCATGATAGAATAACGCTTGAGGTTTTTCGTGGCTGTATAAGGGGCTGCCGTTTTTGTCAGGCTGGGTATCTTTATCGCCCTGTGCGTGAACATTCGGTTGATAAACTGGTTGAAACTGCTCAAAAGCTTATTGACAACACCGGCTATGAGGAAATGTCACTTTCTTCGTTAAGCACCAGTGACTATACCTGTCTTCAGGAGCTTATTGACAGACTTCTTCCCATAACTGTTGACAAACGGATAAATCTTTCGTTGCCGTCACTCAGGGTAGATAATTTTTCGATGGAACTGATGGAAAAGGTTCAGGCGGTTAAAAAAAGCGGTCTTACCTTTGCCCCCGAGGCAGGCACTCAAAGACTGCGTGACGTTATAAACAAAAATGTTTTGGAGGAAGATTTGCTCCGTACTGCAGGCATTGCTTTTGACGGCGGTTATAACAGAATAAAGCTTTACTTTATGATTGGTCTTCCTACCGAAACAATGGAGGATGTCGAGGGCATTGCCGAGCTTGCCGAAAAGGTTATTGGCGTATTCTATCAGATACCCAAGGAAATCCGTAAGGGGCGGTCGGTGACAATTACTGTTAGTACATCCAGCTTTGTTCCCAAGCCGTTTACGCCGTTCCAATGGGAGCCGCAAAACAGAATGGAAACTCTTGTCGAAAAGCAGAACTTCCTGAAACAACGGATTAAAACAAGGAATATATCATATAACTGGCATCAAAGCCACGTCAGCTTTTTAGAGGCGGTTTTTGCAAAGGGTGACAGAAGGCTTTCGGATGTTTTGATTGCAGCACAGAAAAAAGGCTGCCGCTTTGATGGCTGGGACGAGCATTTCAGCTATGAAAAGTGGCTTGAGGCATTTAGTGACTGCGGGGTTGACCCTGAATTTTACGCATACAGAAAAATTGACCATAGCGAGGTTTTACCCTGGGACCACATTGATATCGGCGTAAGTCGTGCCTTCCTTATGAAGGAACACGATAAAGCATACGAAGAAAAAACGACGCCATCCTGTCGTGAGGGCTGTGCAGGATGTGGTGCGGCATCGTTTGGAGGAGGTGTTTGCTTTGAGTAAATGGCGTCTTAAATTCTCAAAAACGGGTATGGGTAAATATATATCTCACCTTGACTTGCTAAGAACCTTTACCCGTGCAATTCACCGTGCCAATCTGCCGGTGAGATACAGTCAGGGCTTTAATCCGCATCAGCTTATAACATTTTCTTTGCCGTTGGCGTTGGGTGTAACAAGCGAAACTGAATTTGTGGATATTGATTTTGAAGATACAGCTACTCCAAAAATGATTGGAGAGGCACTTAACAAAACTCTCCCGCCAGATATAAAAATTCTGCGTGTATCACGACCCGAGTGTCGCGCAAATGATATTGTGTCAGCAAGATACACGATTAACCTGACCGCCCCTGATAAAATCGAAAGATCTGTGGTTGAAGAATTTTTTGCACAGGAAAACATTCCTGCCATCAAAAAGACGAAAAAGGGCGAAAAAGAAGTCAACCTGCGTGACTTTATCCTTGAATGTAGTATCGGTAAGAATGACGGCAGACAGATAGAGTTAAATGCCGTATTTTCGGCAGGAGGCTCTGCCAACATCAAGCCTGATATTGTTGTTGCAAAGCTTGCTGAACACCTTGATTTCAGCGAGTTTGAAGAGGTAAATATTCATCGAACCGAAATTTTTTACAATTCGGGAAAAGAAATTGAAAAATTTTGTTGACAAGCACAAAATTATGTGGTACAATATTGCAGTAACCGCGCAAGAAGGGTTCGTTTTTGAAGTTCGGATTTATTCGACACCCGAATTTGGCGAGTCTTGGGTAATAGGAGGGATTACGGATTATGTACGCAATTATCGAAACAGGCGGCAAACAGTACAAGGTTGCTGAAGGCGACGTTGTATTTGTTGAAAAGCTTGATGTTGAAGCAGGCAGCACAGTTACAATTGACAAGGTTTTAGTTGTTGCTGACGGTGCTGACATTAAGGTTGGTGCACCTTATGTTGATGGTGCAACTGTTGAAGCTTCTGCTGTTAAAAACGGTAAAGATAAAAAGATTATCGTTTACAAGTACAAGCCCAAAAAGGGTTATCACAAAAAGCAGGGTCACAGACAGCCTTACACAAAGCTTGAAATCACTAAGATTAACGGCTAATTAACTACTTTATATTGATATTTTTTAAGAGAGGTGAACACAATGGCTCATAAGAAAGGTGTCGGCAGTACTAAAAACGGCAGAGATTCTGAGTCCAAACGACTTGGCGCCAAGAAGGGTGACGGTCAGCACGTTCTGGCAGGCAACATCCTCGTTAGACAGCGCGGAACAAAAATTTACCCCGGAATCAACGTAGGCAAGGGCAGTGATGATACTTTGTTTGCATTGGTAAACGGTCAGGTTAAGTTCGAACGTAAGGGTAAGGACAAGAAGCAGGTTTCTGTTTACGAAATCGTTCAGTAATTGCCAATAAACAAAACAATAGGGCGGTTAATCTCAGGGTTAACCGCCTTAAATTTACTATATAAAAAAGGCAAAAAACAGGAAATTTTCCCGAAAGGATGATGATTTATGTTTATAGATACATCCAAAATATTTATTCAGGCAGGAAAGGGCGGCGACGGAGCCGTAACCTTCCATCGCGAAAAATATGTTGCAGCAGGTGGTCCCGACGGCGGCGACGGCGGCAACGGCGGCAACATTGTAGCCATAGCCTGCAAGGATATAAGCACTTTGCTTGACTTCCGCTATAAAAAGAAATATGCGGCAGAGGCGGGCGGCAACGGCCGTGACGGCAAACGCAGCGGCAAAAATGGTGAGGACCTTTATATAAAAGTTCCTTGTGGCACAATTATTCGTGATACCGAGTCGGGCAAGGTTATTTGCGACCTTAAAGAAGACGGCGAAAAGTTTATTGTTGCCAAAGGCGGCAGCGGCGGCTGGGGTAATTCTCACTTCGCAACCGCAACACGCCAGACCCCTAAATTTGCAAAAGCAGGCCTCCCCGGTGACGAGCGTGAAATTACGCTTGAACTTAAACTCATTGCAGATGTAGGTCTTTTAGGCTTTCCTAATGTGGGCAAATCCACATTTTTGTCAATTGTCAGCGAAGCAAAGCCTAAAATTGCAAATTATCACTTTACAACTCTTATTCCAAATCTTGGAGTTGTACGTGTGGGCGAGGGCAACAGCTTTGTTATGGCTGACATTCCCGGCATTATTGAGGGCGCACATCAGGGTGTGGGTCTTGGCCACGCATTTTTGCGCCATGTTGAAAGAACTCGAATATTACTTCATTTTGTGGATGTTTCGGGCTGCGAAGGCCGTGACCCAATTGAAGATGTTCATATAATTAATGACGAGCTTGTAAAATACAGCGAAAAACTGGCAGAAAAGCCTCAGGTGATTGTTGCCAACAAAATGGATATCCCGTCATTTGATGATAATTTTGAAAAGTTCAAGGCGCAAATGGAAGACGAAGGCTATACAGTATTTGCGATTTCTGCGGCAACACACCGCGGTATTGATGAAGTAATAAATTACACAAGCCGTATGCTTGCCGAACTTCCACGTGACGAAGAGGATGATTATGATTATCTTGACCTTGACGAAGTTCGCAACAATGACAGCATTGAAATAAATGTTGAAGATGGCATCTATATAGTTGAGGGAATGTATGTTCGCAAAATTGTTGGCTCTACCAACTTTGACGATTATGAATCGTTGCAGTATTTTCAGCGTGCACTGCGCAAGTCGGGCATAATTGATATGCTTGAAGAAAAAGGAATAAAAGAAGGCGATACGGTCCATATGTATGGTGTTGAATTTGATTATATAAAATAATTGAAGAAGGTTTTTGGTATGAATTCAACAGAAAACAAAATCAATATTGAAAGAGATGTAAATGTTCATCTTGAGAATCAAACAATCAGTCGTCACTTTTTCTGGTATTTATGGATAATGTATGCTATTGTATGTATGACAAAGAATTGCTACGGAGGTGCAATGGCAAGTATTGTTGAAGAGGGTATTCTTACCAAGTCGCAGACGGGTTTTATTTCGGCAATGTTCTATCTGACATATACGCCTTTGCAGATTTTCGGGGGCGGATTTTGCGACCGTTACAGCCCTGAAAAGCTGATAAAGTATTCTCTTTTGGGTGCTGCTGTTGCCAATATAATAATATATTTTAATCACAACTATTATGTTATGCTTACTGCGTGGATGCTTAACGGCATTGTTCAGTTTGCTGTATGGCCTGCAACATTTAAGATTATATCTTCTCAGCTTGTGCGAAGCGACCGAAAGCTGATGGCGTTTTATATTTCAATGTCGGGCACGGGCGGATTGGTTTTGTCATATCTTGTTGCGGCGTTCGTGCCTGCATGGGAACATAATTTTTCCCTTTCGGCGCTGATGTTGCTTGCTCTTGCCATAGGAATGCATATTTATGACAGACATCTTAACAGATTTATGAAATGGGATTATCCCGTAACTCCGGCTGATGATACGCAAAAGCCAATACACGAAGTTTCAACTTGGAAGATTATGAAAAAAAGCGGCCTCATATTTGTTTTGATTTCCATATTTATGTTCACTGTTGTTGCACGCAGCCGCGAAAGTCTTGCTCCGGTTTTATTTATGGAAAATTATAACAATGTGTCCCCTGCGATTGGCAACCTTTTTAATGTGCTTATGATAGTTGTGGGTCTGGCAGGAACTCTGATTGCAAGAAAGTTTATTTCAAAGACAGACAACGAAGTGTGGGGAATGATTTTGACCCTTGTTGCAATGCTTCCGTTTTTGGTTGTTTGCTGTTTTGTTGGAAGACTTTCTATCTATGCCATTCTTATTTCACTTTGCGTTGTTGCGGCACTTCAGTCAATGACGTTGCTTTTTGGCAATACCTTTGATATGTCATTTGCCAAGTATGGCAAAAGTGGTGCGGTTGCAGGATTTTCAAACGGTGCCAGAGGGTTAAGTTACCTTGCTTCAACCTATCTGATGCCCCTGATGGCCGAAAAGTTTGGGTGGACAGTGCTGACATCCCTGTGGCCGGTATTCATAATTGCAGCAATTGCCTCGCTTTGCTTTGCGGTAACTTTGTTTAAAAGGTTTAAAAACTTCGGAATTTAATCTGTAAAACATTTGTGAAAATTCGGGTATTTTGCCCGGATTTTTGAATTTATAAGGAAAATTTATCTGAATACTTGATTTGATAAAGGAAAAAGTAGTATAATAAATTAACAAACAAAACAGAAGGTGAAGTTATGAAGGTTATTGATATAATAAAGGGCGAAAAGCCAAGTCTTTCGTTTGAGGTTTTTCCACCCAAGACAAGCGATAATTTTGACTCTGTTATGTCTGCTGCCACACAAATCGCAGCTTTAAGACCAAGCTTTATGAGTGTTACATATGGTGCAGGCGGTGGAACGTCAGAGTATACAGCAGATATCGCAAGTGCAATTTCTGCAATGGGGGTTACACCTATTGCTCATCTTAGTTGTATTTCGTCAACAAAGGAACAGATAAAGGACCTTCTTTGCAAGCTAACGGAAAGAAAAATTGAAAACATTCTGGCACTTAGGGGAGATATTCCCAAAGAGGGCATACCCACACATATGGAATACAGCTATGCAAGTCAGCTTGCGGCAGAAATAAAGGAGTTTGGCGGCTTTTGTATAGGCGGTGCCTGCTATCCCGAAAGTCACCCTGAAAGCAAAAACAGTATCGAGGATATTGACAATCTAAAGAAAAAGGTAGAAAGTGGCTGCGAATTTTTGACGACACAGATGTTTTTTGACAACAACATTCTTTACAACTTTATGTACCGTCTGCTTCGTGCAGGGGTTGATGTTCCTGTAGTTGCAGGAATTATGCCTGTTACAAATGCGGCGCAGATTAAACGTATATGCTCAATCTCAGGCAACACCTTGCCGCAAAGATTTTTAAGACTTGTTGACCGCTATGGCGAAAACCCCGAGGCTATGAAGCAGGCAGGCATTGCCTATGCTACCGAGCAGATAATAGATTTGTTTGCCAACGGCATAAACGCCGTACATATTTATTCGATGAACAAGCCTGACGTAGCGGCGGCAATTCAGAGTAATTTATCGGAGATTATAAAATGATTGCAATAGATTATCAAATAATTTCCACAGAGGAATTGATTTTGAACGAGGGCGAAGTCGCAAGGCGTCTTCACGCCAACCGTGGCTTTAAGATGGATGAGATTGACCTATGCCTTGCTGAACTGAAAGCAGCGGCAAATGCCAAATTTTCGGCGGTGCGTGTGCCTGTTAAGTATATCAGTGAAGATACTTTAGATTGCGGCTTTGGTGAATTTAAAAGCGCAACGCTTATAAAAAATCTGCAGGGCTGCAAGGAAGCATTTATTTTTGCGGTAACATTGGGGCATGGTGTTGACAGATTGCTGACGCAGCTTTCATTAGTTTCGCCATCAAAGCATTTTATTACAGATGCACTTGCATCAGCAATGGCAGAAGCGGCGGCAGACAAGGCGGAGGAAATTATAAAAGGAAATCTTAGCTGCCGACCAAGATTCAGCCCGGGCTTTGGCGATTTGTCGCTGGAACTGCAGCCACGAATACTTAATTTACTTAATGCCCAACGGCTTTTGGGAATAACAACAAATAAAACCTTTCTGATGTCCCCCGGGAAATCAGTAACGGCAATAATGGGGATAAAAAATGAATAATTTAAAAGAACTGATTAAAACAAGAAGGCTATACTTTGACGGCGGAACAGGAACAGTACTTCAGTCTATGGGTCTGCCTGTCGGCACGCCACCCGAAAAATGGAATATCGACCATCCCGAAAAGATTACAGAACTGCATAAAAGATATCTGGATGCGGGTTGCAACATCATTAAATCCAACACCTTTGGCGTAAACTGCAATAAGTACGAAAACTATGCCGAGCTTATCAAAAAGGCTCTTGATTGTGCAAAGAGTGCAGTATCGGGCAGAGATTGTGCGTATGTTGCATTTGATATAGGCCCGACAGGAAGACTGCTGAAGCCCTTGGGCGACCTTGACTTTGAGGAGGCAGTTAAAATCTTTGCAGCAAACGTGCGTGTTGCGGCAGAGTGCGGAGCTGACCTGATATTGATTGAAACAATGAATGACAGCTTTGAAACAAAGGCGGCAGTTTTAGCCGCAAAGGAAAACTGTGACCTGCCTATATTTGTCACCAATGTTTATGACGAAAGCGGCAAGCTGATGACAGGGGCCGTGCCTTCTGCAATGATTGCAATGCTTGAAGGAATGGGTGTTGATGCCTTGGGTATGAACTGTTCCTTAGGTCCTGATATGATGCTTGGAATTTTAGATGAGTTTACTCAAAATGCATCTGTCCCCGTTATAGTAAATCCAAATGCAGGACTTCCTGTGGTTGTTGACGGCAAGACGTCTTATAATATTGATGAACAACAGTTTGCCGGATATATGAAGGAAATGGCAGAGATGGGTGCGTGTATTCTTGGCGGCTGCTGCGGAACAACACCTGAATATATGCGGCAGATGATTGAGACAACAAAGGATATTGAATATCACTATCCTACATTTAAATCAAAAACGGTTGTTTCATCATATACCCATTCGGTTGAGATAGGCAAAATTCCCACTCTTATCGGTGAAAGGATAAATCCAACAGGCAAGCCACGGCTTAAAGATGCTCTTCGTGAAGGTAATATGACCTATATCTTGAACGAGGCATTGCGTCAGGAAGAGGCAGGGGTACACATTCTTGATGTAAATACAGGTCTTCCTGAAATTGACGAGGCTGAGATGCTGAAAGCGGCGGTTGAGGCTATTCAGGCGGTAACAAATATGCCGCTCCAGCTTGACTCAAACGACCCAAAAGCACTTGATGGTGCAATGCGCATTTACAACGGCAAGCCGCTTGTGAATTCGGTAAACGGCAAGGCAGATAGTATGGAGAGCATTTTCCCTCTGGTGAAAAAATACGGCGGTGCAGTAATTGCCCTGACAATTGACGAGAGTGGAATACCAAAGACTGCAGAGGGCAGATGTGCGGTTGCCGCAAAGATTGTAGAGCGTGCCAAAGAGTTTGGCATTGACAAAAAGGATATAATTGTTGACCCGCTTGCTTTAGCGGTGTCTTCTGACCCAAAGGGTGCACTTGTGACAATGGAGTCAATAAGGCTTATTAAGAAAATGGGTCTTTGCACAAGTCTAGGTGTTTCAAATATTTCGTTTGGACTTCCGTGCCGCGAAAAAATTAATTCAACCTTCTTTGCGCAAAGTCTTGAGTGCGGTCTTGACTGTGCTATTATGAATCCTTTTGCAAGCGGAATGATGGATGTATATTTTGCGCATCGTGTTCTTCATAATATGGATACTGCCTGCACAGAGTATATCGAATATGCAAATTCCGCCCAGCCTTCGCAAGCGGCAACGCCTCAAAAAAGAGAAGATAAGACAGACCTTCATTATGCGGTGGTAAAGGGAATAAAAGAACAAGCACTTGCCGCATCAAAGCTTTTGCTTGAAAAGGAAGAGCCTCTTGATATAATTAATAATTATATAATCCCTGCACTTAATGAAATAGGAATTGCTTTTGAAGAAAAGAGAGCCTATCTGCCACAGTTGCTTATGAGTGCCGAGGCAGCTTCGGTTGCATTTGACGAGATAAAAGCAAAAATGCCCGATTCCGGCGGCGAAAGTCGTGGAGAGGTAATTCTTGCAACAGTTAAGGGCGATATCCACGATATAGGCAAAAATATAGTGAAGGTGCTGCTTGAAAGCTACGGCTTTTTGGTCTATGATTTAGGCAGAGATGTCGCACCTGATACAATTCTTAAAAAAGCAAAAGATACGGGTTGCACACTTGTGGGGCTTAGCGCTCTTATGACCACAACAGTGCCTGCTATGGCAGATACCATTGAGCTTTTGCATAAAGAAGTTCCTGACGCAAAAATCGTGGTTGGCGGTGCAGTTTTAAACAAGGAGTACGCCGATATGATAAACGCAGATTTCTATGCGGCAGATGCAATGGAGACGGTTCATATTGCGGAAAGTTTTTATAAGGATTAAAAAGAACAGGGTTGCGTATTGCAGCCCTGAAACTTTTTGAATAAATATTTAATTTTCCTATTGACTTTAGCGCTTTACTATGGTAAAATGTGAAAGTATATTTGGTAAGGATGTGAAAATTATGGCAAAGATACACACGCCCGAGATTGAAAGATTAATGGAAGTAATTTTAAATCTTGAAACAAAGGAAGATGCTTTAAGCTTTTTTGAAGATATTTGCACCATAAAAGAAATTCAGGATATGTCGCAAAGGCTTCAGGTGGCAGAGATGCTGCATCAGAATAAAAGCTATATCGAAATTTCAAAGGTGACAGGTGCCAGCACGGCAACAATCAGCCGTGTCAATAAGTGCTTAAACTATGGCAGCGACGGATATAAACGTGCACTTTTAAAACTTTATGAAAGCGAGGCGGAATAATTATGAGCTTTATTAATCCGGTTTTAGAAAATGACGAAAAAATAATATTTAAGCTTCGTGAGCTTTATTCAAAGTACGGATATATGAAATATCGTATGAGCAAGTTTGAGGAGTATGACCTTTATGTACATAACAAGGATTTTTTAGTTTCTGAAAATATAATTACCTTTACCGATGTTGACGGCAAGCTTATGGCACTGAAACCCGACGTTACACTTTCGATTATAAAAAACAGCCGCGAAGACACAGGCTCGGTGCAAAAAATGTATTATAATGAAAACGTATACCGTGCCTCAACAGAAACAAGAGCCTTTAAAGAGATTATGCAGACAGGTCTTGAGGCAATCGGCGATATTGATGATTATTGCATTTGCGAGGTTTTGATGCTGGCGGCAAAAAGCCTGGAGTGTATTACAGATGATTATATTTTAGATATTTCACATATGGGAATTGTATCTTTGGCAATGGAAGGGATAGAAATTTCTGCAAAGGGCAAAGCGGCTCTGCTTAAAGCACTGGGCGAAAAGAATGTTGGTGGTATCGGTGCTGTTTGCCTTGATGAAGGCATTGACGAAAAGTCGGCAGAACTGCTTAAATCATTGGTGACAGTTTATGGTGCCCCGAGTGAGGTAATTGCAAAGCTTAGGTCAATGAAATTGTCAGATAAGTTTAATGCTGCAATAAAACAGCTTGAAGATATAACCCGGATGCTTGTGCTGAATGGCTGTGCCGATAAGGTAAGGATAGACTTTTCGGTTATCAACGATATGGGTTATTATAACGGAGTGGTTTTTAAAGGTTTTGTAAACGGTGTTCCTGAAGGTGTTCTTTCGGGCGGTCAGTATGATAATCTTATGAAAAAAATGTCACGCAAAAGCGGTGCAATCGGGTTTGCGGTGTATCTTGATTTGCTTGAAAGAATGTACGAGGACAGTCACAGCTATGACATTGATACAGTGCTGATATATGACGATAATGCAGAGCTTAGCGATATCAACAATGCTGTAAAAGAATTTACCCAAAAGGGCGAGTCAGTAATTGCTCAAAAGGCAAAGCCTGAAAAACTGAGATACAAAAGATTGGTTAAATTGTGCGGAATGGAGGTTGAGGAACTTGAAAACAATGCTTAATGTTGCACTGCCCAAGGGCAGACTTGGCGAAAAGGTTTATGCAATGTTTGAAGAGGCGGGCTTTGAATGTCCCTCAATCAAAGAAAACAACCGCAAACTGATTTTTGAAAACGAAGAAAAGGGAATACGCTATTTCTGGGTAAAGCCCTCGGATGTTGCGATTTATGTTGAACACGGTGCGGCGGATATTGGCGTTGCAGGCAAGGATATTTTGCTTGAATACGAGCCTGATATCTATGAGCTCCTTGACTTGGACATAGGCAAGTGCCGTATGGCCGTTGCAGGCAAGAAGGATTTCAGGGATAACACTCAAAAGACATTGAGGGTTGCTACAAAATTTACCAATATTGCAAAGAATTATTATGCATCGGTTGGGCGTGAAATTGACATTATCCACCTTAACGGTTCAATTGAGATTGCACCGATTTTAGGACTTTCTGACGTAATTGTGGATATTGTTGAAACAGGAACAACCCTTAAAGAAAATAACCTTGAGGTACTGGAGGAAATCGTTCCTATAAGCGCACGGCTTATTGCCAACAAAGCAAGCTTCAAATTTAAGAATGAACAAATCGAAAAGATACTTAAAAGTATGACCTGCCGGACGGAGGACAAAAAATGATAAAGATTTTAAAATATGGTGAGGTTGCAAACAGCGACATTTTTGCACGTGTTGTGCCCGAGATGGATGTTGAAGCAATAGTTACCGATATAATAGAAAATGTAAAAGAAAATGGCGACAAAGCACTTTTTGAATACTGCGAAAAGTTTGACAAGGCAAAGCTGTCGGCACTTGAGGTTTCAAAGGCTGAAATTGACGAGGCGGTTGCACAGGTTGAGCCGAGATTTTTAGAGGTGCTTAAAACCGCTGCAAAAAATATACGAAAATTTCACGAAAAGCAGGTTCGCAATGGCTTTATAATAAATGACGAAAACGGCATTGTTACAGGGCAGAAGGTGATTCCTGTTGACCGTGCAGGCTTGTATGTTCCGGGTGGAACGGCGGCTTATCCATCGACAGTTTTGATGGATTCAATTCCTGCAAAAATTGCAGGAGTAGGCGAGGTGGTAATAGTTACACCCCCAAATGCCGGAGGCAAAATTAACCCCGTAATACTTGCAGCGGCGTCAATCGCAGGTGTTGACCGTATCTTCAAGGTTGGCGGTGCTCAGGCGGTTGCGGCTTTGGCATATGGTACTGAAACAATTCCTAAGGTTGACAAGATTGTAGGTCCCGGTAACGCATTTGTTGCCGAGGCAAAACGTCAGGTTTATGGCACAGTTTCAATTGATATGATTGCAGGTCCCAGCGAAATTTTGGTGGTTGCCGACGGAAAGAGCAATCCCCGTTTTGTTGCGGCAGATTTGCTTTCTCAGGCAGAGCACGATGTTTTGGCAAGTGCTGTACTTGTCACAGATTCAATGGATTTGGCAATGTCGGTTCAAAAGGAACTTGAGGTGCAGATACCACTCCTTGAACGTAGTGAAATTGCCAGACGCTCAATTGATGCCAATGGCAAGATTATCGTTGCAGAAAGTCTTGATGTCGCAATTGAGATTTCAAATGAAATTGCCCCCGAGCATCTTGAACTTTGCGTTGATAACCCATTTGACTATCTTGACGGAATTCGTCACGCAGGCTCAATCTTTATGGGCAGAAATTGTCCCGAGGCTTTGGGTGATTATTTAGCAGGTGCAAACCACACCCTTCCCACAAGCGGGACGGCAAAGTTTTCAAGCCCGTTGTCGGTTGACGATTTTGTAAAGAAAACTCAGTACACATATTATACCTATGATGCCCTAAAGCGTGTTGCTGATGATGTGTCCTTCTTTGCTCAAAAGGAAGGTCTGACAGCACATGCAAAGAGTGCCACAATAAGAATTGAAAATAAGGAATGAGTAAATATGAGCAGATTTTTCAGTAATAAATTTGATGCGCTTACTCCCTATACTCCCGGTGAGCAACCAAAGATTTTAAACCTTATAAAACTCAACACCAATGAATCGCCATTTCCGCCATCACCAAAGGCGGTTAAAGCGGCGGCAGATGCGGCAGAACGGTTGGAGCTTTATTCTGACCCAACCTGTAGTGCTCTGACCGAAAAAATGGCAGAGGTTCTTGGAGTGAAGCCCGAGCAGGTGCTTATGACAAACGGCTCGGACGAGATTTTGAACTTTGCTTTTATGGCATATGGTGATGAAGGTATGCCCATAGTGTTTCCTGATATAACCTACGGCTTTTACCCTGTGTTTGCACAGCTTTCAAATATACCTTACGAGGAAATTCCACTTGATGATGAGTTTAAAATCAGGCTTTCGGATTATATAGGGATAAACAAAACAATTGTTATTGCAAACCCCAATGCACCAACAGGCATTGCTTTAAGCCTTAGCGAGATTGAGGAAATTGTAAGTAGCAACCCTGACAATATTGTGGTTATTGACGAGGCATATGTGGACTTTGGCAACCAAAGTGCGGTTTCTCTGGTTGACAGATATGATAATCTGTTGGTAACGGGAACTTTTTCAAAATCACGTTCAATGGCAGGGGCACGACTTGGCTTTGGAGTTGCATCAAAAGAAATTATTCAGGATTTGAACACAATCAAGTATTCAACTAATCCATATAATATCAACCGTATGACCATGGCGGCAGGTATCGGTGCACTTGAGGACGAGGAATACACAAAGGAAAATTGCCGCATTATTTGCGAAAATCGTGAATATACAATGGCAAAGCTTAAAGAAATGGGCTTTATTATGACACCTTCAACAGCTAACTTTATTTTTGCAAAGCATCCGTCGGTGTCGGGAATTGATATTTATACAAAATTGCGTGAAAAGGGTATTCTTGTCCGTCATTTTACGGGCGAGCGTATTTGTGAATATAACCGCATAACTATCGGAACAAAAGAACAGATGGATAAATTTCTTACTGCAGTAAGTGAGATTCTGGAGGATAAATAAATGAGAAAAAGCGAGATTAAACGTGATACAAACGAAACAAAGATTGTACTCAGCCTTAACCTTGACGGAACAGGAATTGGCGAAATTGATACAGGTTGCGGCTTTCTTGACCATATGCTGACACTTTTTGCAAAGCACGGCAGATTTGACTTAAATGTAAAATGCAATGGTGACACACAGGTTGATGACCACCACACCGTCGAGGATGTGGGAATTTGTCTTGGTAAAGCCTTTAATGAAGCTGTTGGCGACAAAAAGGGTATTATCCGTTATGGCAATATGATTTTGCCTATGGACGAGGCTTTGATTATATCTGCAGTTGACTTATCCGGTCGTTCGGGGCTTTCATACAAGCTGGAAATACCTACCACAAAAGTTGGCACATTTGATACCGAGCTTGTAGAAGAGTTCTGGCTTGCATTTGTAAGAGAGGCAAGCTGCACCCTTCATTTTGTTCAGCTTTCAGGAACAAATTCGCACCACATTATCGAGGGTGCGTTCAAGGCGGCAGGCAGAGCCTTTCGTCAGGCGGTGGCTGTTGAGGTTGGCTTTGAAAACGAAATCCCTTCAACGAAAGGGGTACTTTAAATATGGTAGCGATTGTTGATTATGGTGTGGGAAATCTGTTTTCCCTTAAAAGCTCGATGGAGGCAATAGGGGCTGAAACTGTGGTTACAGGTGATGCAGATGTTTTGCGTTCAGCCGAAAAAATCATCCTTCCGGGTGTTGGTGCATTTGAAGATGCTGTAAAAAAGCTCAAAGAAACAGGTCTTGATTCAGTAATCAAGGAAGAAGCGGCAAAAGGCAAGCCTATTATGGGCATTTGTCTTGGTATGCAGATGCTCTTTGATAAAAGCTTTGAATACGGCGAGCATCAGGGACTTGGTCTAATCAAAGGCGAAGTCCGCCCAATTGACGAGGTTATCCCAAAGGGCTTAAAAATTCCTCATATCGGCTGGAATGCACTAAAATTCGGCGAAAATAAGCACGAAATTTTTAAATATATAAATGAAGGTGACTTTGTTTATTTTGTTCATTCGTATTATGGTGCAAAATGCGAGAATTCGGTTATCGCAACGGCTGAATATGGTGCTGACCTTACAGCTGCAGTTGCACAGGGCAATGTTTGCGGCTGTCAGTTCCATCCCGAAAAAAGCGGTGATGTGGGTCTGAAAATTCTTAAAGCGTTCTGCGAGATGAAGGGGGAGTAGAGTATGTTTATTTTTCCGGCTATTGATTTGTACGAGGGCAAGGCAGTACGCCTTCTTCGTGGCGAATATGATAAAATGACTATTTACAGCGAAAACCCAATTGAGATTGCATACGAGTTTGAATCATTGGGCGCAAGCCATATACATATGGTTGATTTGCAAGGCGCAAGAGACGGCGGAACACCCAATATCGAGATAGTGCGTCAGGTTGCCGAAAAGACAGGTCTTTTTGTTGAAATCGGCGGCGGTATACGCAGTATGGAAGTTATTGATGCATATATTGATGCAGGCATCGACAGAGTAATTTTGGGCACTGCGGCGGTACAGGATAAGGATTTTGTAAAGGCGGCAGTTGTCAAATACGGCGAAAAAATAGCCGTTGGTGCAGATATCAAAGACGGATATGTTGCCATCAAAGGCTGGACAGAAAAGTCACAGTACACCTGTTTTGAGTTCTGCGAGGAGATGCAGAGCCTAGGTGTTAAAACTCTTATCTGTACCGATGTTTCAAAGGATGGTGCTATGCAGGGTACAAACCGGGAATTATACAAGGAACTGTCCGAGAAATTCAATATGCAGATAGTGGCATCGGGCGGTGTTTCGACAATTGATGATGTAAAGGCATTGGCAAAAATGAACCTTTACGGTGCAATTATTGGCAAGGCATATTATACAAATGCAATTTCATTGAAGGAAGCAATAGAGGTGGCAGAATGATAACAAAACGAATAATCCCCTGTCTTGACGTTCGTGACGGCAGGGTGGTAAAAGGCGTAAATTTTGAGGGTGTGTCGGATGTTTCGCATCCCGTGCAGCTTGCAAAGCACTACAGCGATAGCGGAGCGGATGAATTGGTTTTTTATGACATAACCGCATCATTTGAAGACAGAGCCTTATTTACCGATATACTTAAAGAGGTTGCAAAAACCATATTTATTCCACTTACTGTGGGCGGCGGAATAAATACTATTGACGATTTTGACCGTGTGCTGAAATGCGGTGCAGATAAGGTAAGCGTAAACTCGGGTGCTATAAAAAATCCAGAGCTTATTTATGATGCTGCAAAGCGTTATGGCGACCAATGCGTTGTAATTTCTGCTGACGTAAAGCGTGTTGATGGTGTCTTTCGCGTTTTTGCCAAGGGCGGCAGAGAAAATACGGGTATGGAGGCAGTTGAATGGATTAAACGCTGTGTGGATAATGGTGCAGGCGAGGTTGTGCTTAATTCAATTGATACCGACGGCGTTAAAGGCGGTTTTGATTTGGAAATGCTTGATGCCGTTTGCAATGCGGTGTCTGTTCCTGTAATTGCATCGGGCGGTGCAGGCGGAATTGCCGATTTTGTGGAGCTTTTCAAAAAAGTACCCAAAGTAGACGCAGGACTTGCCGCTTCAATCTTTCATTTTGGAGAGGTTGCAATCAAGGATTTAAAAACCGAACTCCGTGCAAACGGAATTGATATGAGAATATAGGAAAAAGTCAAAAAAAATCTTGCTCATATCACCACTTTTTGCTCGGAGCGGTGCACATAGCACAGCATCACTCGCTGCAAAGCGGCAATCTGAACAATTTTTTTAGACTTTTATTTTGTGTTTTGAGCACAGAGAAAGGAATGTTTATGAATATGATTAATATTGACGAACTTAAATTTGATGAAAAAGGGCTGATACCTGCAATTGTTGTGGATTCTGTAACAAAAAAGGTGTTGACTCTTGCGTATATGAATCGTGAAAGTTTAGAGATTTCGATGGAAAAGGGGTTGACCTGTTTCTGGAGCCGATCAAGACAAGAACTGTGGCTCAAGGGCGAAACAAGCGGCAATTATCAGCATATTGTGTCAATTACTGCAGATTGCGACAATGATGCACTTGTTGTAATGGTTGAAAAGGAAGGTCCTGCCTGCCATACGGGCACAGATTCCTGCTTTACAAAGGAACTGTGGCAAAGCGAGGACTTGCACGAATTTTCACTTCAGGGGCTTATGGATTTGCTTATCGGCAGAAAGGTGGAAAAAAAGGAAGGTTCATATACCACATACCTTTTTGAAAAGGGTATTGATAAAATACTCAAAAAGGTAGGCGAGGAAAACACCGAGGTTATTATTGCGGCAAAAGCCGATGACAAAAAGGAAACAATTTATGAAATTGCAGACCTTTGCTATCATGTAATGGTGCTGATGGTTGAAATGGGTATTTCGGTTGAGGATATCCACAAGGAGCTTGCATCACGTCACGTAATCGACCACAAGGTTAAACAGGAGAAAATGACAAAATGATTTTAGAGGATTTTCACGTTCATTCAACCTGTTGCGACGGCAAGAACACATTAGAAGAAATGGTGCGTGCGGCAATTGATTTAAAAATGACACGGATTGGATTTTCAGGTCATGCATATACTTCGTTTTCGGAAGTATACTGTATGTCCCTTGAGAATACTGAAAAGTATGCCCGGGATATTGCAGAGCTTAAAGAAAAGTATAAAGATAAGATTGAAATTCTTTGCGGCCTTGAAATGGATTATTTCTCTGATAAGCCGCAGATAAAAACAGATTATCTAATCGGCTCGGTGCACTATGTAAAAAAAGACGGAAAATTCCTTGATGTTGACTCCGCTGAAGAACATTTTAAAAGCTATGTAGAAGGCTATTTTGATGGTGACTACTATGCCTATGCCGAGGAATATTATGCCTTGGTTGGCGATGTGATAAACAAGACAAATGCTGATATAGTTGGGCATTTTGACCTGTGTTCTAAGTTTAACGAAGGAAACAGACTTTTTGATACACAAAATCCCCGATACATTGCTGCAGCAAGGGCGGCAATAGATAAGCTGATTTTATGTGGCAAGCCCTTTGAAATCAATACAGGAGCAATCTCAAGGGGATATCGTACCGAGGCGTATCCCGAAATACAGTTCCTTAAATACATTGCCGAAAAAGGCGGAAGAGTAATCCTATCCAGCGACAGCCACTCGGCAAACACACTTTGTTATAAGTTCAGCGAATACGAACGCATTGCAAAGAATATGGGGTTTAAAGCTTTAAGATTTTAACACAAAAAGGTGTGCAATTTGGCACACCTTTTTGCATAAAGAAAATTTTTATTAAAGAATAATGCAAATCAATCCGCCGCTGCCCTCGTTGATGATTTTCTGCAAGGTTTCCTGCAACTTCATCTGTGCATCGTCAGGCATACGGTACAGTTTGTTATGAAGCCCCTCATTTACAAGCTCGTGCAGGGATTTACCAAAGATGTTTGACTGCCAGATTTTCTTGGGGTCTACCTCAAATTCGTTCAGCAGGTAGTGAACAAGCTCCTCTGACTGCTTTTCTGTGCCCACAATAGGGCTGACTTCGGTTTCAATATCCGCACGTATCATATGTATCGACGGGGCTGATGCTTTAAGCCTTACACCAAAGCGGCTGCCCTGCTTTACGATTTCCGGCTCTTCAAGGGTAAGCTCGTCGATTGAGGGCGATACAATTCCATAACCCTTTCGGTTTACCTCGTCAAGGGCAAACGCCACCTTGTCGTACTGATTTTTAACTTGAGCAAGTTCTTTCAGCAAATTCATAAGGTCTTCTTCGCTGTTTATTTCAAAGCCTGTCATCTCGTTAAGGATTTTATAATAGAGCGAATCAGGAAGCCGTAAATCAATTGAAACCGTGCCGTCAACCATATTTACAGAGGCAAGATGGGCGTTTGTTACATATTCGTTGTCGCAAAGAGCCGTGACAACATTTTTTGCGTCCGAAAGTTTAAGTGCCGAACAAATATTTTCGGTAACAAATTTTTGTAATTCATACTTCAGCCAATGACCTCCCTCAAGTGCATCTGCCCATCCGGGAAGGGTTATGCCGATTTCGGTAACGGGAAATGCAAGAAGTAGGTTTTCCATAATGGTGCTGATGTCTTCCATACACAGCTCCATACAGTTCATTGGCAAAACGCAGGCACCGTATTTTTCTTCCAGATACTCTTTGTGTTCGTTCACGCTTTCTGAATAAGGATTAAGCGTATTGAGAATAATGATAAAAGGCTTGCCCAACGCCTTTAGCTGATTTACAACCTGTTCTTCGGCGGGGTAATAATCTTCTTTGTCAATGTCGGTAATGCTGCCGTCGGTTGTAACTACAATTCCAACGGTTGAATGTTCGCAGATAACCTTTTTGGTGCCGATTTCTGCGGCTTCCGCAAAGGGCATAGGGTTTTGCGACCAGGGGGTCATAACCATTCTGGGATTATCGTTTTCGATATAGCCAAGAGCACTGTCAACAATGTAGCCAACACAGTCAATAAGTCGTATTCTGAAGGATGTATTGTCGTCAAGATGTACCTCAACTGCTTCGTTGGGAATAAACTTTGGCTCGGTGGTCATAATCATTCTGCCGCCGGCACTTTGGGGCAGTTCGTCCATAGCGCGCTCGCGTTTGTGGTCGTTTTCGATATTGGGAATCACCATAAGATTCATAAAATTCTTTATAAAGGTTGATTTCCCTGTGCGAACAGGACCGACAACGCCTAAATAAACATCGCCGCCGGAACGCTTTGCAATATCGCTGTAGATATTATATTCAAGCATTTAATATTCCTCCTTGGATTTTTTTGCCTGTCATTTTGTTACAATACTTATGCAAGGGCATGACCTAATATGACGAAAGTAGAAAAAATCAACTGTTGCTGTAGTTGCAATTTTATTGACAAACAGTATGGAATATGATAAATTATATTAAGGATGGAGAGGGTAAAGATGGATACACAGGACAAAAGATATGCAATTTTTTTAGATATTGACGGAACACTTCTGAGAAACTCCCGGGAAGCTCTTCAAAAAAATCTTGATGTTATACAAAAGGTACGAAGTCTTGGGCACAAGGTGCTGATAAACACCGGCAGGTCAACGGCATATATGCCACAGGAGTTTGATGCCGAAAAGTGTTTTGACGGCGTAGTTTCGGGTGCGGGTGCCAGAATAATTCTTGATAAAAAAGAGATTTTTTGCAAGCTGATGCCTGAGAATGCAATCAGGTGTTTTTGTGAGACGTGCTTTGATACAAAGGATATAAGTATTCTTGAGGGCGTTGAAGAAATGTATATTGTCGGCCCGAAAAGGTCTTTTGTGTACGATTGGCAATTTATTACCCGTGAAAATATTGAACAAAACATAAAAAATGGATTGAAAATTGAAAAATTTACAATTCTTGGTAATGCCCCAAAAGAACTGCAGAGCGTTTTGGGAGATGATTATATAGTGCTTCAGCACCCAACCTATGCCGAGGTAATTCAAAAGGCATACACAAAGGCGGGGGCTATGAAGATTGTTCTTGATAATCTGGGCATTCCTTCAGCAAACAGCATTGCTGTGGGTGACAGCCTTAATGATTTTGATATGATAAGTGCCGCAGGAATAGGGGTTGCTATGGGAAATGCCATTCCTGAGATAAAAAATATTGCTGCAATGACAACTAAATCTGTAGATGAAGCAGGTGTGGCGGCAGCTCTTGAAAAGATATTTAATCTATAAGAGGGATAAGTATGGGAAAGAAAATGTTGTTTGTTCTTAATCCGTTGTCCGGAAAGGGAACTATAAAAAATCATATTCTTCATATTGTAAATATCTTCACACAGAATGGGTGGGATGTTACAGTTCGACCAACCCAAGACAAAAACGATGCGTTTGAGTACGTGTATAGCCACGGTGCAGAATATGATATGCTGGTGATATCGGGCGGTGACGGAACCTTAAACGAGGGAATTTGCGGACTGATGGCAATAGAACGTGACAAGCGGCCCACTATCGGATATATTCCAACAGGCACAACTAATGATTTTGCCTCGAATATGAATATTTCAAAAAATGCAAAAAAAGCGGCTATGGACATAATGAAGGGCCATCCATATAATTGTGATATCGGTCTTTTTAATGATAAGAATTTCATATACGTTGCGGCGTTTGGGGCATTTACAAATGTTGCATACGAAACACCTCAGCAGAATAAAAATGTGCTGGGACACGCAGCGTATCTTCTTGAAGGCGCAAAAAGCCTGATAAATCTAAAACCCGTTTCAATGAAGGTTTTGTATGATGGCGGACAGTTTGAAGGGGAATATATTTACGGAATGGTTTCAAACACCAATTATCTTGGCGGTGTCAAGGCAGAAAAAGCCTTCAAGGCACAGCTTAATGACGGACTTTTTGAAGTTATTCTTGTGAAAAATCCCAAGAATGTTATTGAAACGCAGGATATACTGTCAAGGCTTGTCCGTCAGGACTTATCCTCGGATGCTTTTGTTGTTTTCAGGACAGACAAAATTAAATTTGTTTCGGATGCTCCTGTGCAATGGACTTTAGACGGTGAGTTTGGCGGCGCTGTGACAGAGGCATCTGTAATCAACGAAAAACAGGCAATAACACTTGCATTGGGTAGGGAAATGGAGCATTAACATATATTATGGAGAAAACACCTCTTTCTTTAAGAAAACATATAGCGATTTTCGGCGATACAAATGCGGGCAAGTCAACGCTTTTTAATGCAATCTTAGGTCAGGATGTATCAATTGTTTCGGAAATCAGCGGAACAACTACCGACCCTGTAACACGTGCAATGGAGCTTATTCCATACGGGCCGGTGGCACTTATTGATACAGCAGGTCTCGGCGATACAACCGAACTTGGTGATGCACGTGTTAAAAAGACAAGAGAAATCCTTTCAAGAACAGATTTAGTCTTGTATGTACGTGATGTCAGCTTAGACAGCATTACGGACTTTGACTCTGGAAAAACAAAAAGGATAAATGTATATACAAAATGTGATATCGCATTGCCTCAAAGGATAGAATTTGTAAAGGCTAATGACCCTGATGGCATATTTATATATAACCACACCGAAAACGGTTTAGAAGAATTGAAAAAAAGAATGGTTTCAGTCCTTAGCTCTATGGAAAAGGATGCCGAAACTTTACTTGGCGATATTGTACCGTCTGGGGGGATGGTTGTTCTGGTTATTCCCATTGACGATGCTGCACCTAAGGGCAGATTGATTTTGCCACAGGTACAGACTTTGCGTGATTGCCTTGACCACAATATAAGGGCAACTGTAACAACAGTTGAAACTCTTGCTAAGACCATTGATGAGCTTCCACGTGTTGACCTTGTGGTTACAGACTCTCAGGCGTTTAACGAGGTTAATGCTATTGTATCACCCAAGATACCGCTTACATCGTTTTCAATGCTGTTGGCAAATCAAAAGGGTGGAATTATTCAGTTGATTAAAGGACTTAGTGCAATCGAAAGCCTGAACAATGATGACGAAATTTTAATGCTTGAAGCCTGCACACACAACACAACCCACGAGGATATAGGAAAGGTGAAAATTCCTGCTCTTCTGCAAAAGAAAACAGGTAAAAAGCTTAATTTCACTCATCTTTCGGGTCACGATTTTCCCGAGGATGTTGAAAAATACAAGCTTGTTATCCAGTGCGGCGGATGTATGATTAACAAAAAAGCGATACAGTCACGTCTGGAGATTTTAGCCAAAAAGAATATTCCTGTTACAAACTATGGTGTAATTCTGGCGTATCTTAATGGAATTGCAGAACGGGCAGCAAGCGTTTTTAAAGAAAATAATTAAAATTACATAATGGAGGTATTATTTTATGGACACAACATTAGTAGTAATGGCAGCGGGTATGGGCAGCCGTTTTGGAGGGCTTAAACAGATGGAGCCAATTGGCCCGAATGGTGAATTTTTGATGGATTTTTCAGCATTTGATGCAAAACAGGCAGGTTTTTCGAAGGTTGTTTTTGTTATCAAAAAAGAGATGGAAGAAGATTTTAACCGCATTGTGACCGACCGTGTAAAAAAATATATGGATGTTGAATATGTTTTTCAGGAAATGGACAGCCTTCCCGAAGGCCGTGTAAAGCCCTGGGGCACAGGTCACGCAATTCTTTGCTGCAAGGATGTGGTTAAAACTCCGTTTGCAATCATCAATGCAGATGATTATTATGGCAAGGCGGCTTATTTTGAAATTAACAAATGGCTTAAAAATATGCCTGAGGGCGAGATGTCACTTGTTGGCTATGAACTGGCACAGACAACCACCGAAAACGGAACTGTTACACGTGGCGTTTGTCAGGTGGAAGACGGCTACCTTGCAGGAATTCGCGAAACCAAGGGTATAAGCGGATTTACATACTGCGAGGACGGCGAAACTGTTCATCAATTGCCTGAAGACACCGTTGTTTCGATGAATATGTGGGGCTTTGGCACAGAAATTTTCGATTATCTTGAAAGGGAATTTGAAATCTTCAAGAAAGAAAAGGATGTTATGAAGGACGAGTTCCTTATCCCGATTGTTGTTGATATTCTTATCAAGAAGGGCGAAACCAAGGTAAAGGTTTTAAACAGCCCCGACCGCTGGTATGGTATGACATATCGTGAGGATAAAGAAGTTGTTATGAAAGCAATGAAGGAATTCTGCGATAAAGGTTTGTATAATGGTATTTCATAAAGAGACGGCCCGATTTTTCGGGCTGTTTTTTCAATTTTGAATATATTAATAAAAATTTGCAAAAATACACTTTACATTGCAATTTTTTTTTGGTATACTGTATTTTGTGGAAGAATAGAAAAATCTTACTATATATAGATATTAAAGGAAACAACGGAGGTATTTGCAAAGGTGTGTGCAAAAAGTTATAACGACGACAGTATTGTGTCGCTTAAAGGTGCCGACAGAGTAAGAAAGCGTCCGGCAGTTATTTTTGGCTCGGATGGTATTGAGGGCTGTCAGCATTCTGTATTTGAAATACTTTCAAACTCAATTGACGAGGCTCGTGAGGGTCACGGCAAGCTTATTTCTGTACGCAGATTTCTTGACCTTTCGGTCGAGGTAGAGGACCAGGGCAGAGGTATTCCGGTGGACTTCAATCAACGTGAAGATCGCTTCAATTGGGAGCTGGTTTTTTGCGAAATGTATGCAGGCGGTAAGTATGCAAATAATTCGGGCGAGAACTATGAGTTTAGCTTAGGTCTTAACGGACTGGGTACCTGTGCGACTCAGTACAGCTCGGAATATATGGATGTTGAGATTTTGCGTGACGGTCATAAATTTGAACTGCATTTTGAAAAGGGCAACAATATAGGCGGTCTTACAAAGACACCGTTTAAGCATCGTCACACCGGCACAAAAATAAAATGGAAGCCCGATACTGAGGTTTTCACAGATATTGATATTCCGCTTGAATATTATATGGATGTGTTAAAGAAACAGGCGGTGGTAAATTCGGGAGTAAAGTTTGTGCTTTATAACGAAACAGCCCCCGGAAAGTTTGAAAGCTTTGAGTTCTATTATGATAATGGCATAATTGATTATTTAAAGGAATTGTCAGACGGCAAGGAAAAAACCGCTCCGTATTATATCGAGGCAGAACGTCGTGGACGTGACCGTGATGACAAGGAAGATTACAAAGTGAAGATGAGCTTTGCCTTTTGCTTTAATAATGATGTTAATGTGATTGAGTATTATCACAATTCAAGCTTTCTTGAATATGGCGGCTCGCCCGATAAAGCGGTAAGGAATGCCTTTGTATATGCGATTGACAAGTATTTAAAGGCAAACAACAAATACACAAAAAATGAATCAAAAATTTTGTTTACCGACGTTCAGGACAGCCTTTGTCTTATCAGTAATTCGTTTTCGACAATGACAAGTTATGAAAACCAGACAAAGAAGGCGATTACAAACAAGTTCATTCAGGATGCAATGACAGAGTTTTTGCGAGAACAGCTTGACATTTATTTTATTGAAAATAAGATGGATGCTGATAAAATTGCAGATCAGGTTTTAATCAACAAGCGCAGCCGTGAAACAGCCGAGAAAACCCGTACAACCCTTAAAAAGAAGCTTGATGTCAAAATGGATGCGGTAAACCGTGTTAAAAAGTTTGTTGACTGCCGCAGTAAAGACGTTGACCGCCGCGAGGTCTACATCGTGGAGGGTGATTCGGCACTTGGTTCTTGTAAGCTGGGCCGTGATAGTGAATTTCAGGCAATTATGGCAATAAGAGGTAAAATTCTTAACTGCCTTAAGGCTGATTATGACAAGATTTTCAAAAGCGATATTATTGTTGACCTTCTTAAAGTTCTGGGCTGTGGTGTCGAGATAAATGCCAAGCAGAACAAAGAACTTAGCTCGTTTGATATAAACAACCTTCGGTGGAATAAGGTTATTATCTGTACCGATGCCGATGTTGACGGATTTCAGATCAGAACTCTGGTGCTGACAATGCTTTATCGCCTTACACCTACGCTGATTAATGAAGGCTATGTTTATATTGCTGAATCTCCGCTTTATGAAATAACCTGCAAGGATAAAACATATTTTGCGTTTGACGAAAAGGAAAAGTCGGACATTCTTGCAAAATTAGAGGGGCAAAAATATACTATTCAGCGAAGCAAGGGACTGGGTGAAAACCAGCCCGAGATGATGTGGGAAACCACAATGAATCCCGAAACCCGACGCCTTATCAAGGTAATGCCCGAGGATGTTGAAAGGACAAAAGAAGTATTTGAACTGCTCCTTGGCGACAACCTTGCCGGCAGAAAGGAACATATTGCAGAGCACGGTCACGAGTATATTGACCTGATTGATGTAATGTAAAAGTAGAAAAACGGAGGACAAATTCAATGGCAAAAAAACCTGTTATTGAACTTCAGAATATAACAGAAACCTTAGAGACCAACTATATGCCCTATGCAATGAGCGTAATTGTTTCAAGAGCGATTCCCGAGATTGACGGCTTTAAACCTGCACACAGAAAGCTCCTTTATACTATGTATAAAATGGGCTTGATAGGCGGCGGCCGTACAAAATCCGCAAACGTTGTCGGACAGACAATGAAGCTTAATCCTCACGGCGATGCGGCAATTTATGAAACAATGGTACGTCTTACCGAGGGTCATCAGGCACTGCTTCACCCGCTTGTTGACTCAAAAGGTAACTTTGGCCGTCAGTATTCAAGGGATATGGCGTATGCTGCTGCACGTTATACCGAGGTAAAGCTTTCAAAAATCTGCAGCGAGGTTTTTAAGGATATAGATAAAGAAACCGTTGATTTAGTTGACAACTATGACGGAACCTTAAAGGAACCAACCCTGCTTCCTGTCAGCTTTCCCAATATTCTGGTAAACCCAAATCAGGGCATTGCGGTTGGTATGGCGTCAAATATATGCAGCTTTAACCTTACCGAAATATGTGAGGCTACAATCAAAATGATGAAGGAACCTGACTCTGATATTATGGAGGTTCTTAAAGCCCCCGACTTTTCGACCGGCGGCGAAATCATCTTTGAAGAAGCCATAATGCGTGAGATTTACGAAACAGGCAGAGGCTCCTTCAAAATCCGTGCAAAGTATGAATATGACAAAAAACAGCACTGTATTGATATAAAGGAAATCCCTTATACCACAACGGTTGAGGCAATTATTGAAAAGATAATAGAACTGATAAAGGGCGGCAAACTGAAGGAGATTTCTGATATCCGTGACGAAACCGACCTAAAGGGTCTAAAGGTTACCATAGATGTAAAACGTGGTACCGACCCCGATAAACTGATGGCAAAGCTCTTTAAGATGACACCCTTGCAGGATAGCTTTGGCTGTAACTTTAACATTCTTGTCGAGGGCTCTCCTATGGTTCTTGGCGTTAAAGACATTATCAGCGAATGGCTGAGATTTCGCAAGCATTGCATCAAGCGTGGCATACGCTATGACATTGACAAAAAGAGCGCAAAGCTGCATCTCCTCAGGGGTCTTGAAAAGATTCTTCTTGATATTGACAAGGCAATAAAAATTGTCCGCGAAACCGAAGAAGACCAAATGGTTGTTCCCAATTTGATGAAAGGCTTTGGAATTGACGAAATTCAGGCAGAATTTGTTGCTGAAATAAAGCTGCGTAACCTTAATAAAGAATATATTTTAAAACGCACAGCAGAAATCAAGGAGCTTGAAGAAGAAATTGCAGAGCTTCGTGATACCCTTGAAAAGAACAAAAAAATCGAAAAGATTATAGAAAAACAGCTTAAAGAGATAATTAAGAAGTTTGGCACCGAGCGAAAGAGTACAATAGTTTATGATGCCGCAACTGAAAATGTGGTGGAAGAAGAACAGATAGACAACTATCCTGTTATGATGTTTATAACTCAGGATGGCTATGTAAAGAAGATTTCGCACCACGCACTGCGCACCAGCGGCGAGCAAAAGGTCAAGGAGGGCGACAGAATTGTCCAATGCGTTGACACAGACAATACTGCCGAGGTTCTTGTGTTTTCAAGCTCGGGCGAGGTTTACAAAACCCGTGCTTATGAAATTCCCGACAGCAAAGCAAGCCTGCTTGGTGAGTATATGCCCAACCTTCTTTCAATGGGCGAGGGCGAACGTGTTGTGGGTATTGTTGTCACAAAGGAATATAAGGGTAACATACTTTTCTGCTTTGAAAACGGAAAAATGGCAAAGATTGATATAGCCGGCTATGAAACCAAGCAAAACAGAAAGAAACTGATAAATGCATATTCTACTGCATCACCCTTGGTTAAGGTTATGTATCTGCCCGAGGATGCTGAGCTGGTTGCCATAAGCAATATTGGTAAAGCGCTTATCTTTAATTCAGCCCAGGTTGCACTAAAGACCACTAAAAATTCTCAGGGTGTAAATGTTATGCTGCCTACAAAAAACAGCAAATTGGCAGATGTTAAGCCGGTTAGTGAGTCGGGCATAAAAGACATTAAACACTATCGCACCAAGAACATTCCGGCAAAGGGAGCGGTAATCCGCCCCGAAGATGCCGAGGACGAACAGCTTTCATTGTTTGAATGATATTTTTATATAAGGCAACAGCCCTGCAATGCAAGGCTGTTCAGAATATTTAAGAACAAAGTATTGTTGTCTCATCAGTCACCTATCGGTGACAACTTCCCCTTGAGTAAATGATGATTAATTCTTATTTTACAATCCCACAGTCACTCAACAGCAAAATGCTCTCGCATTTTGCAATCTTGCGCTATCGATATGCCACCGGCATATCGTCTTAACGTTCCGGCCCTTTACACAAGGGAGCCTTGCAAACCGCATCGTTAAGCCCTCCTTGTGTAAAGGAGGGTGGCAGCCGAAGGCTGACGGGAGGATTGTTTCAAAAAAATCCGATTTAATCAGTGGTTACTTGAAGGGGAAGCCGAAAAATTGTAAAGTCACGCCTTCACCTGTGAGGGGAAGGGGGACCGCTTGTGGTGGATGAGGTGTTATATGTAAATTAACGTGCGGCGTAAAAAGATTGCTAAAGGTGGTTCAGCTAATGAAAAAGATAATTTTATTATCACTAGGTATAATATATTTTTTTATATTTGCTTTTTGTATGACAGGTGTATCTGCTGAAACTGACGGATATTTAACCTATACTATATCCAACGGCGAGGTTACAATAACAGACTGTGACACTTCCGCAACGGTGGTGGAAATTCCAGAATATATTGAAGAGTACCCGGTAACATCCATAGGCAGTTATGCGTTTTACTTTTGTAATATAAAAAGTATGGTTGTTCCAGACAATGTAATATCTATAGGGGAATATGCGTTCAAAAATTGCGATAGCCTGATAGATGTAACAATCGGCAAAAGTGTAGTATCCATAGGTGAATATGCATTTCAGGGGTGTATCAGTTTAGAAAGTGTAACGCTTCTTGACGGAGTAACATCCATAGGCGATAATGCGTTTACTGATTGTGCCAGCCTTGTAAATGTATCAATCGGCAAAAGCGTAACATTTATAGGAGACTATGCATTTCACGGTTGTAGCAGCTTAGAAAGCATAACAATCCCCGACAGTGTAACATCTATAGGTGTCAGCGCATTCGGATATTGCAAAAATTTAGCAAGTTTAATTGGCGGCAAGGGCTTAATATCTATAGGGGACGATGCTTTTGAGGGATGTGTAAACTTAGAAAGCATAACAATCCCCGACAGTGTAACATTTATAGGTGAACAGGCATTTTGGGATTGTGGTAAGATAACAAGCATAACAATTCCCGATGGTGTAACCTCTATAGGTGACGATACTTTTTCAGGATGTGATGGTTTAACAAGTATAAAAATCGGAAATAATATAACCTCCATAGGCGACTATGCGTTTATTGATTGCGGGAAATTAGAAAGTGTAACAATCGGTAACAGTGTGGAATCAATAGGTATCGAGGCGTTTGCAAATTGTACTAGTTTAGTTAGTATAACAATTCCTGATAGTGTAACAACAATGGGTCAGAGTGTGTTTCGTAGATGTAGAAATTTGGCTCATATAACGATAGGAAATGGTGTAACATCAATACCTGACTATACATTTTCCGATTGCAAAAAATTAGAAAGTGTAATTATAGGAAACAATGTGACATCTATAGGTACTCAGACATTTATGAATTGTAGTAGTTTAACGGACATAGTAATTCCTGACAAAGTAACATCTATATATGGAAATGCGTTTTCTAATTGCAGTAGTATAACCAGTATAACTATTCCAGGGAGTGTAACAACAATAGGCGCTAAAGCATTTTCTAACTGTAGCAGTTTAGCCAACATAACACTTCCCTATAGCGTGAAATCTATAGGAACTGATGCATTTGATGATTGTATAGGATTGGAAACAATATATTTTTATGGGACTGAAGATGAATGGAGATATCTTTTTCGGTGGGACAATACGGATGATTTGACAAATGCTGTTATTTACGTAAAACACACTAGAACCAACGTTTCTAAAGATGGCAAAACTTATACTGTCAATCCTATAAATGTGGAAAACGGAAAAACAATTATTGTTGCATTTTACGATGGGGATGATTTTATTGAAGCTCATCTTGGAATTTATGAAGGCGAAAAACTTACCTTTACGGCAACCCAGGCATATACAAATGCAAAAATTATGGTTTGGACTGATATGTCAAGTTTAGTCCCTGTAACAGCGACAGAGGTAATTGAATAGTATGAAAATAGATTTTTAAAACATAATTAAGCCGAATTTAACATAAACATTCTCTGAGGTGACAGAGAGTGAAATTTAAGGTTTTTCATATGAAGCGGATAATTGCCACGCTTGTTGTTGCGATTGCGGTACTTGCGGCGTCGGGGATTGAAATTGTGATACAGAATATGCTGACCCAAAGTACAGCGGCATCTCCATTGGCGGGAAAAACAATTTTAATTGACCCCGGACACGGTGGAATTGATGCAGGCGCATCTGCCAATGGAGCAGTTGAAAAGGAAATTAACCTTGCAATAGCAAATTTCCTAAAAGAATATGTTGAGGCAGGCGGCGGTAAGGCTTATATGACAAGAGATACCGACACTAATACTGCCGACCCCAATCGTGATAAGGGAGTATCGCAAAAAAAATCCGACCTGCAAATGCGCAAATCGGACATTGAAAAGTATAAGGCGGATATCTTTATAAGTATTCATATGAACAAGTTTGAACAGTCAAAATACCGTGGTGCACAGGTCTTTTATGATGACGACTCCCAGGAAAACAGGCTGCTTGCCGAGGCAATTCAGCAATCCCTTAAAGATGTGCTTAAAGACGGCAATAATCGGGTTGCAAAGGGAAGCGGTGACAGTATTTTTGTTCTGCGTGATAACAGCGTTCCGTCAGCACTTATTGAATGTGGTTTTTTGTCAAATACAGACGAGGCAAACCTTCTTAAAACTGCTGAGTATCAGAAGTTGGTTGCAGAAGGAATTTACATGGGGATAATTAAATACATTCATTAGGGGATAGGTAAAATTGATTCGGAACACACAAACCGAGCCAAAGCTGTTGCTTTGGGATACCCGAAGGTGTACTTGTGTACACCGAGAGGCGAGGTTTGTGCGTAGCAAAAAGACAATTAAAATAGAAAAATCGCATAAAAAAGCGATTTTTCAACATTTATAAAAGTTTTTTCACTACTTAGCGGTTTGTATCTATCAATTTCCATGTCTTTTTGCGATCCGGACTATTTTATCATCCCACTAACCATTAATCATTTTGTTAATGTCACGCTTCAGGCGTGACATTATTCTTTTTTCAAGCCGTGATATGTATGACTGCGAAATTCCCAGCATATCAGCAACCTGTTTTTGTGTTTTTTCTTCTCCTGTGCCTCCAATCCCAAAACGCAAATTCATTATTTTTTGCTCGCGTTCAGACAGCCGTTTTAATGCAATCTGCAAAAGCTCTTTATCGACATTATCTTCGATTTTTCTTTGGGTAATATCGTTGTCCGTCCCAAGAATATCCGAAAGCAACAATTCGTTTCCGTCCCAGTCAACATTAAGTGGCTCGTCAATCGAGATGTTGGCTTTGTTTGAATTGTTTTTCCGCAGATACATAAGGATTTCGTTTTCTATACAACGGGATGCATAGGTGGCAAGCTTTATGTTTTTGTCGGGCTTAAAGGTGTTAATTGCCTTGATAAGACCGATTGTGCCTATCGAGATTAAATCTTCAACACCAACACCGGTATTCTCAAATTTTTTTGCTATGTATACAACCAACCGCAGATTGTGCTCAATAAGATGTGTGCGGGAGCTTTGCAAATCCTTGCCCAGCCGCAGATTTTCAAGCAAGACTTCTTCCTGAGCCGGTGTCAGTGGTGCAGGAAGAGTGTCTGTACCGCCGATGTAGTGTACGTATCTTTTTTCTTTAATAAATCTGAAAATTTTTTCAAGCAACAGTATCAGGTAAATCAAAAATGTTCACAGCCTTTCTTTGATTATTGTTTTCGATTAATTCAGGATTGAATATGGCAGAGAATGTATCCATATCGGTTTTTGAAATGCCGATAACCGAGTGTGTGATTTCATTTCCGTCAACAGTCAGCTTATCGGGGATAAAGCCGTCTAAAATTCCTTTGGCATTGTCAACAGTTACAAAGGGCAAAGGTCGGTATTTTGTTTCGGGGTGTCCTTGCGGCAACAGTTCTCTTGCAATTTTTGGGGATATAACTACAGCAGGTGCGCCTGAAATCGGGTCACAAAGCGTACAGCCTGTGTCGCAAAGGGCAGATACAGTAACTTCTTTGCCTGCAAAATATATGGTAAGTCGGGCAGTTACCTTTGCATTTTGTATATTTTGCTTTTTTATGTATGAAATTATATATACCACGGTATATGCTAAAAGGGTGGATATAATCAGCAATTCAAAGCTGATATTGAGATAGATTTCGCCGTTTGATACCGCCGCTCCGAGTATTCTGCCAAAATCGGTTGCAAATATAAGGGCAAGCATTATACCGCCAAAGACTGTGTTTACCCCAAAGAATACAACGCCGTTTTTTAATATAACGGAAGGTATTCTTGAAGGAAAAGCCATAGTTGATATTGCAAAAAGAAATACCGCTTTTAATAAGAGTGAATACATAAAAGACAGTTGCGGAAAAAACATAACGCAAGAGTATAATGCGGCAATTGCGGCAGAGAGCGTCATACGCCAAACCGCCAGTGGCTTTCTTAAAAAAAGAGCCGTAGCATAAAGCGTTACTGAATCCATCAGAAAATTCAGCAAAAACAGCATATCTATGTAAACAATGGGTTTCACGGCATCACTCCTTTCGGTATTAGAATATCATTTTGTCCGTGAATTTTTTGTCGCATAAGGTATGTGAATAAATTTTAAATTTGTATTGAAATAACGGCTTATATATGTTATAATTATGACAGTAAATTAATTACATTAAGATAAATGTCTTATGCATTATGTATTTGATTGGAGGTTTATAAAATGGACACAAAGCATATTATAAATTTAATCGAAGAAAGAAAAGACGAACTTTTTGAACTTTTAAGTTCTCTTGTTAAAATACCTTCCGAGGGTACACCAAACTGGGGCAACGAGGAAAATCTTGCAAGACATATACATAGTTTGTGTCAGGAGCTTGGGTTAGAAAGTGAACTTTATTCACCCCTTGAACTTGAAGGTTTTGAAGAGCATCCGGACTATCTTCCCGGCAGAGGCTTAGAGAACAGATACAATGTATCTGCTGTATGGAAAGGTGCTGAAGATGTAAACGAGCTTATGATTATGGGACATTCTGATACAGTGCAGACGGGTGATCCTGCCAACTGGGAATTTGACCCATTTTGCGGTTTAATAAAAGACGGCAAGATTTTCGGCAGAGGCGCGGTTGATGATAAATATGCTTTGGCTACCGGTTTGTTCCTTATAAAGCTTTTAAAGGATGAGGGCTTTGAACCAAAACGCAATCTTGTATTCTCGGCATATTCCGACGAAGAATACGGCGGCTCACACGGTGCGATGGCGGCGGCTATGAAATACCCCTGCAATCGTATTGTAAATATGGACGGAAGAGAAAATCAGATATGGCATTGCGGCAGCGGTGGCGGTGAGTTTAAATACATTTATCATACCGCAAACCCTGCAGACAGCGCAAAGAATGCGGCACTTGCAATTCCTGTTGTTCTTGAAGTAATGGATAAATTTGCCGAAAATCGCAGTGAAGAGCTGGAAGCAAACAGATTTTATAAAGGCACAATTATCCCTAAAACATCTTTAAGATATATGGGCATCCGCGCAGGAAACAACGGTCAGGATCTTGGTATTGGCGAAGTTCACTTTGTTTATTACACAGACAAGACCAAGGACGAGATTTATGCAGAACTTGCAGAATTTGAGAAAGAGTTGGAAGAGAAGCTCGCACCACTCGGAATTATCGGTGACGGCTTTAAACCTGCAACAAGATTTTTCCACTATGTTCACTGTGAACCCGACAGTGAGTCTATAAAGGATATGGTTGCGGCATCAATAGAGGCAAACGGTATTGAACCAATCGTTTGTGGCTCTTGCCTTTCAGACCTTTCTGTTATTTCAAAATACGGTAACAGCAGTGCATTTGCATACGGTTGCGGTCGTGATTTCAGCCAAATTGGCGGTGCTCATCAGCCAAACGAGTATATAGAATGTGACGCACTCGTTAAATTTGCTAAGACCATTGCAACCTATGTAATTAAAACTTTGGGTTAAATATATTAAATCAGGAGATATAATCTATGAAAAATATTAAACTTGACTACAAGTCAGCTTTGAACTTTTTCAGCGAAGAAGAAATTGCAAACGTAAAAGAACAGGTGAAAATTGCGCATAATGCTCTGCATAACAAAACTGGCGCAGGTAATGATTTCTTAGGCTGGGTAAACCTTCCTGAAGATTATGACAAAGAGGAATTTGCCAGAATTAAAGCGGCAGCAGCAAAGATTCGTGAAGATTCGGATGTGCTGATTGTTATAGGTATCGGCGGCTCTTATCTTGGTGCAAAGGCGGCTATTGATTTTCTTACAGGACCTTTTTATAACTATAATTCAAAGACGCAGATTTTCTTTGCGGGCAACAGTATCAGCCCCAATTATATAAACGGTCTTCTTAAGGCGATTGAGGGCAAGGACGTTTCTGTAAACATTATTTCTAAATCAGGAACAACCACCGAGCCTGCCATTGCATTCCGTATCTTTAAGGAATACCTTGAAAATAAATATGGCAAAGAAGAGGCAAAAAACAGAATTTATGCAACCACCGACAAAGCTCGTGGTGCTCTTAAAAACCTTGCAGACAAAGAAGGTTATCAAACATTTGTTGTGCCTGATGATGTGGGCGGCAGATACTCTGTTCTTACAGCGGTTGGTCTTCTTCCCATTGCGGTTTGCGGTGCAGATATTGACAAGCTGATGCAGGGTGCCCGTGATGCTATGGACATCTATTCAGGGGATAATGTTGACGAAAACGACTGCTATAAGTATGCAGCTATCCGAAACATTCTTTACCGCAAGGGTAAAACTGTTGAAATGCTTGTAAATTACGAGCCTGAGCTTCAGTATTTCATCGAATGGTGGAAACAACTGTTCGGCGAGAGCGAGGGCAAGGATAATAAGGGCATTTTCCCCGCAGGTGCAAGCTTTTCGACAGACCTTCATTCTATGGGACAGTATATTCAGGATGGTTTAAGAAATCTTTTTGAAACAGTTCTCTATGTCGAAAATTCAAAGGAAGATATTGTTGTGGGCACAGACCCCGAAAATGTTGACGGTCTTAACTTCCTTAGCGGAAAGACAGTTGATTTTGTAAACAAAAAGGCTTTCGAGGGTACACTGCTTGCTCATACCGATGGCGGAGTTCCCAACCTTGTTATAAAGATTGCGGATTTGAGTGAATATACTCTTGGTCAGCTTTTCTATTTCTTTGAAAAAGCTTGCGGTATCAGTGGCTATATGCTGGGTGTAAACCCATTCAACCAGCCCGGTGTCGAAAGCTATAAAAAGAATATGTTTGCGCTTCTTGGAAAGCCCGGATATGAGGACGAAAAGGAAGCTCTTGAAAAAAGATTAAAATAATTAAAAAAACTATTGTTAAATTGTAAATCTTATGATATAATGTACTAAAGAAAAAGATACACCAAGGTGTATTCAAATATAAAGAAGGGCGGTATAGCTTATGATTAAAATTCACATTGGCCTTAAAGGCAGCGGCAAAACCAAAAAATTGATTGATGATGTTAACGGTGCTCTCGCATTGGAAAAGGGTAACGTAGTATGCATCACCGAGGGTAATCGCCTTATGCATGACATTGACAGAAAGGTCAGAATGATTAATACAGAACAGTTTGATATAAAGAATTTTGATATGTTTGCAGGTCTTCTCAGCGGTATCATCGCACAGGACTTTGACGTTACACACATCTTTATTGACAGCGTGTTCAAGAGTGTTCCTGATGAATCAATGGCAAACATCGATGCACTTATTGAAACTATCGAAAAGCTTGAAGAAAAGTTTGACACATCATTCACTTTGATGGTTAGTGCAGATGCAACAGAGGCAACAGAACTGGTTAAGAAATATATGGCTTAATCGGCTGATTGTGTGGCTATGATAATTTGAGGGGAGCGGTCGGTTTAGTAAGTATAAATCGGCTTTGCTCCTTTCTGCGTTTAAATCCGCGGGACGAAAATTGTAAATTCCTGCGGAAATTTTTCCAAAGAAAGGCTTATTGAATTATGCAGTATATGAGTACACGCAACAGCAGTATTAAAGTAAAATCTGCTGCTGCTATAAAGAAGGGCTTGTCAGAGGAAGGCGGACTTTTTGTTCCGGTTACAATTCCTCAGATTACGCTTGATGATATCAGCAAGCTCGCAAAGAAGAATTATATCGAACGTGCTGTTTTTGTTCTCAAAAAGTATCTGACAGACTTTTTGGTTAAAGAAATCCGCGAATGTGCCGAAAGTGCATACGGCGGCGGAAAGTTTGATACAAAAAACCCCGCACCGCTTGTTAATATCGGCGGCGAATATAATGTTCTTGAATTGTGGCACGGCCCTACCTGTGCATTCAAGGATATGGCACTTCAGATTTTGCCACATCTGCTGACAAAGTCAATGCAGAAAACCGGCGAGGATAAAACTGTTGTTATTCTTGTTGCTACCTCCGGTGATACAGGCAAGGCGGCACTCGAGGGCTTTAAGGATGTTGAGGGTACAAAAATTGTTGTATTCTACCCAAGCGAGGGTGTAAGTAATATCCAGAAGCTTCAGATGATTACTCAGGAAGGCAAGAATGTTTTTGTTTCGGGTATCGAGGGCAACTTTGACGATGCACAGTCAGGTGTAAAGACAATCTTTACCGACGATAAGGCAAATGCAGACTTTGCAAAAAATAACTGCGTTATGTCATCGGCAAATTCAATCAACTGGGGCAGACTTGTTCCTCAGATTGTTTACTATGTTTCGGCATACTGTGATATGGTTGAATGTGGCGAGGTAGAGCTGGGTCAGCCTATCAATATCTGTGTTCCCACAGGTAATTTTGGCAATATCCTGGCTGCATATTATGCTAAGAAGATGGGTGTTCCTGTAAACAAGCTTATTTGTGCATCAAACGCAAATAACGTGCTTACCGAGTTTATTAAGACAGGTGAATATAACAAAAACCGTGATTTCCATACCACAATTTCGCCGTCAATGGATATCCTTATTTCAAGCAACCTTGAAAGACTTCTCTTTGACCTTTGTGGATGCGATGACAAGAAGGTTTCAAAGTGGATGTCTGACCTCAAAGAAAATGGCGAGTATAAAGTTTCTGCCGATGTTAAGAAAAAGATTTCAAGTCTTTTCTGGGCGGGATATTGTGATGACTATTTCACAAAGGAGTGTATCTATAAAACCTTTGATGAATTTGGTTATACAGTTGACACACATACTGCTGTTGCAGTTGATGTTTATAAACAGTATAAAGAAGAAACCGGTGACGAAACACCAACAGTAATTGCATCAACCGCAAGTCCGTTTAAGTTTAATCAGAGTGTTCTTTCGGCTCTTGGCAAGGATGAAGAAACTTTTGGCAAGGATGATTTTGAACTTCTTAATCAGCTTTCTGAAATTTCAGGAATGAACATTCCTGCATCACTCGGGACTTTAAAGAATAAGAAAAAGAGATTTGAAGGTGTGTGTGCAAAGACTGAGTTACTTGATACAGTAAGTAAGTTTATAGGCAAAAAGTAATATGTTTTGAATTTTTTAAATAGATCCACAATTGAGGGATAGGTAAAATTGAGTTGGAACACACAAACCGAACCAAAGCTTTGGCTTTGGGATACCCGAGGGTGTACTTGTGTACACCGAGAGGTGAGGTTTGTGCGTAGCAAAAGGACTTAGAAAGAGAAAAATCGCATTTATATGCGATTTTTCAACATTTTAAATGTTTTAACTGATTTGCTTTTATATTGTTTTAATTTCAACATCCTTTTGCGTTCCGGACGATTTTAACATCCCGATTACAGGGGGGTGATGCTTTGTGGCAATCTATGCTCTTGCGGATTTACATTTGTCCTTTGGTACAGACAAGCCCATGGATGTTTTTGGCCCGAAGTGGGAGAACTATACCCAAAAGATACAAAGCAATTGGCAAAGCATTGTGTCTGATGATGATTTGGTGATAATCCCTGGGGATGTTTCCTGGGCTACATACATTAACGATGCCTATGCAGATTTTAAGTTTATAAATGACCTTCCGGGCAAAAAGGTTATCATCAAGGGAAATCACGACTATTGGTGGACCACCCTGAAAAAGATGGAAGAGTTTTTAGCCGAAAACCAGTTTGATACTATCAAGATTTTAAATAATACCGCCATAGCCTTTGAAGATGCGGCAATCTGCGGAACACGTGGCTGGTCGGTTCAGGAAAATAATGACGAGGCTGACGAAAAGATTATTGACCGTGAAAAGAAACGTCTTATACTCACACTCGAAGAAGGAATAAAGCTTAAAAAAGAACGTCTTATTGTTGCTATACATTACCCGCCGTTTGACCGTCACGGCGAAGAAAACGGTTTTCTTGAAATTATGAGAAATTACAACGTAGATTTGTGCGTTTACGGGCATCTTCACTCCTTTGCACACAAAAATGCAGTCGAGGGTGAGCTCGGCGGAATAAACCTTAAATTTGTGGCTGGAGATTTTGTTGATTTTATGCCTGTTTTGGCAGAATAGATAATATGCATAAAAAATTTGGTTAAATAAGTCAAAAAAATATTAAAATGCCTATTGTCAAGGCAGGAATGTTATGGTATAATATTACCCAAACGATTAGAATAGACGTATATGTCTTATTTGAGAAGTAAGAGAGGGATGTTTTTTATGAGTACAGTAGAAAAAACAGAAAAGAATGTTGTTTCATTTGAATTTTCAGTAAGCGGTGAAGATTTCAGAGCAGCTATTGATAAGGCTTACAAGCAGAATGTAGGCAAAATCAATGTTCAGGGCTTCAGACGCGGTAAGGCTCCACGCCAGATTATCGAAAGATATTACGGCAGCGAAGTTTTTTTTGAAGATGCAGTTAACATTGTTCTTCCTGATGCATATGATAAAGCAATTGACGAACAAAACATCGAAGCCGTGGCTCAGCCCGAAATTGATGTAAAAGAGATTTCAAGAGAAAACGGTGTTGTATTTACTGCAAAGGTTACTGTTAAGCCCGAATTTGAACTTGGTCAGTATAAGGGCGTTGAAGTATCAAAGGTTACTTACAGAACAACCGAAAAAGAAATCAAGGGCGAAATCGAAAAAATCCGTGAAAGAAATGCAAGATTGGTTACTGTTGAAGACCGTGCTGCAAAGCTTGACGATACAGTAAATATTGACTTTGAAGGCTTTACCGATGGCGTTGCATTCGAAGGCGGAAAGGGCGAAAACTTTGACCTTAAGCTTGGCTCAGGTCAGTTTATTCCCGGCTTTGAAGAACAGCTTGTTGGCAAACAAACAGGCGAAGAGGTTGATGTAAATGTTACCTTCCCCGAAGAATACCATGCTGAAGACCTTAAGGGTAAGCCTGCAGTATTCAAGGTAAAGGTTAACGCTATCAAGACTCAGGAGCTTCCTGAGCTTGATGACGAATTTGCAAAGGATGTCAGCGAATTTGACACATTTGAAGAATTTAAGGCTGATATGGCTAAAAAGCTTAAAGAAAAGAACAAAGAAAAAGCTAAAAAAGAATTGGAAGACAAAATTCTGGAAACAATATGCAATAACACAGAAATTGATATTCCTGAGGCAATGTTTGAAACAGCTGTTAACAACCAGCTTCGTGATTTCTCAATGCAGCTTCAGTATCAGGGCATCACTCTTGAACAGTACGCTCAGTACACAGGTGTTACGCTTGATGCAATGAAGGCGCAAATCAGACCAGGTGCTGAAAAGCAGGTTAAGACATCATTGGTTCTTGAAAAGATTGCAAAGGTTGAGGACATCAAGGTTACAGACAAGGATGTTGACAAAGAAATCGAAAAGATGGCTGAACAGAGCAAGATGTCTGTTGAAGATGTTAAAAAGTATGTTAACGTTGAAGGCATCAAAGAAAGCAAGCTTATTGATAAGACTATTGAATTTATCGTTAAGAATGCAGATGTTAAATAAATTGGCTGTATAAATATTGAGCAAAGGTTAATCATTTCGATTAACCTTGCTTGTATTTTGGGCGAATGTCGAAAAAACAGGAAATAGGAGGAAAAAATATTATGTATAACAGTTTAGTACCATATGTAATCGAACAAACAAGCCGTGGCGAGCGGTCTTATGACATTTTTTCACGTCTTTTGAAGGACAGAATTATATTTCTTTCTGACGAGGTTAATGACGCAACTGCAAGTTTAGTTGTTGCACAGCTTTTGTTCCTTGACAGCGAAGACCCCGACAAAGACATCAATCTTTACATCAACAGTCCCGGCGGCTCAATTACCGCAGGTATGGCAATTTATGATACAATGAAATATACCAAGGCGGATGTTTCAACAATCTGTGTGGGTATGGCAGCGTCAATGGGTGCATTTCTTTTATCAGCAGGTGCTAAGGGCAAAAGATTTGCTCTTCCGAACAGCGAAATTATGATTCATCAGCCTCTTGGCGGAACTCAGGGTCAGGCAACAGATATCCAGATACACGCAGAGCGTATAATCAAGATGAAGGATAAGCTTAATCGTATGCTTGCAGACCACACCGGACAGCCGCTTGAGGTAATCCAAAAGGATACCGAGCGTGACAACTTTATGTCAGCAGAAGAGGCTCTTAAATACGGACTTATCGACAAAATAGTTGAAAAAAGATAATAGATTTATTAAAGGGGAAACATTATATGTCAAACAGCAATGATACACGACATATCCGTTGTTCCTTCTGCGGTAAAACAGAGGAACAGGTTAAAAAAATGATTGAAGGTCCTGGGGTGTATATCTGCAACGAATGTGTTGACCTTTGCTTTGAGATTGTAGAGGACGAATTTGATGATATATCCTCAAATGCAGTAGATACAGAGGTTAAGGAGCTTCCCAAACCTCGTGAAATCAAGGATTTTCTTGACGAATATATAGTTGGGCAGGATGCTGCAAAAAAGGCACTTTCGGTTGCTATCTACAATCATTATAAGAGAATTGGCTACAACGGCGAAAATGATGATATTGAACTTCAAAAAAGTAATATTTTGCTGCTAGGTCCCACAGGTGTTGGTAAAACCTTTATCGCACAGACCTTAGCAAAGATGATGAATGTTCCATTCGTTATTGCCGATGCAACGTCTTTGACCGAGGCAGGTTATGTGGGCGAGGATGTTGAAAATATTCTTCTCAAGCTGATTCAGGCAGCGGATTATGATATTCAAAGGGCAGAAAAGGGCATTATCTATATTGATGAAATTGATAAAATTTCAAGAAAGTCCGAAAACCCCTCGATTACCCGTGATGTCAGCGGTGAAGGTGTTCAGCAGACACTTCTCAAAATTCTTGAAGGTACGATTGCATCTGTTCCACCGACGGGCGGCAGAAAGCATCCACATCAGGAATTTATACAGATTGATACAACCAACATTCTGTTTATCTGCGGCGGTGCATTTGAAGGGATTGACAAGATTATCGAAAGCCGTGTAAATTCCAAAGCTATGGGATTTGGTGCCAAGGTTGAAAGCAAAAAGGATAAAAACAGAGGCGACATTCTTAAAAACCTTATCCCTGATGATTTGCTGAAATTCGGGCTTATTCCTGAATTTATCGGTCGTGTACCGGTTATTACAACACTTGAATCATTGGATAAAAATGCTCTTAAGATGATTCTTACACAGCCTAAAAATGCTCTTGTTAAGCAGTATAAAAAGCTGTTCGAGATGGACGGCGTTGAACTTGTTGTATCTGACGAAGCAGTTGATGCTGTTGCAGATAAGGCGATTGAAAGAAATACAGGTGCAAGAGGTTTAAGAACAATTTTAGAGGATGTTATGCAGGATATTATGTTTGAGATACCCTCTGACCCAATGATTAAAACTGTTACCGTTACAAAGGAATGTGTAACCGAAAAAGCGGCACCCGAGGTTGTTAAGGAAGAAAAGAAAGCAGTTAAAAAGGTTGCTACACCAAAGGTTAAGGCTGACGATAAACCTGCTTGTTAAAAATTCTGCGGCGAAAGGATGATTTGCTGTGAAAAAATTTAAATTGTTATTAGTTTTAACATTAGTAGTTCTGGCAGTTTCGGGCTGCAACAAAAATACCAATATTCCAGAAAAACCTGTTACAGAGCAGGGCGTTGAGAATAAGGCTGAAATAATAAAATCAACCGAAATATCTGCAGACATTCTTGATTGGAACGAGGTCAGCGCCTACACAGGCGACCTTGACGGCGACGGAGCAGATGAAAAGATTTCACTTGTAACATCGGCAGAACGTGACCGTGATGGTGATTTTTTGTGGAATGACGGGCAAAACTGGGCACTGTATGTTGATGACAGAGAAGAGGACTATTTGTTGTTTAATCGGTATTTAAATGCCGGATATCCGTATTTTGAAGTTTCGGATTATTATATGAAGGATGGCGCAGAGCCTAAAATCAATATTATAGTTTCCACCGGGTCAGGTTTTTCGGTTACAAGCTACGGATTTTCCAAGGCTGATGGCGGATATGCAAAAACTGTGATTTATGATACTGCAGAAATCACCGAAGGAGGAATAAACCGAAAATATTCTTCATTCCCTGAATATGACGAAGAGGACTAATTGGTAAAAAGCTGTTGTTTATTCAACAGCTTTTTCTTTTTTTAACACAAAACTTATCTTTTTACATAATATGTATTAGAACAAATTCTATTTGTTGGAGGAAAATTTTATGAAAATCTCCGCTAATACAAAAAAATTACTATTTGTCGGGGGCGACCTGCGTCAAATTCGTGCAATAAATAAAATCGCAGATATGGGAAATAGTGTTTTTGTGATGGGTTTTGATAACGAACACTGCGAAAAGCTTTCGCCGCATATACAGGTGTTATGGGATTTTTCTGAGTTTGACGATGTATATGATGCGGTTGTCTTGCCGCTTCCTTATTCCACTGACGGAAAAAACATAAATGCTCCACTTTGCAAACAGACAATTTCGGTTAGCGAGGTGTTTGCAAACCTTTCAGCAAAAAACCGTATTCTTGCCGGTCGCTGTGATACAAAGATTAAAGCAATGGCAGAAAATCACCGTATTATGCTGATTGATTATCTTTGCCGCGAGGAACTTGCAATGCTTAATGCAATTCCAACGGCAGAGGGGGCAATTCAGATTGCAATGGAGGAAACACCGTTTACTCTGCACTCGTCAAGATGCCTTGTAATAGGCAATGGACGTATAGGCAAGATTTTGGCAAAAATGCTTAACGGCTTGGGTGCCCGCGTTACTGTTGCAGCACGAAAAAAGGGTGATCAGGCGTATGCCTTTGCTATGGGCTGTGACACTTGCTCGATTTCTGATTTGAGTACAAGAATAGATGGCTATGACATTGTTTTCAACACTGCCCCAAGTATGATTCTTGATTATTATCTGCTTTCGAAAATGTTGAAAAATGTTTTAATTATTGACCTTGCTTCAAAACCCGGCGGGGTGGATTTTTATTTGGATAAGGTGGATAAACAGCGGCGGTATTGTGCAAGGTGCCAGTGAATACGAAAGCATAAGTTGCAGGGGCATATCATAAAATAAGTTGAAAGGGAGATAGAGAGGATAGTTTTGTAAAGGAGGTTGATATCATGAAAAATGATACACAAGTAAAATTTATCTTTACAAACAACGGAAAAAAATTAAATGAGATACTTAAACAAATTCTCATCAACAAGACACGATGAATACTTTGGACATAAATCTTTCGGCTTTGTATTTAAGAATTTCACGAGATGATGGAAATGTGGCAGAGTCGGAAAGTATAGCAAACCAGAAAGAATTTTTGATTGAGTATGCCAATCATAATTCACTTAACATTGTGGAGATACTGGTGGATGACGGATATAGCGGAACTAATTTTGACCGTCCCGGATTTAAAAGGCTTATTGAATTAATTGAAAGTAAAAAGATAAATACAGTAATCACAAAGGACTTATCCCGTCTGGGTCGTGACTATATACAAACAGGATATTATCTGGAACAGTATTTCCCACGACATAATATAAGGTATATTGCGGTTAATGACAGTATAGATACCATAAAGCCAAACAGCGGCAATGATATGACACCGTTCAGAGCGGTATTCAATGATATGTATGCAAAGGATATAAGCAAAAAGGTGCGTACCGCTCTGAATACAAAAAAGAGTCAGGGAAAGTTTATAGGTTCCCATGCACCCTATGGCTATAAAAAAGATACAAATGACAAAAATCATCTTGTGATTGATGATGAAGCAGCAATATATGTGAGGCAGATTTTCAAGGATTTTATTTCCGGGGAGAGTATTATAGGAATTGCCCATAAGCTTACCTTGAACAAAGTTCCAACGCCGTCTGAATATAAGAAACTGGCGGCAACACAAAAGACTTTTAAAGGGGTTTGGAGTGACACTATGATAAAATCCATTTTATCCAACCCTACATATGTCGGAAACTTAACTCAGAACAGAACTCAAAAAATCAGCTACAAGGTGAATAAAAAGATGAGGTTACCTGAAAATGAATGGATAACAGTTGAAGGTACGCATGAAGCAATAATTTCAAATGAAGACTTTGAGACCGCCGCAGAACTACTTTCTAAAAGAAGTTATCATAAAAAAATTCGTGCAGGAGAACCACATTTATTGTCAGGTTTGGTCTTTTGCAAGGATTGCGGGGGTGGAATGAGTTTTGTAAAAGAATCGCCCACACGAACATATATGGTTTGCAGCAGATGGCGGAAAAACGCAAAACTTGGCATTTGTTCTTCTCACAGCATAAGAGAAAGTTATGTGGAAGATAAAATACGGGAAAAGTTAAAAGAATTAGCATCAGCAATAAATGCGTCAGAAATTCTGGCGGAAGCGGATGCTTTTTTTGATAGGAAAAATAACAGCGAAAAGCTGACAGGAACACTTGAAAAGAAAATCGAAGATTGCAAGAGCACGGCTCTAAGTCTTTATAAAGATAAGGTATCAGGGCTTATAACCGAGAGTGAGTATATGGAGATGAGCGAAAGTCTGCGTGAGGAAAGAGTGGTTTATGAATCACGACTAAAAGAACATTATGATGAACAAAATAAGTGCATTGAAACTAAAAATATGGCAGAAGTTTTAAATCATATCATCAGCTTTGACGACCTTGACCGAAACACCTTGTTAATGCTTGTTGACAAGGTTTATATCGGAAAAAACAAAGAGGTAGAGGTTATATTCAAGTTTAATGAGCCTGTATAGAAATAAACCGAGATTATATAAAAACAAAAAATATCATCAAAATACATTTCAACCGGTGCTGTTATATGGTATTATAATATAGAATAACAGTATCAAAGGAGAGTATTATGTCGATAAGCAGGTTTTATGAAGACTTAAATCATATTAAGGAAAATCGTATGCCTCAACGTGCATACTATATTCCTGAAAATGATGGTTCATATATTCTTTTAAATGGTGAATGGAAATTTAAATATTACGATGCGGAGTTTAAAGAGGATAAAGAGATTAAAGAATGGGATAATATTACTGTTCCGTCTTGTTGGCAGCTCCACGGGTATGAATCACCTAACTATTCAGATATAATGTATCCGCATCCAATTGATATGCCGTATGTTCCGGATGAAAACCCTATGGGTATATACAGCAGGGATTTTGAAATTGAAAATATATCTAATCGGCACTACATTATTTTTGAAGGTGTTTCTTCAAATCTCGAGCTTTATATTAACGGTAAATATGCAGGGTATAGTCAGGGAAGTCACCTTCAGGCTGAATTTGATATTACAGAATGGGTGGTTGCGGGTAAAAATACAGTAACAACAAAGGTGCGCAAATGGTGTTCCGGAAGCTATCTTGAGGATCAGGATTTTTTCAGATTCAGCGGTATATTTCGGGATGTTTATATTTTGTCCCGTCCTCAAGGACATATTAGGGATATAAAAATAACAACTGATAATAACGATATATATGTTGAGTTTGAAGGCAATGCACTTGTTTCTTTGTTCGATAAAGGGAAGATGCTGGATTGTTGTGAATCAGCAGGACAGGCTGTGTTTACAGTAAATAATCCTATAAGATGGAACGCAGAAAAACCATATCTTTATGAACTCACTTTTGAATATTGCGGTGAAATAATCAGACAGAAAGTTGGTTTTGTAGAATACTCCATAAATGAGGAGTCAGCGTTTTGTGTAAATGGAGTTCCTGTAAAGCTTAAAGGGATTAATCATCATGATACTCATCCTCAAAAAGGATGGTATATGTCCGATGAGGATTATTTGAATGATTTGATACAAATGAAGAAGCTGAACATTAATACTATACGTACGTCGCATTATCCGCCTGCACCCAAGTTTCTTGCTATGTGCGATGAAATGGGTTTTTATGTAATGCTTGAAACAGACCTTGAAACTCATGGATTTGTAAACCGAGTTCCCTCGTGGCCTGGATATGATATGCTTGATGATGTGGATGCGTGGCCCGGAAATCAACCTCAATGGCGTGAGTCGTTTGTAGAAAGAATTGAAAGGGCGTACGAACGTGATAAAAATCATACATGCATTTTCAGTTGGTCAATGGGCAATGAGAGTGGTCATTGCGCACATCACTACGAAATGATAAAGTATATAAAAAGTGTTGATAAAAAACGTCTTGTTCACTGTGAGGATGCATCTCGTGCTGTTGATGAAAAATATCCGGAAATGTTTGATGAGTTTTACGGAAGAGTGGATATGCATTCCAGGATGTATGCACATATAGACTTTTTAGAGGAATATGCCAATGATTCATCTAAACCTTTGCCTTTTTATTTGTGTGAATATTCTCATGCTATGGGAAACGGACCCGGAGATGTGATGGATTATTGGGAAAAAATATATAAATATCCTAAGCTGATAGGTGGGTGTATCTGGGAATGGGCGGACCATACTGTTCTTACAGATGGTGTGCCCAGATACGGAGGAGATTTTAAAGAGCTTACTCATTATGGTAACTTTTGTGCAGACGGTCTTGTTACTTATGACAGAAAGTTTAAGGCAGGCTCTTTGAATGCAAAGGCAGTTTATCAATACATACAATGCAAGATTGACGGCAATAAGCTATTTGTTACCAACCTGTATGATTTTACAAATCTTAATGAATACACTTTTAAGTATGAGGGTGTAGTTGATGGTTGTGTTATATATTCAAAAACAGCGATATTGGACATTGCTCCAAAGGAAACCGGGGTTATTGAAGTTTCGGTTGTTTCGAAATGTAAACTGGGAGCGTATATTAACTGCTATTTATACAATTCTGAAGGTTATGAGGTTGCGTCTGCACAGCTTGATATGGGGGCAAAGTGCAAGAAGATAATTGTTCCTGATGAGGGTGCGTGCATTTCTGAAACAGAGAATGATTATATAATTTCGGGCACGAATTTTGAATATACTGTTTCAAAAATTTACGGAGAAATTACAAGTATAATAAAAAGTGGCGAAGAGCAGCTTGCAGACCGAATAAGGCTTACGGTAATGCGTGCACCTACAGATAATGAAATGTTTGTAAAGAAAAACTGGTATGCATTTGCTAATAAAAATTTTTGGGATAACCCTGCTGAGGGATTTGATGTAATGTTCAGCAAGTGTTATTCATGCGTCAAAACTGATAATACAATATCTGTGTCAGGCTCTCTTAGCGGTGTTGGAAGGCTGCCGTTTTTGAAATACCGTGTGGATTATACATTTTATGCAAACGGTAGTGTCAAAGTAAAACTTAATGCCGATATACGCAAGGATTGTATATGGCTGCCACGGCTCGGATTTGAATTTAAAACACCCTACGAAAAATCAAAATTCAAATATTTTGGCAGAGGTGAAATGGAAAACTACTGCGATATGCGATATCATACCAAAGTCGGATTCTATGAAAGTGATGCCGAAAATGAATATGTGAATTATGTTATGCCTCAGGAACATGGTAATCATTGCGATGCAAAGGTTCTTGAAATGTCAGGTGGTTTGAAATTTTTTGCTGATGAAGGCTTTGAATTTAATGTTTCCCATTACAGTGCAGAGTCGCTTATGAAAGCAATGCATACAGATGAGGTTGAAAAGGCTGATAATACAATAATCAGAATTGATTATAAAAATTCGGGCCTTGGTTCCAATTCATGCGGTCATGAACTTTTAGAGAAATATAGGCTTAACGAGAAGAAAATAGAAAATTTTGAATTTTATATTCAATAATAATTAAACAAAGGTGATTATATGAAGATTAATATCAAACAAGTGTCGTCACTTGAAAAAATTCGTCCGGAATGGACAGATGAAACGAATCCAATATACAAAGCTACTGTTCTTAAAGGTGAGAAATATTCTTATCAGATAGCGGTTTGTGCTAAAGAAAATACCGAATTTAAGGTTGATATTCAATCGGATTTCGGTGATATGGCAAAGGTATACATCGTACAGAATGCGGTGATGGACTTACCTACATACAACACAGAAGAAAAGGATTTTATTTCGGTGACTCCCGGAATTATGCCGGATATACTTATGCCGGCGGAGTTTGAAAACAACTTAATCCGACTTGAAAACAGTGCCGGCGGAGTATGGATAGAGGTGAAAATACCGGAGGATATGCCGTCAGGGCAGTATCCGGTTGTGGTCACTTTTTCATCGTACAACAAGTATATACGTGAAGCCGTTGAGATTAAACAGACTATGATGCTTGAGGTTATTGATGTTCGATTGCCTAGACAAACCACCAAATATACACAATGGTTTCATGTGGATTGTATAGCTGATATTCATAATGTGCCTGTATACAGCGAGGAGCATTGGAGCTTAATCGATAAGTATATGTCTTTGGCGGCAGATATGGGTATCAATATGATTTTGACCCCAATTATAACACCTCCGCTTGATACCGATGAGGGTATTACCAGACCTTGTACTCAACTTGTTAAAATTGAAAAAATCAAAGGAAAATATATCTTTGATTTTAAACTTCTGAAAAGATGGTTTAATCTTTGTCGAAAAAATAACATTGAGTATTATGAAATGGCACATTTGTTTTCGCAGTGGGGGCTTAAATACTCGCCAAACATCAAGGTGACGGAAAACGGAAAAGAAGATTATATGTTCGGGTGGCGTGTGGAAGCACAGAGTGAGGAATATAAAGATTTTATAAATCAGTTTTTGCCTGCACTTATTAAATTTTTGGAGGATGAGGGCATTAAAGATAAATGTTATTTTCATCTTTCTGACGAACCACGGCATGAACATCTTTCTGCCTATAAGTATGCTCATGACCTTGTAATTCCTCTTCTGGATGGTTGTCCAGCTATGGATGCCATATCAGATGCAGAGTTTTATGACAAAGGGCTTATTCAGGTTCCGGTTACAGTAAGCAGTAATATAGAAAAATTCCTGCCCAAGAAGATTAAACACCAATGGGTGTACTACTGTTCCAGTAATTATGTAGATGTAGGCAACAGGTTTTTGTCTATGGAATCATACAGAAACAGAATTCTTGGCTTGCAAATGTATAAATACGGCATAGAGGGCTTTTTGCAATGGGGATATAATTTTTATTACAACGAGCAGTCGCGGAAAAAGGTTAATCCGTATGTTACAACATCCGGCGACAAGGCTTTTCCATCGGGAGATGCGTTTTCGGTTTATCCCATAGAGAACGGTGTTGTACCATCGCTTCGGGCGGTAGTTTTTAGAGATGCTCTTGCAGATATTGAAATTTGTCGGATGCTTGAAAGCTTTATAGGCCGTGAAAGAGTAATCGAAATGATAGATGATGATGCTGGAATGGATGTTACTTTTTTCCAATATCCAAGGAACAATCGTTATATTCCTGAGCTTATTGAAAAAATGAAACAGGAGATAAAAACATATACAAATATGAAAGGATGATTTTTTATGATACCTTATGCTAATTTACATATGCATACAACCCATTCAGACGGTGTGTATACTCCAAGTGAGATTGTTAAGGTTGCAAAAGAAGAGGGTTACCGAGCAGTTGCTATTACAGACCATGATGCTGCGACGGGATATCCTGAATTAAAAAAAGCGTGTGAAGAAGAAGGTATGGAGTGTATATTTGGTGTGGAATTTTCTGTTTGGTATAAAGATTCAGGATGTCATATAGTGGGATTTGATTTTGATGCCGAATATCCGCCTATGAAAGAGTATCTTGAAAAGATGGGTGCACGCCAGACTGATAATACTAAAAAATGCTTTGATGAAAGTGTTGCCGAGGGTGATATTTCAGGAATTACCTGGGAAGAAGTATTGGAGGCAAATAAAGGGGTTATCTGGCTTTGCAACAACCATGTATTTAAGGTTATGAAAGCAAAGGGACTGGTTAAGCAGGAAAACTATATGCCCTGGTTCAGAAAGAATTTTGGTCAGCGTGGGGGAAAATATCCTCCAATTTATCCCTTTAATGAGCTTAGTGACATGGTTAAGCTCATCAAAGAAGCGGGGGGCTTTGCTGTATTGGCACATCCACACGGCAAGCTGGATGAGATTGACTATTTTATTGAATGCGGAATAGAGGGCATAGAGGTTTGGCATCCGGATTTGACCGAAGAAGAAAAGGAAAGGGCACATAAAATTGCCTTGGAGAAAAACCTCTTTATTTCAGGAGGCAGCGACCATAGCGGATTTTGTGGGGGGCTTTATGATTCATTTCCGACAGAAGAGGAGTTGAAGCAGTCATATAATTATATTGAACCTTTTTCTGTGGGAACAACAGAAGAATATTTCAGAGAGTTACAGGAAAGAAAGTTGAAAAGGTAGGTGCTTAAAAATGGATAGGCTTGATAGTATAATTGAAGGATTAAGCCTTGATGATTTATGCGGGCAGGTACTTTGCTATAACCGGTCGGTACTTTGTGATTGCTCCGAAGAAGAAATGATGAGAATTGTCAGTGAGACAAAGCCCGGAGGCGTTTTTGTTTATAATACCTCAAAGGAAAAAGTTAAAAAATACTCATCAGACATAAATACATACACAAAGATTCCTGTAATTATAGCAACTGATGCGGAACACGGACCAGGGGGCCCTTTGTGTGATGTGGGTGTATTACCGCAGCCAATGGCGTGGGGTGCCTGTGATGACGAGGATTTAATCGAAAGAGCCGGACGAGTGACGGCAGAACTGTGTAGAAAGAACGGCATACAATGGAGCTTTGCTCCATTGGTGGATATAAATTATAATCCCAACAATCCGGGAGGAAATATAAGGACTATTTCAGATAGTCCTCAGCAGGTTGCTAAGATTGCCGGAGCATATATGCGGGGAATGCAAAACGGCGGCTATATGGCGGCAAGCTGTAAGCATTTTCCCGGCGACGGAACAGACGACAGAAATCAGCACTTCTGCACAATTGTTAATTCAAAATCGAAAGAAGAATGGATGGAAACCTATGGGTATGTGTATAAGGAAATGATGCAACAAGGTCTTATGTCGGTTATGGTGGCACATATTGCTGCGCCTGCCTTTCAGGAGGATGAATATGACCAGGTGCTGGGATACAAGCCCGCAACACTCAGCCGGAATTTGATTACAGATTTGCTTAAAAAGGAGCTTGGCTTTGAGGGTTGTGTTGTGTCGGATGCTATGTGTATGGTTGGAGCATGTTCAATGGTTGACCCTGATTTGCTTGCTGTTGAGTTTTTGAGAGCAGGGGGAGATATGGTTCTTTTTGCGTTACCCGGGGATTTTTATAACATTAAAAATGCGGTTAAAAGCGGATATTTGCCGATTGAACGGCTGAAAGATGCTGTAAAGAGAATCCTGAAAATGAAGGACAGTGTTCATTTGCTTGAAAATCAGGAGGAATTTGAAAGAGAAATCACAATCTCTGAGTCTGTTGAAGGTGTGGCTCGTGAAATTGCGGAAAAGAGCATAAATGTTGTAAGAAACGCAGAAAAAGTCTTTCCTTTGAAACTTAACAAGGGTGCAAAAATTCTAATGTGCAATCTTCAGGCAGATAAGGAAACGGTCAATTCATATCAGCTTACTACCATAAGAGATGAACTAACCCAAAGGGGTTATTTTGTTCAGATGCTTCAAAATCCCGGACACTCTGTGGTAGAATCAGAGCTTGCAAAGAACTATGATGCAGTTTTAATTAACTGTCGCATGTCGTGCAGAGATTATTGCGGTGGTTCGCTTCGTACAAACTGGGAGCACATTGCTCTGTTCTGGCGTGGACGGATTCTGAAACATCCCAAGGTTATTTTTACATCATTTGGTGATCCGTATAAGCTTTATGAGTATCCCTTTATGAAGACTTATATAAATACTTTTTCAAACACTCCTGCAACACAAAAGGCTTTTGTAAAGGCGTTGCTTGGGGAAATACCTGCATTGGGAAAAAGTCCTGTTGCTTTGAAGGGCTTTTTTGAACGTACTGTGAAGTAATACGATTGGAGGAACAATGATGGATAAGTTTGCACAGATAGCTGCCAACGGTATTGGCGGAAGAATGGAGCTTTTGGAAGAGCCTCATTTAAAAAAATATAGTAAAAAAATATGTTCATTGGAAAATACGGATGACTTACCGATAAAAACAACTGCAAAAATGTCAACTGATGAAGAACTTTTTAATGCATTGACTGAAATGCGTGAAAGGTATGCACCTTTTTTGCGGAATCTGGCGCCGGAGACAATGAATTATCGTGAACATTTTGAATTAACCTCTTTTTTGTGTGACGGAAAGATGGTGGAAATACCAGAATACGGCGGCCCTATGGGGGCGGTGAAAAAAACATATACAACTGAGCTTGAGCTGCCTGAGGTTAAGGACGGAAAATGTGTCTATATTCATTTTGAAGGGGCGGATTATCGTACTGTAGTATCGGTTAACGGAATATTTGCAGGAGAGCATGAGGGATTTTTCTCGCCGTTTGAATTTGATATTACTGCCCTTGTTCATCAGGGAGTTAATAAAGTTCAGGTAGAGCTTTACAATGACCATATATATATGGGAAGCATAAAAACAGACGGACCTGAATATCAGGGAGATAAACTGTATGCGGCAACAGGTATTGGTTGGGATGATCCTAAATACGGCTGGCATCATTGTCCTCCTGGAATGGGAATATATAATTCTGTATATGTAGAAATAAGAAATACTATGCATATAAGCGATGTATATGTACGCCCAATGGATGGCTGTGCAGAACTTTGGGTTGAGGTTGAAAACCAGTCTTATGGCGCCGTACCTGTGGAGTTCGATTTTTCTGTATACGGACAGAATTTTAATGAAACAGTTTTTGAAAATAAACACTATACACCTGATACAATTTTAATGGTTGGTATGTGTGACAGTTTAACCGAAGCATGCTATGGCGATGCAGTGGGCAAGGGTATTCCTATGCTTGCTATGCATGGAAAAAATATTTATAAAATTCCGTTTGATATGTCTGATGCCAAAATGTGGGATTTGGAAACGCCGTATCTGTATCAGGCTCAGGTTTCGGTGAGTGTTGACGGAAGAACTTCAGACTGCCAAAGCTGTCAGTTTGGTATGCGTAGTTTTATTCAGGATACAGAAACTGAAACAAAGGGGATGTTTTATTTAAATGGACGCCCCATTCGTTTACGCGGTGCCAATACAATGGGTTTTGAACAGCAGGATGTACTGCGCGGAGATTATGAGCAGTTAATTGATGACATTCTCCTTGCAAAGCTGTGTAATATGAATTTCTTCAGGCTTACTCAAAGACCTGTCCAGTCCGAGGTTTATGATTATTGCGACCGTCTGGGGCTAATGACGCAGACAGACCTTCCGTTATTTGGATGTATGCGCCGCAATAAGGTCGCAGAGGGAATACGTCAGGCTGAAGAAATGGAAAGGCATATCCGCAGGCATCCCTGTAATGTAATCATAAGTTATATAAACGAACCTTTTCCAAATGCTAATAATGAACCCCACAGACATCTGGAAAGAGAAGAGATTGAAAGTTTCTTTACATGTTGTGATCTGGTTGTTAAAATTCAAAATCCTGATCGTGTTATAAAGCATGTGGATGGAGATTATGACCCGCCAACAGAAAGTATGCCCGATAATCACTGCTATCCGATGTGGTATAACGGACATGGAATAGATATAGGCAGACTTCACAGAGGATATTGGATGCCTGTTTTGCCCAACTGGTACTATGGTTGCGGCGAATATGGTGCCGAAGGATTGGAATGTGCAGAGGTAATGCGCGAATTTTATCCAAAGGAATGGCTTACTGAACCATTTAATCCAAGAAATATAATTCGTGCTCAGACGGGAGATTTCCACTACTTTTTCTATGATACTCCGGATACTATGGAAGAATGGATCGAGAAAAGTCAGCGTCATCAGGCATTTGCGACTAAGATTATGACAGAAGCATTCCGACGGGATGAGCGCATGATTTCTCACGCTATTCATCTGTTTATAGATGCTTGGCCCAGCGGCTGGATGAAAACAATTATGGATTGCAAACGTAATCCAAAGCCGGCTTTTTTTGCATATCGAAATGCGTTAGAGCCGCTGATGCTGTCGCTCAGAACGGATAGATTCACCTATACTAAAGGTGAATATGTAAGCATAGAGACACATATTTGCAATGATACACAAATAGACGGAGAGTATACCATTGTATTTGAATTATACAATGAAAACGGAAGTTTGCTGAAAAAATCAAATGTAACCGTTTGCTCGCATGCCTGCAGTGTGGACTATGCAGTAAATGTCGAATTTGCAGCTGATACAGATAAAGATAGGGAAAATTTTGTCTTGAAAGCTATATTGATTGACAGCGACGGAAACATAAAAACTTATTCGGAACAAGAAATAACTGTTTTTGCTGACTGCGAAATAATTGAAAATGACAATGTTGTTTTAATCAGTAATCTGCCGGTGGGCGAGCATGAAATAGCCGGTGAAAAGGTTATTGTAAAGGAATGCGGAATGCTTCCATTGCATTTTGTATCAAGAAAAACAGGACACAAGACGGTAAGTGAATTTAAGGAAAGAGATTTTTCGTACTGGTATGATAAAACTGAAGATATGATTTCTCCTATTTTGAAAACAACTTTTACTGCCGATGGATTTACACCTATCCTTACCAGCGGAAATAAGGATGAAAACGGGAGTTGGGTTAAAGTATATGCTGCTGCAGAAAAAGTATATGAAGGTAAGCGTTATGTTATCTGTCAGCTTGATTTGCGTACAGAAAATCCTGTTGCAAAAAGATTTTTGAGAAATCTATACAAATATACTGTGGAGATGTAATTATGTTAAAAATTAAATTTATCGGTGCAGGAAAAGAACTGAAGAATGTGATTTTTGGTCTTGCGGATAAGTTGGAACTCTGCATAACAGAAAGTGGAATTCACGTTGAAATTTTAACTCGTGAAAAAAATGGTTTGACTGTTAAAGGACATAACGGTGAATACAGTATTTCTTATGGACTTATCCCTGATTTTTGCCGGGGCTTATGTGCTTTAATTGACAGAATAAAAAAAGGCGAAACGGATTTTTGCATAAGTGAGGACAGAAGAATTACTCGTTGTGGAATAATGGCAGATGTGTCCAGAAATGCTGTTTTGCGAGTGGAAGCTATAAAGGATTTAATCAGCCGAATTGCATGTATGGGTATGAACACATTTATGCTTTATATGGAAGATGTATATAAAATTGATGATTGTCCATATTTTGGATATATGAGGGGAGCTTATACAGAGGAGGAGCTTAAAGAAATAGATGCATTTGCTGTTTCTTTAGATGTAGAGGTGGTGCCGTGTATACAAACCCTTGCGCATCTTACAAGCACTCTTCGCTGGCCATATGCTGATGGAATGCGCGATACCGCAGATGTTTTGCTAGTTGGTGCGGATAAAACATATGATTTTATTGAAAAAATGGTTTCATCACTTAGCAGAAGCTTTTCGTCTGCGCGTATTCATATCGGTATGGATGAAGCATGGGGACTTGGCAGCGGAGTGTATAAAAGCATTCATGGAGAGACGGATAAATTCGAAATGGTGTCATTGCATCTTAAAAAGGTTGTGCAAATACTTGATAAGTATGGTAAAAAGCCAGTTATGTGGAGTGACATGCTATTTAGAATTGCATCCGATACAGGCGGATATTTTGATACCGGAGCTGTGATGCCTGACAATATTTTAGAGATAATACCCGAGGGTGTCACTATGGCATATTGGGATTATTATAACGAAAAAATTCAAATTTATAATGATATGCTTCGTATACATAATACAATGCAGAGAAGGGTAGCTTTCTTTGGTGGTATATGGACCTGGAACGGCATAGGGATCAATTATGATAAAACCTTTCGTTCCACTAAACCTGCAATGAAAGCCTGCAATAAATACAACATAGATGAAATATGTGCGACTCTTTGGCGTGATGACGGCGGTGAAACGGATATTTATACTGCTCTGCTTGGTATGCAAATGTTTGCTGAATATGCGTATTATGAGGATGTAAGTATGGAACACTTATCGGAGCAGTTCAGGATATGTACAGGGTATAAAGCACAGGATTTTTTACTTTTTGATTTAGACAATCTGCCTGAGGCGGAGGAATATAAAAGGACCCTTGCCGATATCGAAGGTGTTGTTACTGCCGCAAAGCATACACTTTATCAGGATGTGCTTCAGGGATTGTTTGACAAGCAGTATGAAGATGTTGATTTAAAAGGACATTACGGTGAGATTTATGCTAAGCTCTGCAAAATTGATTTTCCGGAGGATTTAAAGGAACTGTTTGAATACTATGCACAGCTTGCGAAAGTTTTATCCCTGAAATCAGACTTAGGGTTAAGGATAACGGTATCTTATAAAAACAATGATAAATCAGCATTAAAGAATTGCGTTGAAGAACTTGGAAATTTGTATTCAGAGATATGTGTGCTGCATGATAAGCTGTCGGTGCTTTGGCTAAAAAACAACAAAGCTTTTGGCTTAGACAGACTTGATTTGCGATTTGGCGGATTAAAGGAGCGTATATTGCGTGCTGAAAGTAGACTGCAGATGTATCTTGCAAAAAAAACTGATTGCATTGAGGAACTTGAAGAAGAAAAACTGCCGTTTGCGAAGGTAAAGTTTCCTGCATATAGAAGCTATAACACTTTTATATCTGCGTCAATAGGATAATAGTATAAGAAGAAAATTTATAACCAAATAAATGCAGAAAAAATCATAAAAACACATTTATTATGGATTTTTAAAATGGTATAATTATGTAATAAGGATTATAATGGAGGACTGAACTTTTATGAAAACAAAAAAGGTTGAGCAGGGCGGTGCTCATGCTTTGGATACACGGATAAAGAAAAAGAAGGTTTCACTTTCGTTTAAGAAAAATTTATTCTTATATGTATTGCTCTTGCCGGCGGTGGTTTTAACCTTTATCTTTGCATATCTGCCCATGCCCGGAATCATCATTTCCTTTATGGATTATGATATTTTTAAAGGATTTTCCAGCCCGTGGATAGGATGGGAGAATTTTAAGGAACTGTTTTCACTTCCAATGTTCACAAAGGCAACTTTTAATACGGTATATTTAAGTGTACTGAATCTGATAATTGTTTTTCCGGCACCGATTGTATTTGCGCTGTTACTTAATGAAATCAGATGCAGTGCGTTTAAAAGAGTGGTGCAAACGGTAAGCTATCTGCCACACTTCCTTTCGTGGATTGCAGTTATCGGTATGGCGTTTTCCGTATATTCCACATACGGGATTATCAACGATTTAAGAGTATCGATTTTTGGTGAGGATACTGAAAGATTACGTTTTCTTGCAGACCAAGGTTTTCTTGTTCCAAACATAATTATTCTTAGTCTATGGAAGGGTATAGGATGGAGTTCTATTATTTACCTTGCTGCAATCACAGGTATTGATTCTCAGCTATATGAGGCTGCGCAGGTTGATGGTGCTAACCGATTGCAACAGTGTATACATATTACAATTCCAAGTATTCTTCCTACTGCTGTTATGTTATTCCTTTTGCAGATAGGAAATATTTTTAAAGACAATTTTGATTTAATTTACGGATTACAGAATGCCTATATTGATTTTGAAACAATTTCTACCATTGTTTACAAGCAGGGTATTCAAAGCGGAAACTATTCAATGTCTACGGCAATCGGTCTTTTTCAGGGCGGCATAGGATTTGTACTTGTAGCAGTAGCAAACTGGCTGTCTAAAAAAGTAAATGATGTAGCTTTGTGGTAACAGGAGGGTATGATGAACAAAATAAGTAAATCTTATAGAGTCTTTACGATAGTAAATACAGTTTTTATGCTTACAATTGTGGTTTTGTGTGTGTTTCCTTATTTACATACGTTGGCAAAAGCGCTCAATGACGGAAATGATACAATGCTGGGTGGTATTACTTTTTATCCGAGAAAGCTTACATTTCAAAACTTTGCTGTGTTATTTGAAGATGTTTCTATGTATAAAGCCTTCTTTGTATCAGTAGCACGTGTTATTTTAGGAACCGTTTTAGGTATTGTGGTTCAGTTTTCTGCGGCATACGCACTAACTCGTGATTCAGTCAAAGGAAGAAAAGGAATAATGTTGTTTTTGACTATACCAATGTTTTTCAGCGGTGGTATGATACCTACATATTTGCTTTTGGTTAAAATGAAGTTAATTAACAATTTTTGGGTATATATTCTGCCGATGTTGTCGTCATATTACAACATAATGGTTATTCGTTCATTTATTGAACAGTCAGTACCGGTTAGTCTTAGTGAAGCAGCTTCACTTGACGGAGCCAGCGAATTCAGAATACTGTGGCAGATAATTTTCCCTCTGTCAAAAGCAGTTCTGGCAACTGTTGCACTTTGGGTTGCGGTGGGACATTGGAACGCATGGACAGATACTATGTATTATATCACTAAAGAGGAATTGTTTCCGTTGCAATACAAACTGATGCAGATTGTAAAGGAAAGCGAAAGATTGAAGGTGCTTATTCAGGAAGCTGCACTTAAGGGCGAAACCCTGAATGAAGAGGTACAGTCAACACCGGAATCCCTTGTTTCGGCACAGGTAATAATTACAACAATTCCAATTATTATAGTATATCCGTTCCTGCAGAAATACTTTGTAAAAGGTGTTAGTTTGGGAGCTGTTAAATAAAATTTTAATATTCAGGAGGAAATTAAAAATGAAAAGAATTTTAGCATTGCTTATGGCAATAATGGTATGCGTATCTGTTTTTACAGGCTGCGGCAAGAAAAAAACAGGCTCACAGGGTGAAATTATAGATTTTGCCGTAAATGAGATGGGCAATACTGTGGAGGATTCCTCAGATCTGCCTGACTGGGAAGGCAAAAAACTTGAGCTCACTATGTGGTACGGTGCAGGAACAAGTGCACTTAATAAAGACAAAAAAGCAGAAAAGGACGTTGTAACACCTGAGATTTTCCGTGTTACAGGAGTTAAATTCAGTGAAGAAAATTCCTTTGATAACAACGGCGAACTGATGGATGCCAAAATATCAAAAATTATTGCTGCAAATGACTGGCCGGATATAGTGGTTAATCCGGAAAGAGCAGTGCTTGATAAGATGATTGATGCTGATATGGTATATGAGCTTACAGACCTTATACCAAAATACTGTCCCAACATACAAAAGCTTATTGAAATTGGCGGCGATACCCCTCACTTGAAGAGTGAGAGAAAAGACGGCAAGCTTTATCATCTGGTTCCCGGCGTTAGTGTTGAGTATATGCATCCGGATATTGATCCAACTTTGCTTGCACGGGTTAAGACACCTGTTGATCCTAATGGATTTGTATATGTGAGAGATGACATTTTAAAAACTATATATCCCCAGGCAAAAACACAAAAGGAAATCGAGGAAATGTACCTTGCCAATGGTGAATTCACTAAAGAGGAAATTCTTGATGTAACATTTAACTCTCCGGAAGAATTCTTTGATTTTCTTTATAAGGTCAAGAAACTTGGTGTAAAAGAGGGCAACAGAGAGGTGTATCCAATCTATGTTGCAGACGGTATTGATAACTGGTCGCTTCTAACTCTTTTGTCTGGACATCTTTATGGTTATAATACAAAATCTGTAGGAACAAATTACTTTACATACTGGGATAAGGAAACTGATCAGGTTGAGTATATGTTTAAACAACCATTCTTTAAGGATATTATGAAACAGTGGACAAAGCTGGTTCAGGAAGATATCGCCAATCCGGATTCGCTTATTGATAACAGAGCATCTTATGAAGAAAAAATTAACAATGGTCTGTATGCAGTGCTCTATGGCCAGGCAGTTCCCGACCAGAATGTTTTAAATGCCGGTGGTAAGGATTACAGCTACAGAAAGGTATATATCAACGTTCCTATGAATACTGACAAATATCTCTTCCCGCATAGAGGTGAAACAGGTACTCGTTATGCAATTCTGAAGAGTGATAACATCAAAGAAGAAGATCTTCCTCAGGTGCTTCGTTTCTTTGACTTTATGGTTTCCAAGGCAGGTCAGAAGCTTGCTTACTGGGGTCCGCGCAGCGCAGGTTTGTTTACAGAAGAGAATGGTGTCAGAAAGTTTGTTGACGAAAATCTTGAGGCAGAGGCTGTGTATGATGCACCAAAGGATTTGATGTATCAGTACAATTTAAACAATTCTTCATGGCCGGGATATCCGTATACAGCATGCATAAGTCAGCCTAAGCTTGTTGGCGAATTAAAAAGGCAGGCATCTAATGCAAATAAATTCTTCTCTATGGGAGCGGTTGAGATTCCTGAGCTTACTATTTCAACAGCGGCGGATATCTGGAATTTTGACGGATATGGGGTAGAAAAGGTTTCAGAGTTCTGGGCAGCACGTCAGGCGTTTGAGAATGCACTCACAAAAATTCTTATTGCTAAAAATGACTCAGAGTTTGAACAACTGTTTGATGAAATGATAAAAACGGCTGAACGTAATGGGTTGACTGATGAAACACTGGTTGAAATAAATAAAGCATATAAAGAACTAAATGCTGACTTTATGGAAAATTTAAAATAAAACAGCTATGGGGGAATGTTTATGAAAACCAAAATTATTGCTTTTCTGATGGCATTTTGGATGCTCGTACTCCCGATTGCTACATATGCTTCTACTCCGTTTGATTTGGGTTATGGAATAGGAGAAACATCATATACACTTGCTCCGTTATCATGTATTGCATCTGACGGTGTTGAAGTATCAGATACAAGTGTGAGTATATCTGCAGGAGGAAGAGCTGTTTACAATTTCTATATGCCTTTTAATTCCAGAAGCGTTACGATTAAATATTCCGGTGCATCCGGCACGACAACGCTTGATACGGGATACAGAACATATGTATTGGAACTTAGCGGTAGCGGCGAATACGTACTTGAGTTCGCAAAGCACCTTGGAATAGAACCACAGAATTATTATTATGTGGGTCAATATACACATGTTATCCGTGAGCTTGTAGAGGTTCAGGGCGAGCGTGAATTTGCCGTGACAAGCGCAGGCGGAATAACCATTGAAAGTATGGTTTTTGAAAAGGAATTAACACCGGTCAGCGGTAATAAAAATATTACATTTACAACACCGGATGTATCTGACGAAGTCCTGAAAACAGTTTCTACTGTAATGATGGAGCTTAATTCTCCAATTATTGTTGTAAATGGCGGCAGGCGTTACATAGACAATGATGATGTAAGAACTTTGCCACTCACCATTGATGGAAGACTCTTTCTTCCTGTAAACACTTTAGCTAAAGCACTTGGCTATTACAGCGAGGATATTTCTGAAAAAGAATATGTACTTTTGAGAGATGATGTTCACGAATATATTTGGCTGAAGGGCAATGCTACCATCCGCACAGCAACAGGCAAACCAGTCCCTGCTCCTGAAAACGCCATTGTTTACCGCAACGGCAAAGCTTGGGCCGCTGTCAGATATTTTGCAGAGCTTACGGGTGAAACTGTAGGATATAAAGATGGAATAGTTTTGATTGACGATAAGTATACGGTTAATGATATTTTTAATAACAGTAGTCTATTTAGTTTTGTATACAATTTCTTTAAACCGTTTAAAGCGGAGAAGAAGACTGGTAATACATATTATGTAGCACAGACATCTGCAGCAAGTGATGATAATAATGGAAGTATTATGGCTCCCTTTAAAACTCTTGCCAAGGCAGGAAGTGTTGCAAGAGCAGGTGATACGGTTATAATCCGTGAAGGAATTTATCGTGAAACTTTGAAACCTCAGAATAATGGAACTGCATCCAACCCTATTACTTTTAAGGCGGCAGATGGCGAAAAGGTTGTAATATCAGCCAATGATAAATTGGGAAATTTCGCGCATTATAAAGATAATATATATGTGTCATCAATGAGCTGGGATTTAGGCAACGGAAAAAATCAGCTTTTTATCGGCGAAGAGTCTATGATGGAAGCTCGTTATCCCAATAATCCCAAGTGGCGTAAAGAAGGACTCAGCGACCTTTGGCCGACAAGAGGCGATTTCTATTCACCTGTGGGTGACAGTACTGTAATTATAAGCGATACCTTACTAAATCAGGATGAGCCTGATTACTGGAAAGGCGGAACATATGTTGGACTTTTGGGACACGGATATGCATTAAGTACAGCGACTATTGCATCCTCGAAAAAAGGTTCGTTCAGCGTTCAGGACACATCAACCAAGTGGTGGTGGGACAATCTGGGCGGTCAAACATGGAATTATGGTTGTATTATCGGACATATGAATGCTCTTGATATAGCTAAGGAATGGGTTAAAAAGGATGATATGGTATATTTCATCTTCCCAGAGGGGGCTGACCCTGCTACGACAACAGTTGAAGCAAAGGCCCGTCAGCTTGTAATAGATATTGCTGATAGAAAGTTTATCAATATTGAAGGTATTGATACAATCGGCGGAAGTGCTAAGCTGAATAACAGTGAGATGTGCATGCTTAATGGTATGTATATGAAATACATCACCCATTATACTGCATCAAATGACCAGAGAGATGGTTACATTGACTGGCCTTTTGATTTGCGGAATGCCAATGGTGCACCTCAAAGGGCTGAGGTTGGTATTTATGTGGGTGGAACAGATAATATTATAGTAAACAGCCATATTGACCACAGTGCAGGCTCGGGTATTTACGGAACAGGCCTTTATACATATATAGAAAATAATGTGCTGAATGATTGCGGATATATGGCAAGCTATGTGTCAGGAATTAACTTCAATACTGCAGGTACAGATCCTAAAGACAAAGCACGCGGTGGATATGCGGTATATAATAACACAATATACAATTGCGGACGTTCTTGTATAAATGTCAGCAATATGGAGGGCGTAAGTCATACTATGGCACCTTATCTGCCTATGGAAATTGCATATAATGATGTTCATGATGCTATGGTAGCAAGTCTTGATACCGGTGTGATTTATGAATACTATATTAACAGAGGACTTGACAAACAGAAATCAAGTGTTCACCACAACTACGTATATAGTACCCAACTTAAGGAGGAAGAAAATCCATATACCTTCGGTATCTATCATGACGGCGGAAGCTACGGAAGTGTGACATACAACAATCTTGTATTTAACACAGAAGAAGATGTTATGTTTACAAAGTATCCAATATTCCAGCAGCAGCTACAGACAGCACCAGCGTATAACGATGTCTATAACAACAGAATTTTAGACCCTGTAATCGGTGGTGTTGAAGCTCTGGAGGCAAAGCATTTTCCACAGGAACAGTATTTTTATGCCGGCTCTAAGTTATATGCAGAAGAATATCTTAAAAACTATAATGTTGCGGTAAACGGAAAATCTTCACTTATGTATAAAGCAGAAAATGCTGTTTTATCTGATGGTATGCGCTTGGAAAACGGAATTGCAAGATATACAGATAATGGTCAGTATATGTGCTTTAAGGATGTTGATTTCGGCGAAGGTGCTGATATGATTAACCTTACTGTGTACGGAGATAAGTACTATTCTTGTGATGTTATTGAGGTTATAGTCGGCAAGAGCATTGAAGAAGGACAACAAAAAAATGAAACCATACAGATTAGTGCTCTAAAACAAAGCAGTCCGGACAATGCTGACATCAGTGTGGGCTATATTACAGGCAAACAGAATGTATATATAAGGATGAAGGATTACAGAAGTCTTGGTATCGGCGGACTTAGCGTTCTGGGAGTTTCAAGGAGTGGCGAAGGTGACAGTAAATATTCAGCCAAGATATACGGAGGTTCATTTACGGATTATGACATTTCCGAAGTAGTCGGTCAGGATGGTTTTGAACCTGAAGCAATTAAATCCTATGCCGAGGATTCTAAGAATGCTATTGTTAAGAATACTTGGGAAGGTACTATTTTAGAATATGCTAAAATTCGTCTGAACAAGGATGCTGATGTTTTTGAATTGGCAATGGGCAGCGGAGGAAGCTATGCAGGTCAAAGGGTTGAGCTTTATGTAGATACTCTCGAAGGTGAACCGCTTGCAACCGGTACTGTTGACAAAAATGATTGGTTTGACTTTACACCATTATATGTAAAGCTTGACAAGCCTGTTCCGGCAGGAGTACACACAGTGTATTTTAAGTTCCCCAAGGAAAGCGAAGGGGATTCATTGAAAACATCAAATATGTATTATTTCGGATTCCTACCTGTGGGAACAGAAATTTCTGAAGAGAGTGATAGTTCCGAGATGCTTGCAAAAGTAATCGGAGGCAACTTCAATAAGGAAGAAAGCACCCAAAATGATGAAATGCCGTTTGTTGCCAGATATGTTCAGGCTCCTTATTATAAAGAACTTGGACTGACCAATACGAAGCCCGGAACAGTTGCGGCATATAAAGGTGTTACATTGCATAAGCCGGCAGAAAATATCACAATTCATTATTCTTCTGATGAAGAATATGATGGACAAACAATGGAAATCAGAGTAGGAAATCCCTCGGCAGAGCCAGTTGCCCGGTTTGTTACAAAAGGAAACGGATGGGAAAACTTTAATACTGAAACTATTTCTCTATCTGCACCACTTGCAGCCGGTGAATACGATGTGTATATTACATTTGGCGGCAAAATCGGAAGCAAGCAGACCTGCAAATTACATTGGTTTGGATTTACGGAATAATCTTTTTTACCGGGTGTATGGAAAACTGTACACCCGATAAAGCAATTATGATAAGGAGAAAAGTTATGCCAAGGAAAATAATATCATTATTTATTTCGCTTATGCTGTTATTTACCTGTCTGGTGCCTGTTAATATTGTTGCGGCAACGGCAGATGAGAGTCTTGTTTTTGAAATGGATTTGTCAAATGCCACCTCCGACAGTATCAGTAGTGGTGTAGTTAACGGTGTTTCTGGCGGAAACTCTGCCATTTCGGTTATAGGTACTCCTGTATTAGGACAGATTAATAATAACAAATATCTTTCATTTTCGGGTCGTGCAGCGGTTAAGGTGGAGGATTCTGATTTCATAAATCAAAACGAAATGACCTTTGAAGCCTGGATTAAAGGCAGCAGCTTTGGTTCTGCCGATACCGCCGGAGATTATCGTATGGCAATAATGACCACCGGCAGCTCAGAGAGTAGCTATCGATATGATATATACGGCAGCGGCAACAGTATTTTTTACAGACCTGGCGGACCAAAAGCCACTTCGTCGGCCAACGCACCCGATACACGTTATATCAGTAAGTTTACGGACTATGACGAAAAGTGGAGTCATTTTGTGTTAACAAGAAAATGGACACCAGCTCAGGGTGCGGCAGAGGGTACAGGCAGATGGTCAGGTGAAATATATGTAAATGGTGTTAAGATAACACCAAATTATACAAATGACAATAACGACCAGCTTCGCTGCGATGAAACTAATCTTTATGCAGTAATCGGTAATAATGCTTATTATACAAAGCCGTTTAAAGGCGATATTGCAACCTTCAAGATATATACATCTATTCTTGATGCGACAACAATTGCGGCAAAATATAATGCAGAGAAGAATGATTATATTACTTATGCAGACACATTGCAGCTCCTGGACATATCAGCAAACGGAAACACTATATCCAATGCTGCCGGAGAGATAACACTTTCCTTTAACAACTATCTTGATACAAGCACATTGGAAAACGGGATTTCATTTGTTAACGCAGATGGTAGTGAAATTAAAGGCGGAGCATATGTAAGCCCGAAGGACAGTTTCACCAACGAAGTAGTTGTACGATATGGAGCATTGGAGTTAAACGGTGAATATTGTTTAAATATCACACCGGAGTTGAAATCTGTGAATAACAAACCTTTCAGCGGAGAGGAAATACATACATTTACCGCTGTGAAGGAGTATATATTCTATGAGGATTTCAAAGGGGCAGAATATATTGTTGGCGAAAATCCGCCATCGGACGGCAGTATAGAATATACATCATCAAACATTACAAATGATTCAACAAATATTACGGTGTGTGGTGATGATACCTTCAGATATATTTCAATGAAGGGCGGCGGAGAAAAGGAAAAAAACAGCAGAATTAAAGTTGTATTTGATACACCGATAACTGAAAATGTTTTTGCAACTGATGTAAAGCTTCGTCCTTCGTCAAGTGATGGTGCTGCCAATAATAATACTCCGCGTAATGTAATGACGATTGCAGGCCCGAGTGCATCTGTGCAGTTGGCAAATATGCGTTATGGATTTGTGGAGGCAAACTCGGCACCGGGTAATAATGCGACAGTGGTCGGAGATATTAATTTTGAAGTAACTGACGATAGAGGTTTTTATGACTTAAATACAGTGTTTGAAAAGAACAGTGACGGAAATTATGTTGTTACACTGAAGAATACAAATGCGCCGTTAGAGGGAAAAGCGGTATATACTACAAAAAATATTTCGGACATCAAATCTATTGAAATTTCCCATTTGTATCCGCTTGATGTATCTCAGGCAACATCTGTTTCAGCCGATGTTGCGTGTATTGCAATTTATAAAATGACCGCACCGGGAATTCTTTATACAAATTTCGAGGAGCTTAGTCGTGATGATGATATTCTGAAAATTGTTTTTAATGATGATTTGGAAGAAAGTGCAATTGATGCGTCTGTATTTTCTTTGATTGCTCCTGACGGAAATGCTGTTTATACCGAATATATGGGATATGATGCTGACACACGTACAGCAACACTTAAACTGAATGATTACCTCGATTCTTCATCGGAATATATACTTAGTATTGAGGATATAAGTTCAAAATCCGGATTGGTTATGAGCGGAAGGGAGTATTCGTACATTACTAAGGCGGATGTTGTTGAAACGAAAAGTGTTAAAGCACTCAACGAAGAGGGTACAGAAATTACATCGTTGGATAACATCAGTGAATTTAAAGGTTCAGTTTCAGTTTCTAATAATGGAGAAAGCGGTAAAGTTTGTGTTGTAGCGTTGGTGCTTTACGATGCAAACGGCAGAATTATAAAGCTTATTAAAAATACAGAGGACGGAACCGTGAATAGCGGAGGCGAAAAAACCATCAGTGCCGTGGCAGACAGCAGCGAGTTGACTGGTGTAGATAAAATAAAAATGCTTGCATGGATAGAAAACCAAAACGGAGCAGTAACTCTTATCAAGCCTGTCGTACTAGAAAAAAGTAATTAAGGAGGGAACAGAATGAAAAATAGAATTTTATCTTTAATGCTCATCGTGTCCCTTGTTTTGAATTGCGGATTAGTTATGGTTAGGGCAGCTGGGCTTGACCCGTATATCGGATTCAGTGCTACGGCAATTGATGATTATAAGTGTGATCGTGCCTCATTTACTACTAATAAGAAATTAGGCGGTATATGGGTGGGCGATTGGGCATGTTACAAGGAACTGGATTTCGGTGAAACCTCTCCAAATGCGGTTGAGGTTTCAGTAGGTGTTCCCGAGGGATATTCAAAAGCGGTTGAGTTGAGAGTCGACGCTCCTGACGGTATGCGTATTGCCACAGTTCCTATAATACCCAGTGGTGCTTTTGCTACACCTGTTGTATGCAGAGCTGAGCTTGAGAAAGAAATAACAGGAGTACATGACTTATATATTACAAATGCAAACAGCACCAGTGATATATACGAAATAAAGTTTTATAAGCCAAGAGAGGCGGGCGAAGATATTCCCCGATATGATAATTCTGATGCGTATACAGACATTGGTGATGATTTAAATAAACGCGAGATTAATATTCTCTATCAACTTGGCTTGCTCAGGAATTATGATGGGAACAGATTTGACTCTCAGATGCCTGTTACAAGAGGCGAATTTGCTTATTCCATATTTAAGCTTTATGGAATAGAGGATGCCAAGGAAACAACTTTTAAAACTCAGTTTACTGATGTAAATCCCGAAAAGTACTACGCACAGGCGATTGCATTTCTGACTGAAACAGGTATTGTAAATGGCGTCACAGCCGAAACATTTCGCCCGGATGACTTTATTTGTTATGTGGATGCCTTAGCAGTTATCTGCCGTGTACTTGATTTTGACTCTATGGCAAATGTGCGGGGTGGATATCCTCTGGGGTATATCCGTGTTGCATCAGAAGAGAAATTCAGCCTTTCGGATATAGGCGCCTATGATTATCTGAGACGTACAGACATGGTGCGCCTGATATATAATGCAATTGACGCCAATGCTCTTGCTTTAACAGGTATTGACAGAGGTAATTCAGTTTACAAAGAAATCGAAGGCTTGCTTTACAAAACCCAAAAGATGTATATGGGTTACGGCATAGTAAATACAAATTATCTTTCGAATTTGTATATTCCCGAGACTGACGTAGATAAGACGCAAGTTGTTATTAACAACGAGGTTTATAAAACGGGCAAAACAAATGCAGTTGCAATGCTGGGTATGGATTGTGAATTTTATTATACCAAGGATGAAAGCGGCGTAAAAACACTTGCTGCTATTGTTCCAATGTCAAAAACTACCATTACTGAAATTTCTCCGCTGAACTTGGATATAGAGGTTATCAGCGATGATGAAATAGTTTATTATAATGATAAGGACAAAAAAATCAGCTTTAAAATCAATAAGGACACAGCCGTTTTGTATAATGGCATTGCAATTGATGATTCTGTTGAAAACATAATCAACTCCGTTGAAGATTTCTGTGGAACAATTACTTTAATTGAGAACGGCAGAAATCACTTAAACACTGTTATGATTGATGAATATGTCAATTACGTTGTTGGCAGCATAGATATAAATGATGGGTTTATAGTTGATTATAACACAAACAGAAGAGTTGGTTTAAACACAGATGATGCTACTGTCTTTATAAAAAAGCTTGATGAAATAATAACCATAGCTGACTTGGAAGAGAATGATTTAATAAGTGTATTTGCCAGCAAAAACAAAACAGGCGACAAATACATAAGAGTTTATGTCAACACAGAGGAAATTTCAGGTAAAATATCAACCTATAACGCAACTGACAAAATGGTGTACATAGATGGAAACCCGTATAATGTATCACCTTGGTGTACGACAACTCTTGAGGTAGGACAAAGTGGTATTTTCAGATTGGATATAAACGGATATATTACCGATTACGAATTTGGTGACACATCAGAGCGTATGATTGGTCTTTATCTTGCCGGTGCTCTTAAAATATCCGGAATAGAGTCAAAGGCAGTGGTGAGGCTTTTCACATCAACTGGTCATGCTGAGGTGTTTGAGCTTGCCAAAAAAGTGAAAATTGATGGAATTCGGATAAATGACAGTAATTCAGCTATAAACGGTTCAGGTTCTTGGGCGGGGCTTTCTGCACTCACTACAGAAAAACCTTTGGTATATTCATTAAATAAGGATAATCAGATTGTTTGGATGGATACTTTGCTTAAAGGTGACGAAGGTAAAGATGATACTTTTAAGCAGCTTACAAAGGGCGATAGCGTAACCCATAACTATCAAAACGGGATTATGACTGTAAATGTAAAAGACAGCAGTAATGTAAGCTACGCTATAGGAAAATATTTTGTTCCGACCTCAGCAACTATGATTACATATTTCGCAAACGCACGCCCTAATGAAGAAAACTGGGCAATGAGCAAAATAGGTAATAGTATAGCTGATACCGCTTATCCTGTTGGGGAAGTATATTCAACCTTTGGTGATGATTATAGCGGTGATGTATTTGTGTGGAGAAACAGACACACCTCTACAAGCTATGGGAAACCTTTCTTGTTTACAGGATTAACAACATCTATGGATGAAAATGGGAATATTGTATACAATGTCGAAGGTATTGATGGCAGAGCAAAAGTAAGTTACCTATTAACAAGCGATACATATGCAACAGATATTCTTAAGGATGCACTTCCGGGAGATATGATACGAGTAAAGCTCAATGCAGAAAATGAAATATTCGCAGCCGAGTATCTTGCTTTCCGTGATGGTGTATCTGTAAGAAATTCTGCAAGTGCAATAGTATCTGCTGATGCAAGGCTTACTACCGGAACAAGCCGCGAGGTCAGATGGCTTTACGGAAAGATATCCCAAAAAACCAATGATTATATGGCAGTTGACCTTGGCACGCTGATTATTGATGGAACAATCGAGAATATTGTCGAGCTTATCGAACGGTCTTCTGCTGATGTTATAATAGTGAACACAGACGGACGGCGTGGTGAATATACATTTGATTATGGATTGACAGCACAGAATGTTACAGTTAACGATACTGTATTTGTATACCTTAACGACGGTGGAACAGAGTTGATTGTTGTTTACAAAGATGTAGCGTTATAACGGGGGGTGGATGAAATGAAAGCAAAAATAAAAATAACCGCAATAATAATGTGTGTGTCATTGTTATTCAACCTTTGTATTGCTTCGGCAGATGTGCCTGAGATAACAGCAGATGTAAGCGAGTATAGTGTAATTGTTTCGGGGAATCTTGAAACAAGCCGTGCAAGAACCGATTTGATACTTCGTATGAAGGATGGCAGCGGTAACGATATTCTGGCAGAAGCTACAACGAGTTTTTTCCAAGGCGGTGATGTGGTTTATGAGTTTGACAAAATTTTACTACCCGAATCTCTCGTAAGCGGAGATTACACCTTTGAAATTACCGGACAGGAACTAACTGCTCCGATAACTGCCCCGTATAAATATATCGGACCGGACAGAATTCTTGCAATCTTGAGAATAATCAAGGATGCGTCAAACATCGGAAGTGCATTAAGCACAAATGCTGCTGAGTTATCATTGGATATTAGTGATTACAGCTTGCTTAGTGCTGATGGCGCAGCAATGTTTGAAACAGTAATGTCAAGGGTCAGCTATAATTTACCTGATAGTCATGAGGGTGAAGCAAACAGAGAACAGATAAAAGCTGAAACTAAAAAGCTTTTTGACGCATATGCTGATGCTATTTGCATTTCGCTTTTTGAATCTATTGAAGATGCCAGCGATGTGTCTGCGTGGCTTACAAGATACTATGACGCTTTAGGTTTTAACGCTGATGCTGGTGAAACTGAATACAGTGAATCGGTTATAACATCTTATCTTGAAACAGTAAAGACCTCTGAAACCTTCAAAAATAAGCTTGTGGTGGCAGATAATCTTGACACTGTTGATAAAATTAAGTCTTATGTTTATGAGAGTGCACTTTTATCGGTAATTGCTGAAAAGAGGAGTAGTGTTGTAAAAGAAATGATGCTTGCACTTCCTCAACTTTTCGTTATTGAAAAGGATGCTCTCAGCGAATTGACTGTTTCCAAGCAATCCCAGTGCTTTACTAATATTACAGGCACTGTTTATGATACATATGCAAGTGCTGCTTCGGCTCTTAACGCCGAAATACTTAAGTTAAACCCTCCTGCGGGTGATCCCCCATCTGTTGGTGGCAACAACGGCGGTAATAAAGGCAACGGTGGCGGCAGAGACTCTGTTGTTATCGGAGGAACGAACAGCACAGGAGGAGCAGGCGCAACGGCAAATATACAAGGCGGTAAAAAGAATTTCAGTGATATGAATTCTTCTCACTGGGCATATGATGCCGTTCAGCTCCTTTGTGAACGCGGAATTATAAGCGGTCACGGAGATAATACTTTTGCTCCTGATGATAATGTGACACGCGCAGAGTTTATTAAAATGATAACTGTTGCAATGGCACTAAAATCATCAGACACCAAAACACCTTTTTCAGATGTTACAGCAGATGACTGGTTTGCACCTTATGCTGCAATGGCATACAGAGAGGGTATTGTTCTTGGTGACAGTGTGGGTAAATTTAACCCCGATGATAATATCACCAGAGAAGATATGGTCACCATACTTTATCGTGCTATGAAGATTACTGAAACAAATGTAACACCGAATTTTAGCGATGCTGATAAAATCAGCAGTTATGCAAAAACGGCTGTTGCATACTTTGGCAGCAAGGGCATAGTAAATGGTGTGGGTGACGGCAGTTTTGCGCCAAAAGCCGGTGCGACACGTGCACAGGCGGCAAAAGTTCTTTATAATATTATTACATCATAGAATTATTCAACTAGCCTAATCAAAAAAATATATTTTTAGGAGGAAAAGACTATGAAAAAGGCAATGAACAAGTTTGTTTCGGCAATTATTGTGGTTTCAATGCTGCTTAGTATGGCATCATTTACCGTATCCGCTGATTCAACAGACGAAGGACTGATTTTCGACCTTGATTTGTCGGGCTCAACCGCAGAAGGCATTCAGGTTTCAAACTCAGTTGCAGGTAATTCAACCACTTACTATCTGGGCAAGGCTCCTTCAACAGGAACAATCAATGGCAGACCTTATCTTGTATTCAGACAGTCAAAGGACGACTCGACAGCGGCAGACAAGTATATTAAGGTTATGGATGACGGACTTAAAGATAACGACGAAATGACCATTGAGTTCTGGGCAAGACCGAGATTTTTGAACAATGGAGATAGTGGTGTTAGTTACCGTATGGCGGCTTTAGCAACAGGCGGTGGCTCTGCGGCTGATAATAAGCTTGATATTTTCTGTAATGGTTCTAATATGCATTACAGACCGGGCGGTGAAAGTGCAACAACAAACTATGAAATGCACAGCAAGTTGTTTAATTTGAACCTGAACGGCAAGTGGACCCACTTTGTATTTACAAGAAAGTGGAATCCTACATCTGCTGAAGACGCAACTGTGGGAAAATGGACAGGTAGCGTTTATGTAAACGGAACAAAGATTGCGGCAGCCAGCACAAAGGAAAATGAAACAACACGCACTTCCGAAGATAATCTTTACTTTATTATAGGAAATCAGCATTATTTGGGTTCTTCATTTCTGGGTGACATAGCTGATGTTAAGATTTATAATACAATTCTCACAGATGCTCAGATTTCATCAAAGCACAGCACAAGTGAAGATGATTATGTGGCGTTTGAAATTGAGGACGTAAGTGCTGATACTACAATCGGTGTAAATGCAGGTGATGTTGCTGTTGACTTCAGCGAGAATGTTGATGCATCAACTATTAGCGGAATTACTCTCACAAAAGCTGATGGTTCTGCTATCAAAGGCGCATATATTGTAAGTGCCGCTGCTGATATTGTTACTGTAGAATACGGAAAGCTGGAAGAGGGTGCTTCATATAAGCTTACAATTCCTGCAACAGTTAAGTCAATATCTGGCAAAAATATCACTGCCGCAGACTACACCTTTACTGCTGCAAAAAGTTATATTGTCAATGAGGACTTTACAGGCGAGACATCAGTTCCGACAATTTCCCATATCACATATATGAGCAACAGTATTTCCGGTGATACCAGTGCAATGTCAATCAATCAGACAACGGATGGTGACTATTATCTGGCAGTAAATCCGACAACAGATGCCAAGGATTATAAGGTAACATATACTCCGTCTGTTGCGCTTGATACTACTATGGATATTGATGATATACATGTTGTTGAGGTCAAACTCGGCTCAGAGCTGACTGCTAAAGAAGAAGGTGCAGCAGCAAGGAATGTAGCTCGCAACTTTATGCGTATTAACGGAGCTGCTATTGCATCAGCAGGAGAATTCTGGAACGCTAACATGCTGTTCTATCCATATGACAGTGAGGGTGCAAAAGGAAGTGCTCATACTATGAGAAAAGACAGTAATGGCTTTGCACATATCCGAATGGCTTTCGGTACATATGAGAATTCAGACGGCGCAAAATATCTTGGTTATGAGATGAAGGATTTGAATGATGGTTATACAACCACCTTCAAACCATCATCAGCATTTGGCTCAGCTCAGAGTGCAACTGCATTTCCGAACAAGATGAGCAGCTTGCTTTTCTCACATATTTATCCTCAGGCGGCAGATACATGGACTGCTGAAAACCGTTACAGCGATATTAAGGTTTATACCCAAAAGCGTACAAAGGTTTTAAAGGCAGAAGATTATAATGCCGACACAAAATCTGTTACATTGGCTCTTAACAATGATTTGGCAAGTGGCGAGGAAGCAAACATTGTTGTAACGGATTCCACCGGTGCAACTGTAAGTGCAACTCCGTCATTCAATTCGGTTGACAGAACAGTTACTCTTACCTTTGCTGAAGACCTTAATGGTATTTATAGTATTTCTTTGGCAAATGCAACTGATGCAGACGGTTTTGCCTGCAGCGGAAGCAAGGTTGCATTTACTGCAGCAGGTGCTCCCAGCGTAGAGGCCTTCTACTATGACGGAAATATGAATGAGCTGACAAATCTGAACGGTGCAACCGGTGTCAGTGTGGTGGCAACACTTTCAAATTGGACAGGTGCTACACCTGTGGGAATTCTGGCAGTTTATGATAACAATACACTCGCAGGCGTTCAGGTAGCTGACGCCGAGACAGACGGAGCATCTGTTGTATACACTGCTCAGATTACAGGCTTGACAGCACTCAGCGAGGCAACAAGCGATGTTAAGCTGTTTATCTGGAAGGGACTTGACAATCTTATTCCGGTGGTTATTCCTGACGAGTTCGTTGGAGGTGGGCTTTGACCGGTCTGAACCTTTAAGTAATGCCATTTATACATTAAGCTATGCCGGTGACAGTGAGCTTAATCCTGCAAAACTTACCAAAGAGAATTTTTCTGTATATGATAACACGGATATTCAGGAGACCGAGGTAAAAGAAGTTTTATATAATCCGGTTTCTAAGGAAGTTACACTTGTTATTGATCCACAAACGGTGTATAATTTATATACAGTATCTGTTGCAGATGATGTAAAAACTCTTTCGGGAGATGCCGGCATAGGTTCTTATACTGCACAAATCAATGCAGGATATGATGTGGGAACAGATGATATAGGAATATTGGATATGTCGTTTTACTATGGTAATAGGAAATTATCCTATCCGACAGGCATAATCCCTGTTAATATAAAAATTACAGTATTAAACTCTTCTGATTCAGCGCAGGAGAGAAACCTAGTTATTTACCTGAATGATGATACGGATAATCCGCTTGTTTCATCAAAAGTAACGTTGAAAGCTACAGATACCACAGAATTAACTTTTGCTGTTGCTGAAAGAGAATATTTTGATAGTGATGTGGTTAATATAATGCTGCAATAAAAATAGTATGGTGCCGCGGCGAACTTGTTTCGCCGCATGTACCTTTTTACAAATGATATTCACAAAGGAGGATAACGGCTGATGAGGGTTTTAGTGGTTGATGATGAGCCAATCATGCGTGATGCATACACATCGCTTATTGAATGGGAAAAAAACGGATTTTCACTGGTCGGAAGTGCACATAACGGCAAGGTTGCACTTGAATTTATGCGCAAAAATCCTGTGGATATTGTAATTACAGATCTTAAAATGCCTGTTATGTCAGGTCTTGAGTTGATTAAAAATGCTTCTTTAGAATTCCCTGAAACCAGATTTGTTGTTATGAGTGGTTTTGATGAATTTCATCTCGTTAAAGAAGCATACAATCTTGGTGTTAAAGAATATTTCCTTAAAATCGAATTAGACCCACAGGCTATTTTGAAAACATTATTTAAAATAAGAGAAGAAATTCAAACAAGCCGTTTGCATACCGTGGCTCAATCTGAAATAAATGATGGCACATCCGTAGACAAGCACTCACGTATGATAAATTATGAAAAATTGCTTAAAAACCTGATATGGGGTGCGGATGCAAAAACTACTGAGAAGCAATTAAATGAACAAGAAATATATTTGCAGGAGCACAATTTATTTATAATGGTATTATCTATACCGGATTATTACACTGCTGAGGAAAAGTTCTGGAAGGGAGAACGCGAAATTTTTAAGTATGCAATTCTTAATGTGCTTGAAGAAATTTGCCGAAAATATAACAATTTATATGTTTTTTACAACCTTCCCAATGAGTTTCCCGTTGTGTGTAATGTTGAAGACAAGCAAACCGAAGCTTTACGGAAATTTTTTGATGATGTCCGTTTAGCGATGAATATGTGTTTCAGCCTTGAAATAGATTGCGGATTAAGTTCCGTGTGTCACAATTATACTGATTTGAAAATAATCTACCGTGAAGCAAGAAGTGCTTGTGCTTACAGCTTTGTTTCGGGTCACGGCAGATTTATAGATTATAATGATATTAAATACACTGGTGAGGATATTGATGTTGCAAGGAGAGTGCAGCAGATTAAAAAACTGCTGACAACTACAGAATCGGATAAGATCCGCAACGGCGCATTTAAGCTGAGAGTCTCATACGAAAATGTGGGATTTGATAAGGTTGAGAAGATTAAAAATCTTTTTTATTTGTACTATATTGAAATGTTTAACTTTGTGGAAGAAAATGGTTTGGATAACGATATTGCAGTAACTGTTTTTAATTATGATTCTATCAGGGATAAGGCTGACCTAAGTGAAATGAACGAATGGCTTGTTAAAAGCCTTTTTGATATTGCTGATGCTATCGCATGTAGAAGTGGTATATACAAAGCTGTAAACTATATAAAAAATCATTATGATGAACAGATTTCTCTTAACACTCTTGCAGAGTTGTTGGAGGTGAGCGAGGGCCATCTGAGCAGAATGTTTCAGAAAAAAGTTGGTATGAGCTTTACGCAGTATCTTATGAAGGTCAGGATGGATATGGCTGTACAGTTGCTTCAAAATCAAAATCTTAAGATTTACGAGGTAGCTATGCGTGTGGGTTATCAAAATGCCGACCAATTTTCAAGAATGTTCAAAAAGGTGATGGGAAAATCTCCTAAGGAATTTCAGAAATAGGGTTGTTAGGATTTCCTGAAAGGGTGTGTTTGATGTGCGTTCACTGCAAAAAAAATTACTGATTTATATTGTTATAATCGGTGTTATTCCCGTGATGCTTTTTTCCTTTTTTTATTATGATATGGCAAGCGAGAGGGTTACGCAAGAATTACACAGCGAATCGTACAGCGTGCTTAAACAGCTTGATAATATGCTGGTTGTTAAAATCAGCAGATTGCAGAATACAGTTGACATTATTCTTGATGATGTGGATTTTTTTGCTGAATTGCGAAATACAAATGATTCGGATATTCAGGGGGCACTAAATGGAATTTATAACAAGTTTGCAAGAAGTGAACGTTCTCTTAAAAGTATTATTCTTTTTTCTGTCGACAGCAATGCGTATATTTCCGGTGAACCGCTTGCTGAAAAAGACCCTGTAAGATATATTATGCCATATAGTAGCGTGGGAGAAAATTCCGGGGTTTTATCATGGCTTGGTTTTAAAGATACATATACAGATATAAATGGTGATGTAATAGTTGCTGGTACAATGCTTCGTGACAGTTGTTATAAAAAGGACCAGGTTTATGTAGGGACTATATATATGGTTTTTGACAATCGTCTTTTTATGGGCGACGCCGAGCTCTCGCAGGTTAATGAATATGCAGAGGAAAATTATAACACTCTTAATTCTGCTGTGTCGATATATGATTCTAACTCCAAGCTTATATATTCAAGAGGAGAAAAAAAACTGCGTAACATTTTTCTTGAGCGTCCTATTTCCGAGGACTCTGATGGGTATGGGGCTGATACAGGAGGATTTCAGATAAAAATAGATAAAAAGGATTATTATGTTATATATTACACTTCGCCTATCACTGGCTGGAAACTTGTCCGTCCTGTTGAATGCGAAAAATACTATGCAGAGCTGGCGTATATAAGATATGCTGTGTTCTTGTCGATTTTGCTGATATTTTTAATTTGGTATGTATGCAATTATTTTTTGGTAAAAAAAATTATGCTTCCAATCAGCGAACTTATGATTGCTATGAAAAGTGTAGAAAAGGATAATTTTGAGACAGAACTGAAGGTTCGTTCCAAAGACGAATTTGGTGTTATTATCGGTGGATTTAATGCTATGGTTGCACACATAAGAACGCTTCTCAGAAGAATCCGTTTTGAGGAAGAAAAACGAAGACAAAGCGATATTCTGATGTTGCGCTATCAAATGAATCCTCATTTTTTGTATAACACTCTTGCGGCCATAAGATTAACTGCCATTATGAGCAAACAAACTAAAATTGCCGAAATGTTGCTTATTTTGGGCAGATTTTTAAGAAACGCAATTCTTACGGTTAATTCAACGCTTGATGTGAAAAGTGAAATTGATAATATCAATGATTACATATCCCTGTATCAATTACGCTATAATGACAGGCTCAAGGTGGATATATATGTTGACGAAGCTTGCTATGATTATCAGGTTCTCAGTATGCTTTGCCAGCCAATAATTGAAAATTCAATTATGCACGGGGTAGACGAAAAGCTTAACAATAACGAAACTGCTCAAATTGAGATACGAATAACTGAAGAGGATGAATTCCTTTGTATTAGTATCTATGATAACGGAAAAGGAATTGACGAAGAAAAAAGAATGTGTCTTCTTACGGAGGAAAACGATAATGATATAGCTGTTAAAAACCGTTTGCACATTGGAATTTTAAATACACACAGACGAATTAAAATGATTTTTGGTGAAAAATATGGCTTGGAAATTAAATCCAAGGTAAATGAATATACAGATGTTAAAATTAAGCTGCCTAAAATTAAAAATGATTTGCGAGGTGATTCAAAACAATGAAAATTGCTACGGAAATAAATTCTGCAACACGTATTGTTGGCGAAGAACGTGCTATTGAATATATTGCAAAAGCGGGCTTTGACGCCTGGGATTTTTCTATGTTCAGTATGTGCAATTATGATTGGCCTGCCAATAAACTTCTTCCCAATGTTCATCCGTTGGCAGGAAATGACTATCTCGCTTTTGCACGCAGACTGAGAAGAGTGGGTGAGGACAATGGGATTATATGTAATCAATCCCACGCACCATTCCCAAGCAGAAGTGCCGAAATCAGATCATATTATAAAAGATCTATTGAATGTACTGCAGAGGCAGGGGGAGAAATTTGTGTAATTCACCCTGACACTGATAAATCTCCCGAAGTTAATGGTGAGATGTATCTTGAACTAATTCCATTTGCAAAGAGTTGTGGGGTTAAAATTGCTACAGAAAATATGTGGGATTGGGACAGTGCTAAGGATGAATCGTCTTTTGCGGCATGCGCTACTGCAGACAGCTTTAACGCTCATCTTGATGCGGTTAATGATGAATTTTTAGTAGCGTGTCTTGATATAGGTCATGCAGAGATGCGTGGGTCCGGAACAGGAGCCGTTGATATGATAAAAAAGCTGGATAATAGGTTAAAAGCTTTGCATATTCATGACAATGACCGTTGGCATGATTGGCATCAGATACCTTTTTCTGCCAGTATAGATTTTGATGCAGTGGTCGTGGCATTAAAAGAAATTAACTATGATGGCTATTTTACTTTGGAAGCAGACCGCTTTCTTGAAAAATACTGTAAGGAAAATGTGTTAGACGGAATAAAAGAATTGGCGGCTTCTGCAAGACGACTTGCTAATATGTTTAATAATTGATTTTAGATTAGAAAATGAGGGTAATATATGAAAAAGAAAATAATTGCTTTTGTATTGGTTTTTTGTTTATTGAGTTCCGTTATTACAACCATTGCATCAACACCTTTTGAACTCGCTTACAGTGCAGGTGAGTATCTATTTGCTGTTGATGCGTCACAATGTATATCCGCAAGTGACATCACTCTGTCGGGAAGCAGTGTTACAATTCCTGCAAATAAAGCAGCGACATATGGCTTTTATCTGCCTTTCGATGCTCGAAGTGTAACAATTAAATATTGTGGTGCTTCGGGCACGACAGTTCTGAATTCCGGTTACAGAGAGTATATGATGCAACTTTCGGGTGACGGGGAATACAACTTGGAATTTGGGACAAGCCTTGGCTATGAAGCTCAAAATTATTATTACATAGGCGAGCATAGTTATGTTGTGCGAGAATTTACCGAGAGAAAAGGTGAAAGGGAATTTATAATAGAAAGCACCGGTGGAATAACCATTGAAAGTCTTACTTTTGAAAAAGAAAAAACACCTGTACCGTATAGTACAAGCACAGGTGAAAAAATGAGCTTTTATTTGCCTGATGTTTCTGAAAGCGTTTTTGAAACAGTTTCTACTGTTATGATGGACACAAAATCTCCTGTTATATATGTCAATGGTAGCAGAAGATATGTAGATAATAATGATACTGATGCAATTCCTTATAATAATCATGGGACACTTTATTTGCCGATTAACACGCTGGCAAAGGCTTTGGGATATTACTGTGAGGATATTCCCGATAAAGCATATGCATTGCTTCGTAATGATAATTATGAATATACTATTGTTGGCGGAGGTGCATCCCTTTCCTCTAATGGTGTAAATCCGGAAAGTGTTACATATCCCGCTATTTTATATAAAGATGGACAAACCTGGGCGGCAGTGCGTTATTTTGCGGAGCTTATAGGAAAGACTGTAGAATATAAAGATGGTCTGGTTGTTATTGATGACAAGTATACAGTTGAAAATATACTCAATGATTCAGATATGCTTGCATATGCTACAGGGATATTTGATGATTTTAAAGTAAATAAGAATAAGTCAAATGTATATTATGTTGCCCAGACTGAAAATGCAAGTGATTTAAATGACGGAAGTGCCGATGCACCCTTTAAGACTCTTGCAAAAGCAGCAAGTGAGGCAGAAGCCGGAGATACTGTTATAATAAAAGAAGGTGTATACAGAGAAACTTTGTCACCACAAAATAGTGGAACAGCATCAAATCCGATTACATTCCGTGCTGCAGACGGTGATAAGGTTGTAATTTCTGCAAATAAGGAGTTAATCGGTTTCACCCGATATAAGGATAATATTTATTCTGTACCTATGGAATGGGATATGGGAATCGGAAAAAATCAGATTTTTGTAAACGGAAAGTCTATGACCGAGGCCAGATATCCCAATAATCCGCAGTGGCGTAGTGAAGGATTAAGTGATTTATGGCCCACAAAGGGTGATTTTAAGGTTTCGGCAGAAAATACTGCTGTAATAAGCAGTGATACTTTACTTAATCAGGATGAAAACGATTACTGGAAGGGAGCGTATTATGTAGGTGCCTTTGGTAATAGTTATGCACTTGCAACAGGAACAATTGAATCCAGCAAAAACGGTGAAATCACTGTTAATGACACATCAACAAAATGGTGGTGGACACCTGCTGATACTGATAAGTGGAATTATGGATGCATTATCGGTCACATGAATGCTCTTGATATTGCAAATGAATGGGTAAAACAAGGAAATAGCTTGTATTTTATTTTCCCAGATGAAGTGAAAGCAGAAGAAGCTGTGGTTGAAGCCAAAGAACGTCAGCTTGTTATTGATCTGTCAGGTAAGAAATTTATTAATATTGAGGGAATAGAAACAATCGGCGGTAGCGTTAATATGAACAACAGCGAGATGTGTATGCTTAACGGAATGAACATGAAATATATCTCGCATTATACATTGTCAAATGACCAGCGTGACGGTTATATTGACTGGCCGTTTAATCTTAAAAATGAGAAAGGTGCTCCGCAGAGGGGTGAGGTTGGCATTTATGTAGGCGGAAGAGATAATATCATTGTAAACAGCCGTATAGACCACAGTGCAGGTGCCGGAATTTACGGAACGGGCTTGTATGCATATATTGAAAGCAACATCCTGAATGATTGCGGATATATGGGAAGCTATGTTTCAGGAATTACCTTTGATACTGTGGGTACAGATGAGAAAACAACTGCCCGAGGCGGACATTCAGTTTTTAATAACACAGTATATAACTGTGGTCGTTCATGTCTTAATATTGGACAAATTGAGGGAGTAGGACACATTCTTGCACCTTATTTGCCGATGGAAATTGCTTATAATGATTTCCATGACGGAATGATTTCTACTCTGGATACAGGTCTGATATATCAGTATTACACTTATCTGGGAACAGATAAAAAGAAAACGGAAATCCATCATAACTATGTTTATTCAACCCAATCGCAGGAAGAGGAAAATCCAAATGCTTTTGGAATTTATCACGATGGCGGCTCGTTTGGAACAGAAACATACAGTAATCTCGTATTTAACACAGATGAGTCTGCGGAATTTTCAAAGTATCCTATCTATCAGCAGGCTGCAAATCATGCCCCTGCTTACCATGCTGTTTATAATAACAGAGCATTAAAAAAGGGTATAGGGACTGTTGATTCATTGAACAGTATGCATTTTCCGCAGGGAAAGATGTTTTATGCAGGTGCAAATCCGTATTCAGGAGACTATCTTGCCAATTACGTAAAAACGAAAGCAGGCGATTTGTCTTCAACGCATAATGTTGCTGATGCGGTGTTATCAGATGGTGTAGTGTTTGAAAATGGTATTGCCAAATTCTCAACAGACGGACAATATGTTTGCTTTGAAAATGTGGATTTTGGTAGCGGTTCTGATACTGTAAATCTTACAGTGTTTGGTGATAAAAACTATTCATGTGATGAAATTGAAATATTTGTGGGCAATAGTATGGATGAAGTATATCCTAAAACTGCTACTATTCAGGTTAATTCTTCCGAAATGGATAAACCGGATAATGTTGATGTTAATGTTGGATATAATACCGGAATTCAGAATGTTTATATCAAGGTGACAGATTATAGAAGTCTTGGAATAGGCAGTATTTCTGTAGCAAGGCTTTCAGAACGCGGTCTTGCAGACAGTATTTATTCGGCAAAAAGGTTTGCTGTGGATTACACAGACTGCACTCCGGGAAGAAATACTGCACCTCCTTCCGCCGTGAAGTATGTTAACGGAGAATATACTGATTATTACTTAAAAGATACTTGGGGTACAACAATTCTCAAATATGAAAAAGTGAAATTTAATTCTGATGCAACAAACTTTGTTATTGCGGCAGGAAGTACAGGAGATTATACAGGACAAACTGTTTCTGTGTATCTGGATAGTCCGGAAGGCACACCAATAGCAACCTATATAGTGGATAAAGAGGAATGGACTGATTTTACGCCAATAACTGTTCCGCTTTCAAAGACGGTTGAACAAGGCGTTCATACTGTATATATAAAGTTTGAAAACGGATATAAAACATCTAATTTCTATTATTTTGGCTTTTTGCCCGCCGGAGCAGCAATAACTCAGTAATAATCTGAAAGTGAGGGTCATATATGAGCAATTCAAATAGCAATGATAAAATTTGGGGAATACTAATGCATCTAAGTATGAATTATACACGCAGGCTTTTTGGCGACACGTTGCGCTTTGATGATGAAGCATGGAATAATATCATTAAAATGGTGGCTGACAGTGGTGCAAATACAATTATATTTGATTTGTGCGACGGCATTGAGTATGCATCACATCCCGAAATAGCCATAAAAGGTGCATGGACAAGGAAGAAAGTTCGTGAAGAGCTCAAAAAATTAAAAAGTATGGGTATTACAGTTGTACCAAAGCTTAATTTTTCAACCACCCATGCTGATTGGATGGGCGAGTATGCCAGAATGGTTTCCACTAAAACCTATTATAACGTTTGCAGAGATTTGATATACGAGGTATATGACTTGTTTGGGCAGCCTGAGTATATACATCTTGGTATGGACGAAGAGGATGCAAAGCATAATGCAAACACTCAACATGTTGTGTTTCGTCAGGGAGAGCTTTACTGGCATGACCTGAGATTTCTTATGGATTGCGTAATAGATAAGGGGGCAACCCCTTGGATTTGGTCCTGTGCGCTTTTTGACCATCCTGAGGAATATAAAAAATACATAGGTGTAGATGATGCTGTTCTTTCACCATGGTATTATAATGCGTTCAAAAAAGAACATTATACACCAATTGAATCACGCGCAGAGTATGTGACTTATTATAATGAGGGCGAGTATGCCAAAATGGGAATTAAATATGTTGAAGAAGACCCGTTTCTTGTTAATTTCAGGAATGTGGCGTTGCCCCTTATGAAAGAGGGATATAAATATATACCCTGTGCTTCAACCGTTAATAAATGCCCATATAACACTATGGATTTGGTTGAATATTTCAGAGATAACGCACCTGATGAGCAGGTGCTTGGATTTATAACTGCACCATGGACACCTGCGGAGGTCGGCAACGAACCTGTCTTTGAGGAATCATTAAGGTTGCTTAAAGAGGCACGAGAAATGTTCTACAAAAAGTAATTGACTTCACTGCAGGAGGAAAGACTATGAATGAAAAGATTGAACAACTCATATCGCAAATGACTCTGGAAGAAAAACTTGGTCAGCTTACTCAGGAGTATTTGACTGATACGCGTATTGATGAAATAATAGTTAAAGCAGAAAAAGGTGAGGTAGGTTCGTGTATTTTAGCTAACAGTGCAATGGCGGGTGCTGATGATCAGGAAGATTTTCGTATCTCAAGGCTCAATGAAATTCAAAGAGCTGCAGTTGAAAAAAGCAGACTTGGTATCCCTGTAATAAACGGACGCGATGTTATTCATGGTTCAAGAACCATTTTTCCTATTCCGTTGGCGCAGATGGCTACCTGGGATTACGGGTTGATAAGAGATGCAGCTTCCATTATGGCTGAAGAAGCGAGCAAAGAGGGTGTGCACTGGACTTTTGCACCTATGCTGGATGTGTGTAATGACCCCCGATGGGGAAGAATTATAGAGTGTCCCGGCGAAGACCCTTTTCTTGGCGGTGTATTTGCAAAAGCCTCTGTTGAAGGTATTCAAGGCGACGATATGTCTAAAAAAGGCAGAATTGCTGCTTGTGCTAAGCATTATATTGGATATGGTGCAGCAAGCGGCGGTAGAGATAAGGATGCAACCGAATGGTCGGATTATTCGCTGAGAAACAGAGCATTGCCGGCATTTAAAGCGGCGGTGGATGCGGGAGTGGCAACCGTTATGAGCTCATTTAACGAAATCAGCGGTCAGCCTGCAACATCAAGCAGATATCATCTTACAGATATTCTAAGAGGAGAACTTGGGTTTGGTGGATTTGTTGTAAGCGATTGGGATGCTGTACTTCGCCTTAAATGTCAGGGTGTTTCTGATAATGATGAAACATCAGCCGCACTTGCCATTAACGCAGGTGTGGATATGGATATGGTGGATTGTCTGTATAGAAATCATTTATGCTCTGCCATAGAAAAAGGCACGGTAAGCATGGAAACTGTTGATGAAGCGGTCAGACGCGTTTTAAGAATTAAGTTCAAGCTCGGCTTATTTGATAATCCATATTTTGATGAAAAAATCTGCAGTGATGATTTTATGTCTGAAGAATATCTGAAAAAAGCAAAAGAAGTAAGTCGGCATTCTATGGTGCTTTTAAAGAATAATGGGATACTTCCTCTTAAAAAGGGCGAAAAAACAATTGCTGTTAAAGGACCTATGTGTGAGGAAAAAGAGGCACTTATGGGAAGCTGGCATGCAGGAGGACGGCCAGAGGATGTTATTTCACTTGCAGAGGGAATTTCTGTAATTAACGGCAGAGATAAAACAGCATCTCATCCGTGTATGGGTGATGATATGTGGATCTATCCCGGACTTTCAGATACATATGTAATTGCTCTGGGAGAAAGTCATCATATAACCGGTGAGGGAATGACAAAAACCAATATTGAGCTTTCCGAAACTCAAGTGGAATGTGTAAAAAAAGCTAAGGAAATCGGTAAAAAAGTTATTGCGGTAGTTTTTGCAGGAAGACCTCTTGCAATCGACCGTATTATGCCCTATTGCGATGCAGTTCTGTGGGCGTGGCACGGGGGAACAATGTGTGGACTTGCAGCGGCCGAAATAATTTTTGGTGAATTCAATCCTTGCGGAAAGCTGCCTGTGACCTTTCCGAGAAGCACGGGGCAGATACCTGTACAATATAATCATCAGCGTAATGAACTTGGTGTAATGTGGTACTACAAGCACGAAGAGTATGTTGCCAGAGATAATATAAGTACTCCTGCTTTTGTGTTTGGATATGGCCTGTCATATACGAAATTTGAATACAGTAATTTTAATTATAACTTTAATAATAAAAAGAACTTAGCGGAGATAAAATTTGATATTACAAACATGGGTGAATGTGATGGGTGGGAGATTGCTCAATGCTATGTTACAGATGTTGTAGCAAGTGTTTCAAGACCCGTGAAAGAGTTGAAGGCTTTTGAAAAAGCATATTTGAAAAAAGGTGAGAAAAAAACTATAGAATTTACTTTATCAAAAGAGGATTTGTCATTTTATGATTTTAAGGGTAATTGGGTATTTGAACCAGGTGACTTTGTTTTGCAAATAGGGAAAAATTGTAAAGATGTTTGTATGGAGATTAAACAATATATAGATTTTGCATAAGGAATAGTGTTGTTATATGAAATTAAATTTTAATCAAATTAAAGAAATTGTTACAGGCGCAGTCCGTGTTGCAGAAAATAATGAAACAATTGAGTTATATAGGTTTACACAGGAGCAGGAGCAACTATATAAAAAAACAAACGCGGATTTTTATAATAAAACATTTTCTTCAGCCGGAATAAAACTGCTATTTAAAACGGATAGCAAAAAATTGTTTTTAAAATTAGTAACTGCTCAAGGCAGTTCCCGCAAATATTTCTCTGTTGATATTATGGCAGATGCTAAAGCTATCAGTTATCTTGATAATTTTTCTGATATTACATTGCCGCATAACTATACGCAAATGGACTTCCCTTTGGGAGAATTTTCGAAAGCGATTCAGCTTGGAGACGGAACAAAAACTGTATGCATACATATGCCCTGGTCGACAAAAACCTCTATTAAAGAAATAGCTATTGATGATGATGCCTTTGTTGAGGCAATAAAGCCCAAAAAGAAATTGCTTGCATACGGGGATTCGATAACTCACGGATATGATGCACTAAGGCCGTCTAATCGCTACATCGCAAAGATTGCAGATGCTTTGGATGCCGAAGAATTTAATAAAGCAATAGGCGGTGAAAGGTTTTTTCCTGAACTTGCAAAGGTTAAAGATTCGTTTGTGCCGGATTACATAACAGTAGCTTATGGTACCAATGATTGGAATGGAATAGATGAAGGTTCTTTTGAGAAAAACTGTGAGGCTTTTTACGAAAATATAAGCTTGAGTTACCCTGACTCTAAAATATTTGCAATTACTCCGATATGGAGAAAGGATATGAATGAAGAAAGAATATTTGGGAATTTTGAAAAGGTTGACCTGCTTATAAAACATACTGTAAAAGATTTTAAAAATATTACAGTTGTTTCGGGATTTGATTTTGTTCCCAGAGAGGAAAGGTTTTTTGCAGATATGAGACTCCATCCTAATGATGAAGGATTCAGATATTATTTTGAGAATTTGTATGATGAAATTAAATCTGGTATTTGATAGGCGTATAAATTGCTTAATATAAACATTTTAGTAAGAAGTTAATATAATAGTTTACACAATGGGGGGGAGCGGCAAAAAATGCTGTGCTTCCCTTTTTCTTTTACCTTATCCAAATTGTGTATCCGCCGGGGTGGATTTTGACGAAGCACGCAGACTTGGAATAAAGGTCATCTGGGCATTGTCACTACCCGGTAAGGTAGCAGCAGATACAGCAGGAGATATTATATGCAGTACAATTTTAAATATTATTGACGAAATGGAGGCGAACGGATGAAGCTGACTGACAAAACAATCGGATTTGCACTAACCGGCTCTTTTTGCACATATAAAAGGGTTTTTCCGCAGATAGAAGCGTTAGTTAATCAAGGTGCAAAGGTTATTCCGATTATGTCTGAAATAAGCTATACAACGGATACCCGATTTGGCAAAGCTGAAGAACATATAAAAAGATTTGAAGAAATTACCGGTGAAAAGGTGATAGCATCTGTTCGTGATGCAGAGCCTATAGGACCTCAAAAGTTACTTGATGTATTGGTTGTGGCACCCTGTACAGGCAATTCCTTAGCCAAGATAGCGTCAGGAATTGCCGATTCATCGGTAACGCTGGCTGTCAAGGCTCATCTCAGAAACAAAAGACCTGTTGTTATCGGGATTTCTACCAATGACGGACTTGGCGGCAACGCAAAAAATATAGGTATGCTTGCAAATATGAAAAACATATATTTTGTACCCTTTGGTCAGGATGATTATATTTCCAAGGAAAACTCTTTGGTTGCACAAATGGAAGAGATTGTTCCTGCAGTAGAGCAGGCTTTAGACGGAGTACAGATGCAGCCTGTGTTGAAAATGTATAGATAAAAAAGTGTGCGTTACCACACTTTTTTATCTTATACGAAATTACTACTTTTAACTTCTAATTTCCTATATTACAAATAAAGTGTACCTTAATCCCCTCAAGATTGAGGGGCTGGGGAGTTGATGTGTTTTAATTAAAACACTTTTTTATTTAAAAAATATTGAAGAGCGGGTGAAAAAGTGTTATAATAAAAAAATACTGGCTTACTTATGACGAGGTAATGGTTATGTATAAATATTTATTGTGGGATATAGACGGAACTGTTCTTGATTTTCTTGCATCAGAGGCATATGCGATAAGAACTTTGTTTCAGAAATATAAGATTGGTGTATGCAGTGACGAAATGCTGAGGCTATATTCAGACATTAATGTGAAATACTGGCAGATGCTTGAAAGAAATGAACTTACTAAAGCAGAAATTTTAGTAGGAAGATTTCAGGAGTTTTTTGAAAAAATCGGTGTGGATGTGACCATCGCAGAAAAATTCAACAATGATTATCAAGTGGTGCTTGGTGACTATATTGTGTTTGTTGATAAAGCAAAGGAAATTCTTCTTTCACAAAAGGGAAAATATACTCTTGTTGCTGTTACAAACGGTACCAAGGTGGCACAGGAAAAAAAGCTGCGTCTTTCGGGATTGGATAAGATTTTTGATGCGATTTTTATATCGGAGATTGTCGGTGCCGAGAAACCCAACAAGGCGTATTTTGATTATGTGTTTGAAAAACTTGAAATCACCAATAAAAGCGAAGTGCTGCTTATAGGAGATTCACTTACCAGCGATATGAAGGGTGGCTTTATTGCCGGAGTTGATACCTGTTGGTACAATCCGGCACACAATCCCAATACAAAGGATATTTTTGTTACATATGAAATTGATGACCTTGCTAAACTGGAGGGCATTGTCGGTACATTAAGGAGGTTGTTATGAAGTATAAAGAATTTTTAAATGTTGTTGATGAAAAAAAGGAGATATTCTGCGAGGTTTCAGATGCCTTGTGGGATAACTCGGAAACATCGTTTGGTGAATATCAGGCGGTGGAACTGCTTACAAAAAAGTTAGAAGAAAACGGATTTGAGGTAACTCGTAATCTTTGTGGAATTCCTACTGCATTCAAAGCAACATACGGAAGTGGCAGCCCAAGTCTTGGGGTTTTAGCTGAATATGATGCTCTTGAAGGTATGAGCCAGGTTGCAGGGTCTACTAAAAAGGAATCTATTCCGGGTAAAGACAAAGCCCACGGTTGTTGACATAATCTGTTTGCAGGAGGTTCATTAGCGGCTGTTTTTGCTGTTAAGGCATACATAGAAGAAACAGGTAAAGGCAAAATAACATTGTTTGGATGCCCTGCGGAGGAAGGCGGCGGCGGAAAAGTATTTATGGCGCGTGACGGAGCTTTTGCAGGTATTGATTCTATAGTTAGCTGGCATCCTGAAAGAATGTATATGGTCAGAACACGTCCGGCGCTTGCCAATGTAAAGGTGGATTATACTTTTGAGGGTATAGCAGCCCATGCAGGCGCTGCACCGCATATGGGAAGAAGTGCTCTTGATGCATTGGAACTTATGAATGTGGGCGTGAACTTCCTTCGTGAACATATGGAGCTTACAAGCAGAATCCATTACGCTATTTTAGATGCCGGCGGAACGGCTCCTAATATGGTTCAGTCTCACGCAAAAGTACAATATATGATTCGTGGTGTAGATTCTGAGACTGTGCGTATTCTTAAAGAAAGAGTAGATAAAATTGCACAGGGTGCGGCTATGATGACAGAGACCGAAGTCAGCTCTGAAACCGTTGCAGCCTATGCAAATTTAATTACGATTCCCACACTTCAGGCTGTGGCAAATGAAGCGATGCATGACATTCCGTTGCCTGTTCCTACAGAAGAAGAACTTGCATTTGGCAGAGAATTACAGAAAACAATGAAACTTAAAAAAGAGGACGAGGAAAAACCTATCTTTGCAACAGAAGTTTTAGATCCGGCACCACCTGTCGCTCATGGTGGTTCTACGGATACAGCGGATGTTAGCTGGAACTGCCCCACAGTGCAGATGCATATTGGCAACTGGGTAGTCGGAACACCCGGTCACAGTTGGCAGTCAGTGTCTCAATGCAAGGGAACATATGCAAAAAAAGCTATGCTTTATGCAGGAAAGGCAGTTGCAGGAACATTAATTCGACTTTTTGAAAATCCTGACCTTATAGAAAAAGCTAAAAACGAACATAAAGAAAAAATAGGTGATGGATATGTATGTGGGCTGCCTGAAGGTTTAAAACCTGTTATGCAATCAAATGGTTAAAATTAACAAGAACAGTTTAGTTAAGAGAACTTTTGATAGAAAACGGTATTTGAGTTTTTGTTCTATAATAGAAGAATACTGCCTATTTTGACAAATGACGGATACCTTAGTTACGTAATATGAGGTGCTGACTATGGAAGATTTTATATACTATACGCCGACCAAGGTGTTTTTTGGTAAGGATAAACACAAGGATATAGGTAAAATAATTACAGAGTACGGATACAATAATATAATGCTCCAGTACGGACAGGGAAGCATAAAGAAATCGGGGCTTTATGATGAAATTATGTCATCCCTTACCCAACATGGCATAAATGTTGTCGAAATGGGCGGGATTGAACCCAACCCAAAGCTTTCATTTGTTCGGGAAGCGGTAAAGGTTGCAAAAGAAAATAATGTTCAGATGATACTTGCTGTGGGCGGCGGAAGCGTTTTAGACTCCTCCAAGTACACAGCCGCAGGTGCCTGTGCGGATTGCGACCCATGGGATTTCCCCACGGGCAAAAGCAAGGTTCAAAAATCCTTACCTGTTGGATGTATTCTTACAATTGCCGCTGCTGGAAGTGAAATGAGTTCATCTGCAGTTATCTCAAATACAGAGCTTAATATGAAGCGGGGCTTTAACAGTGATTTTAACAGATGTAAATTTGCCATTATGAACCCCGAGCTGACATACTCGGTATCAAAATACCAGACCGCCTGCGGCGTGGTGGATATTATGGCACATACAATGGAACGCTATTTTACGCCTTGCGAGCCAACAGACCTTACCGACAGAATTGCCGAAAGTGTTTTGAAGGCTACTATTACGGCAGGGGCAACTCTTATGAAAAACCCACAGGATTATGAAGCCCGTGCCAATATGATGTGGGCATCAAGTATATCCCACAACGACCTTACCGGCTGCGGCCGTGCAAATGCTCTTCCGGTGCATCAGTTGGAACACGCTCTCAGCGGTGAGTACGACCAAATAGCTCACGGTGCAGGGCTTGCGATGCTTTTTCCTGCCTGGGCAAAGTATATATACAAACACAATATTCCACGCTTTGCGCAGTTTGCGCGTCGGGTGTGGGATTGTCAGCAAGAGGATGATGCGACTGCCGCATTATCGGGCATCGAGAAAATGGCTGAATATTTTAAATCAATTGGTATGCCGGCATGCCTGGCTGATTTCGGTCTTGATGAAAGCTGTATAGACAGGCTTTCGGAGCTTTGCACCTTTGGAAGACAAAGAACGGTGAAAAGCTATATCGATATGGATTTTGAAACTATAAAAGAAATTTTTAAAATGTGTTTATAAAAAGAAAGGATATGAAGACAATGAACATAAAAATCGGAATTTACGGTTACGGAAACTTAGGTAGGGGTGTTGAATGTGCAATACGTCAGAATCTGGATATGGAGCTTGTTGCGGTATTTACAAGACGTGACCCCAAGACTCTTAAAATTAATACAGAGGGTGCTTTGGTATGCAGTGCGGACGAGCTTAAAAATATGTCAGATAAAATCGACGTTTTGATTTTGTGTGGCGGAAGTGCAACAGACCTGCCCGTACAGACTCCTGAAATGGCAAAGCTTTACAACGTGGTTGACAGCTTTGATACCCACACAAAAATCCCCGAGCATTTTGAAAATGTGGACAAGTCTGCAAAGGAATCGGGCAAGATTGCAATTATTTCTGTTGGCTGGGACCCCGGTATGTTCTCGCTTAACAGAATGTATGCAGGCGCAGTCCTTCCTGACGGAAAGGATTATACCTTCTGGGGCAAGGGCGTAAGTCAGGGACATTCTGATGCAATACGCAGAATTGAGGGCGTTGCTGATGCAAAACAGTATACAATTCCCGTTAGTGCGGCACTTGATGCGGTTCGCAGCGGCTCTAACCCTGAACTCACAACACGCCAGAAGCACATACGAGAGTGCTTTGTGGTTGCCGAGGACGGGGCGGATAAGGCAAAAATCGAGAATGAAATCAAAACAATGCCCAATTATTTTGCAGACTATGATACTACAGTTCATTTTATTTCTCAGGAGGAGCTTAATCGTGACCACAGCGGAATTCCGCACGGCGGATTTGTTATCCGCAGTGGCAGAACAGGTTTAAATCTTGAGCATCAGCATATAATTGAATACAGCCTGAAGCTGGATTCAAACCCTGAATTTACCGCATCTGTGATTGTTGCCTATGCAAGAGCGGCGTACAAGATGAACAAAATGGGAGATTGCGGCTGCAAAACAGTTTTGGACATTGCTCCGGCAATGCTTAGTGCAAAAGACCCGGCAGACCTTCGTAAGGAGCTTTTGTAATTATAGTAAAATTTTTACAAACAATGCAACCTTTTGCCGGTCTTAATAGTATTAATATAAAGGAGTTTTTATAAACTTAAACTAAAGAAGGGAATGGTTGTAAATGAAAAGAATAATAAGTTTAATACTGACGGTTGTTATGGTTTTGTCAAGCATCACTGTATTTGCAGACAGTATGACGTCAAAAGAAATGCAGGATGTATTGATAAAGGTTAAAGGCAGGGTTGATATCCCGACCGAACTGACAGAGTTTACGCCACAAACCTCCAAGCAAGAGGGCAAAACATTGTATTCCTTTTTGTGGCAGAGTGCTGATGGCAATGCATATATAGAAGTTTCTGCCGACGGCGGGGGAAGAATTTTACAGTATTATGCCTATGACAACTCTTTGAAATCCGATAAAAAATTAACCGCATTGTCAAAAGCTGAAATAATCGGCACTGCAGAGAGCTTTCTCAAAAAGACAGCCCCCGAAGCTTTTGCAAATAACGATGATAAGCTGGTATATGATGAGGACTCGTGGTATGTAAATAATTTGTCGTATCAGTTGAGCTTCAGGCGTTTTCGTGACGGAATAGAGGTAAAGGATAACAACGCAAGTATAAACATCAGAGTCTATGATGATAAAGCCTATGTAAGAAATGCATATATCAACTTTAATTATGATGCTAAGTTCAGCAATGTTCCTGAAAGTGTTGCTGATTATAAAGAAAAGTATAAAGCGGCTTTTCCGGCTGAATTGATTTATAAGGATGAGTATTCGTACTTTGAACCCAAGTCAGAGGATGACAAGGATAAAGTAGTTCTTGTGTACCGCTATAAAGATAACGAGGCGGGCTATATTTTAGCTGAAAACGGCGAAGTTGCAACCGAGGATGAATGGAACGAAACATATTTTGGCAGTACAAGCAACGGGGTGGCAGAGGATGCGCTGATGTCTTCAAGAAAGGAAATGCTGACCGAGCAGGAAATTCGTGAGCTTGATATGGTTGAGGGAGTAATATCCAAAGATGATATTGAAAAAATCCTTAAAAAGCTTCCATACATTGATTTTGACAATGCATTAAAAACTGAGTATTACAGCATAAACAAGGTTGATGAAAAATATCGTGTGTCGGTTAGCTATGAAAATGACAGCAAGCGTTATTTATCTGTTACTGCCGACGGTGCAACAGGCGAAATCCTGAGTATTTACAACAGAGCATATCACGAAACCTTCAACGATGCTCAGCTTACCGAAAATCAAAAGGCTGAGGCGAACAAAAAGATTGATGAATTTTTAAAAGCCGCAGCAAAAGAAAAAGTGAATGAGTTTGCCGAGCAAAATAGCAATACATCAAACTGGGGTGTTTCACGGGATTTTGACAGAATTGTAAATGGTGTCAGATATGTCGATGATGGAATCTTTGTAGAGTTTGATAATGATGCAAATCGTATTACAAGCTACAGACTTGATTATGAGGAAAAAGTTTTTCCGAAGACTGAAAAGATAATTGATGGTACTGCAGCATATGATGCAATACTGGATATCGCCCCTCTTAAAAGAATATATATCCTGACAGACGGAACATATAAAGTTTGCTTTACTGCAACAGATGCCATAATGGTTGATGCATTCACGGGTGAAAAATATTTAAATGGCATAGAAGAATCAGCCCAAGAATTTAAATATTCTGACATTGATGGTCATTGGGCACAGGAAATGATAAACAAGCTGGCAGAAATTCAAATTGGCTTTAAGGGCGAGAAATTCAACCCTGACGAGCCTGTCACACAGTATGATTTGCTAAAGTTTTTTGGTGCAGGAATAAGATATAAAGGATATCTTACCAGAGAACCGGAGATGCTCTATCAGGAGTTGATTAATGAAGGGATACTGACCGAAGAAGAGAAATCACCTGACAGCGTTGTAAAGCGTGAGGATGCATTTGTGTATATGATAAGGTTTGACGGAATGGAAGAGGTGGCAAAGCTCAGCAACATTTTTAAGGTTGAATATGCTGACAAAAACCTTATATCCGATGGAAAAATCGGTTATCCCGCAATCCTTACGGGAATGGGTATAATTTGCGGCGACGGAGGTTATTTAAGGCCAACCGAGATCCTTACACGTGCCGAGGCTGCGGTGATGCTGTATAAATATATGATTAAATAAAGGGATTAAGTAGTAATTTCCTATAAGAGAACAAAGCGGCTACGCCGCTCGCCTTGCGGCGGTCGGAGCACTTACGCTTTGTTTGCCCAAGTGCATTTCGGCGCAGCCGAAAATTTTGCACGGGCAATTTAAATTTTATTTTTGTATAATA